>CAZQTW010000018.1:0-87810 GCA_964596165.1 uncultured Planctomycetales bacterium | reverse complement strand
CACAGCTTAACCCACAAGGAGGTCGTAAAAAAGAGGCCAGTGTGAATAATCCGGGTTAGGGGCGTTTCGCCGAGGGAGCCATGGGCCCGGAGGAGGGGAAAACCGGCGGCCGTATGGGCACGGGGCGTGGGGTGGG
Organism: uncultured Planctomycetales bacterium; assembly: GCA_964596165.1. Taxonomy (GTDB): domain Bacteria; phylum Planctomycetota; class Phycisphaerae; order UBA1845; family JAFGLZ01; genus CAYUQT01. Next base: position 87,674 of record CAZQTW010000018.1, on the reverse strand, counting down.
GCTCAGGACCTGCCATTCGGACGTCCGGCAGACATAGTGAGCCAGTTCGAGTCCCCCATTATCCTGGGGGTTCGTTGACGCAAAAACGGGGCGCCGCAGACTGTGGGGTGTAACGGAGGTGGAGGATCGCAGGAACGTCTTGAGCGGACCCGTTCGAAGCATGCCGGCACGCGCGGCGGCGTCCCAATCCAATGCCGGCGGCGTCTTCGCCGTCGAGAAGAGAACCAATATCTGATCGGCGTCTTGGCCCACCACGGCGGCCCGCGTGAAGTTGTCGGCCGCTTCAAGAAAGGTGGCGACGAGTATGATCAGTTCGGTCCGGCTGCAGTCGGCAGGTCTCACAAGGAGGGCCAAAAGACCCCCAGGGGCCAAGTGCCGCTCCATCCTCGAGAGTGTTTCCAGCGACCAGATCGCATGATTCGCCCCATGCCTTCCGGGTACCGATTCGATGACGATCAAGTCGTAGTATTCTCTGTCCGCTCTGATTGCGAGTAGGGCCGGCGCGGACCCGTCGGGGGGCATGAAGTCTTCTTGTCTGCGTCCGACGCGATAAAACCTTCCGACGACCGGATCATAATAGCTCGTCCGAATCGTGTCGCAGCGTGCCGCATCAAGCCCGTCCGCGGCGAGCCCACCGGCGGTAATCAACCAACAGTTTCGGACGGGTCCGCGCAACTGCATGACGGCATGAAAGGCGCGAACAGTGCTCGCCGCGGCCGATGCGCCGGTCGACCGCATGGACGGTTGCGGCAGGATCGCAAGATGGGGCGTATTCGGTTCCAATCCCACCGTTGCGGTCAGCCACGTGCCTTCTCGAAAGGCAGCAACAGGGGTCCGCCACTGAAACCACCACCGACCTGCCGCCGGCAACCCGATCATCATGGCGACGAGCGCCACGAAGACACCCCCAATGCGCAAGCCCCGTCGGCCATAGGCGTGTCCCACGTCGAAAATGATCAGGAGTCCTCCCGTTGCGAGTGCCAGCAAGCCCGCCACACTCAGCGACACCAGCGTGCCCCCGGAAGGCGTGATCCATGTCATGGCCAGCACGGTTCCGGCGGCGGCGCCCGTGAACACCGCCGCAATGACCTGCGCACACGTGACGACAGGGCTCCCTGCTTGAACCATCAGGGCTCGTTTGAGATAGGGATAGGCCCACCCGTTGCCCATGCCCACGACCGCCAGAGAACCGAGGACCATGGCCGTAACCACGCCCGCGCGCGACGGATCGGCGGAGCCGATACCTCCAACGATCATCCCACAACCCACAATGCCGACACCGGTCGACAGGCCGGCCACCACCAGCGAGGGGCCGGCCCCCCCCACGGGTTGGTCGCTCCGCCGGGCCCACCATCCGCCAAACAGGACTCCGACCGAAAGTGTCATCAGCAACCATGCGCCCAAGAACGGCTTGAAGAGGGGCACGATTTCGAGGCCGGTGTGAATAACCCGGGGCCACACGGTGAGGTGCATCGCCACGACAGCGCCCCAGACAGCCAGGCAAACCAGCAAGATGTGGCCTGCTTCGGGGGCCCACAGAGGTAGTTGGGATTCGACGGGTTGTTCGTCTTCGTCCAAGGATCTTCGGCGTCCCGCGCGAAGGACGCCCACAACCGCCAGGGCGAACAGAGGCAACACTCCCACCAAGGCGGTTCGACCGGGCGATCCACGAAACGCACTCGTTTCCGCGACGAGTGCGCCGAGAGCCGCTCCGAGGAGCAGCGAGCCCGCCAGACCATCCACCTCGCGACCCGGAACCTCATGACCGGCGGCAAGGACGTAGAGCACCGTGACCGTCAGGCCGATACACAGCCAGGGCAAAGCCAGGCTTGCGGCGACCGAACCCAGGTCGACGGTCAGCAATTCCGTTCGGCTCAGGAAGAAGGAATCGAGGGCCCATGTGTGCAGCCGTTCGATCGGGGCGATCGCCCACAGAAGGATAACAGCCACTGCGCCCGTCACCACACACATGACCGCCAAGACGATCCAGACGAGCCCTTGGCGAGCCGATCCGGCGGCGGGTGTCGGCGGTCCGAACAGGATCGTTTTCGGGATAACCGTTTGCGCGGCCGACTTCGACCTAGCCCACCGGGCGACGATTTGCAGTGGCAGCCACGGACCCAAGGCGGCCGCGAGCATCGCCACGGCAACCACCATGACCGTGGTTCGGGGCATGGGATCGAGGATCGATTGGAAGAGGCCTTCGGTCCCAAGCAAATGAAGGCTGCACGAGGCGCCCACGCATAAGGCGGCGATCCGCACCCATAAGACGGCCAGTCGATCCTTCGCGTTGGTGGCGCTCATGAAACGCGGTACCCTGTCTTCGGCGTTTAGCGGCGAATCGATATCCCCCATGAATCCCGCCCGGTCGGCCTGCGGGATCAACAACCCCTCGGTGCCATCTCGCCCCCGGATCGGAACAGCGTGGTTGTGGCGGGATCAAATACGCGTCGCCCGCCCCCATCCAATTGGACAACGAGCCCCGCTGTCGGATCGACGTCGATTGTCGTGCCGACGAAGTCGTGTCCCGCTTGCCTCAAATGAATATGCTGACCGAGAGGCTCCGCACGGTCAAGCCAAGCGCGACGAAGCACGTGGGCATCGGCCGGATCGGCAAGCCAACGATCCAATTCGAACAGCAGACTCCTAACCACCGCCAGACGAGAAATCGCCGTATGGGACTCGGCATCGAGGCTGGTCGCGGTTCTCCGGAGGTCGGGGGCAAAATGCCCCTTCTGCTGAAGGCAGTTGATGCCGATTCCAATGACCGATGCCCGGATGTCTTGTTGGAGTCGGGACTCGATGAGAATCCCCGCGACTTTTTTCCCCCGTATGAAGATGTCGTTGGGCCAGCGGATCACGGGGTCCACATCGGCCACGGCCGACGCAATTGCCTCGCACGTCGCAATCCCCGCGGCCAGCATCAACACGCCGGCCTCGGGATAGGGTGCGGCCGCTCTTGCCGGATCGACAAGCAAGACACTGCACAGCACGGAGGCACCGCGGGGTGAACTCCATTGTCGACCGAGACGCCCTCTTCCGCCGGTTTGATGGTCCGCGAGGACGACCAGCCCATCCGCATCATGTTGCCGGGCGGCCGCCGAAGCCACATCATTCGTGCTGGTCGTCTCCTCTAGAACGAGGACCCGACGACCGATCCGGCGTGTGTTCAGATCTCGCTGTATGAGTTCGGGACTGAGGTGGTCGATGGCCATGGAGTCCGATTATACTGGGAGCTCACGGCGCATTCTCGTTCGCCGTAGCTCGCCGCCCCTCAGGGAAGACTCGCGCCCCGAATCCCGCATGTAACGCCCAGGATCCGCATCATGGATTGCCGGTTCAGCCGCCCATCGTCGGAGCATCGTCTCGGAGCGGCACCCGACGGGTCGGCATGCGGCGATCTTGCCGTTCCGACGCCAGGCCAACCACAAGATCAGAGGTGGACTGCGGTCAATCGTACCTACTGGATGCCGGTCGTGAAGACGGTCCAGCCCGGCCACAAGAAGACATCGTTGAACGTCGGCGTCAGGTGACGCCACGCCCCCCCGTTGGCGATGTCAAACAGCAAAGGGCAGGGTTTTCCCATATCGATGATTGTCTGGAGGCTGTCCGCCTTGGCCATTGACCCCAGACCCGTCACAACCAGCGCGGACTTGACCACCAACATGTTGACCGATTTCACGTGAGGACCTCCTTGGTGATGCCTTCGGTCCGAAAAGGCTCTCCGCCTCCGCTCGGTTGCTTGTCGCATTCCGAGTGCGGAAGGATATGGGCGCCGTCCTTCCACCCACGCGCGGGGAGACCCTATCGCCGACCTTGCCTATCTATTATCGGATAATTCGGCTTCGTGGCGTGAGGCCTCGCGAACGCCTCTTGATTAGCTCAAAGTGCGAGAACCGCCGCCCATCCCCTCTCTCAGTGTCGCCATAACCTGGTGGCGCCCGACGGTCGTCGGGTCCGCGCGTTGTGGTTGCAGAATGAGGGAGAAGGGAGTATCATCGTTGTTGGTGCGGGTCGGCATGCCGGTTGAGGGCATGGCCGAAGAATGTTTTGATGGCCGCGTTGTTCCGCCGCCTCCAGCGTGTCATTTCGTGTCGACAAACATGAGTGAAAAGGGGATAGTTCGTTCGGAATTGGGCGATGCCGACTCGGCGGCAGGCCAAGGGCAAGGGTCCGTGCCACGGATCGCGGACAGGGTACTGATCATAGGACTCGACGGGGCGACGTTTGACGTCCTGACCCCGCTGATGGACCAGGGCCATATGCCTCATCTCAGTCGCCTGGTTGCCGGGGGCACGTCGGGCATACTTGAATCCACGCGCCCGCCCATAACACCGGCTGCCTGGACAACGTTCATGACCGGCAAAGGGCCCGGTCGTCACGGAATCATCGATTTTGAGAAATACGACGTTCGGACCAATACGCTCAGCTTCAATCACACACAAGCCATCCTTGAAAAGACCATTTGGGAGATCCTGTCGGAAAAGGGCGTCCGAGTCGGTTCGATCAACCTGCCGATGACCTATCCGCCCAGTCCCGTGAATGGCTTCATGATTTCCGGGTTCGAGACGCCGGGGGTCACCTCGGACTTCACCTATCCGGCGGACCTGAAGGATGAAATCCTCCGCCGCTGGCCGGACTATACCTATCGCACCAACTGGAAGCGCCGGGTGTTCGGCGGACGGCAGGTCTTTGCCGAAAACATGAACTACATTTCCGGAAGCTTCGATCAGGGGCGTCAGATCGCCGAGCTTTGTACCGATCGCTACGGCTGGGATGTGATGATGGTTCTGTTCAAGCTGGTCGACAACCTCCAGCACAAGGCTTGGCGCTATCTTCCGCCGCACGGCTCCGACGTCGACCCCGAGCGGACGCAAATGGTCGTTCGCTGCTTCGAGCACTTGGACAGGACCATCGGCCAACTCGCGGACCTGGCGCGGAAGCGGCAAGCCGTGACCATCATCATGTCCGATCATGGCCACGGCAGCCTGGACGGCAAGGCCCAGCCGAACTACCTGCTGAATCGTTGGGGCTATCTCGGACTGCGAAGCCCGCTTGAACGGCTCCGAACACGTTCCGCACACTTGTGGAACCGCCTGACCACGCCCAAGACCAGTCGTTTTGCAGAGCCGACGACACCCATCGAACGGGACTTGGCGGTCGACTGGAATCGGACGAAGGCCTGTGTCATGCACGCGGGCATGTACGGATTCTTGTACATCACACGAAAGGATCGTTGGCCGGGCGGCATCGTCGAGCCGTCCGAATATGAATCGCTTCGGGAGGACCTGATCCGGCGTTTTCAGGACGTGACGTGCGACCATCCGAAGCTGGGCCGGTGCCGTGTGTTCCCCCAGGTGTACAAGCCCGAGGAGTTGTACAACTGCAAGCGGGAGGACAGCGAGTGGATGCCCGACCTGTTGCTGGCGCCCGCGGAGGGGTTGGCCGTCGTTCGAAAGATTCGAGGATTCGGCGCCGTGCGATGGACGAGCGATCGTCGTATGGAAGGCACGCACCGCGTGGAAGGGATCCTGACCGTCTATGGGCCGCACGTTCGATCGGGAGCGACACTCAACGCCCACATTGCGGATATCGCGCCGACGATCTTGGCGTGTATCGGACAGCCCGTGCCGGCGGACATGGAAGGTCGGCCTCTCGTTGACTTGTTCGACGTCCCGCTCGCCGTCGAGTTCGAGCCTCCGCAGAGGCGCGATCGCGCCGAAGTCGAACAGCAGATCTACTCCAGCGAAGAGATGAAGGCGCTCACCGAGAGGCTCACCGATTTGGGCTATCTCGAGTGATTACCCAAGCCCCCGAACGTGAGGTGTTTCTTGAAAAATGCCGTCAAGGCAGGCAAGTCGATTTCATGGCCGCCGTCGTGGACGTCCAGTTCCAGCTTGTCCGGCCGGTCGAAATCGGCATAGATGACCTTAATCTCCTCCAGTGCTTTTCGGGCGATGGGCACATAGAAGTCGTTCGGGCCTTCCTTAAGGCCATTCTGGCACTGGAGCGCCCGCGGCGCGATCAGAGAATAGACGTCGGTCCAGTCGACCCGCTCCCGCAGTCCGGGAAACTTCCAGCACATGCAGTGGTTCTTCTCCATCTGGTCCATGGTAGTCAGAAACCCGGCCGAGACCGTGGCGCCGACCCGCTCGTCCATCGCGCCGAGCCACATGGCCATCTCGCCGCCAAGCGACAGGCCGGCGCAGCCGATCCTCGACGAGTCGACCTCCTTCATTGAGACGAGGTAGTCCACGCAGCGCATGACATCCCAGAGACGCTCGCCCATGAGCGTACGACCGTCTTCGTACACCTTGTGTTGACCGACGTCCGTGGAAATCGTGACGGCACCCGCCTCGGCCAACGCGGTGGCGAAGCCCTTGTAGACGGATGAACGATCGTACGGGGTGTTTCGATTGCCTCCATGGCCATGGATGCACACCACCGCCGGGCTGCGCTCGTTCACGGCGGCGGGAACCGCCAGGACTACCCTTATCCTCCGACCGGGGGTGGAGTTGATCTCCAGCTCTCTTAGCTCGTACTTGCCCTTACCCGTGGAGGAAACCGGCGTCTCATGGAAGGGAATTGCGTGACTCAGCAGATCCTCCAACATGAGCACCTTGAACAAGTCGGCTCGAACTTGCTTCTGCCAGGCGATAGCTTGGTCTTTGGAGCGGTGGGTGTATCGCATCCGGCGCAAAGGTTCTTGGCCGGCGGCGGGATAGGGCGCCGACAACACGACCGTCATCGCGAGCGCCGTCGGAAATGCCCGTTTCACGTTGAATCTCCTTCGTTCAAGCGTAGCGATCCGGCCACGGAGGCGGCAAGGCTGCGTCGCATGTTCCACACGTTGACCGACTGCTCTGCCTGTCTGCCTTAGGCAAAGCCGCCTGAAAAAGCAGTTCATGCCGATTCCGTTGTCCGATCCTTCAGGGTCGCGGACCCAATGGAATGTGGTCCGGCGGAATCATCGGCCCGGATCCCGCGCGTCACTGTCCGCCCGCGCCACGGACGGCCCACGCATCGATCTCGACCAGGGCGCCGGGCCACAATACCGCCTGAACGCATGTCCGGCACGGCAACGGTTCCTTGAAGTACGTGCGATAGACCTCATTGAAGGCGTTGAAATCGCCGATGTCCGCCAGGAAAACGCCGATCTTGACGCAGTCGTCCATCGTGGCACCGGCGGATGCCAGGGCATTCTTGACGTTGTCGAGGGTGATCTTGGCCTGTTCCTTGATGTCCGTACCGAGGGCCTTCTTGGTCTTCGGGTCGAGGGCAACTTGCCCCGATACGACGATCAGATCACCGCAGGTCAGGGCAACCGAGTATGGGCCCTTGTAGTCCTTAAACGCCTCCGGAGCGTGCGGTTGCTTCTTGGGCATCGACTGTGTCTCCTATTGCATTACAGGCCCGTCGCCGCGAGTGGATTCAAGCTGTTCGGCGATTCCCTCCGCAATCCGCCGGTCACCCTGAAGGGGCAGGTGCGGCCCACGCGGCTCGGTTATGGCGATGAACAGGATCGCCACGATGCCCTCCCCCAATTGCCGGACCTTGGGCTCATTCAGCGTGTCAAGCTTCACGGGGTGTCTCCATCCGACGAACTGTGCCCGAGTATCCACGGGGCGAGTGTCGTTGGCAAGAGGAGACGGACTCTGATGTGTAACCTCTTGACTCCCGTTACACCAGGGTTCAGGCTTGGGTCCATGTCGGATGGTCCCGGCCCTTACGATTTCCGCCTCGCTCGGCTTGGAATTCGTTGGGGCCCAAAAGCATCTAATGCCTTGAAGAGTTGCGGCACTTCCATGACGGTGTAGCGTGTTGGAATTCGTCTTAAACACCTGCGTTGACTCTTGGCGCGTACTGGCCGAAATGGCTCCGTACCTTCTTTTCGGGTTTCTGGTGGCCGGGGTCCTGTCGGTCTTAATTCCGCCCGAGAGTGTGCAACGGCATTTTGGCGGCAGGGGTCTTCTACCCGTGCTCAAGGCAGCCGCCTTCGGGGTACCTCTACCCTTGTGCTCCTGCGGTGTTATACCGGTTTCAGCCTCACTGAGAAGGCATGGGGCGAGTCGCGGGGCAACAACGGCGTTTCTGATCTCGACCCCTCAAACGGGGGCGGACAGCATTTTGGTAACCTACAGCCTCCTGGGAGGCGTAGTGGCCGTGTTTCGCCCATTGGCCGCACTGATCAGCGGCATTGCCGGCGGCGTCCTGGTAACGATCCTCGGTCCTCGCGAGTCAGAGCAACCCTCTGCCCCGAACGACGGTCCTGACGCTTGTTGCGAGGGTACTGGGGCGCATGGCCGCCTATACCGAGCACTTCACCATGGGTTCGTGGCGTTGCCTCGAGACATCGGCAAGAGTCTCGTGGTGGGCTTGATCCTCGCCGGGGTCATCACCGCCCTTGTGCCCGACGACTACTTCGCGGGCGTATTGGGCGGCGGCATGGGAACGATGCTGGTGATGATGCTCGTCGGCGTTCCGATGTACGTTTGTGCGACGGCATCGGTTCCCATCGCGGTCGCGCTGATCGCCAAGGGGATATCGGTAGGCGCGGCGCTCGTCTTCTTGATGACCGGACCGGCGACCAACGGAGCGACCATCGCCATGATATGGAACGTCATGGGTCGCCGCGCGGCCTGCATTTACCTGATGAGCATCGCACTGAGTGCGTTGGCATCGGGACTCGCGCTCGACCATTTGTTCACCAGCGGCATCGTTCCCGCATACCCTCATCACGTGCACGATCTGTCGCCGGAGATCTTCAGCCACCTCAGCGCGTTGGTGTTGTTGGGCGTGATGACCTACGCCCTCGTGATTCGCCGGTCTCCGAAGGCCGGGGCGATCGATTCCGGGTCGACGTCTTCGGATGAGACGATTCTGATGTCGATCAGCGGGATGACGTGCGATCATTGCGTGGAGAGGGTCCGAAAGGCACTGTCAGGGGTCTCGGGTGTCCGGACGGTTCGAGTGGATCTCCAGACTCAACAGGCGGCCATCGTGGGGAATCACCTGAATCGTCACCGGTTGCGCGTGGCGATAGAAGGGCTGGGATTTGCCGTCCGCGAGGACGCCGTTGCCGGTCATCCCTAACGAGGAGTAGTAACAGTGAGCACACAAGGAGAATCCCACGGGTGCGGGGCCGTCGGTAAACTGCCGGCAGCCGAAGCGGTCGATCTTGCCGGTCTGGTGTCGTATGGCGAAGGGGCAATCGTGAGCCGAACGCTCGTCGAAAACGAGGCGGGGACACTCACGCTCTTCGCATGTGACAAGGGCCAGGGGCTCAGCGAACACTCCACCCCGTTCGATGCCGTCGTTCAGGTCCTTGAAGGTGAGGTTGAGCTGACGATCGGTGGAAAGCCCATTGCCGCGTCGGCCGGCCAGATGGTACTGATGCCCGCCAACGTGCCTCATGCGGTCAAGGCGGTCGGACGGTTCAAAATGCTCTTGACGATGATGCGTTTGCGAAGCACCACGTAATCCCTTATGCTCATTGGTCAAGCACGACATGTCGCGATCAAGGGCCTACCCCGCTCATGCATCTCACCAGCGGTCTTGATGCATGCGTTGGGGTGCGAGTGAGTTCAAGACGATTCCGGTTTCAGTTCACCAAGACCAGAAGAGGAGCGATGAAATGGGTCTCAAAGGATCGAAGACGGAAAAGAACCTTCTAATGGCGTTCGCAGGAGAGTCCCAGGCGAGGAACCGATATACCTACTTCGCTGGCAAAGCGCGAGATGAGGGGTTCGTTCAGATCTCCGCGGTCTTCCAGGAGACCGCCGAACAGGAGAAGGAACACGCCAAGCGGTTCTTCAAGTTTCTCGAAGGGGGCGAGGTCGAGATTGCCGCCGCATTCCCTGCCGGCGTGATCGGCAAGACGGCGGAGAATCTGAGGGCCGCCGCGGGCGGCGAGCATGAGGAGTGGAGCAGGCTCTATCCGTCTTTTGCCAAGGTGGCACGTGAGGAGGGCTTCGAGGCCGTCGCGAAGGTCTTCGAATTCGTCTGCGTGGCCGAAAGGCAACATGAGAAACAGTATCGAGCCCTTCTGGCCAATGTCGAGGCCGGCAAGGTGTTCAAGAAGGACAAGCCTGTTGTCTGGCGATGCCGCAATTGCGGATACGTTCACGAGGGGCTTGAGGCGCCGACCGCCTGCCCCGCGTGCGCGCATCCCCAGGCGCACTTTGAGGTCCTGGCGGAGAACTACTAGGGCGGTGACGGGGAGCGGACTCCATCTGTTCCTGTCGAATCCACGATGGGAACGCAGGGGGAAGGGAGCGGGCGTTCGGAACGGCGAGCTTGATACTCTGCGAAGGTGTTGCGACCGAATACAGGTGAAGGAGACATGGTATGGGTACTGCATCCCGACGTGACGTGTTGAAGTGGGCGGGCATCTCGGCAGCCGGCTCCGCGATGTTGAGGCTGGTGAATTCCGAGGTCATGGCCGCCCAAGGGGACCAGGGGGGGATCATTCCCTACAAGTTGCCGCCGCTGCCGTATCCGGCCGACGCGCTCGAGCCCGTACTGGATGCGGCGACACTGAACCTGCACAGCGGCAAGCACCACGCCGCCTATGTGGCCGGACTGAACACGGCACTGGAGAAGTGCGACGCGGCCTGTAAGAAGGGCGACTACGCGACCGCGCAGGCGATTGCTCGGGCAATCGCCTTTCACGGGTCGGGACACGTCCTGCACGCGCTCTATTTCGCCAACCTGAGCCCCAAGCCGACGGAGGCGGGCGGAGCCCTGGCCGACGCGATCAAGGCTCAGTTCGGCGGCGTCGACACGCTCAAGGCCTGCCTGACCGAAGTGAGCAACACGGTGGCCGGCAGCGGTTGGGGCGTGCTCGCCTACGAGCCGATGGGCCGCCGGCTGCTACCCCTCCAAGTTGAGAAGCACGAGAACCAGATCATCGCGGGAGCCGTCCCGTTGCTGGTGATCGATGTGTGGGAACACGCGTACTATCTCAAGTACCAGAACAAACGTGCGGACTATGTCAAGGCGATCATGGGCATTATTAACTGGGACGAAGTCGGGCGACGTTACGACGCGGCAAGAAGAACGTAGGGACGAAGAGGCTTCACAATCCGGAAGTTGGCGGGCAGATGGGATGGTTGGTTGTGTAACTCCGGCAACTGATAGCTGAGGGCCGACGGCTGTCTTACAAGGAGACTGACCTGTGGCAGAGAGAAACCAAGTTTACAAATGTAAAGAGACCGGGTTCATCGTCGAGGTAATTCACGGCGGAAGCTGTGAATTGAGTTGCTGCGGCAAGCCGATGAAGCTGCTGACTGAGAATACGGTCGATGCCTCGAAGGAGAAACACGTCCCCGTGATCGAGAAGGTCGGCGGCAAGATCAAGGTAAAGGTCGGGAGCGTTCCGCACCCGATGGAAGAGAAGCACTACATCGAGTTTGTCGAGATCATGGCCGACGGCAAGATCTGCCGGCAGTACCTCAAGCCGGGTCAGGCCCCCGAGGCGACGTTTGACTGCCAGGCCGACGAAGTCACTGCCCGCGAGTACTGCAACCTTCACGGACTGTGGAAGGCCTAGCTCCCCGGCTTTCCGTTATGGGAAGACCGAAGGGGAGACAATGCCGACGCGCCATTGCGCGAGGGTTCGGCGTCATCTAACCCGACCGGACGCAGGGGGGCGCGGCGCCGGCCTGAAGGGTGCGGGAATCTTTTGTCTCGCCCTAGGGCAGGGAAGGGTGCGAGCAGACTCCGAGGTGTCAATCTCATGGATCCCGTTTGGCTTGCCAGAGTTCAATTCGCTTTGACGGTGGGGTTTCACTTCATCTTTCCGTCGCTCACGATCGGAATGGCCTGGCTCATCTTCTGGATGATGACCCGGTACAAGCGCAGCGGTGATGAGCGCGACCGTCAACTGGCACGATTCTGGATTGGGCTGTTCGTGGTGAGCTTTGCGGTCGGAGTGGCCACCGGCATCACGATGGAGTTCCAGTTCGGGACGAACTGGTCCAACTACTCGCGGTACGTGGGCGACATCTTCGGCGCCCCGCTGGCGGCCGAGGGCATTTTGTCGTTCTTTCTGGAATCGACGTTTCTGGCCGTCCTGATTTTCGGCTGGAAGCGCGTGTCGACCAAAACGCTCTGGTTCGCATCGCTGATGGTGGCAATCGGTGCGACGCTCTCGGCGTTCTGGATCATCGTGGCCAACTCGTGGCAGCAAACGCCGGCGGGATATGTGATCCGAAACGGCCGCGCCGAGCTGACGGACTTCTGGGCGGCCGTCTTCAATCCGTCGACGCTACCGAGATACCTTCATACGGTGGACGGTTGCTTGACGACCGGGGCGCTGTTCGTCATGGGGGTCAGCGCCTGGTTCCTGCTCAATCGGCGGCATATTGAGTTCGCCAAGACCTCATTGAACATGGCCCTTGTCGTGGGGTTCATCTCCTCGGTGATTCAACTTCCGATTGGTGACTATCACGGGGGGCAGGTCGCCCGCACGCAACCGGCGAAGCTGGCGACGCTGGAGGGCATCTTCGAAACACAGCGCCGCGCGCCTTATGTCGTGTTTGGCATTCCCGATCCTGAGGCTGGGGTGGTTCGGGCCAGGATCGCCATCCCCGGCCTACTGAGTTGGATGGCCTTCCGCGACATCAATGCCGAGGTCAAGGGGATCAACGCCTTTCGCAAGGAAGACCGCCCGCCGATGCCTTATACCTTCTACACGTTTCGGCTGATGGTCATGATGGGGTTGTGGTTCATCGGCCTGACGGGCTACGGGTTGTTCCTCCGCCGGCGGAAGAAGCTGTACGAGAACACTCTCTTTCTCAAGCTCTCGTTATGGACGATCCCCCTGCCGTTCATCGCCCACCAGCTTGGGTGGTTCTCGGCAGAGGTGGGGCGGCAACCCTGGGCGGTCTACGGATTGTTGCGGACCAAGGATGCCGTCTCGCCGACGGTGCCCGCGGGACAGATCCTGGCCTCCATCATCATGTTCACACTCATCTACGGTCTGTTGTTCGCCGTCTGGGTCTTCCTGTTGCGTCAGAAGATCCTGCACGGCCCTGACGTGTCGGATGGCGTCCGGATCGCGGCCCAGGAGGTGCGGTCATGACCGGCATGCAGGTGATCTGGTTCATGCTGATCGGCATTCTGCTGGTAGGGTATGCCATCCTCGACGGATTCGACCTGGGCGTCGGCTTCTGGTACTTGTTCTCGAAGGGCGATCGGGAGCGGCGGACCCTGCTGAACGCGATTGGCCCGGTCTGGGACGGCAACGAGGTCTGGCTGTTGACGGGTGGCGGGGCGATTTTTGCCGCGTTTCCCGAGGTTTATGCAACAGTCTTCAGCGGGCTGTACCTGGCGCTCATGCTGGTGCTGTTCGGCCTGATCCTACGGGCGGTGTCGATCGAGTTTCGGAGCAAAGTTGCCTCGACCGGCTGGCGGAAGGCATGGGATGTCGGATTTGCCGTGGGCAGCATGCTGCCGGCATTGCTGTTCGGTGTGGCCGTTGGAAACATCCTCCGGGGACTGCCGCTCGACGAGTCGAGAAACTTTGCGGGGACCTTTTTCGGATTGCTGAACCCGTTCGCCTTGATGATCGGGTTGGTCGGTTTGGCGATGTTCGCCACGCACGGTGCGACATACATCGTCATGAAGACCGAGGGTGAGTTGGCCGAGCGGGCCAAGCGGTGGGTACTGAAGGCGGCGAGCACCTACCTGGCGCTGGTCGTCGTGGCCGATGCGGTCACGATAGTGGCCTATTCGCATCTGCTGAAGAACTATCACACGATGCCGTGGCTGTATATCCTTCCTGTCTTGTGCATCGTGGCCATTGTCATGGTTATCGTGTCGACAAAGAAAGGTCAGCCTCTCAACGCCTTCGCCTATTCCGCGGCATCGATTGTCGGTCAGATGGCGATGGTCGGGGCGGGGATATTCCCCACCATCGTACCGGCGCTGGGTGACTCCACGCTCAGCTTGACCATTGAGAATGCGTCGTCTTCGCCGCTGACGTTGAAGGTGATGCTCATCGTCGCCTTGATCGGCATGCCGATCGTGCTGGCCTATACGGCTTGGATCTACCGCACGTTTGCCGGTAAAGTGCGCCAGACGGAAGAGGTGTACTGACGCATGGGTACTGAGAGGTAAGATTTCCAATCTGAGATTTGAGGATCCGGTTCCGGATCGCCAATTCCGAAACGACGCTGCCGTGCCGCAACGAAGGAGCGTATGTCCGGAATCGGTGACCCTGAATCCGACAGTCCCTGAGGGCATGTTACGATGGGTGGCATATACACGGCATGTAAGGTCGGCGACAAGGTCTATTGGGTCGGCGCGATCGACTGGGGCCTTCGCGACTTCCACGGTTACGCGACGAGCCGCGGCACGACGTACAACGCGTTTCTCGTCCTGGCCGACAAGATCACGCTGATCGACACCGTCAAGGCACCGTTCAAGGACGAGTTGCTGGAGCGCATTGGCTCGGTGATCGATCCGCGGAAGATCGACTACATCATCTCGAATCACTCCGAGATGGATCATTCCGGCTGCCTGCCGGAAGTCATCGAGGCGGTCAAACCCGAGAAGGTGTTTGCCTCGACCATGGGCGTTAAGGCGCTCACTCAGCACTTTCACACGAAAGGCAGCATCGAGGCCGTCAAGGATGGGCAGACGCTCAGCCTGGGCAACATGGATCTGACGTTCGTCGAGACGCGAATGCTCCATTGGCCCGACAGCATGATGTCGTTCCTGTCGAAAGAGAACATCCTGTTTTCTCAGGATGCCTTTGGCATGCATCTTGCGTCGAGCGAGCGGTTTGCCGACGAATTGCCGGTCGAGGTCATGGAGCATGAAGCGGCGAAGTACTACGCGAACATCGTCATGCCCTACTCGCCGATCGTCCTTAAGGCGATCGAGAGACTGAACGCCCTGAGGCTGCCCATGCAGGTCCTCGCACCCGACCACGGTCCGATCTTTCGAAAGGATCTGACTTGGGTCGTCAACCTGTACGCCCGGTGGGCCGAGAAGAAGCCCGCTCGCAAGGCGGTCGTGACGTACGACACGATGTGGGGCAGTACGGCCAAGATGGCCCATGCCATTGCCGAGGGATTGCTGTCCGGCGGCGTAGGCGTGAACGTCATGCCGCTCGCGGCGAACCATCGCAGCGACGTGACAACCGAGGTCCTCCGAGCCGGCGCCCTCGTCGTCGGCTCGCCCACGTTGAACTCGAACATGTTCCCGACGGTGGCGGACCTGCTGACCTATCTGAAAGGCCTCAAGCCGACGCGCCTCGTCGGGGCAGCCTTCGGTTCCTATGGCTGGAACGGCAAGGCCGCGGCTCAGATTGCGGACACGCTGCACGAGATGAAGGTGGAACTCGTGGGCGAACCGCTGGAGGTCTGCTACGTTCCGGACGAAGGCGCGCTCGCCCGGTGTCATGCGTTGGGCGCCCAGATTGCCCGCAAATTGAACGACGTGTGCGAGTCGTAGCCGCACACCCCCGGTCCGCCGCGGGCCGACAGGTGCCACCGAGACAATCGCGCCGAGATCTCATATCGACGACCCTTTCTCGAGCCGCATCGCGCAATAGCCTTGACACGAGCGCCACGAGAGCAACAGGCCTGTTTGAACCACCGTTCCGGCGAGTCCCACCGCTCTCTCATGGTCGCGACTCTGATTGATTCCCAAGGGCTCCTCGCCCGTCGCGGCTCCGATTGATCGCATTACATGGACGCACTTTCGACGACGAAATGCCGGATGCACGTGAGGCGGTCGGATTGTCTGACCCGGGCTTGACCCTTGCGCCGTTCCGGTTCAATGTGATGGCGTCCGCCGGTATTGCTGCCGGCAGACGGCTCGATCGGTTCGGGTCAAACCGGGGGGCAGTGTAGGAGTTGAGCCATGCAGGTATCCAGTCAGCTTGTGATCGCCGGCGCGGGCGGGCACGCCAAGGTCATTATCGAGGCGGTGCGCACGCAAGGACGCTGGATCGTGGCCGCTCTGACGGACCCCGTCGTTCGCGGGCAGGTTATGGGCGTGCCCGTGGTCGGGACCGACCAGGAGCTGCCGCGATTGCGTCAGCAGGGACTGGCGGCCGCGTTAGTGGGCGTCGGTTCGGTGAAGGATCCGACGCTGCGCGTCCAGTTGTTCGAGCGGTTGCTCAAGATCGGATTTGTCCCTCCGTCCGTCTGTCATCTCCGCGCGACCGTATCGGCGACGGCCGAACTGGGAGCGGGCACCGTCGTTTTTGCCGGCGCCGTAGTGAATGCCCAAGCCGTTATCGGCCAAAACGTTATCGTCAATACCGGTGCGATCATCGAGCACGACTGCACGATCGGCGATCACGTCCACGTCGCGCCGCGGGCGGTGATCGGCGGAGAGGCGATCGTGGGAACTAAGGCCCACATCGGCTTGGGGGCGATCGTGCTTCAGGGGATACGGATCGGCGAAGGCGCAGTGATCGGCGCGGGCGCCGTGGTCCATCGCGACGTGCCGCCCAACGTGGTTGTCGTCGGCGTTCCGGCCAAGCCGACCAACAGTCGGGCCCCCGGGCCGGAAAGGTGTGTCTAGCCATGCGTTCTGCCCTCATCGTTTTCTGCATTGTGGCAGGGGTGACAGGCTCGGTTCCGGCCGAGGTTCATGTTTGGTCCACGGACAGCCTGGCCCGGATCGATCCTCTGCGCGTGGTTCCCGCGCCTCAGGGTCCGATCAGACTGGAGGCCGCCCGGAATGAGTACGAAGCGTTTCAAATCGCCGTTCAGACGAATTCCAAGCCGATAGTCGTGAACGACGTGATCGTGAGCGACCTGGTCGGTGAAGGCGACAAGAAGATCGCGGGCGACAAGGCGACTCGCTATCGAGAGCACTGCGTGTACATCCGCCGGCCGAGTCCTCACAGCACCGCGCCGATCGGGTTGTACCCCGACGCCCTCGTGCCGTTCGTCAATCCGATCGACGGGTCGGCCTTGAAGGAATGGCGCGAAGACAACCCCAAGGGCGCGAAATACGACGCGATCCCCCGGCGTGTCCTTCCAGGGTTCACCGAGACCTTCTGGGTCGATCTATTCGTGCCGCCGGATGCGGCGCCGGGCGAATACAAGGGCCAGGTGCGTGTGGTTCTTGCAGGGTTGCCGCCGGTGGTATTGCCGATCGAACTGCATGTGTGGGCGTTCGCGTTGCCTGACGTGCCGACCGTTCGATCGCACTTCGGGGGGTTCACACGCGTCGCCGCGGCCCACGGCGTCAAGGCGGGCAGCCCCGAGTACCTCAAGATCGAGGAGCAGTATCTCGCCGCGATGGCGGCCCATCGCATCACGCCGGACGTCCCGAGGGACTTGCTGCCCAAGGTCAAGCCCGACGGCACGATCGACCCGTCGACCACGCACGCCAAGTTGGCCGAATTCATGAAGCGATTCCGCGTCAACGCGATTCCGGTACCGTTCAGCTTTACCTCCGACCCGGCGGGCAAGAACCGCGAGCTGACCAAACGGTACCTGGCGGGGATGCAAGCGTACCTGGCTGAACACGGGTGGTTGGACGGTGCGTACGTGTACATTCTGGACGAACCGAACGACAAGGAAGCCTACGCCGAGGTGCGCCGGTTGGCGGCCGTCGTCCACGAGGCCGCACCCAAGCTCCGCGTCCTCTGCACCGAGCAGACGAAGACTTCGAACCCTGCCTGGGGCGACCTGTACGGGGCGGTGGACATCTGGGTGCCGCTCTGGCCCTTGCATGACGAAGCGACGGCTCAACAGCGGCTCGCCGCGGGCGAGCAGTTGTGGAGCTACACCGCCCTCTGTCAATGCGGCGACAAGCCGCTGTTCTGGCAGTTGGATTTCCCGCCGCTCAACTACCGCGTCTGGGCCTGGATCAACTATCGATACCAGATCACGGGCTTGCTCTACTGGACGTCCGTCTACTGGGGTCATGTGAAGGACCCCTGGCTGGATCAGCCCAGCTTCCGACTGGCCTATAACGGCGAGGGGATGCTCTTCTATCCCGGTCGCGACGCCGGCTTTGACGGGCCGGTCGCCTCGATGCGGCTCAAGCAAATCCGCGAGGGGATGGAGGACTATGAGTACCTGCACTTGTTGGCGCAGAAGGCCGGCCGCGAGAAGGCGCAGGCTTTTGCCCTGCGCATCGGGCGGACCTGGATGGATTGGGAAAAGGACCCGGCCAAGCTGATTGAGGTTCGCGCGGAGTTGGCGAGGACGATTGAGTCCCTCCGCTAGCGGATCCGCCCATCGGTAAAGGGAGCGAAAGTAAGGAGCAGTGTGTGTCTGTAGCGTGCGATGCACACCTTGACATACCCCACGTGAGCGGCACATCATCAGAAGCCGCCGCAACGAGGAGACAAGGAATACCCAATCATGAAGACCAGCACGTTGCTCATCGCGGGCGTGATGATCGTTGTCCGCTATCCCGGAGAGTTGGCCATGGGCCAGACCAAGGCGCCGAACTGGGTCAGAGTCACCGAACACGCCGCCTGGCAGGCGCGCGACTCGTGCGGCGAGGTCGAATACAAGGGCAAGATGTGGATGTGGGGAGGCTGGTTCACGTCCACTGAGCCCGGGCCTCGCGATGTGTGGAACTCGGCGGACGGGAGGAACTGGACGCTCGTCACGAAGGAGGCGCCATGGCGGCACGGCGACCTGCCGACGTCGTTTGTCTTCGACGACAAGATGTGGACGATGGGCGGCTGGTACGGTGGCCGTAAGCCGTTCGCCTCGGCGAGCAACGAGGTGTGGTATTCCACCGACGGGGCGACGTGGACGGCCGCGACGAAGAAGGCGCCGTGGAAGCCGCGACTCGGCGCCGGCGGCGTCGCCTTCGACGGCAAGATGTGGATCCTCGGCGGAATCGAGCGATACTTCGATGGGACGCCGCAGCATTTGCTCAACGACGTGTGGTACTCGACCGACGGCAAGAACTGGAAGTGTGCGACCGAGAAGGCCCCCTGGGCGCCGCGGGCCTGCCACGGTGTGCTGGCCTTCGACAACAAGATGTGGGTCTTCGGCGGCGGGAATTACAGGCCGGGATACCTGGGCTTCAACGACGTGTGGAGTTCCTCCGACGGCGCCCATTGGACCCACGTTACCGATCATGCCCCGTGGGCGGCGCGGATCTGGTTCTCAAACGTCGTCTACAAGAATCACATGTGGATCCTGGGTGGCTGGTCCGACAATCCGTCGGTCAATTGGAACGACGTCTGGTACAGCTCGAACGGCAAGGACTGGAAGGAGCTGAAGACCGAAACGGTCTGGTCCAAGCGGCACGAGCAATCGTTCTTCGTCTTCCAGGACAAGATCTGGATTGCCGCCGGCAACGAGTGGCCACTGGTGAACGACGTCTGGAACATCGAGATCCCGGATTCGTGGTTCAAGGCCCAGTGAGGCGGTGAGGGCAGGATGTACTCCTTGTGGCACAGCAGTCGATTGAGACTCCCCTGGTTGATGGTTCTTGCGGCGTCGTGGCCGGTCCTGGCATCGGACGGGCTCGCGATCGACGATTCGCCCGGCCAGCCCGGTGAGTGGGGATTCCGGCCCGACGAAGGGACGACGGTTCCCACGACGCCACCCGCCTTCGTGTGGCGACCACAGAAGGCCGCCACGAGTTATACGCTTCAATGTTCCCGCTCGGCGACGTTCGATCGTGTCCACTACGAGATCACCGACATCCGGTACACCTGTCACTGTCCGCCCAAGGTGTTTGAACCCGGCGAGTGGTTTTGGCGATTTCAATTCGTCGACAAGTCGAAGAAGCGGTCCGCATGGAGCACGATTCGGCGGTTCGTCATTCCGGCCGACGCGGCGCAAATGCCCATGCCTCCTCGCGAGGAGTTACTGGGCCGGATCCCCAAGACGCACCCGCGCCTCTTTCTTCGGCCCGAGGACCTTCCGAGACTCCGGGAACTGGCCAAGACGGATCTGAAACCGGCCTGCGACAATCTGATCAAGCAGTGCGACAAGCTGCTGAAGAAGCCGCCGTCCACCGAAGAGCCGCCGACGTATCCCCAGGGTACGGTCCGGCTCAGTGAGGAATGGCGGACCATCTGGTGGGGCAATCGCGATCGCGTCTGCACCGTGCTCGACAATGCCGCTCTGCTCGCGTTTACCCGCCTGATCACCGGCAAGGAGGAGTACGGGCAGCTCGCCAAGAGGCTGCTGCTCGCGGCGGCCGAATGGGAGCCCAAGGGTGCGACCGGCTACCTCTATAACGACGAGGCCGGGATGCCCTTCGCCTACTACTTCTCGCGGACCTACACGTTCGTCAACGACCTGCTCACCGATGAAGAGCGGGCGAAATGCCGGCAGGTGATGCGCGTTCGCGGACAGGAGATGTATCGCCACCTGTGCCCGCGACACCTGTGGTCACCTTACGCAAGCCACTCGAATCGGGCCTGGCACTTCCTCGGTGAGATCGGCGTAGCGTTTCTCGATGAGATCCCCGAGGCCGGCGAATGGGTTTGGTTCGCCATGAACGTGTTCTACAACGTGTATCCCGCTTGGTGCGACGACGACGGCGGCTGGCACGAGGGCGCGGCCTACTGGCGAAGCTACATCCACCGATTCACCTGGTGGGCCGACATCATGCGGTCGGCCATGGGCATCGACGCCTACAAGAAGCCTTACTTCTCGAAGATCGGGTACTACGCGATGTATTTGCAGCCGCCGGGCACCCTGGCGGGCGGCATGGGTGATCTGGCCGGCGCGACGAAGGCGTCGGAGAATCGCCCATTGATGACAATCCTGGCCGCACAGGCCCGGAACCCGTACTGGCAATGGTACGTCGACGCCATCGGCGGCCCGCAGGTTGAAGGCGGATACGTCGGTTTCGTTCGGGGGCTAGCGCCGAAGATCGAGGCCAAGCCGCCCACGGACCTTCCGTCGAGCCGATGTTTCCGGGGCATCGGGCAGGCGATGCTCAATACGAATCTGCTCGATGGCCGTCACAACATCGAGATCGTCTTCAAGTCGAGCCCGTTCGGGACGCAGAGCCACGGGTACGATGCGAACAACTCGTTCGCCCTCTACGCGTTCGGCGAGCGGTTGCTCATCCCCAGCGGCCAGCGCGACATCCATGGCAGCGACCATCACCGGTTGTGGATGCACCACACCAAGTCCACCAATTGCATCACCATCAACGGGCAAGGCCAGTCCGGCCACACGGCCGGGTGCCAGGGCCGGATCGCGGACTTTCACACCTCACCGTCGTTCGACTACGTACGCGGCGAGGCGGGCGGGGCTTATGGCGACCTGGCCAAACGCTTCACGCGGCACATCCTGTTCGTCAAGCCGGAGCTAATCCTGATCTTCGACCGATTCGAGACAACCAGGCCGGCCACGCTGGAATGGTGGCTGCATTCGCCGAACGAGATGACGGTCAACGGGCAGGGCGACATCCGGGCGAAGAACGGTCCGGCCGAGTGTCGTGTCACCTTCCTGGCTCCGGAGGGGCTGCGGATCAATCAGACCAACCAGTTCGACACGCCTCCGCGACCACGTGTCAAGTTGGTCCAATGGCACTTGACGGCCACGACCCGGGAGCCGACGAGTCGATGCGATTTCGTGACACTCATCCGCCCCTACCGATCCGGCGAGAACGTGCCGACCGATGCCTCGATTGAGACCGTGCCGGAGGGCCATCGCATCAAGGCGAGACTGCGCGACGGCCAAGCCATGGTGGCACTGAAGACAAGGGACGAGGCGGAGCTGAAACTGGAGTCGTTCGGTACACGGGGAGATGTCATCGGCATCCGGTTCGATGCCGGCGGCAAGCAGACCGAGGCATTTGTCGCCAAGCCGCAATGACAGGGCATCACTTCTGTCCTGCCGTGCGACTGGTTCGAATGAGCGGTGCCGATTCCATGGAATGGGCTGTCCATTGCCCCGCCCATGCTCCCTAGGGTCATCCGATTTCTGGCAGGGACAAGTTGCGACAGATCTTCCTCACCAAGCGATTCGGGATCTCGACGTGGCGCGGAACCGCTTCGATCCAACCGGTATTGGGATTCGTCCAGAGTGAGTGCGCGGCCCCTTCCCTTTTCAGGTAGCAGCCGTAACGGCGAAGATGCCTCAGGAGGTCTTTGCGTTTCATTCGATCGCTACGGTTTCGCGGATTGCCTCCCTCGGCAACCCACGAAGGGCATCCTGACGCCGATCCTCAAGAATCAACTCGATAGCCTCGGAGAGGCTTTTCAGACACGCCTTCTTGGATTTCCCCTGGCCGTTGGCCCCTGGGATCTCGGGACTGTAGGCAATATACCAGTTCCCCGCTCGCTCGATGATGGCAGTGAACTCGTTGCGCATGACACGTCTCCAACCACAAATCTACTCTACCAAGATCCCAGGGGACCCTCAATGTGCACTTTGTGATCGCCGGTTGGGAGATGGGTGTGCGCCGGGCGCATCATGGCCACCGTCATCACCCTGCTCGCCCACGCCGGGAGTATCTGCCGAGCAGGTTTCCGCAAGGCGGCGGACTGTCGAGCCGCCGTTATCGCGTTTCTCGCATGAGTATTATGGCCGGCGCCCTCGCCGGCCGCTACGAGCCGGAGATGGGGCGGGTCGCCAAGGGGCACATCGCGGGCGGACGTGCCTCGTCCAACGCCTGCAGGGCATCTTCCAACCGCAGCGCCGGCGGCAGCGGGCCCCGCATCGTCAAAACGAACGACGTGCTGCTGAGCTGATCGATCGAACCATGCGTGCTGCTCACACCGCCGATCATCAGATCGAAGAACGCCCCGCCGTGGCTGTAGCCGTTGTAGAGCGATGCGATCACATCGGGGCTGATCCGTGTCAGGCCATTGAAGGCGAACCATGCCCTGCGGACGGCGTCGGGATACACGTGCGTAGCCGTCGCCTCGAACAAGGCGCGATCGTCGATAACACCGTCAGGGTTTAGTCTCCCCTGTTCCCGGAGGCGAGCAATGATCGGTGAGATCTTCAGCGGATCGCCGTCGCGTACGTCGTAGCGAAACCCGCCGCCCGCGCGCGCGATCACCGCGCGAGCGTCGCGGTTCATGACCACGACATGGGATCCGGATTTGTGGAACGTCAACTCGACGGCCTCATGCCGACGCAGGACATCGGCCAGCTCGGCGGGTGCCTTCGTGAAGAACGCCGCGTACGTCACGATGCCGTATTCGACGGTTACGGCGTCGCGAGGCGATCGCAGGCTCTTGCCCAGGCGATAGCCGTTGTCCGTCAAGTACTTTCTGAACGAGACCCTCCGGCACCGCTTCAGCCCCTGGCCATGATCCGCGAGCACACTCAGCTTGACCCGGCCGCGCCGTTCGTGGACGATCTGTTGACACAGGCGGTCGACCTGTTCGAGATACTTGCGGATGGCCGGCTTGCCTCCGCGCGTTCCAAGCCCAGCCGTCCCGACCGTATAGCCCGCGGAGGTCCCGCTGCCTACCTTGGCAAATGTGCGGTAGATCCCTCGCAATTCGTGATCAAAGACCAATTGAGGCGTCAGGTAGGCGTTCGCGTCCCACAAGAAGCTGCACCGGTAGGCCATCCGGGGTACCCACGGCGAGTTCTCCGCGCGCAGATAGGAGACGTGGCCGTTGTTGAAACGATTGGCTTGCGGGTCAAAGCACAAGGCCTCGCAGAATCGCGCCGGGCCGACGTGCCAGATCTGAGAGAGTGCCAGGTCGGAGTTCGCGGGGAAGCAACTGATCATCCGAACCGGCGGACGGAACAAACGCAGTGCACCTTCCTTATAGGCCTCCTCGACACAATCATACGGACATCCGTCCAGAACAATGATGAGATGGGGCACGTGCTCGGGCGAAATCCCGTCGAGATCGACGGTCTCATCCGGCGTTCCGTCGTGGTTGTTGTCGAGCCGCAGCTCGACGACCCGACCGGTCGTATCCTGCCTCTGCCAGTAATCGGGTTTGTGGTCGCTGTCAACGTCGAAGGCAAAAACCCTTCCGGTCGGATGATCCTCGCGAGCAAGGGGGGTCTTTGGAAACCGTTGCGCGGAATTGCAGCCCGCAGCGGCGAAACCAAGAATGGTGGCAAGTACCAAAGCCCTGGGCGTGTGCCAACCAGTGAATCGCCGCCGCAAGTCCCGATCGGGTACGCCTTGGGAATGCGTCGACGTAAAGCTCCCGTACATTCTCGGAATCTTCCGCGGTGTCGGCGGTTCGACCGCGACACCGACTATTGACTTCGCACAAACGCCTTGAAGTCGGCCATCAACCGGCGCGTGATCGGGCCGGGTTTTCCATCACCGATCACCCGACCGTCGATCTGCGTGACGGCGATGACCTCTGCCGCCGTGCCCGTGAAGAAGCACTCCTGGGCGATGTACAGATCGTGCCGGACGAGGTTCTTCTCGATCAGCGTAATGCCCCGCTTGCGGGCCAGCTCGATGACCGTGTCGCGCGTCACACCTTCGAGAATCCCCGCGCTGGTGGGCGGCGTGATGAGAACGCCATCGCGGACGACGAAGATGTTGTCGCCCGTGCACTCGGCCACCAGACCTTCGTGATTGAGCATGATCGCCTCGGGAACATGGGCGTCGATGCCCTCGATCTTGCCGAGGATGTTGTTCAGATAATTCAGCGACTTGATCCGAGGGCTCACCGCGTTCGGGTGGTTTCGGATCGTGCTGCACGTGATCACCGACATCCCCTTCTCGTAGAGTTCGGGTGGATACAGTTCAATCTGGTCGGCGATGATGAATACCGACGGGTTGGCCGTCTTTTCCGGGTTCAGCCCAAGCGTCCCCACGCCGCGCGTGACCACGAGGCGGATGTAAGCGTCGCCCTTGGCCAACCCGTTGGCGGCTAACGTATCGTACATCGCCTGGGTGACCTCCTCGTGGGTCATGGGAATCGTCAGGCGGATGGCCTTGGCCGAGTCGAACAGTCGCTGGACGTGCTCCCGGCACCGGAAGATCTTGCCGCTGTAGACTCGAATGCCTTCGAAAACGCCGTCACCGTAGAGCAGGCCGTGGTCGAAGACGCTGATCTTCGCGTCGGCCACAGGCACCAGCCGGCCGTCCAGCCAGATCTTTAACTCGTTACGCGGTGCGAAAGGATTCTTCTTTCCGAAATCTGCCATCGAAGTCACCCGTCCATTTGTCCGCGGGGCTCGCCCGCTCGTCGATCTCTCGGCGCGCTCACTCAAGCCCCGCCGGTGTCCGCCGCCGACTGCTTGATCCTTCCGTCCTCCAGATGGACCGTCCGATCGGCCTGTTTGGCCACCCACGGATCGTGTGTCACCATCACGATGGTTTGGCCTTGCCGGTTCAGCCCCTGGAGAAGTGCCAGGATCTCGCGGCCTGTCTGGGCATCCAAGTTACCCGTCGGCTCGTCGGCAAGCAAGACCCGTGGCCGGTTGATCAGGGCCCGGGCGATGGCCACTCGCTGCCGCTCGCCGCCCGACAGCTCGTTCGGCTTGTGGCGAAGGCGATCGCCCAAGCCCAATTGTTCGGCCGCCCGCGCGGCGCGTTCGGTCAGTTCCGCCCGCCGACCGAACCACTCACCCACCGACGCGCCGACCATGCACGGCACGAGGATATTCTCGACGACATCCAATTCCGGCAGAAGGTGATAGAATTGGAAGACGAACCCGAACGCGTGATTCCGCAGCCGATTCCGCAACGGTTCCAGCTCGCCGCTGCGGGTTCGCATCGCCGCCGTCCCGTTATCGAACGACCCCGCCACGACGGGCAGGCGACGCGAGTCCTCGGGCTCGAATAGGGCCCGCCCCTCGAATAGGACCTGGCCCCGCTGCGGCACGTCCAGCGCGCCGATGACGTGCATCAGCGTGCTCTTGCCGCTGCCGCTGCTGCCCATTATCGCTACGAACTCGCCGCGCCGAACGGACATCGACACGCCGCGAAGCACCCTGAGCTCCGTCCGCCCCAGCGGGTAGCTCTTGTGGATATTCTTAGCGATCAGGATGGCGTCGTCACTCATAGCGCAACGCCTCCACCGGCCAGGTCCGGCCGGCTCGCAACGCGGGGAACGTGGCGCCCAACACCGACGCGATGATGGCCACCACGAAGATCGTCGCCGCCTCTTCGAAATTCACGCGGTCCGGTATCACGTCGAACGAGTAGACCTCGGGATTCCACACGCGAAGGTTGGGATGGATCCGCGCGATCCAGTCCTGGATCGTGTTGATACGATGCACGAACATCGATCCCAGCCAGATGCCCAGGCTGGCGCCCACGACTCCGATCGCGGCGCCGTAGGCCAGGAACACCCCGGCCACGCCGCCTGCCGCCGCGCCCACGCTCTTCAGCGTTCCGATGTCGCGAGTCTTTTCGGACACGATCATGTAGAAGATGCACAGGATCAGAAAGATGGCCACCGCCGAAATCACCGCAAACAACGTCGTCACGAGAATCTTCTCGTTTTCCACGGCTGCGATGAACTGGGCCTGCTGCTCTTCCCAGGTGCGGACTTTGACGTAGCTCATCCAGTGTTGGTCGCGGGTGTGCGGCCAGGTCAGGCAAAAATCGGACCATTCGTTCATTAGCCGCTCACGACAGGCAAGGATATCCTGACCGGGCGTCAGCTTGATCAGGACTTGCGACGCCCGCGGGCTCGTGAAGCCGCTGCCGTCCTCCAGCCGGTTGCGACCCATTTCCATCGTCTTCTGGAGCATCTCGAAATCGACGTAAACGCACATGTTGTCGATGTCGTAGACCCGCGTCCAGGAATCGTCGACGTAGCGAAGCGGCAGACTGATCGGCTGCTGGCGCGTGAACGTCCCCTTGGTCGTCAGCGGCAGCACGGTGACGAGCATTTCCATGCCGCGGGCATAGAAGTCATACCGGAGATAACGCCCGCTGGACTGGCGCTCGGCGATCAGATCACGGCCGATGATGACGCCGTAGATCTGCTTGCCCGAATAGCCCGGCCTCAGACGAATCTCCGCCAGCTTGTCCGTGACCGGCTGGAGTCGCTTCAGGATGTCGTTGATGGTCTGCCCCACCTTGGCGTCGTGAGCCCGAAGCAGATCCGTCAACGTCATGAATTGTCCGATCACCTCGCGGAGCGAGGCATCCAGCGGCTTGACATCCGCATCGCCGGGAAGACGCTCGACGAGTTCCTCAAGCCGGGCCGCCAACTTCTGCCCGCGCTCGGCGAGGCCGGGCGGACTCGGCGACGTCGAGACGCCGCCGGTCTCGGCCGATGCCGGCCTCGACGCCGGTCCCCACCGCCCCTCGGCCACGTCTTCACCGAGAATCCGAAGTTCCGCAGCGATATCGTTCAGACCATGGTAGACGAACGAGGCATCGCTCTCGGTGAAGTCGGCGTAGGTTCCCGGTCCGGGATATTCCCCTTCGGGGTATCGATCGAATTCGTGCCGCTCATCCGGATCCGTGATCGCCGCGAGCCCCTTGGCACGAGCGGCCTCCAATTCTGCCGGCAGGACCGGCAGCTTGTTGGAATCACGTCCCCAGCAGGGTTGCTGCTGCCGATCGAGGGACGTCGTAGCCGGGTAGTATTTGTTGTAGCTCAGGCCCTCGCCGAAGCGAGTGACGTCGATGCACTCTCGCAAGCGAATTCCCACGACGCGAACCGGCTTGGTGACGTAGCTCACCGGGAACCGTAGCACGCCGTACGTGTAGATCACCGGCGTGGCCTCGGCGATGATCGGCCGACCTTTCGTGTCGCGAAGCTGCTTGACTCGCCTGATGTATTCGTCGTATCCCGCGAAACCCTGAAGCGAGGCGTTCTCCATGATCAGGTCGCCGAGCAAACCGCGCGACCGCTCTCGAATGAGATCCAGGAACCCCCCCATCACACTGACCACGATCAATACCATGGCCACGCACAGCGTGACCGCTCCGATGGCGAAGAAGGCAATTCGCCGCTTTTGGAGCAGGCGGATGGCCATGAACGGGGCATAGTGGCGTGTCGGTCCGAGGTCGCGGCTGACGAGCCAGCCCAGCCAGTAGGCCAGTACAAGGACGCCCACGGCCACCAGAACCAGTCCCGTGATCAAGGCGATGACGTCCGGTTGAGGCGAACCTCCGATCAGACAGGCGATCGTCAACCCCGTCGGGGCCGCAACGCGGATGCCAAAGACGGCCTTGCGGAGGAATCCCTTGGTCAGAACATGGTGAAGGCCGGGCCAGCGAATCAACAGCATCGCCGCCAGCAGCAGACAGCCCCAAAAGACCGCGCACCGTTCGCTGCGATCCCGTTCGAATTCGGCGGGACTGTAGTACCACGGCAGACCGGCCAGCTTCCGCTGCGCCCATGTCGACAGGTCACGAAACCGGATTCGCGGTGCGTCCGGATGGTCGCCCGCCAGAAGGGCGGCCGCCCGCATGGCATCACCGTCTTCCGTATCCAAGCCTCTGCGTCCCAGTTCGGAAACAAGAAAGTCGCGCGCCGCCTTCATCTCGGCCGGAAGCTGATGCAGCGGCGTCCGTTGTTGGCGCTTGAACAGCTCCGCGCCGGGGACCTTCTGCCCCACCAACGTCAGGCCGGTCTGGGCATTGAACGCGGTGGTCGCAACCCAGAGCGCAATGTGGACCCAAATCGCTCCGAAGACGAGCCGGCTCGTGCGCCCCGCCTGCCCGATTTGCCACTGCCCCACCCCTCGCGCCAACTGAACGAGCATCCGATGCACCGCCAGCCACAAGAGAACGAGGGCGGCCGCAGGGGCGAGCGCCACGAACACCGGCGACAAGACGTAGACCCAGACTTCTCCCCTGGATGCCACGCGACGGAACAACTCCAGAACCGCCAGCGCCGCCAGGGGCAGCAACGGAAGCAGAATGAGGTCGATTGCCGCCACGTACATCAACGGGCGAAAGATCGGCGGGACGAGGCGATGGCAGGCCAGGACCAGTCCATACGCGAGCAATCCACCGATCGCCGCCAAGGGCGGGCCACCGAGAACCAGCGCGACCACGTGCGGGCGCGGGCGATTCTCAATGCGTCGCCAAAGGGGTTCGGCACCGAGATCGTAGGTGAGATAATAGGCCGCCCCGACGATCGATCGTATGCCGTGCGCCAAGAGCCAGGCGAGTAACCAGGCCGGTGACGAGACGATCAACGTCCGCCGCCCCATCGCAAGCGCCAGAACAATCGCACAAGCAGCGGTCAGACCTTGAACGCCCATGGCCAACGAGGGTTCGCGAATTCCCGAGCCGTACGTCAGGATCGAGAGCCACAACGCTGTCGGACCGGAGAGCTTAAGGACCGGAACGTGAAGTCCCGCGAACGCCACAAGGGCGAGCACGGCGTAGATGCTCACCGCGATTCGGGCCAGCAGTCGCGCGCGAGAACCGCCATAGGCCGATAGGTACAGTTCGAATCCGCCGATAAGGATCGCCGCCGCGATCAGGAGGAATGCCGCGTACCCGACGGCGGCTTTCCACCACAGCACACCCATCGGGATCGCCACGGCCGCATGAAGGAACCCGTGAATCAGGATCATGGCGCGGTGCGTCTCGAGCACCGCGTCGCCGTGTACGTCATCCGGCTCTGTCGGCGTCGAGGCGTAGCCAAGAACGGGAACCTGATCGGAGGCCTTCATTGTCACACGTATAGGGTTAGTCACACCACGTGTATTGAGATTTCACGGAATTCATCGAACAGCGCACCGGGGCTATTTCGGCCGCTGAAGTGGGAACAAGATCACGTCGCGGATACTTGTGCACCCCGTTAACAGCATAACGAGCCGATCTATCCCAATGCCCAACCCGCCCGCGGGCGGCATGCCGTACTGAAGCGCCAGCAGGAAATCCTCGTCCATGACCGCCATGGTCTCGGTCTGTCCGGCCAATTGCGTCCGGAGGTTCTCTTCCTGGACTGTCGGGTCGTTCAGCTCGGTGTAGGCGTTGCCCAACTCGATCCCGCCGGCCGCGAAAACCTCGAACCGCAAGGCGATCGTCGGGTCATCCGGCTTGCGCCGCGTCAGCGGGCACAGCGGAGCCGGGTAGTCCTTCACGAACGTCGGGTTGACCAGCCTCGGCTCGACCGTCCTCTCGAAGACCTCGTTGACCACCACGGCGTCGGCCATCTTGGCGTGTTCGATGCCGAGCTGAGTCGCCTTGGCCCGAACGGCCGCAAGGTCGGTCATCTTGACCCCGGCGTACTCCTCGAGGCATTCCGCATAGGTTCGGCGCGGCCAAGGCGGTGTGAAATCGATCTTGATATCACCGTACTGCCTCACGAATCCGCCGCCGAGCCGCTCGATGGCGGTGGTGATCATGCCCTCGGTCAGGTCCATCATGTCGTGGTAGTCGCCATAAGCCTGATAGACCTCGAGCATCGTGAACTCGGGATTGTGCTTCGTGCTGATCCCCTCGTTCCGAAAGTTGCGGTTGATCTCGAAGACCCGCTCAAGCCCCCCCACGAGCAACCGCTTGAGGTAGAGTTCCGGACTGATCCGCAGAAACAGGTCGATGTCGAGCGTGTTGTGGTGCGTCGTGAACGGCCGCGCCGCCGCGCCGCCGTAGATCGGCTGGAGCATGGGCGTCTCAACCTCAAGAAAGCCCCGGTCGCTCAGATACCGCCGGACGTGATCGATGATCGCGCACCGTGTCATGAACGCGTCGCGGACGGGCGGATTCGCGAACAGATCGACGTATCGGTGTCGATACCGCCACTCCGTATCCGTTAGGCCGTGCCACTTCTCGGGCATCGGGCGAAGGGACTTACAAAGCAGCGTGAACGAGTCCGCCCAAACGGTCAGTTCGTCGGTCTTGGTCTTGCCGAGTTTGCCTTCGACGCCGATCAGGTCGCCGAGGTCAAGCAGCTTGATCACGGGCCAGGCCGCCGCAAGCATCTTCTTGCTGAGGCCGACCTGCATGTCGCCGCTTCGATCACGAACGGTCAGAAAGACCAGGCTGCCGAAGCCCCGTTGAAGCATGACTCGCCCGGCCACGCGGGCTCGTTCGCTATCGAGAATCTGTTCGGCCAAGATGTTCAGCGCCTCGGCCCGTTTGCGCACGCTCGCGAACGGCTCGGCATTCTCGAATCGGGCACCGTAGGGATCGATGCCCAGCTCGCGTAGCTTGGTCACCTTCTTCTGCCGGTCAAGATACTGCTGTTGTTGGTCGCTCTGTTCAGACACCATGGTCCTCTCACCAGGGGTGCAAAGACAATCGTGACATGGTACTCGGAACGGTGGGGCGCATTCAATGACGGAACCGGTCTTCGACCGTACTTGCGACGCATGAGGCACACGGTAGCTTCGTGCAAGGGATGGGCGATCGGAAGCGCCGCAACCGATTCCCGCCCGGCGTCGTTCGGCGCGTTGAATGGCTTGCGTCGACGCCGTTCCACGCGGAAGATGGCTGGCGCGGTGATTCCTCGGAGTGGGCCGGTGAATCGTGCGCGGATTAGTTGGGCCTTGTGTTCCCGGCCGAACGTGTTCGGTCTTTGAAAGGGAGCCTGTGAATGGTGCCGAAGAAGGTACTGGTATTGCTCGGCGGTGGTTGGCACGACTTCGAGGCCTGTGGGCGCATTCTGGAGTCGTTTTTGCTGGCCACCGGACGGTTTGACGTGACCCGCACAACGGACCGGAATGCTTTGGCGACGCTGCCGCGAAGCCGGTATGCCGCCGCGATCGTCTACGCACAGGGCGGCGAGCTGACGGCCAATCAGGAACGAGGCATTATCCGCTTCGTGGAGAACGGCGGCGGGCTGGTGGGCATCCATTGCGGAAACGACTCGTTCGTGAAGAACGAAGGGTACATGAAGCTGATCGGCAGCCAATTCATCGGCCACGGCGCCGTGGTACCGTTCGAGGTCACCGTGAAGGACCCCGATCACCCTCTGGCCGCCCGTGTGCAGCCGTTCCGGATCACCGATGAGCTGTACATCGTCAAGAATCACGCGGAGTACGATGCCTACCTCCAGGCCTATTGGCACCATGTCGCCCACCCGATGGCCTATACCCGGACCCAGGGCAAGGGCCGCATCGCCTATCTGGCGCTGGGTCACGGCGTTGAGGCCTTCAACAACCCCGCGTTTCAGTCGCAGGTCGTTCGGCAACTCCGGTGGGTCTGCGGCGAGACCGAGGCCTTCGAGCGGGTCATCGGTTGCGGGATCATTGGCTATGGCGGGTCGTTCAACATGGGCAAGCACCACGCCGAGAGCATCAACATGGCCAAGGGGCTCCAGGTGGTTGCCGTCTGCGACAGTGACGAGTCGCGGCTGTCGACTGCGGAGGACGACCTGCCGGGCATCAAGACGTATTCGTCGGTGGATGCAATGCTTGGCGACGATCAGATAGAGCTGTGCGTTCTCGTTACGCCGCACAACACGCATGCTCCGCTTGCGATTCAATGCAGTAAGGCGGGTCGGCACGTGGTCTGCGAGAAGCCCTTCGCGCTCACCATCAAGGAATCGACCGACATGATCCGGGCGGCCCGAAAGGCCGGCAAGGTCTGTACCGTCTTCCACAATCGCCGCCGTGACGCCGACTACCTGACGATCAAGGAGCTCATCGACGCCGGTGAGATTGGTGATGTGTTCCAAGTCGAGGCCTGCATGAGCAGCTATTCCTATCCCGGGGACTGGTGGCGAAGCAACAAGGCGATCAGCGGCGGGGCATTCTATGATTGGGGGGCGCATTTCATCGATTGGATTCTCAACCTGGTTCCGCGCCGGATCGAGAGCGTGTTCGGCTTCTTCCCTCCCAAACGAGTTTGGCATCACGTGACCAACGAGGACCACTGCTGGACGACGATCCGGTTCGAGGGCGGTGTGATGGCCACGTTTGAACAGTCGAGCATCGCCGCCGTCGACAAACCCAAGTGGCGAATCCTGGGCACCCGCGGCGCCGTCACGATGGGGCCGAACGACACGATACGGCTCGTCAAGGTGTTGACGGACGGTCGAAAGGTCGAAAGCCTCATACCGTTCCTCAAGGGCGATTGGCATGGCTACTACCGGGCGCTGGCCGACCATTTGCTTCTGGGCGATCCGCTGGAGGTGACGCCGGAATCGGCACGCCGTGTAATCGGTGTGCTGAGCCTGTCCGAACAATCGAGCGCCAAGGGGGCGCCCCTTGCGATGCCTTACGAGGACGAGGTATTCGGACCGAGATCTCGGTAGCCCAGGCAAGTCATTCGCGCGAGAAGGTTGATCTCTCGAGGGTGTGCATGGACCATGCCGGTGGACAGTGAACCGCCTATCGTGTTGCCCTACGCCAGCGGCTCGGCCGCAGCGCATCCTCATCCCATCCGCTGGTTTCTGCTCAGCCTGGGCATCTATGCGGCCACGGTGTACGGAAGCACGCTCCGCTGGTGGTCGCTGGTCAGGCCGACCGGGCCGCATCACTACGTGGTTCAGGCCCAGGCATGGCTGAAGGGACGGCTGGACCTGAAACCCGACCTATTGTTGCGAGATCTCTCGCTGGTCGATGGAAGACTGTACTCCTCGTTTCCGCCGGGACCGACGCTACTCCTACTGGGGCCGGTGGCGATTGTGGGCGATCGTATTCCGGATCGCCTTCTGCATTGTCTGCTGGCCGCGCTGTCGGTCGCGCTGATGCATCAGGCGATGTGGCTCATCGCACGACGCGCACAGGTCCGCACGGAAGACGATAGATTGACATGGCTCACAGCATTCTATGCGATGGGAACCATCATCTGGGTCAACGTCCCATACCGAGGTGTGTGGTACACGGCGCACTGGTTCACCTTGGCGGCGTTGACGGCGTCGCTCTGTCTGGCCTCGAACCGCCAACGCCTGGCTGCCGGCGTCGCATACGCCTTTGCCTTTGCGAGCAGGCCACCGGCAGTCGGAGCACTTCCCGCCCTGCTCTACCTCCTCTGGGATGACGAACCCCGGTCGTCGGGACGGGGTCGGCGATTGCTTCGCTTGGCGCCGTTTTTCATCGGTCCGGCCGTGATGGGCGTCTTCCTCCTCTGGCTCAACAACGCCCAGTTCGGTAGTCCGTTCGATTTCGGCCGCTCGCGGATGCTGGTATCGGCACAATATGCTGATCGCCTGGCTAAGGGCGTATTCAGTCCGGTCTTCCTGATCGACAATATTCGCGCCTTCTTCCTTGATCCTCCGGTGTGGATCGATACGCCGCCATATCTGATTAGCTCACATTACGGTACGGGTCTATTCTTCACATCACCCGCTTTCCTCTGCCTGATCGCAGCGATTCGTCGGGATCGTCTGCTGGGAGCCTTCTGGCTGGGAGTGGGGCTCTCGTTGTCTCCGTTACTCTTCTACTATGGCCATGAGTCCTGCCGCTCCGGCGCGCGATATCTTCTCGACTTCTACCCGTTGCTGTTCATCCTGCTGCTCGTCGGCCTCCGCGCGCCCCTCCGATGGTGGGCGAAGTTGCTCATCGGAATCGACATCGCTTACACGTTCGTGTGGGTCTGGTATGTGAACCTGAAATGGTGAGATAGCGCCGGCCCACTCGTACGATTGTCGGTCATCCGGCGATCCCGCGCCATGGCCGTGGCCGTCCGGGCGCCACACAAACGTGAGTTCACAGGCACAACGTGCGCGGTTCGTCGGCCGGAAGACATCACTCCAATCGAACGCCCTGTTGTCGGCCGAACTCAATGCGCACGGGACCGACCAGTCCTGAGGGCAAGAGGCGATCCTCGGCGGAGAAACCCTGCCAGGCGGGTCTCTTACCCCTCGTATTGACCAGGGCGACGTTGGTCCTGGCAGCACGCTCATGCGCCGGCACAACTGCTGAGATTGAGGCTCATGATCAGCCCAAGGCGGTGGGCTTCGCCCATGGCGAACGTGACCCCTTCCAGGGCCATTCGGGGCTCATGAACTCCATGCGGCTGGACGGCAGGGGTGCGTGGCCTTCGTGGTAGCCGCGTGCGTTGAAGAGAAGAAGCCCGCCCACGCCTTTCCGCTTCATTTCTTCCAAATCACGCGTGATCGAGGATTCGCTGACGTTTCCCTTGAGCCACCACCAACAGACCCAGGGTTTGGCCGAGTCGGGAGGGTTCCGAAAGCCTTGTTCAAGCGTTGGTGCAGCCACGGCCTGTAAGCCCAGGAACACGAGGATCACTCCTACCACCGCAATGACCAAGTCACCGGCACGTCTTCCCGTTCTCATGTGCTCCTCTTCAGGCCGATGCCGTGTCCGGGATTGCAGGAACCACGACCCGTCCGGCGCGAAGGATAGAGGGGTATCCGGGCGCGAGTCAACCGCGGGACCTCCAAGGGAAGGACGGAACCGGTTGGCGGCGCCGCACCGATGTGCGGGGAATCGTCGCTGCGGTCTTTGTCGACGTATTGCAGGTCAGGTCCAGGGTACGTCCGGTTCACTCGGAGAACCTCAGCGAGAAGATGTCCGCGTCCTTCATCGCCAGCCGGATGCGGACCGGTTGCCCCGCGAAACGTCGCACGTCGGACCGGCCATCCTTCCACGTCACCACGCGTTCGAGCGAGTCACCGAACACCTCGTCACAGTCCGCCAGTGCCAATCCGTCCAATGGCTTACCTGCTATGTCCTGTAGCTCGACATGGACGCTGCCGGCAGCGGATGTGGAGAAGTTGAGCGTCAGCTTCGAGCCGGCGAAAACGACCGGCTTGGTGACGATCTCACCGCCCTTGAGCGGCGCGGCCAGCGATACGAAACCGTCGATCCTTAGCGTGTGGCGGCGGAGACGCGTTGCCCTTTTCCAGTTGTCCTCCGTGGTATAGACGGACAGCTCCGGAGGGGCCAGCGGGTCGGCGGCGGCGGTCTCGATCAGCCCCCAGTTCTGGTATCCGTCGCCGTAGAGCCAGTTGTTCTTCCTCTCAATGCCCGGCCGGATGAAGGCCTCTCCCCAGCGGTGGAAGACGCGTCCATCGCGACTGGACATGAAGAGTCCGTCGGTGATCGCCGTGCCGTATCGCGGCGAGAACTTCATCCGCCGCTGTCGGTGCTCGGGATCGGGCAGTTGCCGGAACGCCGCCGACCATTTCCGCTCGGTATACCGGGTCGGGAAACCGACAAAGATGTGCGGCGCCCGGTAATACGGGATCACCATGTTGGTGTAGAGCTGCTCCTCGGGCGAGTCGACGTAGCGGAGCATCTCCGGCTCGGTCCAGGTGAGGAAATCCGACGACGTCGAAACGCGGATGTCGCGAAGCCCCTTGTGGAAGTCGCGGAAGTAGCACCAATAGTGTCGCCGGACAGGGTCCCAAAACGCGAGGTTCAGGGAGTCGAACGCCCCCTGGGTGATGATGGGGCTGTCCTTCAGAAATGACCAGTGCAGACCATCGGCCGACTTGCATGCCCAGAGTCCGCCCTTGCCGGACGCGAGCGCCTTGTACTGTTCGCCGTCGCGGCAGGCGGGATTTGTGTCCTTGTACACGGCGAAGTTGTCCGTCGTCGGCGTCGTCCAGACAACGTTGTTGTGCTTGGAGCCGTTGACTTCGATCAGCCCCAGGTCGGGTTTGGTCCAATGGATGCCGTCCTTGCTTTCTGCATAACAGACGTACAGGGGACGCTGGGGCAGTTGGGTTCCGTCTTCGCTGGTCAAGGCCGCGGCGATGTAGTACATGCGAAATCGATCGCCGTCACGGAAGATGACGTGATAGCCGCAGCCGCTTCCCTCCCACGGGGCATCGTGGACCATCACGATCTCTCGCGGCGTCGGGTGATGCAGCCGCAGTTCGGCGCCGACCCGTCGGTCAATCAGGAAGTCATCCACGAACAACTCCCGTCTGGAACCGATGTCGATCGTCCCGGCCGGCGCGGGCGCCGTCCTATCGGCATCGGTCTTTTGCGACGCGGGGGGCTCCTCGGCGTACGTCGCCGCAAGGGTCCATAAGCCCACGACGCACAGTGCCGTCACGAGGATGTTGAGTTCTCGACTCATCGTAGTTCTCCGTATCTTGCCGGATGTTCCATCATCGTGCAGAAAAGCCCGGCAGCGTCAAGTCGCTCGGCCTCTCGCGACTGCACCCTGACGGGGCTCCACGTGGAGGGCGTCCACGATGCGGAGGCCGGCGTTGTCGTCGACACGTGCGACCGCTTTAACATTACCGGCTGCACGATCCTCGATTGCGACAATGCCGGTTTGCTCGTCCGGAACCTGACCCGCAGCCGGATCAGCGATTGCCTGATACGGGACGACCGACCGGGCGGCAAGCCCGCCGACTTCCCTGAAGATAGTCGGTGGACAGGGCAATCAGGTCGTCGATAATCTCCTTTCGCCGCCGCTGGATGTGGCATCCGGAAACGGCAAGGCGAAGACCGGCACTAGAGATCATTGAGCGCATCTGGGACGGACACTCTGTCCTCTTGATTGACCCCGCTACAACGGAATGCGGCCGTCTTTCGATTCGACCTGACGCGGAAGACCCGCTAAGATGCCCCTGAGTTGAACTCGTGGTGTTTCGGGGAACGCCGTATAGCAAGGGCAAAGGTGCGGGCCGAAGCTGGAGAGAAAGGGAATCATGAAGAAATATGAATGCGATGCCTGCGGTTATGTATACGATCCGGCGGTAGGCGACCCGGACAACGGCGTCGAACCCGGAACGCCGTTTGAGAAGCTGCCTGACGACTGGGTCTGCCCACTCTGCGGCGTGGGCAAGGACGAGTTCTCGCCGGTTGATTGACCGGCGGACTCTCAAACATGCTTCACCGGACGCTCAAGACGCCACAATCCGCGAGTGGCGGAGTTGCGTGTCTCCGAGCGATGGTCTGCCTACCCTTCCGATTCCGTGGGGAAATCCTTCGCCAGCTCGACGATTCTCACCTCGTCGGCCGCTTGTTGAACGGCGAAGGCTACCTCATGAACACGACGGCACGCCGTCTCATCCGCGAGTACCGGTTCGCCCTTTGTGATCGCGTTGACAAACCCCGTAAGGCACTCTCTCATACCGACGAAACCCGGCGCCGGTTGAAGCGCCGGGGCCGACGCCGACTGCCA
This sequence comes from uncultured Planctomycetales bacterium, assembly GCA_964596165.1. Lineage (GTDB taxonomy): Bacteria > Planctomycetota > Phycisphaerae > UBA1845 > JAFGLZ01 > CAYUQT01. Next base: position 49,853 of record CAZQTW010000018.1, on the reverse strand, counting down.
TTCCTTTGAATCGGCCGTTCGCCATTGGTATTCGCCCGTGAAAAGATCGGCCCATGCCTCGCCCCGGGTGCCCGTGATCCGGACCTGAATGTCCTGCCCGTCGACGGCCACCATGTTGTACTCGAACTGGCCGATCAGGTTTCTCCCGTAGTCGAGCAAGGCGCAGCCGTGGTCCATGAGTTGCCCGTTCATCGCCCGAACACCGAAAGCGGAGACCCTTTCCGGAAGCCGGCCAATGAGAAGATCGAGAAGGTGGATGTACCATGCGCCGGTCCACACGAAGAACCCGCACCGCGTCTGCTCCTCAGACCAGCGGCCGCCGCCGAATCCCCAGTTGCACCAGAGCGACACAGACACAGAGAGCATCCGGCCCAGCACGGCGTGATCGGCCAACCCCCTGAGCTTGTGAACCACCGGCAGATAGCCCAATTCCAAGTCACCCTGAAAGACCCGGCCCTTCTTGCCGACCCGATCGAGCATCGAGAGGACCTCGTCCAATCGTTCGCCGAAGGGGGCTTCCAGAAGGATGTGCTTGCCCGCCTTGGCCGCCCAGGAGGCCACTTCGGCATGCAGGGCGTTCGGCGCGGCGATAATGACGGCCTCCACGCGTTTGTCTGCCAGCAGGTCGTGGTAGTTGTGGTACGTCGTAACGTTCGGTGAGAGTAATTCGTGGACGGCCGTAAACGTCGCCTCGGTCCGCGCGGCGACGGCCACCACCTCAACGTCGGCCATTTCGCGAAGAATGGGGGCATAGGCCGTCTTGGGCCAGTGGCCGAAACCGATGATCCCGATGCCGACTTTTGCACTCATGCATGATCTCCCAGACCGACAGATTGCATGGACAAACGGCCCGACGGCAGTGCTGCGGTTCGGGTAGTCCTCTGCGGAAGCGCTTCGAGGTCAACGGCCGGGCGACGCAACGACGCCCGATGTCGAACGATCGCCGGTGTTCAGATCTTCTTCTTCAGGATCTGGATAGCCTTTTCGGCGTCTTCCGGTTTGTCCAGCGCGAGATGGCAAACGCACCGCTTGCCGATCGCGGCCGCCGACAGGCCTCGAAGATTGATCCCCGCAGCCGCCAGCGACGCCGTGATCTTCGCACCCAAACCAGGCTTGTCTTTTCCTTCGATTCGCACCGAGTGAAGGGTATCCGTCTTCTGGAAACCCGCCGCCTGGGCCGCCCTGATGTGCTTCGGGCGCTTGATGGGGGTGACGAACACCACACCCGTACCCGGTTGGCTTGACTCCCGTCGGGCGATCACGAATTCGAGGTTTACACCTGCCTCGGCCAATGCCTCGAGCTTTGCGGCCAGCCCACCGGGTTGATCCGGAATGCTCGCCGCCCACACGTCAGCCCTCGTTACCTTCAATTTCATGACACGCTCCCTCAAGAAGTGAATCGGATGCTGCCCACCCGGCCTGCGTCGGAACACGGAAAGTGGGTGAGCATTATCCTAATGAGCCGGCTTGCACTTGGCCACACCTATTTGCGGGTCGGCCGTTCCACCCCGACGCGCCGGGCCCAAGGATGAGAAGAAGCCGTTCGGCTATCCGCCCAAGGACCAGACCATATTCCGGTTCAACACCGACGGCAGACTCATGCAATTGTGAAATGGTTCCCCAGGACCTGGACGGCGAGTTCAAAGCCGGCGAGCTGAACTGGCATCGGCGTCGATTCGAAAGGCAACCTCTGCCTCGGCGACATCAAGGGAAAACGCGCACAGAAGTTCGTAAGGCAGGAGTAGAGAACGGCCGACTTGATTCCTTTCGACCGTTCTCGGCTCATCGCCCCGTCAGAACCGGAACGTCACCATCTCGTCGGGACCAAGTCGCCGTCGTTGGAAGCCCTGCAGTTCGCCGGCCTGGGCCATCGATGTGATTCCGTCCCCCCGCAGCGGTCCCGCCGCGCCGCGGCCCCCGATGAGCTTGGGTGCAATGAAGACCATCGCCTCGTCGGCGAAACCCGCATCGAAGAACGACCCGAGGACCTCGCCGCCGCCCTCGACCATGACGTTGGTCATCTCGCGACGGCCGAGTTCGTCGAGCAACGCGCGAAGGTCGATCCGACCGGCCAGGGCTCTGAGCCCGATGACCTCGCATCCGGCCGCTCGGAGCCAGGCGACCTCGGCCTTGCGGCGTCGCAAGGCAGCCGCTGAAGTCACAATCAGCACCGGGGCCTGTCTGGCCGTTCGAACCAGCTTGCACCGCCGGGGGATTCGCAATCGGCTGTCGAGCACGATCCGCACGGCGATCCGCCGGGGTCTGACGTGTCGGCAGGTCAGTTCGGGATCGTCGGCGAGTACCGTACCCATGCCGACGACGATCGCATCGACTCGCCCGCGGAGGCGATGTGCCTCGCGGCGGGCCGGTTCACCGGTGATCCACTTGGAATCGCCGGAGCGGGTTGCGATCTTGCCGTCCAGCGATTGCGCCCACTTGAGGATGACCCACGGTCGGCCGGTGCGGCGGAGCTTGAAATACGGCGCATTGAGCGCCTCCGCCTCGGCCCGGCAGATGCCGACATCCACTCGGATGCCGGCGTCGCGAAGGGTCTTGATTCCCTGCCCTCGGACGGCGGCAAACGGATCGACCGCGGCCGCCACAACCCGGGTGATGCCGGCCTCGATCAGGGCATCGGTACAGGGGGGCGTCTTGCCGTAGTGACAGCACGGTTCGAGCGTCACATACGCGGTCGCGCCGCGAGGTGACTGTGAGCATCTCCGAATCGCATCGCGTTCCGCATGCGGACCGCCGAATCGGCGGTGCCGCCCCTCGCCGATGATCCGACCTCGCTTGACCAGCACGCACCCGACCATCGGATTGGGCTCGACGTGCCCCCGCCCGCGGGCCGCCAGAACCAACGCACGACGCATGAAGTGTTCATCTTGTGGGATCGTACGATTCACGACGACATCCATGATATAACGAACCCCGTCCGAGAGCGAGGATCGAAGGCCGAGGGCTGCGTCTCGGAGAGGCGAAGGATCGACCGGAAACATGCCCGCATCATTTCGTGGCTTGCATGGCCAGATGGCGAAGGTTGCTGATTGCGGCCGGAGGATCGGCGTGGCCAAAGATCGCGTTTCCGGCAACCAACGTGTCGGCGCCGGCAGTCACCACGGTCGCCGTCGTATGGCCGTTGATCCCCCCGTCAACCTCCAGCCGCTGATGGGGTCTGAGGCGACGCCGGATCTCGGTGATTTTGGGTAGCGTCGATTCGATGAATTCCTGTCCGCCGAAGCCGGGATTGACGGTCATCACGAGCACGAGGTCGACCTGCTCGATGACCGTCCATAACGAGTCGGCCGGCGTTGCGGGATTGAGGCTCACACCTACGCCCACGCCCAGGCTGCGAAGCTCACGGACCGCCTCGAGCGGATCGTCAACCACCTCGATATGAAATGTGATTGAATCGCTGCCCGCGCGGACGAACGCCGGGGCATGTTCCAGCGGATTCGTGATCATCAAATGCGTGTCGAAAAACAGACGGCTCTCGGGACGGATCGATCGGATCACCGGGGGACCGATGGTAAGATTCGGCACAAAATGCCCGTCCATCACGTCTAAGTGCAAGAGGTCGGCCCCCGCCCTCTCGACCAACTTGATCTGCTCACCCAATCGTGAGAAATCGGCCGACAAGATCGACGGCGCGATCCGAATTCGAGATTCGAGGAGGTCTGACCTCATATGGACCTGCGCGTTGCAGCTCCGACCGAACCAGGCTCACGCAGAGGTGCGGGGCCCACAAGCAAGAGCACCTGAGCGTCTTCGTTGCGAGTCCCGCGCCTCCGTGCGAGACAGCTCTCGGGTATGAGCGAATGTCGCATCAGGCCTCGTCCAGGATGTCGATACACTTGAACGGCTTGCCCTCAAGGAACTCCAGACTGGCGCCACCTCCCGTGGAGATGTGCGTCATCCGGTCTTGGAGGCCCGCCACTTCCACCGCCGCGGCACTGTCGCCACCACCTATGATCGTGATCGCACCCGAGGCCGTCGCGTCAGCCACCGCATGGGCAACGGCAAAGGTGCCCGCATCGAAAGGCTTCACCTCGAACTTGCCCATCGGACCGTTCCAGACGATCGTCTTGGCCTTCGCGATGACTTGCTTGTACGCCGCCACGGTCTGCGGACCGATATCCAGACCTTGCAGGTTGTCGGGAATCTCGCCGGCCTTGACCGTTGTGGTGGCGATACCTTCTTTGATCTCAGCGGCGCACACGGTATCGACCGGCAACTGCAGCTTGCCACCGGCCTTGCCGATCAGATCCTTGGCAAGATCGGTCTTATCCCGCTCACACAGACTATTGCCGACCTTGCCGCCCCGCGCCGCGCTAAACGTGAATGCCATCGCCCCGCCGATCAGCACGGTATCGCACTTGCCCAACAGCGATTCGATGACCCCGATCTTGTCGCTGACCTTAGCTCCGCCGAGAATGGCCACGAACGGCCGGGCGGGTCTGGCCAGCGCGTCGCCGAGGAACTTAATCTCCTTCTGAACCAGAAAACCGATGACTCGCGGCTTGCCCTTCATGAGCTGCGGCACCGTGTACATGCTCGCGTTGTCACGGTGGCAGGTCCCGAACGCATCGTTCACGTAAACGTCGCCCAGGTCGGCGAGCTGCCTGGCAAACGTCTCCTTACTCTCTTTCTTGGCCGGGTCCTTGGCGCCTTCTTTGTCCTTGATCTGCTCGGCCGGATAGAAGCGGACGTTCTCGAGCATGCAGCAATCACCGTCCTTCAGCCTGGCAACGGCGTCGGCAACCGCCGGGCCCACGCAGTCCGGCACCATGACGACTTTCTTGCCGATGAGCTCGCCCAGCCGCGCCGCGCACGGCGCCAGGCTGTACTTCTTGTCCTTGGCCGGGTCGCCCTCGGGTCGACCCAGGTGCGACATCAGGATCAGCCGTCCGCCGCGATCCAGTACGTTGCGGATCGTCGGAAGGGCCATGGTAATCCGTCGATCGTCGGTGATCCGCTGCTTGTCGTCCAACGGAACGTTGAAATCGACGCGCATCAGAACGCGCTTGCCCTTCACATCCACGTCGGCAACAGTCTTCTTGGCCATGGAAATGGCTCCTTTTGATTGTGTCCCTCAGCGATGAGAGGACCAACGGGTCTTCCCCCTTGGCGGGCGATGACCGGGGGGCCCAACAGCATACCCGAGCCACGACTCGGCCGCCGCAGCTCGGGTATCTTCTATTCGTGCATCCTCGACGTCTACCGCGAGCACCCGCAACCGCAACCGCCGCCCTTCACGGACGCCAGCTTGCTGATCAGGTCGGCCGTACGGTTCGAGTAACCCCACTCGTTGTCGTACCAGCTCACGACCTTTACGAAGTTGCTGTCCTTGTTCATGACGACCGTGCAGAGCGCGTCAAAGACACTGCTGGCCGGATTGCCGATGATATCGCCGCTGACGATCGGTTCGTCGCAGTATTCCAGAATACCCTTCAGCGGGCCGGCGGCGGCGGCCTTCATCGCCTGGTTGATCGCGTCGGCCGTCGCGTTCTTCTTCAGCTCGGCCGTCAAATCGACCACGGAACCGTCTTGCACCGGAACGCGCATCGCGAAGCCGTCGAGCTTGCCGTTGAGGTCCGGCAGAACCAGACCTACCGCCTTGGCCGCGCCGGTGGTGGTCGGAATGATGTTCTGTGCGCCGGCGCGGGCCCGTCGCATATCCTTGTGAATGAAATCCAGAATGACCTGGTCGTTCGTGTAAGCATGAACCGTCGTCATCAGCCCGCGGACGATGCCGAAGCTCTCGTGCAGGACCTTCGCCACTGGGGCCAGACAGTTCGTCGTGCAGCTTGCATTCGAGATGAACTTGTCGTCGGCCTTCATGGTGGCGTCGTTGACGCCCATGACCACCGTGCGAACGACCGTGTTGCCCCACTTGCTCTGGTCGTTCAGCAGCGCCTTGTCATCGCCGGCCGGGGCACTGAGGATCACATGCTTCGCCCCCGCCTTGATGTGGTCGCCGTAGCCGCCCTTCTCGCCGGCCACCTTGGTGAACCGGCCCGTCGACTCCACCACGAACTCGGCGCCGAGGTCGCCCCACGGCAGCTTCGACGGGTCGCCTTGGCTGAGGACCTTCACCTTCTGACCATCGACGATGATCCCATCGCCGGCCGCTTCGACCTTGCCGGGGTACTTGCGATGAACGGTATCATATTTCAACAGGTGGGCGAGGGCCTGGACCGACGCCAGATCGTTGATCCCGACGACCTCGAACGCGCTGCCTTGTGCCTTCATCGCACGAAAGACCAAGCGGCCGATACGACCAAACCCGTTGATTCCAACACGAATCGCCATCATCGAACTCCTTCCAGCCAGAGAGAAACTCACGGTTGTCTGTACACTCCGTCAGACCTCTACCGAACCAAATAGCCTAGTGGTAGCCCGGCAGCCGGTCAACACCCTGGTTTGGAAGAACGACCTCGGCTGGAACCTATGACAGTCCCTCCAGATCTCCCAGGTCCTTCGCCCTGCCTGCGGCACGCTTGTTGGTCTTGAGGTCTTGAAGACTGATGAAGTTGACGTCGACGCTATCTACGCTGTCGGTCACACGGCGGGCGTAGCACTCGGCGAAATCAACGCCGGAGATGGTCGTCAACAGTTCGATGCAGAGTGGCGGGCGGCCCATGCGAACGACCTGCCTCGGTGTCAGAAACATCTCCTGGGTCATGGGGGTCGAGCTGAATCCGAACTCGCGTAAGGCCGCAATGATCCTCGAGGCATTGTCCGGGCGCATGGCAACCCATACGTCCATATCGCCCGTAGCGCGTGGATAACCATGATAGCCGAGTGCATAGCCGCCCACGACCAGGTACTCAACTCCCAGCGAGTTGAGAAGTCGTAAGAACTCTTTGAAGTCGGGCGGAAGATGGATCATAGCCGTACATGGCCTGTCTCAGAAATTCCAGGGCTTCAAGTCGCTCGTGCGGCGTCTTGGCGGCCCAATAGCGCCGGTCGTCTGGTTCATCATCGAGCCGTGCAATAGAGAAGGCCGTCTTGTCCATCGAAAGGACGTTCATCCGGTTCCTCTCCGAGCGTCCTGCCTCATCATCGGCAAACACACCCAGACAAATGTAGTGTAACAGAAGGCAACCATGGACTCCACGTGAGACCCGTGTGAAAAGGTCCTTGACGCGACGTGCATCATTCACTCAACTGGCGCTTCACTTTCACAGGGAGAATCTCATGAGTTCATTGCAGCGGTGTCTGGTGGGTGTGGCGGTGGTCCTGCTCGTTCCGTTCGCGGCGCGGCTTCCGGCGGAGGAAACGGCCTTTCCGCTGAAGGACGGCGACGTGTGGGTCATGGTGGGCGACAGCATCACCGCCCAACACCTGCACTCGAACTACTTCGAGGCCTTCTGCTACGCGCGGTTCCCCAAACTCAAGTTCTGCTTCCGTAACTCCGGTGTCGGGGGCGATACAATCCCACGCGTTCTGGCGCGGTTTGACTGGGATGTGGCCTGCTGGAAGCCCACGGTCGTCAGCGTCGAACTCGGCATGAACGACGCGGGCCAGTTCAAAACCGAGCAGTATATGGCCAACATGGTTACGCTGGTGGATCGCATACGAAAAACCGGCGCTCGCCCCGTCCTGTTCGCACCCAGTCCGGTCAATATCGGGGGGCGAGATCCCCGGTGGGTCGCATGGAACAAGACGCTTGCATCGTTCTCCAAGGCGCTGGCAGATTACGCGGCTCGGGAGAACATCCGCTACGCCAATCAGTTCGATGCATTACATCCATGGTGGGAGCGCAACACCGCCGACGTTCACGCCGCCGAACTGATCACGCAATACGCCGCTCGATCGGATTGGCCGGGGCACGAGCATCTCGCCGCATGGCTCAAGGCTTGGCAGGCCGACAAGTCCCCCAAGCCGGTCCTGCTCCAGGGGGACCCCGTCCATCCGGGACCTCCCGGTCAGTTGACCATGGCCGCCGAGCTGCTGATCGGCTTGAACGCGCCGGGATTGGTAAGCACCGCGGCCATCGATGCATCCGCCGGCAAGATGACGGAGGCAAGGCAGTGCAGAATCGAGAACCTGAAGGTTGCCAACGACCGGATCTCATTCAGTCGATGGGATGAATGCCTCCCATTACCCATCCCCGCCGACGCCCGTGTCGTACTGGACGTCATGCCGCGCATCGCCGATCTGAGTCAATTCACGCTCACGGTTTCGGGCACTAAGGCCAAGGCATACGACGTGTCGATCGACGATCAGAAGGTGGCCCGCGTGCCGGCGGATCGGCTTGCGGCCGGATGGAACATGGGACTGCTCGACAAGGGACCCCTCGCCCAACAATGCGACAAGGTTCTCGACCTCGTGGCCGCCAAGGAGAAGATCGTCAGCGAGCACCGCGCATTCGCCAGGGCTGTCGCGGACAAGAAGGCCCAACCCGATCCCCATCGGCTGGCCGATTTGGCCAAGAAGGCCGAGCAGGCGGATGCCGCCATTCGTGAGGCCGCACAACCAAGGCCGCATACGTACGTCCTAGAAGCCGTGAACCAGGACACGACGGACAACCCATGACAGAAGAGAAGGGGACGGTTCTCACCGACTGCTGTGTCGGATCGGCCAACTGACAGGCGGCTGACCGTACCGCGTGCCCTCCGCGGTCAATTGGACGTGCGGTGGAACCTGCTCTTTTGCAGGTGTCGGCTGGGCATACGCAGGAAGCTGCCCTCGTTCCTGAAGCGTCTGTTTGATGAAGTCGACGGCCTCTTCGGCGTCATCGGTCAGATGGAACAGCGTCAGGTCCTCGCCGGAGATAGTCCCATAGTCTCTCAACATCGATTGACGCATCCAATCGATCAGGGGATCCCAAAAACGCCTACCGACGAGCACGACGGGAAAGCGGTCGATCTTCTCCGTCTGAATGAGCGTCATCGCCTCGAAGAACTCGTCCATCGTGCCGAACCCGCCGGCAAAACACACAAAGGCCAGCGAGTACTTCACGAACATCACTTTCCGACAGAAAAAATAGTGGTAGTTGAATGCGTGTGTAAGATAGGGATTGGCTCGCTGCTCCATCGGCAGCGAGATATTCAGACCGACGCTCGTGCCGCCCGCCAGATAGGCGCCCTTGTTGGCGGCCTCCATGATGCCGGGGCCCCCGCCGGTGATGACCGACAGACCGGCCCGCACCAGGGCCGAACCCATCTGCTCCGCCAACTGATAGGGTTGCTCTTCCGGGCGCGATCGGGCCGATCCGAAGACCGACACCGCCGGTCCGATCTGAGACATCATCTCAAACCCTTCGACGAATTCCGCCATGATACGGAAGACCCTCCAGGTCTCCTCTGCCGAGGCGATCGGAACCGGTCCTGTTCTCGCCATGGTTTGGTGTACCTCAGAACAAGCGGAGCCAAGCGGCACCCCTATACGGGGGCATCGGTAGTTTAGGAGCATCACCCGGCTTGGTCAATGGCTGCAACCGTCTGTAATGTCAAGACTTCCGATTAGGGGAATGTGACATCGGCCTTGACACCCGCGGGGATGACGATGCCCGGATTGGGCAATTCCAGCTTGATGGTGTACGTCTGGCTGTCGGCCTGAATGATCTTGTCGACCAGGATGACTTTGGCCGTTGCCTTTCCGCCGGGGAGCTGATCGGCCTCCAACACCGCAGTGTCTCCTTTGCGGATCTTGCCGTAAGTGACCGCAGGAGCAGGAACTATGACATAGAGAGGGTCCATCTTGGCAATCTGACAGACAACCGTGTCGTTCAGACCGTCCACGAGTTCGCCGACGCTCTTGCTCTTCTTGACAACGTACCCGTCCAGCGGTGACAGGATCGTGCGGCGTTCGACAACTTTCTGGTCGCGAATGTACTGGTACTTGGCCACCTGCTGATCGTGTTTCGCCTTGCGGACCAGACTCGCTGAGTAGTCCTTGTTGATGCGGGCGGTGTCGACCTCTTTGGGCGCCGCCGCGTCGCTCTTGTCGATCTTCATGACGCGTTCATACTCTATCCGGGCCAATTCATGACGGAGTTCGGCCGCTTCGATGTCGATGTTGCTCTCTGCCTGCACCTTGCTGATCTGAAGGGCGGCTTCTTCCACGCTCGATTCCAGTCTGCAGATCAACTGGCCCTTCTTGACCGTGTGGCCTTCGTCGATGGTCAGTTCCTGAATGGTGCCTTTGTCGGAACTGGCCAGATCGACCATGTCCGAGGGTTGAACCAGTCCAAGGAACGGCCCGAGTGCCGCGGAAGCACGCGTTGTCTGGGCTGAAACAGGACGTTCCGTGGACCACGCCATCATGACCGCCGCAATCCCCACCGGAATGCCGAACAGTCCGGCCATCACCAAACGTTCGCGCAACATCTTTTACCTCCCTCGCCAGTGTAAGCCTTTCATCGGCAAGGGGTTGGCCGGTTCATGATCGGAAGTAGGCTCAACCCGCTGTTCGAAGGCTCCTGTCGGTCTTTCCGAGTTGCACCGAGGAATACAACCCTTTCCGTCCCATGGCCCGCCGCGTGCGCGGCCGGCTCGCCGGACGGTTGCGGCACTTGACCTAAAGACACAAGACCCCGATAGTGTTCCCTCTTGGATCACTGGTAAAGGACGAATCGATGGCAAAGACAAACGAACCGAAGACAGTACTGGCCTTCATGGCCCATCCGGATGACGCGGAGTTCTCATGTGCCGGGACTCTGGCCCGCCTCCGTCAGGACGCCGGCTGGCGCGTCGTCATCGCTACGGCGACCAGTGGCGATTGCGGCTCGATGGAGCATCGCCCCGAGCAGATCGCCAGAATCCGGCATAAGGAGGCCGTCTCCGCGGCCGCAATCCTGGAGGCAGAGTACTATTGCGCCGGCTGCATGGACTTGCAGGTCTTCTACGATCGCCCGACGTTCATGCGGTTCACCGAGATCATTCGGAAGGCGCGGCCGAACGTGATCATCGCGCCGTCGCCCGTGGATTATATGTGCGATCACGAGAAGACCAGCGAGATCGTGAGGGCCGCGTCCTTTGCCGCGCCGATCCCGAATGTCATCACCGAGGACCTCGACCCGGCCGAACACCTGCCGGCGGTCCCCTGGCTCTACTACACCGACCCGGTGGAAGGCCTCGATCACTTCGGCGAAGCCGTCGAACCGGGCTTCGTGATCGACATCACCAGAACAATGACCCTCAAAGAGACGATGCTGGCGACTCACGCCTCGCAGCGCGAGTGGCTTCGCGCCCACCACGGCATGGACCAGTACATCATTAGTATGAAGGAGTGGTCGGCCAACCGCGGCCGCCTCATTGGCGTTCAATACGGCGAGGGGTTCCGCCAACACCTGGGACACGCGTATCCGAAGAACAACATCCTTCTCGAACTGCTGGGGGCCCAGTAGGTTTCCGGGATCCGGGAATTCCGGTGTAGGAAGTCGAACGGACAAATCACATCCCCAGCGACACCGACTTGCTGCAATCACCGGGTCGCTCCGCGCAAGAACATGTCGAACAGCCCCGTTTAGGCCGCCGGAGCAGGCGGCGGTACGACGTTTTCGAGCCGCTTCACGAAGTCCTGAATGACCCATTCGGGGGTACTGGTTCCCGCGGCGACGCCGGCCACCGACTTGCCGGCCACCATATCGAGGGTGAATTGTCCCCACGTCTCCAGGTGCCAGGTTGGGACGCCCTGCTGCTCGCAGAGACGAGCGAGTTGCCTTGTGTTCGCGCTGTGGAGCCCCCCAAGAACAAACATGACATCCACGTGCCGACAGAGATTGACGGCCGCCTCCTGACGACGGCTGACCTCGCTGCAAAGCGTGTTGACGATTCGAACCTCGCGAAACGGGCGGGCCACGATCGCCGCAACGATACGGGCCACATGGTCGGGCGAGTGTGTCGTCTGCGCCACAATCCCCAATCGCGCCCTGGTGGGAACGCGCTCCGCCACTTCCTCCTCGCGATTGATCACGACCACGTCGGGCGCGTAGCCGATGACGCCGACGACTTCCGGATGCTTCGCGTCGCCGATCATCACAACGGTGTATCCGTCCGCGTGAAGCTGACGAACGATCTGCTGGGCCCGCTTCACGAGCGTGCACGTGGCGTCCACAACCGTCAATCCTCGTTGGCGGGCCTCGTCGATGACCTCGGGCCTGACGCCATGAGACCGGATCACGAGCGTGCTCCCCGAGGGGATCTGATCCAACTCCGTTGTCTGGTTCAAGCCCGCGTTTTCGAGTCGGCTGACCTCTTGGGAGTTGTGGATCACGGGCCCCAGTGCGTAGACCGAACCCTTGGGACGCTTCGAGGCGGTCTGAGCGGCCAGTTTCACCGCGTCCTCGACCCCGAAACAGAAACCGCGCTTGTCCGCAACGAGGACCTTCATGGCAACACGCCCGCACTATATCATTTCGATGGTGGCGGGCAACGACCTCTTCCTGCGAAATGCGTCACCGCGCAGTGCCGAACGGACGTTCATCGCCTGCCCCTGCCGAGACGAACCGTCAGTCCACTTTGGATGGCTTGCCCTTGCGGATCTGCTCCAGCCCCTCGCCGAGCTTCTTCGCGATCTTCAGGAGATCTTCCTGCGGTTTGTCGTAGTAGGCAACGACACTGCCCAATACCCGGGCACCATCAGGGGTCTTCAGGTCCAGCTTGGCCTCGCTTACAAGGATGTAATACTCCTTGGGCGTGCCGTAAGCGACCTTCACCGATACCCATGGCCAGACCTTCACTCGAGTCTGTGCGACGGGCTCGCGGACGTATCGGGCCGAGAGCTCAAAGACCAAGTCCGCCGCAATCGCCGGCTGTCCGGATCCCGCGGCGTGCCCCGGGGCGACAACCGTATAGCCGTGAAACCGCAGTTCTTCGGCAACCGCATCCGTCAACGTACGGATCTCCGGATCGCTGAGGACCGTAACTCGGCGCGCGCCGCCCAGAAGCCGCTGACCGTCGGGCCCGTAATTCCACCGCACGTTCTTCGGACCGCAACCAACGGCGATCGGCAGTGTCACGGCAAGGAGGAGCACGAACCGGAACGTCCGACGCGGCGAAGGTGAATTGCACATTTCACCGCTCCCACAACCGGAAAGGATGGACATCCCCCATCAAGGATATTCTAGCGTCGAGTAGAGGGAGTCGACCAGGCTCTTTCCGTCGCGGGGAAACCATGGACGTGTGCCGCCATGCTTGCCGGGTCCTTCAGGTAACCGCCGTGTGTGTTGTCATCGTTTGGTTGTAGGCCAGGTAACACCGAACTCCTGGACCCAGTAGATGCCATACGAGCCCCCACGGCGGACGGCTACGCCGATGTGGACCCACATGGGATTAAGGATGTTCTCGCGATGGCCTTGAGTGGAGTTCATCCAGTCTTGCACGACTTGCGCGGCGGTCCTTTGACCGGCGGCCAAGTTCTCGCCGACAGCGCGGTAGGCATAGCCAACCGCCGCCGCCCTTTCGCCCGGCCCTTGACCGGTGACGGGATGATAATGACCGAAGTATCCGTCGCTGATCATCGTACAGGCGTAGTCACCGGCCGCCTTCGTCAGGAGCGGGTGGACCGTCACCGCATTGAGCCCCCGACTCACTCGTTCCTCGTTGACCAGTCGGACGACTTCGGCCACAAGTTCCTCTTCGTCGTCGGGCACGAGGCAGACATTCGCATCGGCTGAGACAGTGCCGGCGATGAGGTTGCCGAACAGCGGCAGGTCCTGGACGGACCCACAGCCCGCGCCGCCGAACGAAACGGTCAGGCCCACGAGAAGCAGGACCGCAAACGATATAGGACGACCCGCTCTCATACTTCTTTCCCTTACCGCGGCGAGAGGCGATTGCCAAGTCTATGCCCGCAAATAGCCCGATTCAAGCATGAGCGACTTGACGAGTCTTCGAGGCGCGCCCGCTTGACTCGTAGGCCTGATAATGTTCTCAGTCTTTGGCGAAAATGGCTGATTTGACGGGACTCGGATGGTGCGTCCTCGCGGCGGGCGTCCGTCGGAGCCACGCAGACCCTGCCAAGTATCGGCCGCTTCCGGGGCTGCCAATGTAACCCGGGTGTCCCGCCTCTGCCTCCCCGGCGGAAGGGGGGTCTGGCTCTTGCGACGGGCAATTGGTATGCTTTGCGAGTCGGTCCACAAATGAGCCTGGCCAACCGGTCCGACGACGCATACCCGGACGATGTTATCCGCGATGATCCAGGACGGACCGGGGATTGAGCGATAATGCCCATTCCGCTACGACGTCACCCACGTCGTAGTCGCATATGACGGAAGCAGCCAAACGTGTTGAAGCAAGTCCCCCCAGCGCCCATCGCCCACAAGCTGGCCTCTGAAGCGATCCGGCAAGAAGACATCTTGCTGTGCACGAACACGGACATCGATCGCCAGGGGAACTATCGGGAGCAGTGGCTCGTCGTCACGGCCGAGAAGGTGCTGGTCTTTTCGGACGGTGAGGCGCCGGAGCCTCTCGTGAGAATCCGCTTCGATGAGGTTACCGAGTTTCGCTGTCGAGGCGCCATCGGTTCCGGACTGCTTCAGGCCCGCGTGGATGAGATGTACGTCGATGTGCTCCGCTACAGCAATCGCTTGGCCGACCGTTTCGGCAAGATCGCCCGAAAACTCGATCGATTCCTGCACGACGAGCCGATCGTGATCCACCCGGACGACAGCATCGATCCTCGGCGCTGCCGTCAGTGCGGCCTGATGCTGGAGTTCCCCGGCGACGTCTGCCCCCGGTGCGTGAACAAGGGAGCGGTGATGGCAAGGATGTGGAGGCTCATGCGGCCGTACCGCTGGGCGGCGGCGGCGATGATGGGCCTTCTGGTGATTGGCATTAGCCTCGACCAAGTCGCGCCGCGACTGACGGGTTATCTGGTCGACCATGTCCTGCCCGGCACGCCCGAAGCCGCCAAGCGGTTCCAAAACGATTCCGCGCTGACCAAGACCCATCTGATCATGCTGGCGGAAGTGGTGGTGATCCTGGCGGGGGTACAGTTCTTTCGGATGGTCATCAACATCATCAACGGCCTGTTCGCCAGCCGGGTCGGCACGGCCGTGACGTTCGACATGCGCGGGCGGTTGGTGGATCACCTCCAGAAGCTCTCGGTGGCCTACTACGATCGTCAACAGGTGGGATCATTGGTGGCCCGCGTCGCCTACGACACCGAGGCATTGCACGGCTTTGTGAACCAGTTGACCGGCGGGTTCCTCGGCCAGATTCTGCTGGTTATCGGCGCCAGCGTGAGCATGTTCAGTCTGAACCTCAAACTCGCGCTGTTCACTCTGATTCCCGCACCGCTCGTCGTCGGCGGCAGCATCATCTTCTGGCGGTATGTCTATCCGCGTTACTACCGATGGTGGGACGCCTCGAGCAAGCAGGCGGGGATGCTTTCGGGCTTGTTGTCCGGGATCCGCGTGGTCAAAGCCTTGTGTCAAGAGGATCGGGAAATCGGTCGGTTCAACGCCGTCAGCGATCGCCTGCAAAGGTCGCGACGGGGTGTCGATCGGGGCGTGGCGACGTTCAACCCGATCATGGGACTGGTCTTTCAACTCGGCGGCTGGATCGTCTGGTTTGTCGGCGGGCGCGATGTCCTGCAAAGCTCCATGACGCTCGGCGACCTGATGGCCTTCTTCGGCTACCTGGGCATGTTCTACGGCCCGCTCGGTTCGCTGACGCAGTTCACCAACTGGTTGACGCAGTTCGTCACCCAGGCGCACCGCATCTTCGAGATTCTCGATGCCCCGATCCAAATCGCCGAGTCGGCTCAGCCGGTTCGTGTGGGAACCCTGCGCGGACACATTGAATTTAGACGGGTTTCGTTCGGCTACAACCGACACACGCCGGTCCTCCGCGACATCGATCTCGAGATCCAGCCGGGCGAGATGGTCGGCTTTGTCGGGCGAAGCGGAACGGGCAAGACGACGATCGTCAATCTGATCTGCCGGTTCTACGACGTCGATGAGGGTCGGGCGATGATCGACGGCGTCGATATCCGCGACATCGCCAAGGACGAACTCCGCAGTCAAATCGGCGTCGTACTCCAGGAACCGTTCCTGTTCCGCGGCAGCATCTGGGAGAACGTGACCTACGGCAAGCCCAACGCGACGCCCGAACAGGTCATCACCGTCTCCAAGGCGGGCAACTGCCACGATTTCATCGTTCGGACGGCCCACGGCTACGATACGTGGGTCGGCGAGCGCGGCGCGGGCCTGTCCGGCGGCGAACGCCAGCGGGTCAGCATCGCCCGCGTCCTTCTGACGGACCCGAGGATTCTGATCCTCGACGAGGCCACCAGCAACGTCGACGCCGAAAGCGAGGCCGCGATCCAGGGCGCCCTGGCCGAACTGGTGAAGGGCCGAACGACGATCGCCATTGCCCATCGCCTGAGCACGCTGCGAAACGCCAACCGAATAATGGTAGTTGACCAGGGCAAGATCATCGAATCGGGTCCGCATGAAGAACTCGCCGCCAAGGGCGGCCTCTATGCCCGGCTGCTCCGTATCCAAGGGCAGAAGGCCACACCCCCCAGCATCGATCACCTGGTCGCCGAGGGTTCTTTGACGGGCGATGAGTCGTCGGAGTGGCAAAGCCCCCTGCCCCACCCGCGAGGACATCATCCCCGCTGGCTGACGCCCGATGTCGCCCGCATTCATACCGGAAGCCATGGGGCGCTTCATGTTACGGTCCGCGACGAGCGGATCTACGGCGGGGTCTATGCCATGTGCTGTTTCCCCGTTCGGTACCCACGCGAGTTCATCTCACTTCGATACCTCGACCATGAAAAGCGGGAAGTCGAGGTAGGCCTCATCCGTCGGCTCAGCGACTGGCCCGACGAGGCGCAGCGACTGACCTCTGAATCACTGGCCAAGCGGTATTTCGTCCACACCATTCGTTCGATTCACAATATCGAGGTCTTCAGCAGCTATCTCAGCTTCGACGTCGATACCGATCTCGGTCCGATGCAGTTCATCATGCGTTGGCAGCACGACCGGGCGCACGATTACGGACCGTCGGGCAAGATGCTTCTAGACACCGACGAAAACCGTTACCTTGTTCCCGACGTGCAGGAGCTTCCGGAAAACGAACGACGCTTGTTCCAGCGGTACATCTACTGGTGATACATTGGCCATAAAGCACCCCCTTGACACCGAAGGCCGACCGATCGGTCCGATTCGATTGCGGCGCGGCATGCTGCTGAACATCGTCGGCGGGACGCTCATCTGCGCCGGGCTGGCCGTGATGTCCCCCAACACCATGGTCGCAACCGTCTTCATGCGCGAACAACTCGGCGCTTCGCGCACCCTTGTGGGCCTGAACCTCGCGCTGTGGATCTTGGGCGTTTCCCTCTGTCTGCCGGGCGGATGGCTCTTCAACAGCCTCAAGGCCCGCCGGCCGACCTGGCTCGTGCTGATGCTGGTCGGCCGTTCCTTTCTCTTCGTCGTCGCCTTTGCCGCGATCGTGTCCGATCGTGCCGAATGGCGTCATGAGTTGGCCATTCTGGTGCTGTGCGCGAACGTCGCTTGCGTCACCCTGTCGTCGCTGACCGCCCCGGGCTGGTGGGCCTGGATGGCGGACCTTATCCCCGAATCCATCCGCGGGTACTTCTTCGGCCGCCGTTATCAGGTGCTGCTCCTGTCGACGGCCCTCTCCATGGTGATCGCCGGCCTGATCCTCGATCGTGTGCCCGCGTCCAAGTCAACCCTGTTCTTCGGCATCTTCCTGGTCGCCTCCATCCTGAGCATCATCGACCCGATCCTATTCCGCTGGGTGCCCGAACCGGCTAGGCCGAGTCGGTCCCACACGACCTTCAGGGAGGCCTTGTCGCTGTACGCCCGCCCCCTGAAGGACAAGGCCTTCATGATGCTGACCTTCTCGGCCGCGCTCTGGACGCTCGCATACAACATGCCGTTGACTTTTTGCGTCCTCTACCAACGCGGCGAGACCATCAACGGACAGTACGTCGGGTGCGGCGCTTCCTTGCAGTTCCTGGCGATCATGCAGGTCCTCCAGCAGGTGGCGATCGCCGTGGTGGCGACCCAGTGGGGGCACTTGGCCGACCGCATCGGTCACCGGACCGTCTACATCCTTGCCAGCCTGTATGCCTTCGCCTCCCTGCCCTACTTCGTGATGGGACCTCAAAACTACTACTGGCTGCTCCCCCTGCACCTGGTCGTCAGCAGTGTGATCTTCGCCGGCGCTCCCGTCGCCCAGCAGAACCTGATGATTGCCATCGCCCCGCAGGCCGAGCGCGAGTATTACGTCTCCACCTTCTGGTGCGTCGTCTGCGGCGCCGGCGCCATCGGCCCATGGTTCGGCGGGATCCTGGCCGACGCCCTGCCGGTGGTCCCCATTCGGCTTCCGCACGGACAGCCCATGAGCTATCTACATATCCAGTTGATCCTGTGCTATGGGGTGACCCTTCTCAACGTGCTGCTGATGCGACGTATACCGGAGGTTCAGGCCGGAGAGGTACTGCCCTGGTTTGCCCGAATGATGAGCGGCAGCCTCTTCCGAACGGCCTGGAATATCAGTGCAATCGGCGGGGCGATGAGCCCCTATCGGCGGGTCCGTGCGCTTCAGGCAATCCGTCCGTCCGACGGGAATGTCGTGCTGAGGGATGTGTCGGGCGCCTTGGAGGATCCCGATTCGACCGTCCGTCGCGAGGCCTTACACGCCCTCGGACGCATCGGCACGCCGGAGGCAATCGAATTGCTCATGTGGTACATCCACGAGCCGGACCGCCCGACGCGAGCCGCTGCCGCCGAGGCCCTGGGCATGACCCACAGCACCGACGGGACGATTCCCCTGATCGCCGCGCTCCGAGATGACGACGTCAACGTCAGACAAGCCGCTGCCGAGGCGCTGACCAATATCATGGACCCTCGTACCGCGGACACGCTTCTCGAACTCCTCGAGACGGAGCAGGACGCCGAAGTCCTGGTAAGCGTGGCCACCGCTCTGTCTCGCCTCCGCGAGTTCCGTGGGCTGCGTAGAATGCTGGACTTGACGCTGCAGAGTCCCAGCCGCATTGTTCGGGCTCACATCATCGTGGCAATCGGAGACATGCTCGGTCCTTCCGGACAGTTCTACCGGCTCTGGCGCCAAGATCGCCGAGTGCCGGGAAGCGCGTCGCTGTCGCTCGCCCGACGCATCCGTAAGATTGTGCGAAGTTTGCCACGGTCTTCCAACGGTCGCGACGTGCTGTCCGAGGCAAAAACCCGAGAGATCCGGTCCGCTATTCAGAACGACTTGGACACGTTCGTCGAGGAGATCCAGGGCGAAAACTATCCCAGAGCCATCTCGGCCCTGTGTGGGATCGCCTCGAAGCTCTTTGTGTTGCAGTGCGGCGAGCATCTCGGAGTCGACGGAACGATGGGGCCTCCGCCGAGTGCGAACGCCGCGATGGCGAACAGCCAGGCGCTGGTCAGCCATCTCGATCTGATCAGCCGTCAAGCCGGGGCCGCGGAGGCCTATTGGGACGGCCTGACCCTGTTGGCCGCTTGGTCGATCGTGCAGGCGTGGGCCCGCGACAAGCGGTAGAGAGGACCTCGTGTCCACTTCCAATCCCGAGGACATCGCCGCGCCGCTGCAAGAGGTGTCGTGCCCCCTCTGCAACGGCCCCGACCACGTCCACGAACGGCACATCGGCGCGTTTCAGCTCGTTCGGTGCCGCAACTGCGGAATGGTCTTCGTGAATCCCCAACCGACGCCGGAAGCGCTCGCCGCCGGCTACAGCGGTCGGGGCCTTCTGGCTCGCTGCATCGGCGGCCGGACCGACAAGACGACCTTCTACGAAACGTGGTTTGGCTCGCGCGATCGCCGACGGTGGACCGCCGTTCTGCGCCGCATGGCTCGAATGACCGGGAAGGGACGACTCCTCGAGTACGGGTGCGGTCCGGCGTTGGTCGGCCAGATGGCCGCGGACGACGGTTGGCAGGTCGAAGCGATCGACCTCGGCGAGTGGATCCGCGAACTTCAGCCCCAACGGAGCTTCCCACTCCATGTGGGCACGCTGATCGAGCAACACTGGACCGACGGCCGTTTTGACGCCATCTACGCCCAGGATGTCCTGGAACACCTTCAGCGACCGCTGGACGAGTTGCGCGAGCTGGCACGCATTCTTCGACCCGGCGGCGTGATCTACGTGCACGTGCCGAACTACGCGTCCCTGACGATTCGTCTGGGGGTTTCACGATTCGCGTACAACGAACCGCTGGGGCACCTGAACTACTTCACGCCGCGCACGCTCGGCGAAATGCTCCGCCGCGCCGGTTTCTTGCGGATTCGATTGGGTTCGGATCACCTCGAATACCAGGACTTCTTCAGGCGTCAGTCATTCGACTACGCCGCGTTCGAGCAGCACATCGCCGCAGCCGGACGCCGGGAGCCGGGAATTGTCTGGAGACTGGCTCGCGGCATCATGAACGTCCCGCTCAACCTGCTTCGCTGCGGAACCTATCTCTGGGGATACGCAATCAGAGAACGATCTTCCCGAGAGCCCCTCATGCCGCCCTCGTCTGAACGGTGATCACTACGAACGCGGGACCACGTTCCGCCTCGCCTTGCTCATCAAGATGAGCGGTCGACGACACGATGATCGCGCATCGCCGGCCGTCCCTATCGTGCGGTCGGAGCGGGTCAGTCCGCCGTCTCTACTTTCATCTCGTGGATCGACCAGAACTCGTTGCCCGTCGAACCCGTCTGAACGATTCGAATATAGCGCCCTTTCTTGGCCCTACAGTCGATCTCCGTGACCGGACCCTTGCCCTCTCCCTTGGCCACCGGGTCACCCCAGCTCTCCGTGCTGTTCGAGACAAAAACCTCGTAACCACGGGGGTAGTCGCTCGCTGATTTCGTCGTGTCGAGCACGATCTTGCGGACCTCACACTCCCAGCCAAGGTCAAGCTGGAACCACTGGCCCTTCTCTTGCTTCGCGCCGGTGTCCCAGCGGGTGTCCGGATTTCCATCGATGGCGTTCTTGGCGTTTGCCTCCCCAAGCGATGCCGTCGCCCGGCGCGACCGATGGGTGATCTTCTGAATGGCCGCGTCGGCGTCGGCCTTCAGGTCCTTGTCGGCCTGTAATCGTTTGACCACTTCGATCGCTCGCTTGTCCGCAACGTCCGCCAGCGCGGCGATCGCCTGCTTCTTCTCGTCGATATGTCGGGCCAGTGCCAATCCCTTTTCATACATTCCAACGGTCTCGGCCGTCGGCCGATCGCCGGGCAGTGCCAGGAGACGGAAGTAAGCTCGAAGCGCCACCCTTCCCAACTCGCCCGGCGCCTCCTTCTGAGCCAAGTCATACAGATCGGCCAATGGCGCGGCGGTCTTCCATTC
The DNA here is from genome assembly GCA_964596165.1 of uncultured Planctomycetales bacterium. Taxonomy (GTDB): domain Bacteria; phylum Planctomycetota; class Phycisphaerae; order UBA1845; family JAFGLZ01; genus CAYUQT01. The sequence continues at coordinate 28,566 of CAZQTW010000018.1, read as the reverse complement.
CGCCAAGGCGCGAATCGCCACCTCCCTCACCTTCGGGTCGGGCGACTTCACGCTTGCACGGATGGGTTCCAGCGCCTCGTCGCCCTGAAGTCTGCCCAAGATACGCACCAGGGCGCAACGAGCAGGAACGTTGTTTTCGGTAGTTGGGAAGGCGGCGACCGTTGCCGCCACCTGTTCCTTGGGCCGGCGAATCCTGCCGGCGATCGAGAGGACGGCTGCCTCGGCCTGATCACGCGGGCCGTCCGTCTTTTCGTTCGTCAGCAGCGTGAGCAATTGTGGAAGGTCTTTTGCGGACGCGAGGACGCCGAGCGACTTGAACGACTCGGCTCGAACCGCCGGATCCGAATCGCCGGCCGTCGCCCACAGCGTCGGTAATGCGGAAAAGGCCCCACGAGCGGCCAGGCTTCGGATGACCTCGGTGCGCAGCTTGGCATCGCCTTTCGCGGCAGCCGTGGTCAGCACGGCGTCGACATCCTTGCCCTTCAACCGATCCAGGCTTCTTCGCGCAACGCCGGCCTCCTCACCCTCACCGCCGGCGGCCAGCTTGGCAAGCATCATGGCCGTCGACGCATCGCCCAAGACCCCCAACGCGTCGAGTGCGGCCAGGCGAACCGACGCCTCCTTGCTGCCGGCCGCCGAGGTCACGGCGGACAACGCTTTGCGATCGCCGCGATCCGCCAACGCACTGATGACCAGCGCTTGCGCGGACGGCTTAAGGCCGCGCAACGCCCTGGCAAGTTGCTCGGTCGCCTTGTCCGTCTTGATTTCGCGTGCGGCGTCACTCGCCGCTCCACTCACCATTGCGTCATCCCGCTCCAGCGCCGCGAGTATCAGGGAAACCGCCCCGTCAGGACGAATGGCAGCCAGCGCCTTCAGCGCGGCGGCGCGGGTGCCCGACGCTTCCTTAAAATCATACAACGCCTTGTAAATGGCCTCGGCCTTGGCATCGTTGTTGGCCGCCAGATCACTTGCACACATGAGTAACGCCTCGTCAAAGGCGGCAATCCGTTCGGGAGTCGACCTCGCCGCCCGGCGCTTCGCCTCGGTAAGCAGCTCCGCGGCATCGTGTCCGCCGATCCTGCCGACGGCCACTATTGCGGCCTCTGCAATGGCGCGATTGGCGTCGCCGACGAGCGGTCCAAGCATCGCCAAGGCCGCGGTGTCACGGCGAGCGCCGAGGGAATTGATGATACCCACCTTGGTCGTCCCCTTGGTCTTCTCCAAGGCGGCGCGCAACGCCTCGCCGGCCTCCGCACAGGGCATTCGTTCGAGGGCGTAGCGGGCCATGTCGGCCGTCTCGTCGCTGATCAGCAGCTTGGCCAGCGTCGGCACGTTCTTCTTCGTACCGATCCGGTAGAGTTCGCGGCAGGCGAAGACCTTGGCGGCGCCGGTCGCCTTGGGGTCGTCCAGGATCGCCGCGAACCGTGCGGCCAAGTCCTTGCGAACCCCAACATGTGAATGGGACTCGATGACTTTGGCCTCGAGCTTGTCGAAGCTCTCCGCCTCCTGGCCGTAGTCCGCCGATGAGATCTTCTTGATCAGGTCGTCGATTTCGTCCGCCCAACCGGGCGACACGAGAAAGACTCCGAAAGCCAGAACGACCGTGGTCACCATCGTGGATGAAAGGCGTTTCATTATCTCGCTTCCTTATGTGCGCGCTCCGTCGAGCCGTTGCCCCGAGTTTCTCTCGTGCGAACGTCGGCCCGAGCTCTTACGTCAACCGCCACGGACTCCGCATCGGCCGCTGGAGCAGGCGATTGGCCTCGTCATCACCGACGAATTCCTCTTTCACGGGGTCCCATTTCAGCGATCGTTTCAACCAGTAGGCAATGTTGCCCAGGTGACAGACCGTCACGGAACGATGCCCGATGCTCACGTCGCAGATCGGCCGACCCCGCGTGCGGATGCATTCGAGCCAATTGCCCTGATGGTCCGTGCTGCGATAGAGCCGGATGTCGTTCGCCCCGATGGGCTCGTCGAGCAACTCCGCCGGCTCCGTCTCGATGTAACCGCGGTTGACAAGAACGCGACCCTTATCGCCGATGAACTCGACGCCCGCACGTCCGCGGGCACCGCCGTGCGTCATGACGACGCCGTTCGCGTATTTGTAGGTCAGCCGCTTGATCGCCTTGTAGTCGGGGGGAACAATCTCGACCGGCCCGGTCTCGTCCATGCCGAGGCCCCACTGGGCGATGTCGAAGTGATGGGCGCCCCAGTCGGTCATCCCACCGCCCGAGTAGTCACGGTACGCGCGGAAATTCGGCCAGCCGCCGTAGTCGACGCCCGGCGCGATGTCGGCGTTGTACGGTCGATACGGCGCCGGGCCGAGCCAGAAGTCCCAATCGAGGCCGTCGGGCACGGGCTGGGCGGGCAACTTGCACTCGACCGGCGGGCCGCCGACGTTCACATGAACCGTGTGCACCTTGCCGATCCGCCCATTTCGGACCAATTCGCACGCCGTGCGAAACTGCCATTCCGATCGCTGCTGGCTGCCGGTCTGGAAGACGCGGCCGTGCTTTCGCACGGCCTCGACCATCGCCTTGCCCTCGTTGATCGTGAGCGTGAGCGGCTTTTCGCAGTAGACGTCCTTGCCCGACTTGGCCGCCGCAATCGAGGGGATGGCGTGCCAGTGATCGGGCGTCGCGATGACCACGGCGTCGATGTCGCGCCGTTCCACGAGACCGAGGAAGTTCCTGTAGGCCGTGCAACCGCGGTACGAGCCCTTGCCGAGCTGCTTGGCGTAATGGTCGTCGACGCGCCGCTGTGAGCGGGCCAGCCGAACGGACTCCACGTCGCAGACGGCCAGGACCTGCACCTCGCGCCGACCGAGGAAATTGCCCAGGTGCCCGCCCATCATTTTGCCCATGCCGATGAAGCCGAGCGTGATCCGATTGCTAGGGGCGACATGCCCCGCCGCGCCGTAGGCGGACGCGGGAACGATATAGGGGAACCCGACGGCCGTCACCGACGCAGCCGCCGCCCGCTTCAGAAGCTGCCGCCGACCGATTCCATTCCCAGATGCGCGCTGCCGTTCCGATCGCATCACACGTCTCCCATGACACCTCGTTGCATCACCGAAAACCTCGTGGTGAAAGGTCAAGACACGGGATTCCACAACGCCGGTCCTCGGGTCCTGGTTTCCACACCCTCTATCACGTCAGCCTCCACGGGCTCCGCATCGCTCGCAGAAGCAGGCGATTCGCTTCGTCGTCGTCGATGAACTGTTCTTTCGTCGGGTCCCATTTCAGCGGCCGTTTCAGCCAATAGGCCATGTTCCCGAGATGGCAGACCGTTACGGAGCTATTCCCGATCTCCACGTCGCAGATGCACTTCTTTCGAGTGCGCATGCACTCGTAGAAATTGGTGTGGTGGTCCTCGGCGTAGTACAGCCGGACATCATTCGCGCCGAGCGGTTCGTCCAGCAACTGCGGCGGATCGGTCTGCAGATAATCGCCGCGTTGGACGCGGAGCCGGCCTTCCGAACCAACCCACTCGACGCCCGCGTCGGGATGTCCGCCGGTGTGATGCAGGACGACGCCGTTGGCATACTTGTACGTCAGGAGTTTGTAGTCTTTCCCGTCGGGCGGATAGATCTCAACCGGCGTCGTCCCATCCATTCCGAGGCCCCACTGCGCGATATCGAAGTGGTGGGCTCCGATATCGGTCATGCCACCGCCGGCATAGTCGCGATACGCACGGAAGTTCGGCCAGCCGGGGTAGTCGATGCCCGGAGCGATATCGGAGTTGTAGGGTCGCCACGGCGCCGGCCCGAGCCACATGTCCCAATCCAACCCCTCGGGTACCGGCTGCGCCGGCAGGTTGCAGTCGACCGGCGGTCCGCCGACATTCACGTACACCGTGTGGACTTTCCCGATCCTTCCGCTGCGGACCAGTTCGCACGCCTTGCGAAAGTTGGCCCAAGTCCGTTGCTGGCTTCCCGTTTGAAAGACGCGCCCGTACTTGCGGACGGCATTCACAATGAAGCGGCCTTCACCGATGGAATAGGTCAGCGGCTTCTCGCAGTAGACGTCCTTGCCGGACTTGAGCGCGGCCACGGCAATCAGGGCATGCCAGTGATCGGGCGTCGAGATAACCACGGCGTCGATGTCCTTGCGGTCCATCAGGGCAAGGAAGTTCTTGTAGGCCGCACATCCCCTGTAGGAGCCTTTGCCTTCGCGCTTCGCGTAGAAATCATCGACGTGGCGTTGCTGAATGCCCAATCGTACCGACTCCACATCGCACACCGCCACGACCTGCACGTCCCGACGATGCAGCCCGTCATTCAAGTGCCAGCCCATCTGCTTGCCCAGACCGATGAAGGCGACGGTGATCCGATTCCCGGGCGCCACGTGACCGGCGGCCCCGTAGGCCGGGGAGGGCACGAAGTACGGGAACGCCCAACCGGCCGCCGAAGCGGCCGCGATCCGCTTCAAGAACCGGCGACGGCTGATCCGTCGTTCGTCTCGGCCTGATGCACGTGCCGTCACCCTGGTCATCACGCGGTCCTCCGAATGTGCCGTGTTGAGCGAGCTTCCGTCACTTGCGCGGCGCGAATTCTAACGCGGGGTACCGCAACTCGACAAGAAGCGTCGACCTCGAGACGGACTTCGACTTCGCAATTGCCCCCCCTTTCACACCCGATGAAAAGGAGCGTCGATTCAAATCGCGAACGGCGACAGCGACGGCACTTCAGGCAACTCGACCGTCTGCCCTATCGCGGGCGGCCTGATCGCTGTCATTCGACCCTCGCGCCAGGCAAGGAACCGATAGGAGGGATCATCGAGGTTCCTCTTGAATTCGAATCGGACGGCGTGGAAACCCGCCGGCTCGGTGACCAGAACCGTGGCCTCGAACTCCGGACCGCGAAACACCGTACCGGGGCCGGGTGCACGCGTGCTCGTGCAAAAGATCCGCTCCAAACGATGATCGGTAAACGGCGCGCCGCGACTCGTCAACGTCATGCTGTTGGGCCCATCGCGGTTCCATCTGACCGCCCGGCGACCCATCTGCAGCGGGAAGACGTACGTATCGAGGTCGTTGTACGTCACACCCCAAGTTGCCGACAGACTCAGGGCAAGCAGACTGGATGGGCAATTCACGATGAACACCGACCGCGGTGCCGGAGCGGCGCGATCGATGTCCGCATTCAGAATCAGTGCCCGGTCGGTGGCCGCCATCATGTTGAAGTGATAGCTTCGGGCGATCATCGCGGGAATCGGGGAGACGATTCCCGACGCAAAGAGCATGCCGCCGAGAACCAGCGGGGCATACTGACGGCCGGCGACCCGGTCGACAATCGGCGTCAACCGTTGGAGAAACAGACCGACCAGCAGCGCCGTACCGACCGCCGCGTTCACCAACAATCGGTCCGAGATGTCGGCCCCCGTCTCCACGAGAAGCGAACACAGGGCCCATGCCAACGCGAAGAGGGCCTGGGGCGTCCGTCCCGTGACACGAAGTAATACGGCGCCGAACCCGATCAGAAACGGAATGGCGGCAAGGGCAACCGGCCACGTCAGCCACGGATAGGCCGGAATCACGTCGGCCGGAAAACCAAAGAATAGCCCCAGCAACCCGACGGGCACCAAAACCGCCAGGCGGAACCCGCACAACAACGGATCAGCCCACGGCGTCGGGTAGACCACCGAGCGCGTCCCGAACCCCAACGCAACGTACGTGGCGAGGTACACACCGGAAATGACGGCGAACGTCCAGAGCGTATGGGACCGCGCAAGACGCCGCAGCCCGACCGCAACGGACTCGCCCTCGTCACGCCGGTCAAAGAAAAACAAGTAAAGCGCCATCAGCGGCAACGCCACCAAGCCCGATTCCTTCGACCCGCAGCCAAGCAGAAAGCACACGATCGCGACGGCGAACCAGCCACGCCCGCCCGTCCGACGAAACCGGTGGATGGCGCGGAGGGTGGCGATGACGAACAGCGTCGCCAGCACCGTGTTTCGATTGGCGATCCAGCCGGCCGGCACCAAGTGCACGGGACTCAATGCAAGGACCGCCAACGCCCACAACGCCGCACTGTTCGGTGCACCGAGATCGCGATAAAGCGCGAAAGCCAGCCCCAGCGCAACAGCCAGATACAGCAGGCTGGCGATGTGGTATCCCGGCGCCCATCCTCCAAAGATCCAGTAATCAATCGCTATCGTCAGGCTGGTCACCGGCCTGAAGAATCGCACCTTGAAATCCGATACGGCCCACCACACATGGAATCGCCATTCCGCTTGTGGAAACGCCGAGTTCGGTCGCGGACCGAAGTCGTAGAGATTCCAAACATGACCGGGTGACTCACGTGCCCGGCCTCGGAGGACCAACTGATGAAGGTAGTCGTCGTACTGAAACCCATACCACAGCGAAGAGGCGTTGTTCGCCGGCCCCGCGAGGATGAGCAGATACACCAAGCGACGCGCCCCCCAACGCCCGATCTTCTCAGCCTTCCGATCAATCCAGAGTGCGACGGAATGGAGGGAACCGGTCGAATCGGGCATGGTTCAGGTCGCCTTCCCGGCCGCAAGAATCTCCGACGTCGGGGGCAGGTCGCAGATCTTCTTGGCGGGAACACCCGCCCAGAACTCGTTCGGGCCGATGACGGTGTCGGGAAGGACCACCGCGCCGATGCCGATCATCGAACCGGACTTCACATGCACACCGCCGGGAATCACGGCGTGCCCTCCGATCACCACGTCATCCTCGATGATCGTCGGTTTCAAGACGACTGAATCGCGGTCCTGTTGGTGTCCCGAGATCGTCGCCTGAAAACCGATGATCACGTTTCGGCCGAGTCGAACCAAATACGGATCGAGGATCTGCGGGTCCATCACGTTGCACGACTTCGATCGCGGACCGAAGATCGGCCCCATCAGCCAACGCATCGGCGGCAGGTTCGCGATGTGAAAGACGAGGAAGCCCGGAAACGGCGCCTGGTAGCGCGCCTTGGTCAGGACGGCCACCAGACACGCCCACACAAGCTGCCGGTTGAGCCGTCGGCTGGGCGTCAGGTAGCGACCGGGCTTCGGCGTGGGAACGACCAACCGAAGAACCACCAACTCCGCGACATAGATCAGATTGAACAGCACGATCCAACCGCTCAGCGACGAACCCCATCGCCAGGCGAGTCGAAGGTCGGCACCGATCAATCCTCGGTCCGGCCATGCGCCCAGCGACGTCCACATCGCCGTGGTCAGCGCAATAGCCGCCGACCAGACCAACAGCCGGACGCCCCCATCGAGAAGCAGGAAGCCTTGCATGGACGGTCCCATGTTCGGACGAACCACACCCAACGGCCGTGGTGACGAGGCGCCGGATGGATCCTGTCTCTGCTCGGAAGGGCTCACGAACGAGGCCTCCTTCGTGCGTCAGCTTAACGGCAACGGGATGAGCTTTCTAGGAAGAAGCTTCTCGTTGGAGCGAGGCTTGAAAGGTTGGCGAGCGCTTCAACCGGCGGTTACAGGCCGAACTCTTCCGGCGGTTGCCGGCGGCGCCATTCCGCCGTCAGTTGCATGCCATCCTTGAACGTCATTTCCGGCCGCCATCCCAGTTCGTTTCGAATGCGGCCGCTATCGACTTCTTGATCCGAACTCATGAGCATGACCATCGCCCGCGTATACTTCGGGTCGCGTCCGAACAATCCGGAGAAGAACTCCACGGCGCCCGCCCCGTAGAATGCGAGGCGTTGCCCGACATGGCGGGTTGGGCGAGGCAGATCCAGCGCGTCCGCCGTGGCATCGACGTACTCCCGCTGGGTCACCCGTTCATCGCTGGCCACGTCGTAGATCTTTCCCACAGCCGCCGGATGGGTGCCCGCCAGCACGACCGATCTCGCCGCATCCTCGACATAGAGCGTGGCGATCCGGTTCTGCCCGTCACCGACGATGAACAGCCGGTTCTTCTTCAGCAAGGGAACGAAGTGCCGGAATAGCGCACGATTGCCCGGTCCATACAGAAACCCCAAGCGAACGATCGACCACGGAACGCCGGCCTTGTCGCACTCCGCACGGATGAGGTGTTCGGCCCGGAGCTTGGCCACCGCGTAGTAGTTGTAAGGAAACGGCTCGGCCGGCGTACGATCCACCGACACGGGCGAAACAGCGTTCTCGCCCAGATAGACCGCCGCCGAACTGAGGTACACGAATCGAGCCGGCTTGACCGGCAGGCACGTGTTCAGAAAGTAACGGGTGCCCTCGATGGTCGTCTTGGCGAATTCCTCCCACGGACCGGTCATGTCGACCCGGGCCGCCCCGTGATAGACCGTGTCGCCCGCTCGGACCAGCAAATCACATCCGTTGGGATGGGTCACGTCGCCGCGGACGGGCTCGGCGCCCCATGACCGCATCATGGCCTCGTCCTGCGACTTGCGGACGAGCACGCGGACGGAGTCGCCCCGTTCCAGGAGCATGCGCACGACCACTTGACCGAGAAAGCCCGTGCCTCCGGTGACAGCGGTATTCATATCAACCTCGGATTGGGAACCCCCGGCGTCGCGTGCATCGCCTGAAAGGGTCTGGCTACCACTTCACGACGAACCCGGCACACATCCACTTGCTCGACTCGACCGAATTGAGCAAGACCGTATCGCCCGGCTTGATCTCGCCGGACCGTACCGCCTCGTCAAAGTGGACCAGAATCGACGCCCCTCCGCAATAACCGCAGTTGCGGGCACGGAACCTCAACTTGTCCAGGGAGCCGAAGGTCTGTTCAAACCTCTCGCTGTTGCCCTCGTAAAGCTGCCTGCTCGGAATGGAATAGATGTAATGGTCGATCGCGTTCTTGTCGATCCCAAGCGACTTGAGCATCCGCAGCGTGCCGTCGATGAGGAACGGCCCGGCGTTTCGATTGACCGCGCTGAAATCCTGGTCCAGATGGTGGCTTCCCTTCTCAAGCACCTCAAGCATCGGACTGGCGGCTTCCACCAGGTCGGCCACGCCCCCGCCCGCCGTCATGGCCGGCGGATGCTTGCCGCCGATGGACTCGATGTACGTCCCCAGCAGCTCGTGAGGAATCACCTTCCCGTTGCCGCTCACGTCCACGGCCCTCAAGACAACCGCGCCGCTCCCATCGGCCAGGATATACCGCAGGGCGGCTTGCGTCTTGTTCATCTGCGCCTGGTTGAAGTAACAGCTTCGTAGGTAGACGCTTGACAACTGAGGATAGGTGATCAGGGCGGTCTTATGACGCCCCAGCCTCAGACTGTCGAAGGCAATCTGCATGCACTTGCCGACGCCGGAGCAATTCGAGTGGACCTCCATTTCCGTGCAAGACTCAATGCCGAGTCGCTCTTGCAGGATCGTCGACGTGGGCGGCGTCGTCTGATCGTAGCTCGGACTGGAAAGCAGCAAGAGATCGACGTCGGTCGGGGCAATGCCCGCCGCATCCAACGCGCGACGAGCGGCCTCTTCCGCCAAAGACGCCAACGTATGCGTTAGCTTGTGCGTCTTGGGATCAATCGCGAAATGCCGAGTCTCGACACCGCCGTCGCGTAACATCCGCCGACCGACATTCTCCACGAACGACTTGACGCGGGCCGGTGCGTTGTCCAACGGACCAAGAATCTCGTCGATCTTGTTGTTAGGAACCGGATCACCGGGCAAGAACGAACCTGTTCCGGCAACGGAAACGCGAATGTTTGACTCTTTCACTTTTCCCATCTCCACAGCCGAGGTGCTAAAACAGCAAACACATTGCAGACGGGGCTGGCGATAGGCCCAGACTCTAAAGTCTATTTGCCAAGCTCGATCCTGTCAACATAGTATCCACTAGACTACGCCGCTACTTTACAAAAAACTGCAAACACAAGAGATACACTCACTGCCGTAGCCTTATAATCGGATGCTGGTACCAAACGATCGTTCCAGAAGCGCGTCAAGTGGAACAAGAAGCCATAATGGCAGACATTGGAAATAATAAGCCTCTTCATTGTTTGGCGACTCGCTGACAACAAGCCCGAGAACTATCCTTGGGGGTCGTTGGCGCAGGAACCGCTCTACTGCGCCTCGTTCAGCCAGGTCTTCAAATCGCGTGGGTCGACTACCTGATAGCTTCCGCGCGTCTTGGATGCCAGACGTTCCAGGGCGGGGGCATCATCACGAATCGCCAGCGCGTGAACGATGATCCCTGCCTTTCGGCACTCCTCGGCAATGGCGTCGGCCTCTACCTGTGGAGGTCCTTTGGCCGCAATGATACAAATCACTTTGGGCTTAAGGCCGACCGCAGCGCGTATGCCGGCGGCGGCATCGCTCGACCCACGGGGCTGCAACCCATCGAGTTGTGCGATCGCCGCCTCCCGATTTGATGGGTTGTTGTCGGACAAAGGGAGTATCTTAGGCGCGGACTCCGACCACAGGACAAGGCCGAATCGTTGCGCCTCCCGGAGCGTGCGTAGTGATTTGACAATTGCACTGCGAACGGTGTCAAGAGAGTCGCCCATGGCGCTGCTGCTGTCGACACTGTATACCAAGGTCTTGGAATTGACGGGCATCCCGATGCATGTCGGACCCGAGGCTTCCAGGAAAGGATTGTGCCCCTCTTGGTAGATGGCGGGATCAACCTTTCTGACAAACGGGCCCCTGACCGCCAGAAAGACACCGACGACCAGCACGGTAAAGACAAGGTCGCCAAGGATGAGCCGCTTTGCCCATTTCCTGATCCCGCGCTTCCCGCCGGGGCTTGGCTCAGGCTGCGACAGTTCGGTTCTTGCGCGGTGGGTGGGGTCGGTGCTCATTGGTTCCATCCCGGCAATCCGCGGGCCGCATCGAGTCTGTGCGTCGTTCCTACCGTCCAGGCGTCCACAGATACATGAAGGTCGGCGCGCCGGGCTGGAGCCAATCGGGCAGGTTCACATTGATCATGTTCACCGTACTCGGCTGACCGATTGGAGCCCGGGCATAGGCGTTGGGCGCCCAGCCCAGGGGACGATGGTACATAACAACGCGGACCGCCTTCGCCCCGCACTTCTCTTTCGCGACCGCGACGGCGTCGCGGAGCGAACCCAGGCGGTCGACCAGACCGTGCTTGAGCGCGTCGCCGGCTGAATAGACCCTACCGTCCGCCAGCGTCTTGATCTGCTCAGGCGTCAGCTTCGTCCGACCGGACGCCACCACTTCAAGAAATCGCTGATAGAACGTATCGATCAGGCCTTGGAAGATCTTACGATCCTCGTCGGTCATGTCGCGGAAAGGCGAACCGGCGTCTTTGAGAGGACCGGACTTCATGGTGTGGGTCTTGATGTAAAGTTTCTCCAGCGCGCCGTTGAGGCTGAAGGTCATCATGACCACGCCGATGCTGCCCGTAACCGTCGTCGGGTGAGCGACGATCTCATCGCAGGCACACGCGATGTAGTATCCGCCGCTGGCGGCCACATCCAGCATCATCGCAACGACCGGCCGGCCCGTCTTCTTTCGAAAGGCCAGGATCTCCTGATACATCAGATCGCTCGCCGTGACACCGCCGCCGGGCGAGTTGATCCGCAAGACAACGGCCTTCACCCTCGGGTCTTCCGCCGCCGCATCCAGCTTCTCAGTCAGGAATGAAACAGGATTCTCACCCTCACTCAGAAGCCCCTTCTGATAGCTGTTGGTCAGCAAGCCCGACACATCAATCAAGGCGATCTTGTCGGGCGTGAATCTGCCGTCGCGCATGACCTCGGACTCCTCAAGCGTCTTGTCCGCCGGAATAGGCACGATTTTGTATCCCCCCGGCGCCGAACAGCCTCCGAGAACACACGAGAGAGCAACGGCTAGGCAAGTGAACCTCGTGGAAACGCAAGTCGAGAACACGTGGAAAGCCTCCTCCTCAGAACGCCGCCGCTCGATCCGCGGCAAGACAGCCTTCAAGGTCGGTGGCCGGCTGCACCCTGCTGAAGCACGCGCCCCCCAGACCTGCTCCCCTTGCAGGTCCGACCCGCGAGGAATTGTACAACCGCTGTGTCGGCGAGGAAAGGTCGGGCGAACGCACGCCGCACCTCCCCTTGAATGTCGTTGCGAAATCCTTACCATGCCGACCGGCGAGCAGCGCATGTCGGAGAACGAGCGATGCCGGAAGAGGTCTTCTTCATTCCCGCCCGGTTTGACGATCCGGCCGAGGTGTGGTCGGCGAAGATCCGCGCGCTGTACAAGAAGGCCGGCCTGAAGCGTGCGATTGCCAGGAATGACCTCGTGGCCATCAAAACGCACTTCGGCGAGCGCGGCAACACGCGATACCTTCGCCCCCAGCACATTCGACCGCTCGTGGAAGCCGTCCGAGCCGCCGGGGGAAAACCGTTCCTCACCGAGACATCGACGCTCTATGTCGGGGGGCGAAGCAACGCGGTCGATCACATTATGCTGGCGCAGGAACACGGTTTCACGATCGAGGCGATGGGGGTGCCCATCGTGATGGCCGATGGTCTGTTCGGCGTGGCCGAAATGGACGTCTCCGTGAACGGCCCGGGCAGTCCGAAAGCCTCACTCGCCGCCGACATGGTCCGTGTCCAGTCTTGCGTCATTGCCACACATGTGACCGGGCATTGCGAGGCAGGACTCGGCGGACTCATCAAGAACGTCGGCATGGGCTGCGCCAGCCGCAAGGGAAAGCTACGTCAACACAGCGTGGTCAAACCCAAAATCAACCCCAAGGCGTGTGTGGACTGCGGCCTGTGCTCCAAGTGGTGCCCGGTGGGCGCGGTCGAAAGGTGCAAGAAAAACTCGGGCAGGCGTATCAATCCAAAACAGTGTATCGGTTGTGGTGAGTGCCTGGCGATGTGCCGCCAGAACGCAATCGAGTTCGACTGGAGCATGGGTTCAGCCGAAATGCAGCGGCGGATGGTCGAACAGCTTGCCGCGCTCCATCACCAGAAGGCCGGGAAGATTGCATACGTCAGCTATCTCGTGAGCATCAGCAAGGATTGCGACTGCATAAACAGACCGTCACAAGTCCGGATACCGGATATTGGGGTCTTGGCAGGGTTTGCACCATTGGCCATCGAACAAGCCACGTTGGATTTGATCGAACAGCAGGCGGGAAAGGGCCTCCGGCGATTGTACTGGCCGCAGGTCGATCCGACAGTGATACTCGCACATGGCGAACGCCTCGGACTCGGTTCGCGGGAGTACCGCCTCAAGAAGCTCGATAACTGACGACGTTCCTATCATGACAAGTATTCTTCGCTCGAACCCGATCCATCCGCACGGACAGGGCGTAATTGTAAGATGCGGTCTCAACCGGAGGAAATGACGCCCAGCCGAGGGTAGAATTGTAGAGAGGCGAGACACAAGAGGTGGTGTAGGTTGCGCAAAGTCCGACACTATCCCTGGTGGATCTGGCCGCCCGTAAGTGCTTGTGATTGGATGGGTTAGCACAATCTTAAGATTTCGTTAGATTATGTTTGACTGACCCCAGATCTTGGGGTATTAAGAATGGTGCCCTCAAGATATAGTGCATCGCTGGCCGATCTTGAGCATGGGGCGCGACAGCTCAAACCGACGTAAGGGAAAGAACAAATCGGCTGAATTGAATAAGCGGTGTAGTTGATATCGGTTTTGTGATGTGAGCGGTCTCGAATAAACCGGTCTTGAACGGGGCTGCGTCGGATAGTGGTGGTAAGCCTGAAGCAATGGGCGAGCGCATTGGCCGCCTACCCAAAACCGCAGGGAAGTGAATTGTGTTCAAGGGAGTGTGCCATGGCTGGCAACGACATCCATGTTGATACCCAACACACGGGAAGGGAATCCCTCCGTCTGACCGAAAACGGCGAGAGGGTTCTAAAGGCCCGTTACCTCAAGAAGGACGAAAGCGGGCAAGTCATTGAGAAGCCCGAAGATCTGTTCAATCGCGTGGCCGATTGCATTGCGGACGTGGAGACCGCCGCTTACGGTGCGACGGCTGCGGAACGCGACCGGTGGGCCGCCCGATTCTACAATCTCATGGTCAGCGGTCGGTTCATGCCGAATAGCCCGACCCTCATGAACGCCGGTCGCGAGATGGGCATGTTGAGTGCCTGCTTTGTTCTCCCGGTGAAGGACAGCGTCGACGCGATCTTCGATTCGATCAAACATACGGCATTGATCCAGAAGGCCGGTGGCGGAACGGGATTCGCCTTCGACGAGTTGCGGCCGACCGGCGACTACATCCAGTCGAGCGGCGGAACGACATCCGGACCGATCAGCTTCTGGCGCGCTTTCAGCGAGGCAACAAATGCGATTCAGCAGGGGGCGTTTCGCCGCGGCGCCAACATGGGGATGATGTATGTCCATCATCCCGACATCCTCAAGTTCCTCCACGCCAAACAGGACCTGCATGCATTCAGCAACTACAACATCTCGGTGAAGCTCACCGACGAATGGATGCGCCAGTTCCAGCAGGACCCGGACTCGCCGCATCTCGTGCGAAACCCTCGTACCGGACAGGCCTATTACATCCCCAAGGACGTGGACATCTGGGAGTACGACATACGGTCCCTGATCGCCGCCTCCACTCTGCCTCCGGAGTCGGATCGGCCGATCTACGTCCAGACGCCGCGACCGGCCGCCGCCGTCCCCGCCGACTACGAGGGCAAGGTTTACACCAAACGGCAGATCTGGGAGACCATCGTCCGAAACGCCTGGACCACGGGCGAACCCGGAGTGGTCTTTATCGATCAGATCAATCGTCACAACCCCACGCCGGCCCTGGGACGAATCGAAGCGACCAATCCCTGCGGAGAACAACCGTTGCTGCCCTACGAGGCCTGCAATCTGGGCAGCATCAACGTCGCCAAGTTCGTTCGAAACGGGGGGACAGACAAAGTCCGCGTAGACTGGGACGGGCTTCGCGAGACGGTTCATCACTCGATCCGCTTCCTCGACAACGTCATCGATGCGAATCGATATCCGCTTCCGCAAATCGAGGAGATGTGTAAGAAGAATCGGAAGGTCGGCCTGGGAATCATGGGGTTTGCCGACGCCCTGTTCCAATTGTCGGTGGGCTACAACACCGTGGAAGGCGTCGCCTGGGCCGAGCGATTCATGAAGTTCATCAACGACGAAGCGCACAACTACTCGGAGCAACTCGCCCAAGAACGCGGGTGCTTCCCGAACTGGCCGTCCAGCATATGGGACACGATTCATCACCGCCCGATGCGAAACGCATCGTGTACCACCGTCGCTCCCACGGGGACCATCAGTATCATCGCGGACTGTTCCGGCGGCATCGAACCGCTCTTCAGCCTGGTCTTCTACCGAAACGTCCTGCGAGGCAAGGGCGAATCGCAAGGCCCTCTCGTTGAGGTCAACGGATTCTTCCGCCGGGTCTTGGTGGACCGCGGACTCTATAGCGAGGGTTTGATGGATCACATCGCCACGGATGGCACCCTCGCTCATATTGACGAATTGCCGTCGGAACTCAAGCACATCTTCGTCTGCGCCCACGACATCTCGCCGGAATGGCACATCAGGATGCAGGCGGCCTTCCAACGGCACTGCGACGCTTCAATCAGCAAGACCATCAACTTCCCGAGGGACGCCACCGTCGAAGACGTCGACAAGATCTACCGGATGGCGCACGAACTGGGCTGTAAGGGAATCACCGTCTATCGCGACGGATGCCGGGACGCCCAGCCGATGGCACTGAAGAACTCGGAAAAGGAAAACAAACCGGCCGGCCAGGACCCCGCCGATGAGGACCGAGCGGATGCGGAGGTCACGCCGATGAGGACTCAGTTGGAACCGCGACAGTTGCCGGAGATCGTCAGTGGCCTCCGCATTCGCCAGATGACACCCTTCGGAAACATCCACGTGAAAATCACCGTGGATCCGAAGACGGGACAGGAACTCGAGGTCTTCGCTCAGCTCGGGAAGGGGGGCGATGTCGCCGCGAGCGATCTCGAGGCAATCTGCCGAATGATCAGCTTGTGGTTACGTGCCGGCGGATCGCTCAAGCACGTGATCCAACAGCTCAAGGGAATTGGCTCCAGCCTTCAGATCCCGACCAAGGACGGCAGAATCATGAGCCTGGGCGACGGCTTGGCGCGTGCCCTGATGAAGTACCAGCGGGCCAAGGAAGTCTTCGGGCTCGAAGACCTGCTGCTCGGCCGAGCCGACCTGAGCGAACTCAACAATCCGAGCACCGACCTGAAGTCCAGGCAGTCAGATGTAAAGCCACCCGGCGGAAATGGTGGTGGTAACGGAGGCAATGGAGGCGGCAACGGTAAGAAGGGTAATGGTAAGACAGAAAAGCCGGCCACTTTGTTAGCGGTAGCTAGCAGCTCGACCGGCGGTCCAACCCGGCCGGAAGTGCGCCTTGGTGGTAGTATGGTGGGTGTGTTTGCGGACTTCCTACCCGCAAGCATGCCCACCACTCCTCGTACCGCGTTCAAGGTCAAATGCCCTGAATGTGGTGCGGACCTCGTTTACGGAGAGGGCTGTGTCAAGTGCCAGGCTTGCGGTTGGGCGAAGTGCTAGGTCCGAAAAAATGTCGAAAATTCTTGCAGCGTGGGGGCAAAACCATTATAGAATTGTTGAGGATTGTGGCGCTGAAAGCCGATAACGGGTACTAGGAATCATACGGAGGCATGCGCCGGGTTTCCGGCGCAAAGGCTTGAGGTTTAGCTGTCAGGCTTCTTTCCCCTCCGGAAAGCACCGGGATCGCCCTTGAGGCACCTGGTGCTTTCTTTTTGGGTTTCCACCCGCACCAACCATTGTTTCAGTCGGAAACACGCTGCTTGGCTTGCGCCGCAACGAAGGGAAGGAGTTACTTCGAGCGCATGGCATCCGAGACCGCTCGGAAACCTGACTCCTGATCGGTAAAAGCCTTGACCACATCCGGGTCAAACTGCGTGCCCGCGCCGATCACCAAAAAGTCCGCCGCCTCTTTGTGCGGACGCGCGGGAGAGTAGACACGATTGCTCGTAAGCGCATCGTAGACGTCTGCCACCGACACAATACGCGCCGCCAACGGAATCTCCTCCCCCGCAAGTCCCTTCAGGTATCCCTTGCCGTCATACCGCTCATGATGGTAACGTGCGATGTGGGCGGCCATTTCCAGAAATGTCCCCGATCCCGATCTCTTGACCATGGCATCGAGCGTTGCCCCACCCATCTCCACATGGGCCTCCATGATTCGTCTTTCCTCGGATGTCAACTTGCCCGGTTTGAGCAGGATCGAATCCGGGATCCCAACCTTGCCGATATCGTGCAGCGGCGCGGAACGACAAAGATCGTCGATAAACGCCGAGGTCACCACGTGGCGATAAGCCGGCTGGCGAGCCATCGCCTTGGCCAGCAGGCGACAGTACTCCACCACCCGTTCCAGATGGTTACCCGTATCCGGATCACGGTGTTCGGCCAGCTTGGCCAGACCGAGAACCGCAGAGTCGCGCGACAGGTCAAGATAGTACCGCTGGAGCTGGGTCCGCAGCGCGACGGCACCGGCACCGGCAATGCAGTGAAGGATCTGAACGTCTTCCTGGGCATACGCGGCTCCACCCACCTTGTCCGAAACGTTCAAGACCGCGACCGGACCCTCGACCGTATTCATTGGCAATGAGATCATCGGCTCGCCGACAACATGACCGGGCGAGGCGTCTTCACCGAACACCCCCGACGAATCGGAACCCTCCAAAACCGACCGTCCAGACGCAAACACCTGTCCGGCGATACCTTCCCCCATGCGAGGCGACTCACCTGCAAGCACTTCATCGGGCAGTCCCATCGCCCATGCGATCCGAAGTCGCTGTCCGCTCGGATCGGGCAGCATGATGCTCACCCGCTGGCTCTGCGTGAGTCGAGCGGCTGTCTGCCCGATCATGGCGAGCGTCGACTCGACGCTCATCAGGGCGTTCAGCTCCGTGGCAAAGTTGTACAGCTCGTACAGTTGTCCGGTCTGAACGGCCAAGGCCTCTTTCAAACGATGGCGTTCGGCCAAGTCGTTCACACGGACCCGCAGCGCGGACAGACTGAACGGTTTGGGGAGATACTCCACCGGCCGCATGGCGGGATCAGACTCCTCAATCTGCTCCCGACCCGCGGTCCAGGTGCAAATCAGCGGGATCTGCCGCGACATCTCGTCCAGACGAAATCGCTTGTACCAAAGCGTCGCTTGTCCCGGACTGAAATCGGCGTCGAGCAAAACGACGTCGGGCAAATGGTCGTGAATCAGCCCGATCGTGTGCCAGGGATCGTCCGAAACGATCGTCTTGATGCCGTCTTTCGCAAGATACGCCCGAATCAACTCCCCGACAGCCGGATCAGAATCGATCACCAGTACCGTGGCCCGCGCAGAATCCGTTTCGTCTGGAAGGGTCGGCGCCGTCGTGGCATCGACCTTCAATGATACGCTCTTCGACAGCCGGTCGACGAGAACAGCAAGTTCTCCGAGGTGATCCCGAAGGAGCTCTTCCTCTCCCATCAGGAGGTCCGATTGGAGTTTGGCGGCCAGAAAGGCCACCGCTCTATAGCCGTAAAGGCGGCTGGTCGTTCCCAGGCGCTCGATGTGCCTCCGGAGGTCGTCAAATCGGTGGTACCGCTGTTTTTCCAGGATGATATCCAGACGTTTGGGAAGGTCCGCAAGGAACCGGAAGACGGCTCCGGCAAGGTCAGGCTCGGCGAGAAGCTCTGAGGCAAGCTCCGGATTGGCCACGGGCATCGCCGCCGGATCCGGGAGGTCCGGCTTTGCCTTCTGAGCAGGGTTTCCAGTTGCGTTTCCGACCACGCCCATCCAGTCCTCAACCCCGCAAGACCTCGACACCGAAGGCTTGCCGGCCAAGTCCTCCCTTCCACACATGAGCCCAGGTAGGGCCCATGAAGGTCAGGTCAACGCAGTCCACCGTTGCCGTACTGCATGCCCGACATACAACAGATCGACGGGAATTACACTAGATATGAGCGGAGTTATCCAAAAGTTGTCTATGACACTTCTCCCCGGATTTGTTGGGCGAATTCTTCTTGCGGCGTATGACAACCCAACCCGAACCGGGGCAAGGCCTCCGGCGTGCTTCACCAAGGCGGTTGCCACGGCCAGGCATACGAAGACGATCTGACGCAGCGGTCACGGCGACGATCCGGAGGTCTCATATTCGCGTCACTGGAGGGCTTCTCCTTCATGAAGACCCTCCGACGGACTCGCATGCCTCAACCAGGGCATCCAACATGTCCGCAATGCCCACGGTACGCTGCTTCCGGCCACGGACGTAGATGTCGGCGTGGGTCTTGCCGGCACACAGGGCGACGTCGGCTTGATCGGCCTCTCCCGGACCGTTCACGACGCAACCCATCACCGCCACCTTGATGGGTGCATGAATGGACGCAAGTCTTCTTCGAACCTGCTGAACCAGCGAGATCAGATCGACCTCGACGCGCCCGCACGTGGGGCAGGCAATCAGTTCGGGTTCCGTGCGGGGACGGAGATGAAGAGAGCAAAGCAGTTCTTTGGCGTCGAGGACTTCCTCGATGGGATCGGCCGCGTAGCTGATCCGCAAGGTGTCACCGATGCCCTGTGATAGCAGTGCGGCGAGGGCGGCGACCGATCGAATACGTCCCGTTTCGGGAGGCCCGGCATGCGTTACGCCCAGGTGCAGGGGATAGTCGAATCGACGGCTGACGGCCTCATACGCATCGATGGTCAGACGGGCATCGTTGCACTTGGCCGCCAGGACGAGGTCGTGAAATTCGTGCTCATCGAAGATCCGAACATACTCCTCCAGACGTTGCACCATCAAACCGACCATGTGCTTCCGGTAGTCCGCCCGAATTGCCTGACGTTCGACGCTTCGCTTCTGCTCGTCGTGACGTTCGACGATGCTCCCTTCGTTCACGCCGATGCGAATGGGAACGCCGCGTTCGCGGCAGGCGACGATGACGGCCGCGACGTGTTTGGGATCGCGGATATTCCCCGGGTTGAGCCGAATCTTGGCCGCCCCTGCCTCAACCGCCTCAATCGCCCGTTGATACTGAAAATGCACGTCGGCGATGATCGGCACTGGGGAACCGGCAACGATCGCCTTGAGGGCTTCGGTGTCCTTGCGCGTGGGCACGGTCACGCGGACCAGTTCGCAACCGGCCCGGGCCAGCCGGCGGACCTGGTCCAACGTCGCATCAACGTCCTGAGTCCGCGTATTGGTCATGGACTGAACGGTGATCGGCGCACCCCCGCCGATCACCACCGAACCGACCCTCACGGCGCGGCTCTTGCGGCGGGCGCTCCCCGGCATGGTCTCCTGTGAATCCGGTGGCACGGCAGGCCTCAATCCGGTCTCAGACGGATGACAACCTCAGTTCTTCTCCGTCTCAAGTACTTCGATACGCGTTTTTCCGATAAACGGCAGGATCCCCACGGCAATGTCGGCCATGCCGTCCTCGTTGAGGGGCATGATTGTCATCACAATGTGTGAGGGATCGCAATCGGTTTGCAGAAGGGCGCCGTCGATATCCACCCACTGCCCGGCCAGCCATACCTGTGTCCACATGTGAAACCCGAAGACATACTTCTTGCCGGTCATGGCGGACACATACACGATGCCCCCGACGCATCGCGCGGGTATGCCGACCGCCCGCGCCATTGCCGCCAAGAGCACGGCGTGCTCCGTGCAATCGCCCTGCCGCGTCTGAACGACCTCGCTGGCGGTCGCCAAACCCACCGTCAGGTCCTTCTTATCGATGAAAGAGGAAACATGTCGCCGCAGCAAGTCCGCCATTCGAACGGGGTCTTTCTCCGCCCCAACCGCCTTGCGGGCCTGCTCGATGATCTTCGGATTCTTCGCATCCAGGAACGCGCTGGCCTCCAAGTAAGGTTTGATGTCGGCCGGGACGGGTTGTGACGTCGCCTGCTTGAGCTTGTTCCAGTCGATGCGGCACACCTCAAGCTCCACCATCTGATCCTCTCGCCGGATCACACGCTGCATCCCGGTGGTGGGGAACATCTCCTCGGAGAACGTGTCGGACACATTCAACCGGTAGCGAATCCGCTTCAACCTTTCGGGATTCAGGGGCTTGCCCATTTCGATCACCGTCTGAATGAACAGCTCGGGCGAAGCGGCCTTCTGGAGCGCGTACTCCTTGCTGCACGCAATCAGATCCGCCTTGATGAAGCCCATGTCCATCGTCATGCGCAAATCGGCGCCGCTCTCATCCACGTACGATATGGTCGTGATCGGAGCCATCAGATAAGTCGTGGCCTCCGCCTTGAACGCTTCCACCTGCCGCCCGAGCATGTCGATCGTTTCCTTCCCCACGATCTTCAGTTGCGTTCGGACGGGCCCCGACGGCCGAACCAGGGCATCATAGGTCCACAGATCGAAAACCTTGCCCACGGCAATCGGTTCCGTCCGAGTCGCCAGGGCAATGCCCCAGGCCATCTTCGACTTCGGATCCCACTCATAGTTGTTCTCGGTGCTGCGTCCCTGCTCCGTACTCGTGATGTAGACGCGCCCGTCGCGGACAACCCCTTTCTTCTTCACCGTCGCCAGCGACATCTGCTGTTCGACATCGAACCCAAGGGGTTCACCCCTTAGCGTTTCCTTCTGTACGCTCTTCATCACGAGCTTGATCTCGGCCGCCCCTCGGGCAATCCCCAGTTCGATGAAGTTCAGGGATTCGATGGTCTGATCGTTGCGCTTGGTCGCCACCCGGCTGTAGCCCGCCCTCTGGCCATTGACCAGAATGACATACCAGCGGTCTTCAAAGACGCCTTGCGGCGGGTCTTTCCAGTTGATCTCCGCCGTCGTCGCAGGCCGGAGAATCATCAAACCAAGGAATAGCGTCAGCAGACGAACACGTGATCTGAATGCCATATTGGTTTACCTGATCTTACTTGCCTGTCCTTGGTGCACCGGATGGCTTCTCCGTTACAAGCCCCGCTCGCGGATCACCGGTGAAGGGCCTGTACCGCAAGGATGCGGCCCGGACTACCTCACCCCTATCGTCCAAGTTTCTTCACACGGATATTCCGCCACTCGACCCATTTGCCGGCATCGGTGTGCGAATCCTGAAGGCCGATGAAGCCACGAAGCTGACGGCTCTTGAGCACCGGATAATCGGCGGCCTTTGCGTCGATGATCTTGATCTGGTCCATAATCACCACGACATGCTGGCCTCTGAATTGTACCTCGAACTCGTGCCACTTCTCGGGCGAATCGTCCGGCCTGAAAGCAACAGGCACGCAGCCGTAGAGGCTGCCCGTGCAGTGCATATCATCCCGGGAAGGCATGTTGAGGACCTGCACCTCATAGCCGGTCTCCCACGGATTGCCGTCCTTGTTGGCCCGGAGAAACAAGCCGCTGTTGCCGTCCTTGCTGATCCGCCACTGGGCCCGAATCACGAAGTCGCCGAACTCCTCCTTGGCGTAGCGGAGCCATCGGCCGTCCTTGCCGCCTTCGCTGCGGATAATGCCGCCGGGCAGGATCTGCCAGGCCTCCTTGTTCCCCATGAACTCCCACCCGTCGAAGTCCTTGCCGTTGAAGAGTCGGATCCATTCCGGACCCTCGGCCGGCTCGATTGCGGTCGCCGAGGGGACGAAGCCCGGCGTCGCCACCCGGTCGTCCGGACGCGCGGCGACCCACCGGATCGACCGGGCCACCAACTCGCGGTAGTTCGGGTGTCGAAACGCGTACGGATCGTGTCCCAGCAAGAGGTAGACAACCCGGCTCGCGCCGTAGGTCTTGGTCCAGGCCAGTTGCGGCCCGCTCTCGGGATGATCGGTGCCCAGCAACACACGAACATCCGGCGACACGTCGTAGTACTTGTACAGTTCGTCGAAAACCTCAAAGTCGCCGATTTCCTTGGTGATCGGATGTTCCTTGTCAACAACTTTTACCTGAAAGCGAACGTCATGCCGGTAAATCGAAACGGGCGGGATCTTCGAGTCGGCGGGCTGCTTGCGCGGCTCGATGTAATACCTTGCGCCGATGATGCGGGGATATTCGTCCCATTTTTGGTAATTCGCGATGGCATGATGCAGCACGACCAGCCCTTTACCCCGCTTGAGCATGTCGACGAGGTCGCTCTTCTGTTGGTCGCTGATGTCCTGCCACAAATCGTAGAGCACGAGGACGTCAAACGCGTCCCGCCGGGCCGCGGAGAATTCGTCAAGCGCCTTCGGCTGAACCGCAAAACGGCTGTCGACATCCTTGATGCCTTTGAAGACGGCTTCAAACTGAGGCGCGTCGTATCCGTGCCCGCCGGTGACGACGAGCGCACGGATCTTCCCCGCCGGCCCGTTCTCCGCCCCGGCGAGGCGACACGCCGCCAGGCTCGTCGCGCCCAGACCGATCAGAAAAATGCGAGCCCACATACCTTTCATGCAGTAGCCTCCGGCCTGACCATCATTCCAATGGGGCGTGTTCGTCTCACGTTCGTCCCCCGCAGGACCGACGTCCCCAGTGCTCCCCTTGACTATACCCATTCGTCGCCGTGTCGGCACGTGATCGACCAGCGATCCACGACCCGACCGCCCTCCACTACGTGAAGGTGACTGTACAGATAGATGGTGGTGCAGACGTGGCGCGGCGCCAGAAGAATCACCTCGCCGACTGACGGAGCAGGTCCGTCGCCCCGCCATCGACACACCTGATGCTCTTCGTTTGCCTTTTCGGGCACCAGCCCCGGACGATTCAGCACCAACGGCGGACCGGGAACGTCGCGACTGATCCCCTTCGAACCCGCGTCGAGTGTGACGACATCGGGTGCCGGTTTGCTGACGACTCGCGAAGCGACCAGTGCGGCGAAGTTGAACCGGTGGCCGTCGATCTCATCATAGGCGACATCCCAGAACACCCACGTGCCGGGCGTCAGCTCGTCAATGCCCCGGATGTCCTTGGCGATGATGAAGCTGAGTGTGCCCGATGTGCTCAGAACCAGCGGGCCCTCGCCGAGTCCCCGGCTCGTCCACTCCTGCTTGAGTCGCAGCGGTT
Organism: uncultured Planctomycetales bacterium; assembly: GCA_964596165.1. Classification (GTDB taxonomy): domain Bacteria; phylum Planctomycetota; class Phycisphaerae; order UBA1845; family JAFGLZ01; genus CAYUQT01. The sequence goes on along the minus strand of CAZQTW010000018.1, from coordinate 4,703 downwards.
CGGACATCGCGGCCTCCACCGCTTGCCGGCGGACGGCCAAGTCCGGGTCGCGGATCTGCCCGTCATAGGCGTGAATGCCCCGCAGGCGAAGGTGCGACGAGGCGATTACCTGCCGGGCCAGTTCCTCCGCCGCCTGCAGCGATGTACCCGTCCGGTGCATTCCCACGTCCAGATCAATCAGGACGGAGACGGTAAGGCGGTGCACCTTGAAGGCTTCGTTGAGCGCGAGAACCGATTCCGCGGAGTCCACCGTGACGGTGACGTCGATCTCGCGATGCTCCGACAACAACGCGGCAAGGCGCCGGACGGCCGGGCCCACGAGCGGATAGGCCAGCATGATGGCGGTCGCCCCGCTGTCGATCAGCAACCGAGCTTCTTGGACCGACGCACACTTGAACTTCCGAATGCCTCGCGCCATGAGCAATTGGATGACTTCCTTGCACTTGTGCGTCTTGATGTGGGGGCGAAGGCGGCTCAGATCGCCCACCAGCCCGGCCATCCGATCGATGTTGCGGTGGATGACGGCCGGAAAAGCCAGCAAGCAAGGCGTCTCAATCGCGTCGGGTTCAACCAGCCTATACTGTCCCAGATCCATGATCCGTCATCCTGACACCCCGCCGCACCGACGTCAACCAGACCCGGCTTGAGCGTTCCGTCTGTTTCGTGCCCTGCGGATATAGAGCGTCTTCTCAACCGTGGCGTGGACGGCGCCCTTCTGATCCGTCAAGTCGATTGCGTAGATGCGGTCGATCGAAGGCCGGGTGGCCAGTTCCGACTTGATGCCCGCGACTTCCTCATCGCTCAGGACGAAATGTGCGAAGAGCGTGGACCGACCGGGACGCTTGAAACGAATGGTCGCCTGCTTGTCCCATATGATGTAGTCGCGACCCAGTACCTTGATCAGCATGACCATGTAGATCGGGTCGAGGGCGGCGTACATGCTCCCGCCAAAGATCGTGCCGACGTAGTTCTTCGTCCTCCAGTTCAGCGGCAATTTGATGCGGACCTCTTGCCAATCATCGGCGATGTAAAGGAGCCTCGCTCCGGTGCCGCGATAGGCCGGAAAGAAGTTGAAGTACCACCGGTTGATTCTCGACTTCAGTGATTCGGGCATAGGGCCGGCATTCTACCATGCCGCCTCGAGGAAGGGGTTTCAGTCTCGATTTCGCCCCCCGGTCCAACCGCATCCTTCGCCGCGTTCGGACGCGAGCCGATCGGTCCGAAAGACGTCGTCCTCTTTCTCCGCACATTCGGTCTGTCAAACGGTATACTGAACATGAACTGCCCGATTCCTTCGGGTACACCATCGGTCATACGAGGGAGACCCGCATGCAGACCTACTTCGCCCCCAGTGAACGGGCGAGTCCGGATCAGCTCAGACGCGACGTCGAACTCGTGTGCAGGAATCCCGTAATCGACGCGCTGCTGAAAACGGCCGGCGGCTTGCTGGCCGTCTTGAACGAGCACCGGCAGACCCTCGCCCTGAACGATGCCTTTCTTCAACTGCTCGGAATCCGGAACCCCGGCGACGTGTTGGGCCTGCGCCCCGGAGAGATTGTCGAGTGCACGCACGCCCATGAAATGGTGGGAGGATGCGGCACGAGCAAGTACTGTTCGACCTGTGGTGCGGCCGTCGCAATCGTCGCGGCCCTTGCGGGAGAAACGCCTTGTGAACGGACCTGTGCACTGGTGACCGAGCGGGACGGCAGGAGAGAAAAGGGGACATTCTAGAGAAAAGGGGACATTCTAGTTTTACGACAAAGTAGAATGTCCCCTTTCCCCACCATCGCCGATCCCGGTGTCGCCCGAGGGATCCTCGCCGATCTCCAGAATGCGGGAAAGGGCGGGCTGTACCTGTTCGAGGGGAAGACATGGCCTCTGTTGCACCCCCTGCGCGACCCCAACTAGCCGGGAGCGTCTCCTGCTCGCCGAACCGTGAATGAGGTCCTGGGCGACACCAATCTCATGACCTACAACGGCTACGTTCAGCTCATCTTGGACTCGATCCGGACCGACCTCGGGGTCGAGTTCGGCGTCGACCCCAACACAGCGTTCGTCCGAATACCGGCCATGTTCTTTCCCGCGGACCCCAACTACCCCCTTCCACCGGACTCAAGCAACTGGCGGACCCAGGCGTTGGCATACGTGCCCGATATGGTTAACTTGACTGTTTTGGGCACGCGCTTGCTGATCGCCGACCCGTTCGGTCCCAAGGACGCCAATGTTGATGTCTTCAGACAGTACGTGCAAAACGCCTTGTCCGGTTCAGGCTTGACGCTCCACTTCATCGACGACTGGGATGCCTATCATGTAAGCTTCGGGGAAGTCCATTGCGGCACGAACGTCCTGCGGGCGCCGCCGACGAACGTATCATGGTGGGACGCCCGAACGAGTTGCGGAAGCGGGTCAAGGATGATGTTCTTTCCGGGATTGCCCTTGCTCGGCCTGGTTCGCCTCCGGCGGAGCTGGTCCTGCCATCGTAGGAAGGAGTGAGAGATCATGCTGACGAGCCTTGCTTGGTCAGTAGTCGGTTTCCTGTGCAGCGTTGGAGCAGAGGTCCCGAAGATTACGGAGCAAGAATTGCGGAGCCTCTTCGAGACCTGCGTCGCCGCGACGGGGAAGGGGTACGAGGCGGCGGCCGAAAAGATCGATGAGGTGAACCAACACAGGCGCGTGTACGAGGGTCCACCGCCTAAGTACAACCAAACGTGGCAAGAGCGGTGGGTTCAGCGGATCCTCTTGGCGAGGAGCGCCAACCCGCAACGAGTCTGGGAACCAGGGATGGCATACCGGGCGTGCCAGCGACCGTTGCGAATTCGCCCCTCCGAGGGCACCCTCCGAGAGAGACTTCATACGCTCCCCCCGCCCCTTGCCATATCGCCGCACAGCGTTCCCGTGAGCCGCGAAAGCTCACGGGGACTGCTGTGGGACAGCGTTAGCATTGCCCTCCCCGGCGATGTGGAATTCCTTTGGAAATTGTCGGCGGGTACCGAGGCCTGGCAGCGCATTAGAGCGGCGGAATGCATTCTGGGGTCATCTGGCGTGCACTATTGGGAAGACCTGGGTTACGGGCTCACTAAGAGGCATCCATACGTTGACCGTGACCCTTTCCTGCTGCCGGACCTTGGAGAGCTTCTGATGTACGCTCTCGAACGGGAGTCCGACGCGTGGGTGGTGCGCGAGCTGCAGGAGGCCCTCGCGACGCTGCCGGACGAACGCGTGCTCGATGCGGTGCGCAAGCGGGCGAGCGATACAAAGCTCGCAGAGGCCACGCGGCAGCGGCTCAGTGAGGTTGTTTCCGTAATGCAGGAGTACCACCGGCGCCTGAGATCGAACGAAGCCCTTACCACGCGTGATGCCGGCACCACTAAGCCCTCGCCATGAGTCAGGCGTACTGAGGACGGACCTTATGCTTGGAGTTCACGTTCTTCCGGTCTGGGTGGCTCTTGGCTTCAATGAGCAGACGTCGAGAATGGCTGAGCAAGAATTTCGTATGCTCTTCGAGACCTGCGTCGCCGCGACGGGGAAGGGGTACGAGGCGGCGGCCGAGAAGATCGATGAGATAAACCAGCACAAGGGCGTGTATGAGGGCCCGCCGCCCAGGTACAACCGAACGTGGCAAGAGCGGTGGGTTCAACGAATTCTCCGCGCACGCAGCGCAAACCCAGAGCGATTCTGGGATCCGGGTAGCACTCATCGCAAAGTCATCACCTTCCTGCGCGACCGGGAGGGCGCCGCAAAGCGGCAGCGGCCCAGGGAGATCGGGGCTCTTATTGCCCAGCCACACCTTGTGGATCCGCGTTACCACTCCGGTCGCAAGGCCGCGATAGGAGCAACCGCTACCACGGAACTCCCCGCCGACGTGGAGTTCCTGTGGAAGTTGTCGGAGGGCACGGACCCCTCGCAGCGCATACGTGCCATCGAGGGGATCGGAATCTCCTCAGGGGTATTCTATTGGCTGGACCTCGGCTTCAGCCTCGGCCATGTCGATCCGCACTTGCGGGACGACGACCTTCTGTGGCCGGACCTCGGCGAGCTCCTGGCGTACCTCCTGGAGCGAGAGGCGGATGCCTGGGTCGCACGCAAACTGCAAGAGGTCCTCGCGATGCTGCCGGACGAACGCGTGCTCGATGCGGTGCGCAAGCGGGCGAGCGACACAAAGCTTGCCGAGGCCATGCGGCAACGGTTCGCCGAAATCGTCCCTGTGATGCAAGAGTACCATGAGCGTCTGAAATCCAAGGCGGCACAAGGCGGGCCCGGTACCACCAAGCCCTCGCCGTAGGGATGTGGTCTGGGCAATTCCCCGAAGCCAAGATGTCTTGCGGTGGCTTGGTCCTGCCGAGCTTTGATGAGACGATTCCAGTGAGGAGGTCGCACGATGCCAGCCGATTCGGGGCAGAACAGGGGACATTCTAGTTTTACGACAAAGTACAATGTCCCCCTTCCCCCCTCTTTCCGCCCGTACGGCAACTACATCGATGAAGTGATCACGATGCGCCGATTGAACACCGACCTCTACTACATCCGGGACGACCAGTACAATGTCGTGCGGATCGCGGACGCGTCGGGCAACATCGTGGAGTCGTACGACTACCGTGATTTCGGGGCGCCGCTCAACCCGACCACGCGGCAGGTGCTGACGTCGTCAGCGGTGGGCAACCCGTTCTTCTTCACGGGCAGGCCATTTGATTGGCAGACGGGCC
>CAZQTW010000017.1:0-92497 GCA_964596165.1 uncultured Planctomycetales bacterium | reverse complement strand
AGCATCATCGGGAGCATCGGTCCCAGCCCGCTGCTGCACGCGAAGCGGGCCGTGACCTCGCGAGCGTTGTCCATGGTGACGACGATCGTGCTGTTCGAGTCGGTCACGCTGTAGTTCGCGTCGCCCGGATGATTGGGGTCGTTGATCTCCCACCCCCGGAAGTACCTGCCGTCGATCGGCTTGGCGGTCAACGTGACGAGCGTTCCCGGGGGATACTTCGGCGCATTCGCGTCTTCGGGAGCGGGGTCCATCTCCACGTCCCCCCATAGGTCGTTGACGATCCCCAGCGTCAGCCGGTAGCGGATGTCGGCGAATCGTTTCACCCAGATTCGGTAGCCCTGATGATAGGGGATCGAGGAGTCTTCCTGATCGAAGATGCCTCGCACGCTGAACTTGCCGGTGGGCATGGCGTAGGAATCGAAATCGCCCATGACGGAGAGCAGCATGTTGAGTTGGCCGCCGCCGGCGTCGGTGAGCACGACCGTCTTGCCGCTCCCCCAGGTTCCTGAGGCGATCCATACATCGTTCAGTTCGCTCCACCGCGCCTGGTACAACTCGCCGCCGCCGGATCGGGTCATGTCGAAGTAGTTGCAGTCGGCCAGGCTGGGAAGTTGCGTGGGGGCGGGCATGCCGACGTTCGGCTCGAGGATCGTGACTTCGAATTGCATGATCGGGTCGTTCGAGTGTCGCGTGTTGATGTTGACCTTGCCGTTGTTGTTGGCGATGAGGCCGACCACCCGGACGCGGTCGCCGGCGTGGACGTCGGCCGGCGGCCAGGGCCAGCCCGACGGATTGAATGCCTTGGCGTGCCACACCGCGATTCCGCCGCCCGGATTGTTGGCGTCTTCGGACTGGACGTAGATCTGCCACATGCCGAAGGGCATGCCGGTCGTATTCGGATTGAGATATTCCTCGCTTTGGTTGAGGGCGATTCCCTCGACCGTGACCCAACTGGTCGGGTCATAGGGATCGGCACCAATCCGGGGATCGGTCCCGAGGCCGTTGACGTCGACGGCCTGGAGATCCCAGATGTTGTCGACGGCCAAGGCGGGAGCGATCAGAAACGAAACCGCGCCAAGCGACAGGATCCAACGAACACTTCGCTGCGTTGCCATTCTCTCGGTTCCTCCACCATCTTTCATCGCACAGCCTCCTTCGCTTCTGAGAACCCACATCGGGTTCGTCCGTTTGCCTTGATCCCGTCAAGGCTTCCATGAACCGGACGGACACAACGCGACCGCCGCGTCATGCCGCAGGGTCCGGCACCGTGCCGCACGCTGCAACGCCGTTCGCCCCCGGGAATGAATCGGCGGGTGTATTACGAACCGAATGATCGTAATACTAACGCCGACGTGCGTCAAGGGGGCCGTTCGCCTCATCCCTTATCCTTCCCTCTCCGACGAATACGTCCGCCGACGAAGCGGAGGTCATCGATGAGTCGGCGGCCGGTGCACGGTACTCCCTCACGTACCGGCGTATGCCCTCCTCGATGTCCAGGAATGGGTCGACATAACCGGCCCGTCGCAACTTCCTCACATCCGCTTGCGTGTGGTACTGGTACGTGTCCCGGATGTTCGCGGGCATGTCGACGTACCGAATTCTCGGCGGCAAGCCCATGGCCGCGAACAGGGCGCGGCCCACGTCGATCCAGGTTCGTGCCGCGCCGGTTCCGCAGTTGAAGAGTCCTGATATCTCGGGATGGTCGTGGAAGAACAGTGTCACGGCGACCGCGTCGTCCACGTGTATGAAGTCCCGATCCTGGTGGCCGTCGCGAACGTCCGGGCGATGCGACTTGAAGAGTGTGATCACTCCTTCGCTCAAGATCTGCTCGTGACCCTTGCTGACCATCGAACGCATGGGGCCCTTGTGAATCTCGCCGGGTCCGTACACATTGAAGTACTTCAGCCCAACGATGCGATTGATTGCGCCGGTCACAAGTGCCCAGAGGTCGAACACATGCTTGGAACGTCCATAGGGGTTTAGCGGCGCCAAGGCCGAGGTGACGGCGTCCTCGTCGGAGTATCCCATGGCGCCGTCGCCATAGGTTGCGGCGCTGGAGGCGTAGACAAAACGAGCCCCGGTTCGCAGCGACCATTCGCAGAGGTCACGGGTATAGAGGTAGTTGTTGTCATAGAGGTACGCTTCGTTTGTCTCCGTTGTGGAGGTGCATGCGCCGAGATGAAACACCGCATCGGCTGTCGGGGCGCGTCCCTCGCGCAGCATTGTGCGGAATTCGATCTTGTCCAGATACTCCTCGAATCGGATTCGCTCGAGGTTGCAGTGCTTGGCGGGGTTGTCCACGTGGTCCACAACGAGAATCTTCTCGCGGCCACGCTTGTTTAGGGCCTTGACGAGGTTGCTTCCGATGAAGCCGGCCCCGCCTGTTACGATCAATCGCTTTCTCAAGGACGCTCTCCGTTTTCGGCCGCCGGGATGCGGGCAATGATGCTTGTGGCGGACCGGTCCGGTACCCTTTCAGCAACCACCAGCGCGTTTCCCTGTCGACGGGCGAAGGTGAGGTACTCGACGTGCCCCACATGAAGGATGTCAAAGCATCCGTTGATGAGGACGAGGGTTCGACCGGCCTGCTTCAGCCGATGCCGCTCGGCCAACATCTGATCCAGGGTGAGAAGCCTGGGCTCCGCGTTTTTCATTGTCGCCGGCATGCACCACCTTGCCTCATTCGCCGACCCGGATGTGGTTGCCCTTGGGTCGTCGGCCCGCCTTCCGGGTTGAGGAGTTCATTCCGCGGAGCACATCGGAGTCCCATTCAAACGAGAGTTTCGATCGCGCCGGCGCCGGATAACGGTCGAAGAGGTAGGCCGCCAACAGCGGCAGGGCCACGCTGGGCTCAACCCATGCCATCGCCCAGTCCGCATCGACCCCGATCTTCCCCCAGCTTTGTGCTTCGCCGAGCGTGCTGGAGGAAAGCCCTCCGTCGGCGGTGACGGCGGTCGTGATCTGGATCGCGTAGGCGTGCCCTCGGTCGAGGCCGAAGATGTTGCCCATGACGATGGAGTCGTTGATGTAGTTCTTGGGCACGCCGCCGGCGACATAGATGGCGGCGGTCTTCCTTGAGCGGACGACGATCTGTGTCAACTCGTAGTTGTCCTGAATGGAGTCGATGACGATGCCCCGTCGATGCTCCTGTTTGCAGCGATGCCGGTGGTGCGTGAGTCCGATGCCGATCGAGCTGTCGTTCAAGGCCGGACAGAAGACCGGCACGCCCAGGGCATGGCACGTCCTGAGAATGGACTGACTGTCCGAAAGCCGGGAGCCGAGATGGTCGAGGTACTGGCGTGAGGAGTATGCCCCCGGTGGCAGCGCATCGGCCATGTCCCCGCACCACACGTCGGTTTCCCAGAATTTCTCTTCATCAACGTACGTGTCGTAAATTCGGTCGATGTACAGCGATCGAAGCTCGGCGTCGTCGGCCCTCGGTGAGCCTCGGTAGTGAAGAAACCCTCGGGCCTGATAGATGTCCTGGTAGAGAATCGCCCCCGTCGAAACGACGACGTCCGCGTATCCGCCGGCGATGAGATCCCTGATGAGGGACCGCAGTCCGGCGGCGATGAGGGGGCCGGCGAGTCCCAGGAATATGGTCGGACGATCCTTGTCCTTCATCATCCGGTCCAGAACGTCGGCGCACAGGCCGATGCTCCGCGACTGGATCGACATGTCTTTCATGCCGCGTACGAGATCGGCGACCGTCATTCCCCGATGTACTCGAACGGCCTCTACCGGTCTTCCCAGCAGGGCCCGTTTTTTTCTCCTGGAGACGGGGTTGAGGACACGAGCAACCTTCGGTATTGCGTTTGCCGGCATGGGTTTTCCTTTCCGGCGTCGATTGCGGCCGGTTTCAGCGGCGACCATCGCATGTCCTCGACGGAACGGCGGCTTCACGACATCTTGCGACGGCCTCCGGAACGCGTTATGGTATTACAAACAAAAAATTCGTAATACCAATCCCCATTATACCGGGAGCGGTCGTTGAGTAAAGCCCTCCGTACCTCAATAGGAAAGGACCCATCATGACCGAGCCGCACCCTTTCGATGCAAGCCCCGGACTGACGCCAACGGGATCGCTGTCCGACCGGTATCTCATTACCGGGGGGTCGGGGTTCCTGGGAATCAACCTGGCGAGGTATCTTTTGGCGCGGGGACATCGGGTGGCGACGCTGGACATCGCGCCGTTCGACTATCCCGACTGCCGTGGACGTGTGGCGGCACACACGGGGGACACGCGAAACATGGACGACGTGCGGCGGGCCGTCTCCGGTTCGAAGGTCGTGGTTCACGCTGCGGCCGCGCTGCCGCTCTACACGCGCGAGGACATCTTCTCCACGGAAGTCGATGGAACGCGGAACGTGCTTCAGGTCGCCCTGGAGGAAGGCGTGGAGCGTGTGGTCCACGTGTCCTCCACGGCGGTTTACGGGATTCCGGATCACCATCCCCTGCTGGAGGACGATCCGAAACAGGGTGTGGGACCTTATGGGGAAGCGAAGGTTCGGGCGGAGGAGGTATGCGTCGGATATCGCGAGCGCCACGGCCTGTGCATCCCCATCGTCAGGCCCAAGTCGTTTGTGGGGCCGGAGCGTCTGGGGGCATTTGCCATTCTGTACGAATGGGCGCACGAGGGACGCGGGTTTCCGATGATCGGTTCGGGACGCAACCGTTATCAACTGTTGGACGTCGAGGACCTCTGCGACGCCCTCTACGCCTGCTGCACGCTGGACCGGGCGCGCGTGAACGACGTCTTCAACATCGGCGCCGCCGAGTTCACCACCCTGCGAGAGGACTTTCAGGCCGTCTTGGATGCGGCCGGGTTCGGCAAGAAAGTCCGTTCGTTCCCCGCGCGCCCCCTGATCTGGACGCTGCGTTTGTTGGAGTGGATGCGGGTGTCCCCTCTGTACAAATGGGTTTACGAGACCGCCTGCGAAGACTCCTTCGTATCCATCGAGAAGGCTCAACGAGTGCTGGGGTTTCAACCGAAGTTTTCGAACAAGGATGCGCTGGTCCGGAACTACCGCTGGTACGAGGCCCATCTTGACGAGTTCGGAGGAACAACCGGCATATCGCACCGCGTGCCATGGGGGCAAGGCGCCCTGCGGCTGGCGAAGGTCTTTTTCTGACGAAGGCGGGGCATGGGGGTGTGCGTGAGTGCGCTCCCGAGGACACTCGGGGCAAGGTGCTTCTGTGATCGGGTCTCCACAGTTGCCAAGGGAGGTCCAACGTGGGGTTTCGACGCTACAATCGCTTGATGTGCCGAAATGCTCTCGTTAGGATTCATTGGTGAGGTGGGAGACGACGGTCATGTCCAATATCGTGCGGCTGAGCGTATCGCTGGAGAGGCCGCTCTATGAGCGGCTTGAGAAGCTCGTGGCGCAGAGCCGGTACAGCAACCGCTCGGAGTTTGTCCGCGATCTGATTCGGGCGCATCTGGTGGACCAGGAATGGCGTACGGACAAGGTCCTGCTCGGCACGATCTCGCTGATCTACGACCATTCGGCGCGGGGCCTGACGGATCGGCTGACGCATCAACAGCATCATTTCTCCGGAAACGTGCTGGCTACCACGCACGTGCATCTCGACGCGGACCTCTGCGCCGAAATGATCATGGTTCGGGGCAAGGGCAAGGACATCAAGGAGCTCGCCGATCGACTCCAGCGTGAGAAGGGCGTCTTGCACGCCAAGTTGGCGACGGGGACGACGGGGAAGGCCCTGCCGCGTCCGCGTAAGGCGGGTCACGGGCATCACGCGCACTAACGGCGGAGGCATTCGGCTCGAGGAGGGCGGGCCGATGGTGTGTCGCTCATAAAGCATTGTTTCAAATGGGTTTAGTGTCTGAACCTGTGGGCAGATGATATCCCCGGGAGTGCGGGCCCCTGGCCTCACCCCCCCCCCCGTTCAGGACCGATAAATAGGTAGCGGATGCGACGGTCGGTTGAACTGTAACCATCTGGACGAATGTAACTTAAGATGGATCTTGTCTATGCCATGATACCCGCTCGGGGCGGTTCGCGTGGGATTCCGCGCAAGAATCTGGCCGAGCTGGGCGGCAAGCCGCTCATTGCGCACACCATTGAGGCGGCGCTGGCCAGTCGTTGGATCCATCGCGTGATGGTTAGCACCGAAGACGACGAAATTGCCGACGTAGCGCGGCGGTGGGGTGCTGAGATTCCGTTCAAGCGTCCGGTGGAACTGGCGACGGATACGGCCGGCGGGAACGCGGTGAGCCGTCATTGGCTGGAATGGGTTCGGGATCACGAACCGCATCCGTGGGCGGTGGTTCATCTTCAGGCCACCTCGCCGCTTCGCGGCGGTGACGACATTGACGCGGCGATTGGCCTGCTGAAGACGTGCGGCTGCGACTGCGTGGCGACGGTCTGTCCGGTTTCGGAGCACCCTGCCTACATGTATCGTGTGGTCGGCAATCGCGCGGAGCGTTTTCTGGCGGACGGGGGGCTTCCGGATCACCGGCAGGGGACGGAGCCGCTCTATCGACTGAATGGGGCGATCTACGCGACGCGGTTCGAGGCGGCCCTGAAGGCGGGCTACTTCCACGTCAAACCGTTTGCCGTTTCCATCATGCCGGCCGAGCGCAGCATCGACATTGATACGCCGATTGATCTGACCTTGGCGGAGGCCCTTTTCGGGCGGATGACCCCTTGCGCGGGTCGAGGAGGTTGTTGATGGCCCGCAAGATAGCGGTTCTTACGGGGGCGCGGAGCGATTACGGCGTCTTGCACAGTGTTCTTCGGTCGATCGACGCCCGACCGGACTTGCGCTTGCGGCTGATGGTTACGGGGAGTCACCTGTCGGAGGCGCACGGAATGACGCTTCGTGAGATCGAGTCCGACGGGTGGGACATTGCCGCGCAGATTCCTATTTTGGACGACGAGGCGGCCACGAGCGACCTGGGGGTGGCTCGCACGATGGGGCGTGCGGTGACGGCGATTGCCGAGGCCCTCGACCTCATCAAGCCGGACATCGCGGTGTTCCTGGGCGATCGGTACGAGACCTTCGCCGGGGCGTTGGCCGCGGAGGCGCTGCGTCTTCCGATCGCTCACATTGGCGGCGGGGAGTGCGATCATGCGACGTGTCTGGACGGCTATCTCCGCAATGCGCTGACGCAGTTGGCGCACGTTCATTTTGTGTCGTGTCGGGCGTACGCCGACCGTCTGATTGCGCTCGGCCAGGACCCTTGGCGTGTTCATGTCGTGGGGCTGCCGAGTTTGGACGATTTGAAGGACGGCCTGCTCGGTTTGCGGGAGATGGAAGCGGCCCTGGGGGTCCCGCTCAAGCATCCTCTGATCCTGGCGACCTACCTACCGGTGACGCTTCGCCCCGAGGAGAGTCGGGATGAGCTGAATGCCATGCTGGCCGCACTGGCGCGTCGGCCCGAGGCGACCGTCATTCTGACGCTGAGCAACACCGACGCGGGCGCCCGCTGGGTGGACCAGACGGTTCGGTCGTGGGCCCAGGATCGCCCGGGCGTTCACGTGTTTGCCAGCCTGGGTCGGAGGCGATACCGCAGTTTGCTGGCCTTGGCCGATGCGGTGATCGGCAACAGCAGCAGCGGATTGATTGAGACGCCGAGTTTTGGTGTTCCCACGGTCAACATCGGGGCGAGGCAGGAAGGCCGCCTGCGTGCGGAGAACATCATCGACGTTTCCGGCGACGCGGAGGGTATCGATCAGGCGTTGGGGCGAGCGATCGGCGACCGGGATTTTCGCGCGAGGGCAAGCGCCGCGACCAATCCGTTCGGGGACGGTCATGCCGGCGAGCGGATTGCCGCCATTCTCGGCGAATTGGCGATCGATCGCCGGCTATTGGAGAAGCGAGTGCCTTCGGCCCCTTTTGACGTTTCCGCGGTGTGCGAGGCAACCCAGGAGGAACCGGATGCTCAACCCGCTTGAACAGGAATCTCGAGCCGCGTGGGAACGGAACATCGACACGCACCGGTTGATTTGGCCGGACGCGGAGGTTGTGCGATTTCTCGGCCATTCGTTCGCGCGGGGCGAGCGCTGCGGGCGGCGGGCACTGGACATCGGCTGCGGCGGCGGGCGACATCTTGCGTGCATGGCACGTGAGGGGTTTGAGGTTTACGGCTTGGACTACAACGTGAACGCGCTCGACCAGGCCCGCCGGGCCGTGGTCCGCGAGGGGCAGCCGGGGCGGGTGTTGCTGGGTGACATCGCGGCTTTGCCGATTGCCGACGCGCGGCTTGACGTGGTGGTGGCCTGGGGCGTTCTGTTCAACACCACGGCCGACCGGAGCGTGACGATGCTCCGCCAGATACGGCGTGTTCTCAAGCCGGACGGAAGGTTGTTGGCGAATTGGCGGACAAGCCATGACGACCTTCGACATCGCGGCAAGAAGATCGAAGGGCGGACGTATCTGTTGAGCGAAGAGGCGGGTGCGTTCGGTCTTGAGGGCACGTTGTACAGCTTCTACCCCCGCCGGGACGTTGAGAAGATCTACGAGCGAGGGGGTTTCCGCGTGGACAACATCGAGCGTCGCGATCTCTGGATCAACAACCTGGCCGTGCATTGCAGTTGGTGGATCGTGTGGGCATCGAAGCCGAGCGATCGGGTGGATTCCTGAGAGGGACGTCCGTTCCTGAGGAAATGTCAATGGCCGACCCCGTACTGTCCGACACGTCAACGACTCCCGCCGCCGTGCTGCACATTGCGGATCGTCCGGTGGGTGCGGGCTGCCCGACGTTCATCATCGCGGAGGCGGGCGTGAATCACAATGGCGACCGGGTGTTGGCGGGCGAACTGGTCGATGCCGCCGTCCGGGCGGGCGTCGACGCCGTCAAACTGCAGGCGTTCGATCCCGATGCGCTTTGTTCGAAGCGCCGCAAGGCGGCCGAGCGCGACCTGTTGCGGCGGTACGTTCTGACCGAGAAGGATCTGGGCGAACTCCGCGACCGGGCGGTGGCTGCGGGGTTGATTTTTCTGGTCACGCCGTTCGGATTCGACCAGGTGGACGAGGTGGTACGTCTGGGCACACCGGCCATCAAGGTGGGTTCGGGCGAGGTGACGCACACGCCTCTGCTGCGGCATATCGGGTCGAGAGGCGTTCCGGTTTTGCTGAGTACGGGCGCGGCGGACCTGCGGGATGTCGTGCGGGCCGTGAAGGTTTTGCGCGCGGCCGGCTGTCGCGAGATCGGGCTTTTTCACTGTACGAGTGTCTATCCGGCGCCGGACGAGTCTTTGAATCTCAAGGCGATTACCACGCTGGCGACACGTTTCCCGGATTGCGTGGTCGGATACAGCGATCACTCGATCGGCACGACGGCGGGTATCGCGGCCGCGGCGATGGGCGCCGCCATGATCGAGAAGCACCTGACCCTCGATCATTCGCTGTCGGGTCCGGATCATGCCGCCAGCGCCGAGCCGGACGAGCTTCTGCACTTGGTTCGCGAAATCCGGCGGTTCGAGCGGATGACGGGCGACGGCGTCAAGCGGCCGGCGGCGTGCGAGGGCGTCATCGGGCAGAGCATGGTGGCCGCCCGCACGCTTCACGCCGGTCACGTTGTCACGCCCGCCGACATTGTCTACAAGCGGCCCGGCTGGGGCCTGAGGCCGTACATGTTGGGGCAGGTCATCGGCCGTCGGCTCAAGAAGGATGTGCCGGCCGACGACGTGATCACGCGGGACCATATCGACTGGGGCGAGGCGTGAATCGAACACTGACCGTTTTGATGACGTGTGGGTCGGGGCCTGGGGTGGTCGGCCATATCGACGCGCTGCGGCGAAACACCTACGTTCCGGTGCGCATCATCGTCGGCGATGTCAGTACGGACCAGAATGCGGGTTTTGCGTTGGCGGATGGGCGCGTGTCACTGCCGTCGGCGGGCGATCCGGAGCTTGTCGACACGTTGCTGGCCATCTGTCGGCAGTATGGTGTGGATGTCGTGTGGCCCGTTTTTGACGGCGAGCTCGAGCCGTTGGCGGCGGCGAGGCGTCGGTTCGAGGGTCGGCACGTTCAACTGCTGCTTGCCGGCGAATCGACGGTTCGGCTCTGTCTCGACAAGGCGGCGTTTCACGAGCGTTTGGCCGAGGCGGAGTTGTCGCCGCCGTTTCGGATCGTGCATTCGGGCGACGAGCTTCAGGCGGCGGTCCGGTTGTTCGGTTACCCCGAGCGACGCGTGGCCGTCAAACCTGCGCGCGGCGCCGGGGGACGCGGGTTTCACGTTTTGGATGCCCACTTCCGGATCGGCGACCACTTCTTCTCGTCCAAACCCGACTCGGTGTTCTGCACGCTTGAGACGGTCCTCGAGGCGATGAGTCATCGGAGGGATGCCGCGGGATCGCCGTTGTTGGTCATGCCCTATCTGGAAGGACGGGAATACGGATGTGACGCTTTGACGGAAGACGGCCGCATTGTTTTGGCGGTGACACGGGACAAGCATCCCCCGGTACACGAGGGGATGCACACCCAGATTCTGGTCGGCGAGGATCCCGAGGTGCTGGGCGTTGCCGAGCGTGTGGTCGCGGCGGTTCGGGCCGAGGGGTTGATCAGCATTGATCTCCGGGCCGACGCCGACGGGCGTTTGTGGGTTCTGGAGATCAACCCGCGAGCCGGCGCCTACCTCGGTATGGCGTGCGAACGAATCGACCTGATCGGTCTGGCGCTGGCGAGACTCTACGAGCGCAAGCGTGACGCGGACGTGTTTCGCCGGACATCGGAGCAGATCGTGGGTTTGCGATACTGGGCGGATTTGGTGCAGACCGACGAATACACGCGCATCCTGGCGACATCGCAGGTTCTGAATTTCGCGGCGGGAGGATAGGCCATGAGTCGGATTCTTGTCTGTTCGGCTCATCCCGACGACGAGACGCTGGGTTGCGGCGGGACGATTCTGCTGCATGTCGGGGCGAATGACGAGGTGTTCTGGTTGATTGCCACGCACGCCTGGTCACCGCGGTGGGACGAACAGACGATCGCACGCAAGGAGGCGGAGATCACGGCGGTATCGTCTTTCTACGGCTTCGCGGAGGTGTTTCGACTGGGGCTTCCGGCTTCCCGTCTGGACGAACTGCCCTTCGGCGAGGTCCTCGGTCCGGTCAGCCGGACGATCGGTCAGCTCGAACCCGACGAGGTCTACACGGTTCACGGGGGCGACGTTCACGGCGATCATCAGGTTGTGTCGGCCGCGGTGTGGCGATCGCTCAAGGCTTTCCGGTCGGGCCGCACCGTGCGACGCGTGTTGAGCTACGAGACGCTCAGTTCGACGGATCAGGCCCCGCCGGGCGCGGAGCCGTTTTGTCCGACGTTTTACCGCGACATCGGCTCGGTCATCGACCGCAAGGTCGAGGCCCTGCGGCTCTACGGATCGGAATTGCTTGACGTCCCTGCGGGAAGGAATGCCGAGACGATTCGCGCCCTTGCCCGCACTCGCGGTGCGGCCGTCGGCATTCCCTACGCCGAAGCGTTCATGCTCCTTCGCCAGGTTGTCCGTTGATGGGAGGCGTCACGATTCTTCGTGACCGGAGGATAGCCGGAGTAGGGCTATGGCCGCCGGCGTGCCGGCGCGGCTTTCGGGACGGTGTTGTTGCCCGTTGGGTCATTGGCGGCACCCTGTCGGTCACGACATCTTTCCGCTGCGGGCGATGGCGATCAGCAGGCCCAAGCCCATCAGAAACGCGGCGAAGTAGCCCATGAAGCCCAGGTATCTGAGATTGACCAATCCGAAAATGACTTCCTGGCTGCCTTTTTCCATGGTCACCAGCATGGAACTGCCGAGGATCAGCGAAGCGATGATAATGCTGAAGGCGAGTCGGTTGCTGCTGCGGTCCATCTCGCGAGCGAGGTTGTCGATGTTTTCGTGGACCACCTTGAACTCCATTTGCCCCTTCGCCATTCGTCGCATCATGTCGCGGATCTGCGCGGGGGCGTTCATCAGGATGTTCACGGTGTGCCAGAGCCCCATGCCCACGGCGCGGGTCACGCGGTAGGGGCTGAGGCGGTTTTTGGCCATGCTGAATATCTTGGGACGGATGATTTCCAGGAGGTTCAGGTCGGGATCGAGTTGAAGGGCGACGCCCGTGGCCGTCACGATGCTTTTGCCCAGGAGGACGAAGTCGCGAGGGAGCTGGACGTCGTGTCGTCGAAACAGGTCGGTGATCTCGACGAAGATCGTCTGCAGATCGAGGCGTTTGAGCGGAAGGCCGTAGTACTTTTCGAGCAGTTCGCGGAGCCCGCGTCTCAGTTGCATCCGGTCGGTGTCCGGCCCGATGGCACCGATGTCGGCCATCACGTCGATGACGATGTCGACCTCTCGTTTGACCGCCGCGATCAGCGCGATCGCCAGATGCCCGGCCAGTTCGTCGTCGACCTGTCCGACCAGGCCGAAGTCGAGCAGGCCGATTGCGGCGTCGCCGCAGATCAGCAAGTTGCCGGGGTGCGGGTCGGCATGGAACATTCCCAGCTCGAAGTATTGCTTGAGGAACGCGTCGGTGAGGTTCTTGGCGATTGCCGAACGGTCGTAGTTGTTGTCCGTGCTCGTCAGGATTTGCTCCAGCGTTGCCCCGTCGATCCACTCCAGGGTTAGGACGTGGGAGCCGGTGAGTTCCCATCGGACGCGGGGAATGAAGACATGCGTGTCGTTCTTGAATGCCTCGTGGAATCGGTTGGTGGCGGCCGCTTCATTGACGAAGTCCAGCTCGCGACGGACGGTCCGGTCGAATTCGTCCACGATCATTCCGAGTCGGTAGACGTTGAGCTCGGGCATGACCCGCTCGGCGAGGCCGGCCAGTCGCCGCAGGATCAGCATGTCCAGTTGGATGACTTGCTCGATGTCCGGGCGTTTGACCTTGACCACGACGGAATAGCCGTCGAGCGTCACGGCGCGATAGGCCTGGGCGATGGACCCGCTGGCGAAGGGTTCCGCGTCAATGCGCTTGAACAACTCGCCGGGAGGTCGGCCGAGGTCGCGCTCGATCACCTTCCAGGCCTCGGCCGATTCGAAGGGGGCCACCCGGTCCTGAAGCCTGCGGAGTTCGTTGATGATGGGCGCGGGCAGGACGTCCGGGCGTGTGCTCAGCATCTGTCCGAGCTTGACGAATGTCGGTCCGAGCTGTTGGCAGACGGCCACCATTCGCGTGCCGATGAGGCTGAGCGGCGCTTCGGCACCGACGGGTTCTTCGGCGCCGAACGCGCCACCCAAGGGTGCGAAGCGTCGCAGGTTGAGTCGTTCGACGAGATAGCCGAAACCCTGCTGGGTGAGGGCGCGAACGATCTGCCGGAGGCGATTCATTGTGCGAACGGTTTGGGGCAGCGTCGAGAGCGGCATGATGACGCATCCGTTGGGCCGATCCGGTCGGGAAGACGCCGTGGAGGCCATGGCCCGCGTGTTTTGTGTCGGTCATGAAGGGTCACGGTCTCATTGAGCGCCCCGACGCCGGACCATTGTACCCGTATCCGTTCCGATTGCGAAAGCTCAGGGGGCGACGCCCAATTCGTACCAGACGGTCCGGTGCTGGGGATCGAGAGCCAGACGCACCGTCGGCCCCTCGCGGACAACGGGGACTTGCGTGGCGCGGGCGCCCGTGGCGTCCAATGCCCAGGCGGTCGTCGCCGAGCATCGCACGGTCAGCGTGGCCGGTGCGATTTCGACCAGCGGCGGCGAGATGCCCCAGCGATCGTCCACGCTGTTGCGTGCGGTGTTCCAGACCATGCCGGTGTTCTCGGCATGGGCGATCGTGGTCACCAGCAGGTGTCGCGACACGGCGACCGGGCGATCGTCGAGGCTCGTCAGCGTGATGACACCGAAGCCCCGGCTGTTGGGCTTGGCCTCGATGCTCAACTCGCCCAAGTCGATCCGGTTGCCGGTGATGAAACCGGCGGCCATCTTGCTCTTGGGCGTATTTAGGAGGAAGCGCGCGCCGGTCGCGTCTCGGTTGTCCCAGGTGAACTGGTCCGTATCGCTGGTGACGGGTCCCTTCGGACGCGCGTGCGACCGAACGGGGTGTTCGGGTGAGCCGGCGGCGAGATCGGTGCCCATCTTGTGTCTCCAGGCCTGCCAGGCGGGTTGGGCTTCACCCCGCCGCTGCTTCACCCATTCGCGACAAGGCGACACGTCGGCGCGGCGGTACATCATGGCGGCGGCGGGCAAGAGCGTCATGACGAGCGGGTTGCCGTTTACGTCGAAGAATCGCTGAATCTTTCCGGGCTTCCACGCATCGCCGTGCTGGAACGAGTAGACGAAGACGCCGTCCCAGTCCTGGAGCGCCGCCAGAATGGCCAGGCTTGGGGCGCACTCGGCCTGATAGTCGTTCGGGGCGGGCTGATTGTATTCGGTCACGGTGAACGGTTTGCCGACCACGCGGTCCGGGGCGAGGTGCGGCAGCGATCCGCCGTCGTGGGCCCTCACGGTGGGCGTGTTCCCGATCGTCCATCCGCGATCCGTCCACGGCTGACCGACCCAGTGCGGGTGTTCCCAGTAGGCGTGGGCGTCGATGAAATCGAGAATCGCCAGCGATCGCAGGTCGGCGTACGTTGTCTGGGTGCCGGCGATCGGTGCACGAACCTTCAGTTGGTCCTTCAGGAACCGGCCGGTCTCCTCGAAGAAGTCTCGCTCAACCTCGACGAGGAACTCCCGGATGTCGCGCCGGCAGCCTTCGGAAGCCGGGCCGATCGGAAGATCGACATCGCCGTTTTCCACCCGCTGTTCGGCGGGGACCGTCAGCAGCTCGCCGCCGGTTTTCAGGTGAAGGTCGGCCAGCCACAGGTCCGCCTTGTCTTGTCCGATCTTGAAGATCCATCGCCCCTGGCCGTTGAGCGTCTCGATGGCGCGGAACGTCTGGGTGAGGCGCCGCCAGGAGGTGTCGACCTTGAGGACTTGTCTGAAGCCGATCGCGTTCCATGGCGGGCCGTTGCGCGACACGTCCACCTCCACCTCGCGAGGTTCGGCCGCCTTGATCCAGAACGAGACCGTGTACACGCGGCCTTTTTCGAGCGACAGCCCCGTGCGCGCGAACTCCAGCTCCCAGGTCTTGTCCGTTACGCGGTCGATGAGGATACGGATCGCCGAGGAGCCTTCCTTGGGCCCGGGGCGGTCAACCTTGACGTCGGCCTGGGTTTTGCCATGGTTCGACAGGGCCCACGGCTCGGCACTCCGTTCGAAATTGCCGAAGTCGGCGATGTCGTTCCCGAGCGGTTCGACGGCGTCTCCCCACGCCTTGCGTAGCGCAGTCGTCGTTCCATATCGCTGTTTGAGCCACACGTTCCATCGTTTCCGGACGGGTTCCCGGTAAAGGTCCGGGACGGTTGAGAGTGGCTCGAAACCCGAGGGGCTCAAGCGGTTCTCGTTGGTGATTTCGACGACCGCGACGCTCGGCTCGTCGGCGAGCCGTCGACCGGAGTGGGGGTTCCGATAGGTCAACAGATCGCGGGCGTAGTCTTTCCACAACTCGCGCATCCGGGGCACGACGTAGAGCGTGTACTTGTTCATGTGGCCCAGCCGGCCGGCTTCGGGGAATCCTTCCTTCTCGGTGAAGGTGCGCGAGACATGGATATTGATGTCGCTGTAGATGCCGTGCTTGCCCAGTTGGGTGATGAGGTAGGCCAGCCGTTCCAGTTTCTCCGGATCGAGTCGTCGCGTGCCGTCCGGGTTGTGCTTCCAGATGTCGCGGGAATCCATGTGGTGATGCCGCACGGCGTTGATGCCGAATTTGGCTAGATGGGCGGCGAGCGCCTCGGCGTCGGCGTGTCCGGGGAAGTTCGCGCCGAACGACAGGTTTACGCCCAACAGACGGACCCGATTCCCCTTCGTGTCGGCGAAATGGCCGTCCTTGACGTTCACTCGCCGGTCCTCACCGATCGCTCCGCCGTTCAGTGCGGCGACGTTGATGACGGTCTTGGTTCCGTCGAGCCCCGGCAGGACAAACGGGAAGCGGACCGCTTCGTCGGCGAGTGCCGCCGCGGACAGCCCGATGAGGACGACAGCGGCGCGCGAATGGAATCTCCGCATGATTGACCTCCAGGGTGTGTGAATCGATCATACCCGCCGCGGTCCGTCGTTCGCCAGACCGTGCGGGGTGGAAGGGGCGAGTCATTTTGCCTTCGGACGTTCGGCGATGACCTCGGCCAGGAGGTCGGGGCGGTCCGTGAGGATGCTGTCCAGGCCCATCTCAATCATTTGATGCATTTTCTCCCGCTGATTGATGGTGTGCACTTGTGTGAGGATACCCTTTTCCCGGATGGCGCGGATTTCGGCGGGTGTGATCGCGAACTGTCGCAACAGGCCCGACGTCAGCGAGAGCACGTCGGCCGTCGGCTTGTATGCCGCCCAATCGCCGCGTCGAAGCTGGTCGAGCATCCGCAGGCCGGTGAGCGGCTCATAGCAGTAGGCGATGTGAGGCGCCCGTTTCTGAGCGTGAAGGGTGAGGCGGGGGTCGAAGGAGGCCAGCAGGACGCGGTCCTCCGCCTTCGCGAGCTTGAGGACCTCCAGGACGGCCTCGGCGACGCCGGCGACCGGCTTCAGCTCGATTTCGAATCGGGAATCGGGCAGCGCCGTGAGCAGCTCGGCGAGTGTGGGGATGGTGACGCCCTTCCCCCTATACGGAAATGACCGGCCGCCGTCCCGGGTGAAGCGATAACCGGCATCGAGTTTGCGGACGTCGGCCAGAGTCATGCCGGCGACCGGTCCGGTCCCGTCCGTGGTGCGGTTGACGGTGTCGTCGTGGAGGAGGATGACCTGGCCGTCCGATGTCAGTCGGGCGTCGGTTTCCAGGATGGCCTCCGGCCAGCGTTGGGCCGTTGATCTGAAGGCGACCAGTGTGTTCTCCGGCCAGAGGTCTCTTCCTCCGCGGTGGGCGCCCAGGAGGAAGGGCTTTCCGAGGAAGGGTTTGTGCCTCGGCCTTGTTGCCGCGCCTTGTGGTTCTTCGGCACGGACGACACAAGGGGACAGGACGAGCCACACTTGGAGGGCGTATGAGACAACACGAGATAAGCGCATGTCGGAAGGCTCCCTGGAATCGCGAAACGAGTCATGGCGGCTTGGGCATGCGATGATGCCGCGGCCGCGAAACAGCGCCCAAGCCTACCCTGCGGTTCCGGGATCTCAAAGACGCGTGCCGCAGGGGTAGCGGTCGTCGGTCCGGCTGAACGGACCGGGTCGGAACGGTCCGGTTTCGTCACGCCATCGAACTTCTACGTTCGCTGCTCGATCGGTACGTACTTGAGGTTGTCCGGTCCGACGTATTCGGCCCTGGGGCGGATAAGGCGATTGTTGGCCCATTGCTCCAGGATGTGGGCCGTCCATCCCACGACGCGGCTGCACGCGAACATGGGCGTGTAGAGTTCCGACGGAATGCCCATGAGGCGATAACAGATGCCCGAGTAGAAGTCGACGTTGGGGTACAGCTCCTTGTTTTCGGTAACGGTCTTGCGAACCGCCTCGGCGATATCGAGGTGGCGGCGATCGTTGAAGCGGTCGCTCAACTGCTGGGCCCATTTTCTGAGGACGATTGCGCGGGGATCCTCGGTCTTGTAGACGCGATGCCCGAAGCCGGGGATCCTCACCTTTTTGGCGAGCGCGTCCTTGACCCATTCCTCGGCCTTTTCGGGCGAGCCGATCTGGTCGAGCATGAGCATGACCTGTTCGTTTGCCCCGCCGTGAAGCGGTCCCTTGAGCGTTCCGATGGCGCTGACCACCGAGCTGTAGATATCGCTCATGGTCGAGGCCGTCACGCGCGCCGCGAACGTCGAGGCGTTCATCTCGTGATCGACGTGGACGATAAGCGCCACATCCATTGCCTTGACGGCCAGTTCCTCGGGCTCACGGTCGTGCAGCGTGTGTAGGATGTTGTAGGCGATCGTCTGGCCTCGGATCGGCTTGACGGGTTCCAATCCGTTGCGGAGGCGTTGATGCGCCGTAACCAGCAGGGGGATGCGGGTCGTCAATCGGATGGCCTTGCGGAGGCAGGCATCCAGATTCGTGTTGCCGCTGTCCGGGTCCCAATGTCCGAGGGACGAAACGGCGGTCCGCAGCATTTCCATGGGTGTGGCATGCCGGGGGAACATCCTGAGGATCATCGTCGTTTCGCTGGGGAGATCGATGGCCCCCACGAACATGTCGCGGAACGCCCGCAGTTCGGTGGATCCGGGCAGACGGCCATACCACATGAGGTAAGCGACCTCGGTGAATCGCGCGTTGTCCGCGAGGTCGACGACGTCGTAGCCGTGGAACACCAGGCGGCCGTTCTTGCCGTCCACGGTGCTGATCGCCGAGGGGCCGACGACGATGTCTTCCAGACCGGCCGGTGCCGTACCACTTGGTTGTTCCGTCGCTGATGGTGTTACTGCGCTCATCTTTGCTTCTCCAGAGGCGCTCATCGGACGAGCGATGAGCGCGGACAGTTTTTTGCCTCTCACCATGATACGGCATCGGACAGGATTCGGGAACCGGTCGAGTCGGAACGAACACCTCGGATTATTCGAGAAGAACCTCGTTGATGATGATGGGCGTCACGGGGACATCGTAGAATGTGACGGCGGGGTTCCAGGGAGCGACCCGGGACGTCGTCGGGACGATCGACATCGCGTCAATGACGTCCATGCCCTCGACGATCGAGCCAAAGACGGCGTAGCCCGGATGGTTGGGGTCGATATAGTCCAGGTCGAGATTATCGTCCACGTCGACGTAGAACTCGGAGGTGGCGGTGTTGGGCTGGCTGGTGCGCGCCATGGCGACCGCGCCGCGAACGTTCTGCAATCCGTTGTTCGATTCCAGAACGATCGGGTCGTGGCGCGGCGGCGAGTTGAGATTGGGGTCCCACCCGCCGCCCTGGACGATGCCGCCGAAATCGTTCGGGTCGGTTTCCACGGGAAGTATCCGGTGTATGGTCAGACCCACATAGAATCCTTCGGTAACATATGTCAAGATGTTCGTTACGGTGACGGGCGCCTTGTCGCCTCGGAGTTCCATGACGAAATCGCCCATGGTGGTCTTGAAGCGAATGCGCCGGGCGACCGTCACATCGACGGTGTCGGTGCTGGACCCGCCGCGTTCATCCGTGGCCGTCAGCTCAAACGTCAACGTTGTCTTTTCCGTGACGGCGGGAGCCACGAAGTTCGGCGATGCGGTGTCCGCGTTGGTCAGCAAAACGTCCGGACCGGCGGTCTGGCGCCACCTGTAGGTAACCGGGCTTGGCGAACCCGAGCTTGAGCCTTGCAGCATCACATTGATGTCGGGCGACGTGGTGACGTCGTTGCCCGCATTGGCGTGGGGGAGGACGGCCATTTGCACGGTGATCGTCACGATTGCCGCGCTTCGACCCTCCCGATCGTCGGTTACCAGCACCTGGAACGTCAAGACGGTGTCGGCGGGTACCGCTGGGGCCTGGAAGGTGGCCTTCGACGTATCGGCGCCGCTCAGCGTCACCGACGGACCGGTCAGTTGGGACCACTGGAAGGTCATCGGGTCGCCGTCCGGATCGGTGGTGGCCGAGGCGTCGAGTTCGACCTCTGTCAGCTCCGTGACCAACTGATTGCCGTTGGTGACGATCACCGGAGCCTGGTTCGTTGCCGGCACGGGATCCGGCGGCACGATGGGAATGCATGCGGAAACGAGCGCGAGCCCGATCAGACTCGCCAACAGCCCCCTGAAACGTGTCATGTATGTCACCTGTCCTGAAAAGGGCGACGCATGAGGCAATGTCATCGTAAGGGCCTGCCCTCACGCGTATTCGAACCGATGCTGGTCTATTCTATTCCGTCGATACCCCCCAGTCCAACCAGGGAGCCGATCCGCTGAATCTCGTCCGTCGAATCAATGCGACATGGCAACCCCGAAGTATCGCTTAATGACGCGTTGGCCGTGTGCTCATCCGCAGTCTCGCATGCGAACTGTGTCCGGTCGAAGGTGGCCTCGACCTTTTGCATGGGTCGGTCCAGCGTTAGACTCTGTCACGGATTGTCGGGGGCAGGGACCGTTTGTCCGCTGAGGCGTTATCGTCTTGATGGGGGTGGTTTGCATGGGCGTCTTATCGGGACATCTCGCGGTTTCGGTCTTGGTCATAACGGGGTCGACGGTTTTCGGCGCAGGCAGTGGTCAGGAGTCCACGATGATCGGCAAGAAGTTATATCATGGCGCGGCGTACTATCCGGAGCTCTGGCCTGCCGAGGCGGTGGACGAGGACATTCGTCTGATGCGGCAGGTGGGCATCACCTGTGTTCGCGTGGGTGAGTTTGCCTGGTCTTCGATGGAGCCGCAGGAAGGGCAGTACGCGTTCGATTGGCTGACTCGTGTACTGGACAAGATGGCGGCCGCGACGATCGGCGTGGTTCTTTGCACGCCGACACCGACCCCGCCGGTCTGGCTGACCGAGCGGTATCCGGAGGTCCGCTACGTCGATCGCGACGGCGTGCGTCACGTTCACGGCGCCCGACAGCATGTGTGCCCCACCTCGCCGATCTTCCGCGACTTCAGCCGGAAGATCACCGAGCAACTGGCCAAGCGATTCGGCAAGCACCCCGCGCTGATCGCCTGGCAGACGGACAACGAGTTTTACTGCCACAACCCCAACTGCTGCTGTGAGAACTGCCGAAAGGCCTGGCACACGTGGCTGGCCGCGCGGTACGGCACGATCGAGGCGCTGAACCAGGCCTGGAACGCCAACATCTGGTCGCAGACGTACCAGCGGTTCGATCAGGTGCCGCAACCGTTCCGAACGCCGTTCCTCCACAACTGCTCGCTGGAGACCGCCTATCGTCAGTTCGGCTCGGACTCGATCGTGGCCTTTCAGGCCGAGCAGGTGGACATTATCCGCAAGCACAGCGCGGCACCGATCACGCACAATACGATGCCGCCGTGGCATCCGCTGGACAACGACGCGTTATTTGAGAAGCTCGATTTTTGTGCCGTCGACGTTTACATGCCCACGAGCCTCTTCTGGCGTGCGATTCGCGAGTTCGACTGGATGCGGTCGCGCAAATCCATGCCGTACTTTCTGATGGAGACCTCACCGTACCAGGGCGGCTCGACATCGGCAGGCCACCGGCCACATCCCGACGGATTTCTGCCCGCGGAGGCCATGCTGTGCTATGGTTTGGGCGGCGGCGGATTCAGTTATTGGCTGTGGCGGCAACAGCGCGGCGGATGCGAGATGTGCCACGGCGCCCTGCTCTACAGTTGGGGCAAGCCTACGCTTGGCTGGAAGAACGCTCGGGCGGTTTCGGATGCCGTTGCGGTGGCCGAGCCGTTCCTGACGGCGGTTCCGGCCGCGAAGGCACAACTGGCCATCCACTACAGCATGCGAAGCGATTGGATCTTTCGGACGGAGCCGATGGAGGGCGGCTTTTCCTACATGGAGTCCTGGCTGAACAGGGTCTACCTTCCGGTTCTTCAGATGGGGCTCTATCGAGACGTTATCGGCGAGGACGCCGAGGTCGCGGGCTATCGCGTCGTGTTGTCGCCGATGCTGCCCGTCGTGGATCAGAGGCTTCTGAGGAAGATGGTGACCTTCGTCGAAGGCGGAGGCGTGTGGGTTGTCGGTCCGCTCAGCGGCTATCGCACGGTCGAACACACGGCACACACGGATGCGGGTTTGGGCGCCCTGGAAGCGGCCGCCGGTGTTCGGACGCTGCACTCGTTAGGCCTCACGGAATCGGCGAAGGCGAATGGTCTGGGTCAGCCGACGTCGGTGTCCGGCTGGGTCTTTTCGTTCGAACCTCGGGACGCCGCGGTGATCGGCCGGTACGAGGAGTCTTCAGTGGCGGGAGGGGCCTGGCTCACCGAGCGGAAGATCGGGAAGGGGCGGCTGATTTTGCTGGGGGCGGCCCCGCAGGACGAGGCGTACAAGGGCATCGTCCGACATGCGATCGGCGAGACGCCGCTCGCGCAGACGACGGATGCGTCGTGGGGCACGGTTGTCGCGCCGCGCGAGGGCAACGGGCGGTCGGGCTGGGTCGTCGTGAACTGGGACGGAAAGGGCGGCTCGGTCACGCTTCCGAGCTCGGGCGTCGATTGGTTCGGCCGCAAGAAGGTCGGGGGCAAGTTGACGCTTCCGCCGTTTGGTTTCGCATTGGTCGAGTTCGGACGATAGTCTTCCGGCGCGTATGATATGGAGGGGATGTCCGGTCGAGAGGTGACCCGGTTGTGCATCCGCGCGTGCGAATAACGCTGACCGGCGGGCCGGGCGGCGGCAAGACGACACTGGTCCGCGAGCTGCGCGCCGCCGATCCTCATTCGCGTCGATGGGTACTTGTTCCCGAGGCCGCGTCCCTGTTGATATCGGCGGGACTGGCGCCGCGAGAAAAACCGTTCCAGCGGGCCGTCGTTCGTCTTCAACTGGCGCTCGAGGACGCCTGCGCGGAGGTCGCCGGCCCCGATCGGATCCTGGTCTGCGATCGCGGGACCGTCGATTCGCTTGCCTACTGGCGGATGAACGGGTGGGACGAGCAGGAGTTCTATTACCTCACGGGAATGAGTCGAGACGAGCACTTGGCTCGATACTTCGGGGTGATTCACCTTCAGACCACCGCCATCGGCGCCGAGCGGCATTACCGGCGGTGGCCGGAGGACATTCGTCGTGAGAAGCTCGAGGAGGCGGCCAGGATCGACGGCTTCTGCGCGGAGGTCTCACGCGATCACCCTCGCTACGTCCTCATCGACAATACCGATCGCGACTGGCCGGCCAAGTCTCGCGCGGCGCATGAATTGCTGGCACAATGGGCGGGAGTTTTCGACGGGATCTGAAACGGAGGCTCGGGGATGTGTCTTTGGGTTCCGATGGTCGCATCGCTGCTTGGGGCCGAGCCGTCGTCGCAACCCGCGTGGGCGGGCCGGGGGCGGATTCGAATTTGTGTTCGAGTGGATCCGGCCGACACGGCTGCTGCTCGTTCAGGTGATGAAAGGCCGGCCGACGTCGTGCTGGATTTCCCCAAGCTTCTGGCGGGGATCGCGCCGGATCGGACTCCCGACCTCAACACACTCCAGGTGATTCGGTTTGACCCCGCGGAGGAAAGGCCTCTCGCCCAGGCGACGTTTGCCCACGGGAAGGGGCCATTCGACATTCCCTGGCGGTGGTACGATGCGGAAATCGGCTACGACTTTCCCGAGTTTGAAACCAACATCAACGTGACCGACGGCAAGCTGAACTACATCCGCGTTCCGCGGTTCGGGTACTTCTACGATTGCATCGGCGAATGGAAGCAGGGGCGACTGGTCTTCATGCATCGTGAGGACGGCAAGGGGCCGGCGTGGTACGCCGTGACGTTCGACCTGCTGCCGCCGGGCGCAAGGCCGGAGGCGGTCGAGCCGCGCGGGTGGGTGGGCGACGGACTCCAGCGCTGCGAACCGGTGGGGGATTCAACAACGGGGCTGATTCATTCGCGAGTGGACGCGGGGGATTGGGATGGCGACGGCCGGTTGGACCTCGTGGTGGGTTGCTCGCGGGGCGGCGTGATCTGGTATCCCAACCGCGGCCGGCCGGGCGAACCGCGGTTTCCCTTTTCGCGCTTGATGAAGACCGCCGACGGAATGCCGATGGACGTCGGCTGGTGTGCCGCGCCACACATTGTCGACTGGGACGGCGACGGCCTTCAGGACCTCCTTGTCGGGGCCGAGTGGAACCGTGTCGTGTGGTATCGGAATACCGGGACCCGGACCCAGCCGGTCCTCAAGTACGAAGGCTTCGTCCGTACGGAAGACGGCAAACCGCTCTTCCTTCCCTGGGAGCCCTCGCCGGAGACGGAGAAGTATTTCAGGTACACCCAGGACTACTACCCCGTTTTGGCGGCCGTCGATTGGGACGGCGACGGCGATCTCGATCTGTTGGCGGGCGGCTACGTTACGGGACGAATCTATCTGTTCGAGAACACCGCCGGCAAGGGTGTGATGCCGCGTCTGCGGCTCGTCGGTCCGCTGGAGGCCGACGGTTCGCCCATTGATGTCGGCTGGTGTGCGGCGCCGACGGTGGGTGACCTCGACGGCGACGGTGATCCGGACCTGATCACCGGCAGTATGCCGATGACGGCGGGCGGCGGCGATTCGGCGTCCGGCGACACGTTCCTGTACTACTTCCGAAACGACGGGACGCGCACGCAGCCGAGGTTTCACTCCGTGCCTTTCCCCAAGAAGGGCGCGTTCCCGGCGATCGCCTTGAGCACGCCTCGGTTAATCGACTGGAACGGCGACGGCCTGCTCGATCTGGTCGTCAGCGCCAACATGAACATCTACCTCTATCGCAACGTCGGCACGGTCCGCGAGCCGCTCTTCGAAGCACATGCGAACCCGCTGCCGAGCCGATGGGGGAGCACCGTTCTGCCGGGACATCAGTTCGTCGATCCCGATCGACAGGCGTCGCTGATTTCCATCGTGCGCCCCAGTACGGCACGCGGTATCGC
This sequence comes from uncultured Planctomycetales bacterium, assembly GCA_964596165.1. GTDB lineage: Bacteria > Planctomycetota > Phycisphaerae > UBA1845 > JAFGLZ01 > CAYUQT01. The sequence continues at coordinate 68,134 of CAZQTW010000017.1, read as the reverse complement.
GCCCGGCATTCAAGTCCTCGACTGGGACGGCGACGGTCTGGCCGATGTGATCGACGCCCCCTATGTGTATCGAAACACCGGTCGGGGCAATCCGGGGGTGTACGAGCGGCCATTCTCATTGCTCGCCGAGGGCCAGACGATCTCGCACCTGTCCGGTATCGGCGACGACTGGCGATTCCAGGGACTCTACGATTTGGACGGCGACGGGGTCATCGACTTGATGGACGCGGACCATGGGGGCCACTTTTGGTGGCACCGGAATCGCGGTACGCACACGAAGCCTGACTTCGACACGAAGGGTGTCCGGCTGATGCTCAAGGACGGCAAGCCCGTCAGCGTCGGGGAAGGCATGGAAGGGTTTGACGCGCTTCAGGGCGCCCGCCCCACGTACACCGTCGGTGACTTCAACGGCGACCGCCTGCCGGACGTGGTCACCGCGAACGCGCTGGGTTTGGTCCACTACTTCCGCCAGACGACGCATCCCGACGCGAGAGCGGCGCCTCTCTTTGAGCCCGGTGTTCAAATCGGCAGACTGCCGACTCGCGCCGCCCCCTGTGCGGCGGACTGGAACGGCGACGGGCGGCCGGACGTGGTAGTGGCCTCGGATTCGGACAACGCATTCGTCTTCTTGGGGCAATCCGTGACGTCGGGTGCGCCATTTTCTCAGGCCCAGCGGATCGTGTTGGCCAAGGCTCCCTACGGTACCGGGGCGCCGGTTACCGTGGCCGATTTCAACGGCGACGGTGATCCGGACATCCTGCTCTTGACGCCCTATGGCTATGTCTGCTTCTACGAGCGCTCATTTATCCGCGACGGATACGCAACGGGTGTGATTGTGTCGCTTACCGTTCGATGAGCCTTGACCCCGACGGCCGGGTTGCCGCGGGTGTTACCGCCCATGGGGCAGACCGGGTTCGCCGCGGAGCCGCGCGTTTCTCGGCGTCTCATCGAGACGCGCGAGGGTGCCTCCCGCCACTCCACCGTCGATGGGGGTGTTGAACAACAGAATGGCGTACGGGGATTGGGCGGTCGGGGGGGCACGATGAACCCAGGCTCGTTTCCGGGACGGAGGGTCTGGACCCTGAAGCCCAAAGCCCTTACGATCTGCGACGACGTAACCCAATCGGGGATTCTCAGAACAGGGTCTGATTACGGGCGCCAATCATGCACGGAATCCAACTTGGCGGGGTCGACTACACCATTCTGATTGTCTACTTCGCGTTCGTCCTTGGGATCGGCGCGATTCTTAAGCGATACACCAAGACCAGCACGGACTTCTTCCTGTCCGGACGGGCCATTCCCGCCTGGATCACCGGGCTGGCGTTCATCTCGGCGAACCTCGGCGCGCAAGAGGTCATCGGCATGGGGGCGTCGGGGGCCAAGTACGGCATTATGACCAGCCACTTCTACTGGGTGGGGGCGATTCCCGCGATGGTGTTCGTCGGGGTGTTCATGATGCCGTTCTACTATGGCTCGAAGGCGCGGTCGGTGCCGGAGTATCTGAAACTTCGCTTCGACGAGAAGACCCGCGGGTTCAACGCGATTTCGTTCGCGGCCATGACGATCTTCTCCTCCGGCATCTCGATGTACGCTCTGGCCAAGCTGTTCGAGTTGCTGTTGGGCTGGAACTTCCACGTCAGCATTCTCATATCGGGCTTGATCGTCCTCATATACATCTTCATGGGCGGATTGACGTCGGCCATTTACAACGAGGTCCTGCAGTTTTTCCTGATCGTCCTCGGGTTCCTTCCGCTGGTTCTCTTGGGTCTCAAGGACGCCGGCGGCTGGTCGGGCCTTCAGACGCGGCTGGCGGCCGTCTCGACAAGTCACGGTTACGCCGCCGGGGCGTGGACCGATTCGTGGCGTCACATGGGGTCGGCGGCCGGCAATCCCATGGGCGTGGATTGGTTCGGGATGACGATGGGGCTGGGCTTTGTGCTCTCGTTCGGCTACTGGTGCACGGACTTCCTGGTGGTCCAGCGGGCGATGGCGGCGAATTCGATGTCCGCCGCTCGGCGCACGCCGCTGATCGCCGCGATTCCCAAGATGTTTTTCCCGGCATTGGTTATTATCCCCGGCATGATTGCCATCGGCCTGACGTATCACTCGGGCGCCAGCGGTTTCAAGCTTCCACCGAAGGACGGCGGATACGATTATGACCTGGCGATTCCGATGATGCTTGCCCACTACTTCCCCTCGGGGATGCTGGGCCTGGGGTTGACGGCGTTGATGGCGTCGTTCATGTCGGGCATGGCGGGTAACGTCACGGCGTTCAATACCGTGTGGACCTACGACATTTACCAGAGTTACATCAATCCGAGGAAGTCCGACGCGCACTACCTTTGGATGGGGCGGGCGGCCACCGTCGGCGGCATCTTGCTGAGTGTCGCGGCGGCGTACGTGGCGGCCAAGTTCAACAACATCATGGACGTGACTCAACTCGTCTTCGGGTACGTCAATGCGCCGCTCTTCGCGACGTTCCTGCTGGGGATGTTCTGGCGGCGAACGACCGGTCACGGGGCGTTCCTGGGGCTACTGTCGGGCACGCTGGCGGCGGCGCTCCATCACGGCCTCACGATTCCCTACGGTGCCACGTCGCTTGTCAAGGGAGGATGGCTGGGTGTCGTGGTCCATACGTACCGTGTCGAGATGGCACAGAACTTCTACGGGGCGATCTACGCCTGGACGACCTGTTTTGTCGTCACCATCATCATCTCGCTGATTACCCGGCAGCAGAAACCGGATGACGAGCTGCGGGGCCTGGTGTACTCGTTGACGCCCCGGATCAAGGAACACGGCGTGCCGTGGTACAAGCAGCCGGCGGCACTGGGCGTGGTGGTCCTTGTCGCAGCGATCGTTCTGAACATCATCTTCTGGTAAAGAGGTCAGACATGGGACTCGATATTCGTATTCCGATGGGCCTGATGTTCGGCATCCTTGGGGTGATTCTGACCGTGTTCGGGCTGGTCTCCGATCGGGCGATCTACGCACGCCATTCGCTGGGCATCAACATCAACCTGTGGTGGGGGCTCGCGCTGCTCGTCTTCTCCGCGTGCATGCTCGGGCTGGCCTGGCGGGCGAGCCAGAAGCGTCCGGTGGGACCGGCCGGAAACCCGGACACGTCGAAGACTCACTGAGTTTGGCGACGTGAGAGCCGCGACTCGGACAGCCGTCCGGAACGCTCACGATTCCCGACAGTTGTCTCCAATTCGACGCCATCACCAAAGACATTTCCCGGCGTTGGGGCACTGGATAACGTCTCGACAGACTTTTCGCGACGCTCCGTCATTTGGGAGGACGGGGGCGCGTCGTCCTCCATGTCTCGCACCGGATGGAGGACATCTCGGAGATCGGCGACGCGGCCACGGTTTCCCGTGACGGCCGACATATCGAGGCGTTCCGGTCGCTCGAGGGCGTGATGCAGGACCCGTTGAAGCGGCGGCGAACCGGTTCATGAAGGACGGGGAGGCTATGCCTCAGTGAATGCTTCGACGGCACTCTTAGATAGCTGCACAGGCAGGAAATATTCCACAGGAGACAGGTAGTCCTCATCAGACTCATCCATTACGCGGGTGCGGCCGTACTTGGCCGCCTGAGGGGCGGGCAATACCACGTAGACCTTGCCGATCTCGAACGAGGCTTCGTATCCGTCATTCCTTACGCAGGCGACGAATGAGGCCTGCTTGCGGCGATGCCGCGGGCCAGGACGTTGCCTAGCGTTTGATCTTCCATTCGACTTTGCCGACACCGTGCGCTTCATGCCCATGCGACGCCGCATCGTGTACAACACCGCTTCGCTCGCGGACCAGGGCAAAGCCTTTCTGATCCGCCATCGATATGGCCGCGACCGCCTACCGTGACGTGAGATACTGCCGAATCGCCCCGGCCAGATTGTGACCGAAGGCCCGCGCGGTGGTCGGCGTGACCACTGCCCCGGAGGCATTGGCATAGGGGATCTCAATCGATGTCGCCAGCCGGACGCCCTCCAATTCGCCGGCCCAGGCGGCGAAGCTCTTACCCGCCTTGTAGTTCTCGGGTTTGTTCCAGCCCTTGCCGAACGGAAGGTCGTTCTCCGTGCTGTAGACAAGCAAGGCCGGCCGTACGGACTGAAGGATGCTTCCGAACTTGTGCTGCTCGTTCCAGATGGCCGCCTTCCGGCTGCCGACCTGGTAGATCACCTCATTGTGCGGGCCCCTGATGTGGGGGTTGTGCAGGTCGATGGCCACTCGGAGCCGGGTCTGCGACCAGGTCGGCACCAGACGCCGCAACTCACGCACCTCGGGGTAGATGCTCTCGCCCGCGTAATCGCGGTTGTGGTCGTGTGGCCTGCGGTTCTTCCCCTGGTCGCCGTCCTCCGCACCGTCCTTGTCCATGAAGGGGATCGCCATGAACTCGACATTCTCACGCAACCACTGGCCATCGTGGGCGTTGGGGGCCAGGATCTGTTCGATGAGGCCTTCCAGGCACCAGTTGGCCATCATTTCGCAGGCGTGATGGCGGCAGGTCACCAGGACACGGTATTCCGGTTTGCCGTCGAGCTTGCCGATGTGAAGCCGTTCCACGGTGCGGCCGTTGCGCGTTTTGCAGAGCGTTTCGACGCGCAGTGACTTGTTCGTCGCGTGGCCGGCGAGGAATTGTCTGAGGTCCGCTTCTTGATAGGGGATGCAGAAGCAGAAACGTACTTCATTCATTCTTGGGCTGAATGCATGACGGAACGAGGCCCCCTCGACGGCCTGACTGCCCAGCCACGACCAGGACTTCCCGCCGTTGAAACTGACCGCCGGACCGTGGACGCCGATCGGGCTGCGATCGCCGAACGTGAAGACGAGCGTTCGGCCCGCCGCGCCGCGGACCCGAAAGTTCCAGTAGAACCACCATCCGTCGGTATCGCGCAGGTCCGGTCGAACGTGAACCACGTCGTTCTCGATCTTGTCGACGAGGATGTTTCCGCCGGGATAGTCGGCATCAACGAGTATTTCGCGGGCGGCGGGCCGTGACGTTGTTGCCGTGGTCGTGGGAGTGTTTCTGTCGGTCGCTGCTGCCGATGGCTGCGCACGTGGGAGCCACGCCGCGGCGACGATGGTTGCAGCCAAGATACGCATTCCGGTCGCTCCCGTATCCAACGCCTCTGCACGATTCGGATCGGCCCCCGATTCCGGGACTTCCTCTCGCGCCGAAGCGTAAACGAGGCGACCTCTCCAGTCGAGGGCTCCCACCTTGAACCCCCTATTACGTAGATCTGTGACACGTTGGGTGGATCGCGCGATGTGGGTGCTAATGCCGCCCCGGATCAACACCCCAAAGCGAACGTGTTGTCAGGCCCGAAGGGCCGTGAGAAAGTAGCCGGGGGCGCAGCCCCCGGGAAACAGGGCCGGCCATATTCTTTTTAGCCCTGAACGGGCGAGGAATGCCGGCGAGCTCAGGGCCTTGGTCCGCCCATTCAGGGCTTGAGAAGCGACCGGGGGTGGGGCACCGGGGGCGTCGCTTCGCTCGCCCCCGGCTATTCTCTTTCGCCCTTTCAGGGCAAGCGGCTCTCGCAGGTATTGTCACGCCTCCTCGCTCGCGTTTCGCGCTCCATTTACCTCGGCGTTGGAATCGGTGTCCTTTTCTCGTAAGATCGGCCGTACGAAGTTCACCGCGGATACGGCGAGGAATGATGTCCTCGTGACGGACGGGGGGGCTTGAAACCGGCGGTCGGTACATACATGCGAGGCAAATTGCGGAAACCTGCTTGGTTCGTCCTCCTGGGTGGTGCGGTCTGCCTGGTCGGACTGCTGGGCTGGTGCTACCTGGAACGTATCTCTGCGCCCAATGAGCCGGCCCAATTCGAGTGGTTTCCACGATTGCCATGCGAGGAAGCGCTCGCCATTGCTCACATGTCGGCAACGTCGGTGGGATACAAGATGGTTGAGTACGAACTAGCCAGTTTCGGTGCGCGCAATGGTGGGGACAGGGGGTGGTTGTTTATCTTTCATCGCAAGAGCCCGTACCATCCTGTCGATGATGGCCATTTCTTCGACGCAATTGGTGCGGATAGTGGCAAGATCAGGCTCGGCTGGATGACTTTGGCGAATCCAAGCGTCGCGACTTCCACAGATCAGACTTCGCGTACCACACAAGCGGCGAGCGCTCCCGCCAGGGCGACGATACCAATAAGGGGCTTATCACGACGTTCGGTTGAAGAGGCGTACGCTTGTGCAGGAAAGGCCCTGAGGAGGGCCGGGCTGGACCCAGGAGACTACGGCCTAATGGATTTCCAAGCCCTTCGCTCCGAATGGATCTTTAGGTTTGTGTCTCGCGACGATCCCTACACCGAATTTGACATAGAGGTTCCGGACTGGTGGTGGCCGACGATTTCCGGAACGCCTGCCAAGCCCAGACACAAGAAGGCGGCTACAACCCAAGAGGCCAGGAAGCAACGAGGACCGGGCGCCACCATACAAGAAAGGAACATGCACTGTGTCGGATGAAATGCCGGAACGGATATTGAGTTATGTCGGCAAGCCGGGGTACAGGCCCCAGGAGGAGCGGTTGCTCGCCCGGTCGATGGGTATCGCACGTGGCGAGTACGGCGAGTTCCGACAGGCCGTCAAGGAGTTGATGGCCGGGGGCCGGATCGTCCTCGGCAGTTCGAGCGCGATCATGCTGCCCGGGGCGACGGGCGAGGTCGTCGGGACGTATCGCGGGCACCCGCGGGGTTTCGGGTTCGTCGTGCCGTCGTCGCCGACGGTCCACGGCGACCTCTATATCCCCGAGGGTGAGTCGCTCGACGCCATCACCGGCGATACCGTCCGGGCCAAGGTCATCCGCCGGGGCAAGCGCCGGGGTGAGATGCTTCATCACGGGCGGATTATCGAGGTTCTCGAACGCGGCGCGAGTCGTTTCGTCGGCGAGCTTCGTCGCGAGCAGGGGCGATGGCACGTTTGGCCCGACGGCAACGCGCTGCGCGTTCCGATCTTCGTGGACGACGTCGGGGCCAAGGGGGCCAAAGCGGGCGACCAGGTGGTCGTCGAGATCATCACGTATCCGGCGGCGGGCCGGCGGGCGCAGGGTGTGATCGTCGAGCGGTTGGGCCAACGAGGCGATCCCGGCGTCGACATCCGGAGTATCATCCGGCAGCATCACATCCCGGAGGACTTTCCGGCGGATGTGGTCGCCGAGGCCCGTCGGGTCTCACGAGCGTTCGATCTGGACGAGGCACTTCGCCGGCGCGAGGATCTCCGCAACGAGATCATCATTACCATCGACCCCAACGACGCCCGCGACTTTGACGATGCCATCTCGCTCAAGCGGATGGCCCACGGCGAATGGGAGCTGGGCGTTCACATTGCCGATGTATCGGCGTTTGTCCGCGAGGGTTCGGCGCTCGACGGTGAGGCCCGCCTGCGAGGCAACAGCGTCTACCTGCCGCAGTACGTCGTGCCGATGCTGCCGGAGGTCCTGAGCAACGGGCTATGCAGTCTCCAGCAGGACCAACCCCGCCTGACGAAGAGCGCGTTCATCCGCTACGACAAGGACGGCGAGGTCATCGGCAGCCGGTTCGCCGCGGCCGTGATCTGCTCGACGGCGCGGCTGACGTACGACCAGGCCACGCTCATCCTGGGGGGCAAGACGGGCGGGTTCGACAAGCGCGTCGTCGAACTTCTTCAGCAGATGGAGAAGCTGGCGCGGATCATCCAGAAGCGGCGGCTGGCGGAGGGGATGATCGTCTTGGACCTCCCCGAGATCGAGCTCGAGTATGACGACGAGGGGCGCGTGGTCGACGCCCATCCGGCCGACACGAGTTTCTCGCATACGCTGATCGAGATGTTCATGGTCGAGGCGAACGAGGCCGTCGCGCGGCTGCTCGACCGGTTGGGGGCGCCGTTTCTGCGGCGGATTCATCCCGATCCGGCGTCCGAGTCGTCGGAAAACATCTCGCGGTTCGTCCGCGCCTTCGGGCACAAGATCAAGGGTCCGCTCGATCGCCAGGGGATGCTCAGCCTGCTGGCCTCGGTTCGGGGCCGGCCGGAGGCGTTCGCGGTCAACATGGCCGTGTTGCGTTCGATGGAGCAGGCGGTCTACTCGCCGCGGAGCGTCGGGCACTTCGCGTTGGCCAGCCGGCACTACTGCCATTTCACGTCGCCGATTCGGAGGTATCCGGATCTGACGGTACATCGGTTGTTGGAGAGGTATCTCGATGGGCGGCTGGACAAGGGCGTTCATCCCTCGGCCGCGGGCATACCGAGCTTCGAGAATCTGGTCCAGCTCGGCGATCATTGCAGCTTCACCGAGCGGCGGGCGGCCGACGCGGAGCGAGAGGCCAGGACGGTCAAGGTGCTCGAGTTGCTTTCGAACCATGTCAACGAGACATTCGACGGCGTGGTGACGGGCGTGACGAACGTCGGGGTCTTCGTCCGATCGATTCGGTACGGCGTCGAGGGGCTCATTCGCTTCGCCGACCTGCCCGACGACTGGTGGGACATCGACGCCCGTACGGGCAGCGCGGTCGGCCAGCGGACCGGCCGGCGGATCTCGCTGGGCGATCTGGTCACCGCACGGATCGTGAACGTCAACATCCCGGCTCGCCAGCTCGACCTGGCGCTGGTCGGACAGCCGGGCGTGGCTACGAAGAAGAAGGCCGAAATGCCCGCGAAGGCGAAGGGCGAACCGAAGCGGGGCGAGCCGAGACATCGGGGCCCGAAGAAGGACAAGTCCCACCGCCGGCATGGCCACCGTGATCGCCGGGGCAAGGGGCGGCAGCGCTAACTCATCCTCGGTGGGAGGACACGCTCGAGTTCCTCGATCAACCGCGGCAAGTCGGTTTGTAGGGTATCCCAGAGGACCCGGAGATCCACGGCGTCATATCCATGGACGAGCCGATTTCGCATGCTGATCGCGCCCTTCCAGGGCACTCCCGGACTTCGTTCTCGCCCCTCGGGCGAAACGCGCGTTGCGGCTTCACCCACCACCTCAACCAATCGTATCAGAGCAAGCTGCAGAACACGGTCCCGATCGAAGTCCTCTTTCGTTTTTACCCACGATGAGGGCCACGGCCTCCCGGGCATGATCCAGCATTTGGCGCAAGGAGATCGTGTCATCCTGCCGCGACATACAACGTCTGCGCCTCCATCAATACGTCATCGCGGAAGTAGGGGCTTAGGCACCCGGGCGTGCTCAAGTCCACCCGGCGGCTGAGCAGGTCGGACAGTTCAGCTTCGACCTCCCCAAGGCGGAGATACCCCACGGGGACCCCTTGGCGAAACTCGACGAGTACATCTACGTCGCTCTCAGGCCGGAAGTCATCGCGGAGGATGGAGCCGAACAGTGCCAGCCGTACAATCTCATTCCGGCGGCAGAATTCGGTGATTGCAGATTCCGGCATGTGAACCCCGTTGAGGACCATGGAACGAATCCTATCAGGTCTACTCTCCATTATCCAAGAGAGTTGCCCTGGCACCATGCAGATTGCCCATAGGGTGTATGGCTCAAGCGATCGATTCTGTTGGAATCACAGCTTAATTCTGCTGCCGGTTACACCTCATCCTTGATCACCCACGGATCGCGGTAGGTCCGTTTGATCAGCGCGTTGGCCTCGTCGCTGTTGGTGAATCGCTCGGCCTTGCCGTCCCAAAGGAGCTTCTGGCAGCCGACCCGGTACGAGATATTGCCCAACTGGCACAGGACCGTCGACAGGTGTCCGGCCTCGATGTCGCCGTTGGGGCGTTCACCGCTCCGGATGCACTTGATGAAATTGTCCTGGTGCCACGGGTTGCCCTGGAGACCATGACAGAAGCCCGACTCGACGGCCGCGGCAACCTTGTGTGTCTCCTTCCACTCCCTGTCCTTGTCGTGCTTGACGACGGTTCCTTCCTTCTCGCCGTTCTTGAACGCCTGCCAACCGCCGCCGTGGCGGGCGATCATCATCATCTCCTTGGTGCCATAGACTTCGACGCGTGTCGCGTTGAACGGCCACTCACAGAAGAAATCGCCGTCGCGAAGGCGCATGTCGATTTTGTTCAGGTACGGCGTCCACATGGCCAGTTCGAACGTCATTGTCATCTTGGGGAACTCGTAGACGACGGTCTGGGTATCGGGGGCCTCCAGCGGATCGTCGACGGCGAGCTTGCCGCCCTGACAGAAGACGCTGATCGGCGACTGGTGTCCGATGACCCAGTTGGCCAGGTCCATCTGGTGGACGCCGTCGTTGATGATGTCGCCGCCGGAGTAGTCCCACCACCAGTTCCAGGTGCCGACGCGTTGGGCGTTGTAGGGGCGCATCGGCGCCGGGCCGAGCCACTTTTCGTAGTCGAATCCTTTCGGCGGCTCGCTATCCGGCACGGGCTTCATGTTGCTCCGTTTTTGCATCATGTTGTAGACCTTGACGAGATGGATCGTGCCCATCTTGCCCGATTTGATGTAGTCGATGCATTTGAACATGTATTCGGAGCTTCGGGTTTGGGTGCCGAGTTGAACCACTTTCTTGTACTTGCGGGCGGCCTCGACCATTTTTCGGCCTTCCCAGATGCTGTGGGAGGCGGGCTTCTCGACGTAGGCGTGCTTGCCCGCCTGGGCGCCCCAGACGACGGGGAGGGCGTGCCAGTGGTCCGGCGTTCCGATGACGAGGGCGTCGACGTTCTTGTCGTCGAGGATCCGGCGGAAGTCGGTTACGCCTTTGGGCTCGTTTCCCTGGTGCTTCTTGACCATCTGCACGGCGGCGCGGAGGCGTTCGTCACGCACATCGCAGACGTAGGCGACTTCGCAGTCTTTCTGCTTGGCGGCCCGTTTGGCGAAGGCCTCGGTCAAGTAGGCGCCGCGTCCGCCGATGCCCATGCAGCCGAGAATGACTTTGTTGTGGGCGGACTTTCCCTGAGCGGCGCTCGCCGAAATGCGTGTTCCGGCCGCCAGGCCCACCGATGCCAACGTGGAATCCCGTAGGAAACGTCGTCGGTTGACCGATTCGGACGACATCGCATACTCCTCCTCAGTTGACGAGATGACTTCGCCGGTATCCGGCGATCGCGCGGGCATGAACACCGTCGCGCCTGTCGCACGTAGGTCGGCGCATTTTATCAGAAACGCCGACGGTGAATAGTCCCGCTATTCCACGGAAACGAACTTTCGGATGCCCTTGACGAGGTCGTCCATGGTGGCCGGTTTCGACAGATCGATCGGAAGGAAGACGCCGTGATTGTGGTCGCTGCTGAGGATGAGGAGCCGAGGGTCGGCGACTCGGTAGCCCTGCGGCTCGGGCTGATGGCCGACGATGAAGAGGTCGGCCGCCAGGATTTCGGCGAGGCGCCGGATCTGTGTCGACGAATGGCGCCGGCCCCACAGAAACTTGCCGGCCGGTCCGTCGACCAGATCCTCCCGGGTGGGGCGGCGGTCGAGGATCGTCGGATCGAAGCCGTCCATGTCGTTTTCGGCGGGCAGAGAATGCGAGAGGAAGACGCGTTGGGGGGTGCGCACGGCGAGAGGGAAGGACGCGATGAACTCGCCGATCGCCTCGTTCACCTTCGGGGCTTCCGATCCGTAGCAGGCCGTAAGACCGTTCGCGAAATCCTCCAGGACGCCGCGCCCGCCCTTGAGGATGCCGCGCCCGCTGATTTGGCTGACCTCATGGTTCGACTGAATGAAGAAGACCTGATCCGGAAACTCGCACTTCCAACGGGCGGCGTCGAGCAGGAGTTCATGGGACATGTCCGGTTCGTGCAGTCCTTGCGGCTCGCCGTGGATCAGCTCCTGCAGCAGTACGAACCGCGCCGGCGAAGAGGCGAGGGCGCAGTACTTGACGAGTTTGGCGAAGTTGCGGCGGTGTCCGTGCATATCACCGGTCGCCACGAGTTGTCCGTAGCTCGGCAACACGATCTGTCCCCCTCGCCGCAGGGGATCATCCAAATTCAGTGAGGCGGCCTCACGCAGCATGTCGATGGCCGACTTGGCGTCGCCCGTTGCCATCATTGCGATCTCGCCAGGGTGGTTTGTGCTTCGTTTGCCGCCGCCGGCTCGCCCGAACCGGCGGCGGCAAACGACGTGTTTCTGGCCTGCTTAAGCAAATCGATCAATTCGCGCATATTGGCCGGTCGGTTTCGGGCCTGTTCCCGGCATGCCGCCATCACGACGTCGTTCAGTGCGGTCGGCACCGCGGGGTTCAGCTCACACGGATTCACCGGGCCTTGCCAATGCAGCAGCCCGCCGTCCTTCGTGGGCCACAGGTGTCCCCCACGGACGGGCATGGGTGTGGGCAGGCCATGTCCGGTCAGCGCCCAATACATGGTCGCGCCCAGTCCGAAGACGTCCGTGCGTTCGTCCAACGGATCGAGGCGAACCTGTTCGGGCGCCAGGAAGTCGGGTGTGCCCTGGACGCGATCCTTGGCCGTTCCGATGCGGCAGGTCTGGCCAAAGTCGATGAGTTTGACCAGACGATCCGGACCGACGAGGATATTCCGCGGTTTGACGTCGCTGTGAACCAGGCCAATTCGATGAAGCGCCGCCAGGCCGTCGGCCACCTCGATGAACAGGTCGATGGCCGCAATGGGGTCCCTGGGGCGACATCGTTCCAGCGTCTGGCCGGCGACCAGCTCCATGACCAGGAGGAGTTCCCGGACGATCGATCCTTCCGTGATTCGTCGGAGTTCGTAGCACCGTCTCAGGTTGGGGTGATCCAGTTGTCGGCCGACCTCGTACTCGTGTTCGGTCTGGAGAAGGTACTTTTCATCTTCGTCCGACGTGCGAATCACTCGCTTGAGTGCGACGATGTGTCCGGTGTTCAGGTCTTTGGCTCGGTAGGTGTGCGATCCCGCACCGCGTCCCAGATGTTCCAGTATCGTGAAACCGGGCACCAACGAAGCCAACGAGCGTCCTCCGCCCGATGTGGGACAACACGGATTGACCGATGCTCGCGAACGATGGGCGTCTGTTCCCATCCATTCATCATCGGTCGAAGATCATTCTATCTTTTCGGTTTCGTGCGGGTCAACGTTTGATCGATCGCGGGTCGGGCGCGCATCGTCCTGTGGCCCGCGGCGGACGGCGGATGGGGGGGGCTGACGCCTTTCATTCCTTTCAAATTGTATGAAAACAATTGGAGTTGATCGGTTGTCAACCTCTAGAATCGACGTTGGAGAGTAGGCGAACCTTCTACGGACCGAAGCGTCGGATGACGATTGTACAGACCGATATCTACGGCCCCGCCGCCGCCGACATCCCCCGCGTCTGTGAGATTTTCGATGCGGAGCTGTCCAGTGAGGATCCGTACGTCCAGGGGCTGGTTTCGCGGGTGGTCGGACGTCGCGGCAAGATGCTCAGGCCTGCCCTGGTGCTGTTGTCCGGACGGGCGCTTGGGCAATGCCGGCAGGAACACGTTGCGTTGGCGGCCGTCGTAGAGATGGTGCATATCGCCTCGCTCGTTCACGATGACATTATCGACGAGGCGCACGCTCGGCGTCAGATGCCTTCGGTGAACCGTGTGGCCGGCAACGAGGGGGCGGTGTTGCTGGGTGACTACATCATTGCGCGAGCGTTTCACCTGTGCAACTCCTTGCGTTCGCACGAGGTGAATTCCTTGCTGACCGATACCTGCAAGATGATCTGCCTGGGCGAGCTGATGCAGGTATCCCATCGAGGCGACTTCGAACTGGGCGAGGACAGATACCTCGATATCATCGCCAAAAAGACCGCTTCGTTGATGCGAACCTGTTCGATTCTCGGGGCCGTGTGTGCCGGGGCAGACGCGAACACGGCGGCACAATTCGGGCGGTACGGCCAGAATCTCGGGATGGCCTTCCAGATCAGCGACGACTTGCTCGACCTTTACGGGACGGAGGAAGAAGTGGGCAAGACGCTGGGGCACGACCTGAACAGGGGCGAATTGACTCTGCCGCTAATTCGATTTCTTTCAGCCGCGCCGCCCGCATCGCGTCAGGAGATGCTTGTTGCGATTCGGGAGGGAGTCCGTGGCGGCTTGAGCCGAATCCGCCGGCTTCTGCTCGACGACGGCTGCATTGAATACTGCCGGCAGTTGGCCGGCAGGTACGGCGATCAGGCAATTGCATGTCTGGACGGTTTGCCGGCCGGCGATGCGAAGGATGCGTTGGCGGCGCTGCCTGAGTTCGTCCTTCTGCGCCGATCCTGAAACATTTTTTTCCTCACCACGACGAATGGCCGCATGAATTGTCGGTGTTGCACGTTTTCTACTGTGGCGTTCATGGTAGTCAGGGGCCAGGATGTACCCATCATGGCGGTTGCAAGTTATTACATCTAAGCGGTTTGCGATTGGAGCGTTCCGTGTTAACCCAACAGACTAAATATATAGCGATTGTCTTAGGCTATCTCAGTCACTTTCTCGGGCTCTCAGGTGAAACCTTCGGGCGGGTCATGGGTCTACAGATGAAAGCTGACGCAAGATCGGTGAGCCGTGTGGCCGATAATTCGTCAGTCAGGCATCGAGCGAGGGAGAGTATCGTGGCAGTGTATGTGATTTGTCCTCATTGTGGTCACCCTACGGTTGTTTCGCGTCATCGGACGGGCAAGGGTAAGGTGTGCCGCCAGTGTACGCAGATGTACTATATTGAGGATTCCGCCTCTTTGGAGGCGGATGCCGTGCCTGTGCATTCGGCTGGTGATGTTCTGTTCTTCCAGCGCCGTTCCAACCGTGCGTTCAGCCCCGTACTGGAAATCGCCTGAGTCGTCGTCGGCCGCCTTCCCTCATTCCTTCAACGCAACTTGCCCCCAAGGATCGCTTCTGATACACATCAGTTTTCGCGCAGCGCGTGCGGGGTAGAATCGATGGCCTACTTTCGATCCAACATCGAGATGCTCGACGGTTATGTGCCGGGCGAACAGCCGACCGAACTGGGGGTGGTGAAACTCAACACCAACGAGAATCCCTATCCGCCCTCGCCGAAGGTTCTGGAGGCGATCGCGGCGATCACGGGCGAACACCTCAGGCGATATCCGCCGCCGATGGGCGATGCCTTTCGCGAAGCGGTTGCGGAGGTCTTCGGCCTGAGGCCCGAGATGGTGATTTGCGGCAACGGCATGGACGAGCTGCTGAACATGACCGTTCGGGCGCTCAGTGGGCCGGAGGCCAAGTTGGTATACCCCACGCCGACCTACACGCTTTATGCGGTGCTGGCGGCCATACAGGCCTCGATGGTCGCGGAAGTGCCATTCGGACCGCGGTACGAATTGCCGTTTGACGAACTCGTGGCAGTCGGGGGGCGCGTGACCTATCTTTGCAATCCGAATTCGCCTTCGGGGACATGGGTTCCGCCCGAGCGCGTGGCCGAGTTGGCCCAGCGGGTTCAAGGGGTGCTCGTGGTGGACGAGGCATACGTTGACTTTGCCGATGCGAACTGTCTCTCGCTGGTCAAGGACCTGCCAAACGTGCTGGTTTTGCGGACGTTGAGCAAGGGCTATTCGCTGGCGGGTCTTCGGTTCGGCTACGGCGTTGGGCAGCCGCACCTGATCGAGGGATTGGTCAAGGTGAAAGACAGCTACAACGTCGACGCGATCAGCATCCCGGCCGCCGCCGCCGCGATTCGCGATCAGGAGTATGCACGAGGGACTTGGCAGCGAGTCCGCGAGGAGCGTCACCGGGTTTCCGCTGAACTGGCGAAACTGGGGTTTGACGTCCTTCCGTCGCAGTCGAACTTCCTGCTGGCCTCGATTGCCAAACCATCGGCCGAATCCCTGTATCAGTCGCTCAAGGCCCGCAAGATTCTTGTTCGCTACTTCAAACAGCCCCGGCTGAGCGATTCGCTGAGGATCTCCATCGGTACGCCGGAGCAGAACACCACGTTGCTTTCGGCGTTGCGGGAACTGATCTGACGGGACCGTGCGCGGAAGTGCGCGGACCACTCCTTGCTGCCCGGAGGTCCCCATCACCGGCAGGTTTCCCCCGCTTCCATCCTCGGTTAGACTCACCGTTTGAGTCATTTCGGAGGTGCGGATCATGATTCGAACGGAACGAGAACACGCTCGTTGCAGGTTGTCTTGCCGCCGGATTGCGGTTGCGTTGGGGGTGCTGCCGCTTGCGGCTGCGCGGGCCGAAGTGCCGGGCGGATTTTTTCAACCGGTCCAGCCTCCCCGTCCCGTCCAGGTGGTCGCCCATCGCGGCGTAACCATGGCGGCCCCCGAGAACACCATGCCCGCCTATATCCTGGCGTATGAGATCGGCGTGGAATGGGTCGAAGTGGATATTCGACTGACCAAGGACGGACATCATGTCATGTCCCATGACGGCAACCTCGACCGCATGACGAACGGCAAGGGACCGATCTCCGCGTTGACGCTCGAAGAGATCCGGCAGATCGATGCCGGCATCAAGTTTGCGCCTCGCTTTGCGGGCACCCGCATCCCGACGTTTCCGGAAGTCCTGGCCTGGGCCAAGGGCAAGATCAACCTCTACATGGACTGCAAGCAGATCGACCCGGTCAGGCTGACGAAGGAGGTCGTCGAGGCCGGAATGGAGCGGCAGGTGATTGCCTATGACACGATCCAGGATGCCGTCAAGCTTCAACAGGCCAGCGGCGGCAAGATCCCGATCATGCCCGATTACGACCGCCGCTCACCCCACGAGCAGTGGATTAGGGACTACAGACCGGCGGCGTTTGAGGTGGATGTGACCGCCTTGAACGAGGGGCTCGTCAAGGCGGCTCGAGCGGCGGGCGTCTTCATTCAGAGCGATGCCTTGGGGCCGTTCGACAATCCCGGCTCTTATCGGAAGCTCATCGATCGGGGTGTGAACTGGATCCAGAGCGACCGGCCGGACAGCGTTCTGTCGATGTTCTACAAGGATGCGATGGAGGCGGTCAAAGGCAAGCACCGGCCGCTGCTGGCCGTCCACCGGGGGGTCGCGCAGTTGGCGCCGGAGAATACGCTGGCGGCGATCAAGAAGGCAATCGACTACGGCCTGGACTGGGTGGAGATCGACGTTCACGAGACGGCGGATCACCAGATCGTGGTCATTCATGATGCCACGCTCGATCGGACGACGAATGGGAAGGGGCCGGTGGCGAAGGCGACCCTGGCCGAGATCCGCCGGCTCAGTGCCGGTCGGTGGTTCGGCCCGACGTACACGCTGGAGAGAGTGCCCACGCTGGCCGAGGTCCTTGAGCTCTGCCGGGGCAAGATCCGGGTCAAGATCGACGCCAAGGGGATCAATCCGAAGTTGCTGGCCGATGAGATCAAGGCCTGCCAGGCCGTTGAGGGCGTCATTGTGCTGGAGACGCCTGCCTATCACGAACGCCTGGCGCGTATCGCGCCGGAGATCCCTCGCAAGACATGGTTTCGCAAGGACGAGGACCTGGACAAGGTCATCGCCCAGGCCAAGCCCGAGGTGGTTGAACTGGACTGGGCCCGCTGCACCGCCGAGCGGGTGGCTGAGTGCCACGCGCGTGGCGTCAAGGTCATGACCTACTCGCCGAACGCTCGACTTGCTCGCGAGCAGTATCAGGCGAAGATCGACACCGGGGTGGACATTATCCAGACCGATCATCCGCTCTTGCTCATGCGGGCGGTCGAAGTCGCCGTCGGGAAGTAGCGTGCCGTTCTCGGGGCCGCTTAGGCGTAATCGGTGTCCACGTCGGCGACCAGGGCGCCGGGGTCCATCGGTCGGCCTTCGGTCGATGCGCGTATGGCGGCGAACATCATGGCCGCGCTGTGAATGTTGTCGTCGAGGACGGTCTCCGGCGGCGGGCCGCCGTCGAGCCAGTCCAACCAAGCTTTGAAGATGTATTCATGCCCCGCGAAGCGCGGCCGGATGGCGGGGACCTCATGCGTCCGTACGCCTCGGTCGGGTGCATGTTCGTGGATTCGAACGATCTGGTCGGCGTCCACGACGACGGCGCCGCCCTCGCACTCGGCGCGGTAATACTCGTGGTGCCAGTCATTCTGCGTGCCGGCGGCGTTGCAGCTTCCTTCGTAGGATGCGCGGACGTCGTTGGCCATTCGCATGACGTAGAGCGCCTGACACTCGCCTTTGAAGCTGCTCCAGGGGACGTTCCATTCCCAGCCGCAGACGGACGTACACGTGGAGCCCGCCAGATTGCGAATCATGTCGAAATGGTGCACGGCGCCTTCGATCAGCAGCGCGTGCGGGATCTCATGGCGGAACGCGGCGCCCCAGGCCCGAGGGCGGCGATAGTCGGCCGCGAATCGGGCGATGATGTAGTTGATTCGGCCGAGTTGCCCCTCACGGAGCGTTTGGCGGAAGGTCAGCATCGAGGGGTTGTATCGGTAGTTCTGGATGACCGTCATGCGAATTCCCGACCGACGCACCGCGCGGCGGATCCGTTCGCACGCTTCCCAGGTGTCGGCGATGGGCTTCTCGCTCAGGACGTCCATCTTTCGGGCGGCGGCGAGCGTGACGGCTTCTTCGTGGAATGCGGGCGGTGTGCAGATTCCGCAGAAGTCGGCCTCGACGTGTTCGAAGGACTCGCGAACGCTCTTGAAGAGCCGCTCTTTTGGCAGGCCGATCAGGTCGCCACTGCGAGTCAGCGGCTCGTCACGGATGTCGACGAGGCCGGCGAACTCGACGCGATCGCGGAAATGCTCACGGAACGCGTAGATCCACCCCTCGGCCATCCCCCCGGCGCCGATCATCAGGCATTTCTTCACGGGCACGGATCCTCACTTGAGCTTGATATCCGATCGTTTCGTCTCGGGAACGAATGCGTCGTCGGTCGTGAGAATGAATTCGGCCACAATGGCATGATTGACGTCTCGTGGCCGCACGGTCAGCGTGTGCTCACCGGTCGGCAGGTCCCGGTCAACAAGGACCGCCCAACGGAACGCCTCGTCGGCATTCGGGTTGAGTTCTTCACCGATCCACTGTTCCTTGATCGGTTGGCCGTCGAGCGTCAGGTCATAGCGACCGGCGTAAGCGGCGTTTCGGCCTCCCCGGACGAAGCGACCGTTTTCCCAGATGCCGGCGCTGTGTCGCAGCAGTGCCAGGAATCGGTAACGGCCCGGTCTCTGCACCCTGAACACCCAACTTGCGGAAGCCCCGTGGGATGGAAAGTGACACCAGCCCTCCGACCGTGTGAATGGCGGTTGGATCCCTTCTGGGGATTTGTCCGGGCGGACGAAGGTGGCGGGACGGATGCGGGCCGTCTTGCCGGGGGTGGCCGGCTTCACGCCGATGATGTCGAGCGCGGCCCCGAGCCGGTCGGCATTGTCGGCGGCTGCGTCGAGCGTCTTCTGGATGGCCTTGGCCAACGTGATGCCTTCGGCGTACTGTTGCTTGGCAGGGCACGTTTCCATTCGTTTGAGCCAGGCGTCACAAGCCGTCCGGGCGTCCTTCAGGGCTTGGCCCGTCTGCTCGGCATTCGCCTCAACGATGGCCTTGGCGCCGGCCGTCAGCGCGGCGCCCAGTCTGTCCATTTCGGTGATAAGCGATGGAATTGCGGCAAAGCGATCCAGGAGCGTTCGGAATCCGAGGCCTCTGTGCCTCATGTCGTCGCCGGACTCCCGCATCGCCTTATCAACGGCTTCGCCGGCTTGTTCGATCCGCGATTTGTCCACGGGCGGGCCTACCGGCACGACGAGGCCCATACCGTAGGTGATCGACTCCATGAGCTTGGCCTTCGGTGAACGGACCTGTCGGTCGAGTTCGGCCATGGCTTCCAAGGCGGCCAGCTTGTCGAGCATCGCCCAGGCTCGCTTGGTGGAGAGTCCGTATGCCTTTCGGAAGAAGACGTTGTCGAACGCCTCTTGTGATCGCCCCGTCGGGTTCCAGGCGAACTCGGCGCCGCAGACCCAGCCATACCAGTAGCATTCGGTGGGGATGGGGTCCACGGGCCAATTGGTGTTGAGCAGACCAATCGCCCCTCGTTTGTACCCGTCTTGAATGAAGTTGCGGATGTTGGGGATCTGCTTGCGGTAGTCGGGGAAGACCGGTCGAGCCGGCATGACCGACGGCGAAACGATAGTTTCAAAGCCGTTTTTGACGAAGAAGTCGACGCTGGGATACTCCTTGTCGGGTTCGTAGTGCCAGTCACAGATGATGAAGTCCTTGGGGTTCATCCACTTGATTGCGTCGCGGTGCTCCAAGAGG
Source organism: uncultured Planctomycetales bacterium (assembly GCA_964596165.1). Lineage (GTDB taxonomy): Bacteria > Planctomycetota > Phycisphaerae > UBA1845 > JAFGLZ01 > CAYUQT01. The sequence continues at coordinate 48,096 of CAZQTW010000017.1, read as the reverse complement.
TAGTCGCCCCAGATCATTGCCCGTTTGCCTCGTTTCTTGAGCAGGTCGGCCAGACGCTGGATGTGCTTGCCGACGACCTCGGCGGTGTTGAGCTTTTGCTGTTCGCACCACTGCTCGACGCCCCAGGCCTCGTCACAGCCCGGGTGAAAGATGGGTGTGTCGTAGAGCGGGCAGAGCTCGGCGTACATCTTGTCGAGAAACGCATACGTGGGTTCGTGCAGCGGCTTGATCACATAGTTGTTGTCGGGCATGGCTCGCAGGGCGGGGATCTTGTCGAGCATCCACTCGACGTGGCCAAACGATTGCGTCTCCAGGATCAGACTGACGAAATGCCGCCGGGCGGACTCGCCGACCTCGCGGATGTGTGACAGGGGGATGCCGCCCGCGAACTCGGGGATCGTCTTGTAGTCCGGCAGGTCGTTTACCTCCCAGTTGACGAGATTCATCTTGTAGTAGGCCAGGCGGGCGTGCTCGGAGGGGTTTTCGATGGCGAACATGGTGCCGCGCCACGTCATCGCCGGCCAGTCGCGGATGTCGACACATTCGAGCCTGGCCCCTTTGCCGTCCGGCAGGGGATCAAGCATCTGCCGGATTGTCTGCAGGCCATAGAAGCAGCCCGCCGCCGAGTTGCCGGCCAGGAGGATCTCGTTTGGCGTGATCTTCAGTCGATAGCCCTCGGGCCCCCAGTTCGGATCGGGCAACGCGCCGGCCTGTTCAAATCGTGCATCGATCTTCCGATTGGCTTCCGATGCGCAATCGACAATACAAGGTACGTCGCCGGCGTCACCTTTGCCGGTTGCGGGGACTCCCCAGCCCGTCAGGTCGGTGATAAGCAGATCGACGGCGGCTTGGTATGGGGGCTTTGCTCCGGAGGATCCGGCGACACTCAACGATCGATCGCGCAGGATCAGCGTGCCCTCAAGGCGCGTGATTTGGCGCGGCATGGGGATAACCTCATCAACGGACGCCAGACCGATCCCGGACACGGCCGGAATCACGGCGAAAGCGGCGAAGACGGTGCGTTGCATCATTCCGACACAGTTGATAGACATAAGACCTCCCTCTGTTCCCATGTTCGGTTCCTATTGTGTGAGCGGGCGGTGGCACAGGGTTCGGCGTCGAGCCATGCTCAAGGCTCATCCGTGACCAGCAACTCCTTCACGAGGATGCTGTCGCTCCACTGACCCATGAAACGTTGCTCGAGCGTGTTGCCCAAGGCGTACTCGCGATGCGTTCCGTAGAAGGCCGCGTCGCACAATCCGTCGAAGAGCTTCCAGAAGCCGTAATAGTCCAGGGCGTTCGTCAGGAAGCGACCGATTCCTTCGCGTTGCCACATGATGCTGATCGAACCGAGGACGGTCTCGACCTCGGCACTCGCCTTGAAGCAGACGGCGGCGAAGTGATCGGCGATCAGCGGGGGGTCGCCGTGGTCGTCACTCTGAACGGTGATGAAGTCCTTGTTTTCCGCGGGGATGTGAGAGACCGCTCGGAAGATCCGCTTGGCGTCCCGATCGCCGACCAGGGCGTCCTCGCGGCTCACGACGACCAGGAGCAGGGCGTCGGCCGGAATGGTGGACAGATCCTCGAGCGGAACGCCGGGCCAGAGCGTCGAGGCGGTCGATACCCCCGGATTCACGATCATGATCGCTTTCGGCGCGGGCAGGCCGACGGTCGCCGCCAGGGCGGCGATATTTGCGGTGATCAACGCCCCCGAGGAGTGACCGACCAGGGCGAACTTGTCGAGCTCGGGCCTGACGTGTCCTTCGGTTTCCAGAACCGCTATTGCCCGGATGACGGCCTGTATGGCCTGATTCGTGAACTCGGCAGAGGGCGTCGCGAGGTTTGCCTGATATCTCGGATAGACGACGATGTTTCCCCTTTTGACGAGGTGACTGATCCATTCGCCGTAGACCAACGGGTGCATGCCGCTCCAGCCGTGGGTGAATACGACCAGCGGCGCGGAGTCGGGCGTGGGGATTGCCGGCTCGAAGATCCAATACTGTTCACTGCCCTCTCCATGGACCGATTCGGTCGCGCCTTCGTGTCGGTATTCCGCTCCACCGGGGCCGGACACGGGCTGTGGAGGCGGCGTAGGCTTGATTGTCGGTATCGGCGGGGTGCAGGAGACAACGGTAAAGGCCGGCACGAGGCAGGCGGGAAGAAGCCGGATGACAGAGGGGCGCATCTCAGGTCCTCCTTGGGTTGCGGGCATTATACCGTTCCAGCGTTGTTGCGGAATGCACGATTCGCGAGGATGGCAATCCACCCCACAATACGGTAAGTACGGTATACCTTGGTGAGCTTTCCGAGGATGGAGGTCCGGCCATGCGAACGTTGGGCATCGGGATGCTGGGGTACGGGTTCATGGGCAAGACGCACACGTATGCCCACAAGACGATTCCGTTCTATTACGATCCCATCCCGGCGGAGGTCCGGTTGAAGGTCGTGTGCCGCACGACAGAGGCCGGCGCGAGGGAGGCGGCCGTTGCAGGCGGATATGAGCGGTGGACGACGGATCCCGCCGAGGTGATCGAGGCCGATGACGTCGACGTTATTCACATTTGTACGCCGAACCATCAGCACTTTCCCGCCTTAGCCGCCGCCGTCCGCGCGGGCAAACACATTTATGTCGAGAAGCCTGTGACGGCCACGCTCGCTGAGGCCGACGAGATTGCGCGAATGCTGTTCACGTACAAGGGCAAGGCGCAGGTGGTCCTCAACTATCGCTTCTTTCCCGCGACGATGAAGGCAATTCAGCTCGCAAAGGAGGGCTTTCTCGGGAGAATCACGCATTTTCGGGCGGCCTATCTGCACAGCGGCAGCGTGGACCCCGCGAGAGCGGTGAACTGGAAGTCGCTGGGTGACGCCGGCGGGGGCGTCATTCGTGATCTCGGCCCGCACATCGTGAATTTGATTTGGACGATGATCGGCCCGTTCCGCGACGTGTGCTGTGTCAGTCGGATCTGGGCAGACAGGCGACCGAGTCTTGACAAGCCCGGCACGACAGTGGCTATCGACGTCGAGGACGCCGCCACGATGATCCTGCGAACCGACGACGGTGCGTTCGGTACGATCGAGGTCAGTAAGATCGCCACGGGCGCCGAGGATGAGCTGCGGTTCGAGATTCACGGCCGGCAGGGGGCGATGCGGTTCAATCTGATGCAACCGAACTACCTCGAGGTCTATGATGGCCGTCTGCCCGAGGGGGACTTGGGCGGCGGTAGGGGATGGCAGCGGATCGCCGCCGTGCAGAAGTACCCCGCGCCGGGCAACAGGTTTCCCAGTCCGAAGAACAGCATCGGCTGGCTCCGCGGGCATGTGCACAGCCTGTACTCGTTCCTCAAGTCGATTGCGGACGACACTGCCCCCAGCCCTTCGCTGGCCGAGGGCATTCACCTTCAGCGGGTCTTGGAGGCGACTCGGCTGTCGGCGGAGCAACAGACCTGGGTAACGCTACCGCAGACGTGAGACGGATACCAAACGCCGGTGGGGTGTTCGCTCATGACGGACGAGCGACAGTGCCTCAGAATCGTTGGAGGGTCTGTGTGCCCGACCCGGTGGACCTCCTTTTGCGGCACTGTGGTCAGTACGCTGTTTCATACAGTTTCAGCAGGTCGTCGCGGGTGCATCCGCGCGGGTTCGACTGGTGGCATGCGTCCTCGAAGGCCTTGTCGGCCAGGCGGGGCAGCAGCTCTCGTTTCACACCGGCGGCCGACAGGGACTTCGGAATGCCCGTGTCCGCACAGAGCTTTTTCATCGCCGCAATCAGGGCGTCGACGGCGGTCTTGCCGCCCGCCTGGGCCTCCGGCAGCCCGAAGCACCTGGCGGCCCGAACGTAGGCCGCCGTCGCGGCGTCGCGATTGAATTCGACGACGGTCGGCAGTACGAGGGCATTTGCCAGGCCGTGGTTCATCCCGCACTCGGTACTCAACGGATGAGCGAGCGAGTGCGCCGCCCCCAGCCCTTTCTGGAAGGCGATCGCTCCCATCATCGAGGCCATCAGCATGTTCGACCGCGCCTCCAGGTCTTTTCCGTTGGACACGGCCTTTCGCAGGTTCGCCGCCACGAGCTCGATGCCTTGCTGGGCGATGGCGTCGCAAATCGGGTGATAGCCCTTGGCCGCCAGTGCCTCCAGGTTGTGGCTCAGCGCATCCATGCCCGTCGCCGCCGTCAGGTGCGGTGGCAGACCGACGGTCAGCTCCGGGTCGCAGATGGCCACGTTGGCGATGAGATACGGGCTGAAAATGACCACCTTTCGGCCGACCTGGCCGATGGTGATGACGGCGCTTCGGCCCACTTCGCTGCCCGTGCCGGCCGTCGTCGGCACGGCGATCATCGGCGGCATGTGGCTACCGATGCGCGAAGCGCCGTCGCGAGCGTCGTCGAACTCGATGAGGGGTCCGCCGTGTGTGCTACGAAGGCGGATCGCCTTGCCCACGTCGAGGGCGCTGCCGCCGCCGACGGCCAGAACGATGTCACACTCGTCGTACTTGAATGCGGTCGCGCCGGCCTCCACATTCTCGTCGGTCGGGTTGGGCTGAACGCCGCTGAACACGGTGAAGCGTATCTTGGCGGCGTCGAGTACGTGCTTGACGCGCTCAAAGGCCGCCGTGCCGAGGAATCCCGCATCGGTGACCAGCAGAGGGCGCGACCCGTTCAGCCGCGAAATGCGAATCGGGATTCGCTCGACCGCACCCACGCCAAAGTCAATTGTTGTCGGAAACGAGAACGTACTTACTGTTGGAACGTTCATGAAGACCCCGCCTTTATCCCTCATCAACTGACACCCCGATTCCGGAGTTCGGTTACTATCCTACGCAATTCCCGGTGCCACGCAATGCGACTCAGAACGGTACTTGCCTGGGATCACGGTCATCGCAGGAGGCGGCATCTGCCCGGGCGCAGGATTCCTGTCTTCTGAATTCCGGATTCTCACCCGCGTTTCAAGCCGCGGCTACTCCGGCAAGATCCGCACCCGTCGACCTTCGATCCGCAATCGGCCTTGTCCAAAGAGCGCGATGGCCTCGGGGAAGATCTCTCGCTCCGTCGCTTGGACGCGGTCGGCCAGCGTATCGGGCGTGTCGTCCTCCAAGACTTCAACCGCCTTCTGAAGGATGATGGGGCCGTTATCATACATGTTGTCGACAAAGTGAACTGTGGCGCCGGTGATCTTGCATCCCCGAGCCAGGACGGCCTCGTGGACATGATGACCATAGAACCCCTGGCCACCGAAGCTGGGCAACAATGCGGGGTGGACATTCATGACCCTTCCGAGGTAACGTTCCGGCACTATCCAGTGACACATCCAGCCGGCAAGTGCGACCAGATCCGGCTGGGCTTCGTCCAGTCGCTCGACAATAGCCTGACTGAACGACTCCACATCCGCGAAGTCCTTCTTGCGGATGATGCGGGTGGGAATGTTCGCTTGTTGTGCCCGGACCAGGCCATAGGCCTTGCTCAGCGAACTGATGACCGTCACGATCCGCCAGCCCTTCAATCGTCCGTCGGCAATTCGGTCGATCAGGTTCTGCAACGTGGTTCCACCGCCCGACAGCATGACGGCCAATCGTCTCTGATCCATGGGTGGAGTACTCCTTGAGGGACGTTCCGTGTCTTGAATCGGGACCCCTTGGGGACCCCCTCGAGAGCGAGGGCGGCTTACGCTTTCGTCAGGAACGCCCTGATGGCCGAAAAGCACACCCGAGTGGCTTCAATAAAAGGGTTATGAGCGACGTGGTCAAGGATCATCAGTTCGCTATGGGGCATTGCGGAATGCAGTGCCCTGGCCTGATCCGGTGGCGTGATCACATCGACGCCGCCTGCGATGATCAAGGTGGGCGCGTCCATTCCCGCCATGAGCTTGATCATATCCCCCCCGCGCAGCCCTCGAATCTGGCGTTTCATTGCCTCGATCTCGCGGGGGCCCAGCGAAAGACGGTGTGCCAACTGCCGGACCAGGCGAGGATGTCCGTCCACGAACGCGGGGCTGAGTGAAAGGTTGATCAAATAGCGTAAGAACTGCTCGGGGCTGCAATGGGTGATCAGGTCCTCGAGCATCTGGTTGATCGTTTCGGCATACAGCCCGCGATGCGTGGGAGGCGTCACGAGAATCAGGCGATCGAGCCGGTCGCGGAACGTCAAGGCGACATGCTGAGCGATGAACGCACCCATGGACGCGCCCATCAACGAGGCCTTGGGCGCCCCGAAATGGTCCATGACACAGACGACCTGTTCGGCCATCGTGCGGGCGGTGAGCTCACCCTGATGATCGTCCGAACGTCCCATTCCCGTCGGATCGTAGAGCAGCACGCGGTGGGTTTGCGTGAGGTGCGGAAGGAAGCCTCGATAGGCCTTCGTCGTGCACCCGAAGCTCGGCACGATGACCAGTGAGGGTCCTTTTCCGTGCGATTCGACATGGATGCGACCGGTGGGCGTGTCAACGAGGGTCATTTCAGCGATGTTCCCCGAGAATCGCGATGGGCGAGGACGCCCGCCCCGCGTGCGCTCGCGCCTTCTTGAGCCGGGTCGATGAATTCCGGGTTTCGACCTCGGCCGCCGCTGAGGGGCGACGAGCGGGGTTTTCAGTGCGGCATCGGGAACTGGTCGCACAGTTCCTGGACCTGTCGGCGAACGCGCTCCACCGCGATGGGGTTGCCGTGCGCGGTGAGTACGTCGTTGATCCAACCGGCGATGGTTTTCATTTCTTCCGGACCCATTCCGCGGGTCGTCGCGGCGGGCGTTCCGATTCTCAACCCGCTCGTCTCCGACTGTTTCCGCTCATCGAACGGGATCATGTTGCGGTTGACGATGATTCCCGCGCGCTGGAGCCACAATTCGGCATGGCGTCCCGTGACCGCGGGGTGATTGCTTCGCAGATCGACCAGCATCAGGTGGTTGTCCGTCCCGCCGCTGACCATGCGAAAGCCGTGCGTCTTCAGGGCCTCGCTCATCGCCTGTGCGTTCGCCAGGATGTTCCGCTGGTATTGTCTGAAGTCCGGCCGAAGCGCCTCACCGAGCGCCACCGCCTTGCCCGCGATGACGTGCATCAGCGGCCCGCCTTGGATGCCGGGGAAGACGGTTTTGTCGATCTGCTGGGCCCACTTCGACTTGCACATGATCATCCCGCCGCGCGGTCCGCGGAGCGTCTTGTGCGTCGTCGTGGTGACGAAGTCGCACCATTTGATCGGCGAGGGGTGCAAGTCGGCCGCCACCAGACCGGCGATGTGGGCGATGTCGGCCATCAGGAGCGCCCCGACCTCGCCGGCGATTTCGGCAAAGGCTTCGAAATCGATGGTTCTCGGGTAGGCCGAGGCGCCCGTCAAGATCAGGTCCGGGTTATGCTCGTGAGCCAGGGCCCGGATCTCGGCCATGTTGAACTGCTCGGTGTCGCGACTGACCCCATAGCTGATGATTCGATAGAGCTTTCCGCTGAAGCTGGCTCGGCTGCCGTGGGTGAGGTGACCGCCCTGTGCCAGGTCGAGCGCCATGATGGTGTCGCCCGTCTTCAGGCACGAGAAGAAGACCGCCATGTTCGCCGAGCTGCCGCAATGAGGCTGAACATTGACGTGCTCCGCGTGGAACAGCTCCCGCGCGCGGTCTCGGGCGAGGTCCTCGATCGTGTCCATATGCTCGCAACCGCCGTAGTGACGGTCTCGAGGATACCCCTCGGCGTATTTGTTTGTGAAAACCGATCCGGTCGCCTGCATGACGGCCGGCGAAACGTGGTTTTCCGAGGCGATCAGTTCGATGGTCGAATGCTGTCGATGAATCTCGGCCTCCAGGGCGGCCCACACCTGCGGGTCGGCCGCTTCGAGCGGCGTTGCCGTTTCCGTGTCAGTCCATAGGTCGGTCAATTCCGGTCTCCCGTCACACGCATCGGTATGGCTTTAGCCTATCGCGTGCCGCCCGGCGATGCAATGTGCTTGACGTGCGCTCCGGCTTGCGTGCATCCTGTTGCCGTTATCCCGACGTATCGGGAGCGTTCGCTCGCGGTGGACCTCGATTCTAGGAGGTTTTTCTCATGGAGTTTTCAGACGTCATCCGGACGCGACGGAGCGTGCGTTCGTACTCGGAAGACCCCGTCGACGATGCCCTGATCGACCGCATTTTGGAGGCGGCCCGTATGGCGCCGTCGGCCGTCAACAATCAGCCCTGGCACTTCATCGTGGTTCGCGATGCCGATCGGCGTCGCAAACTGGCCGAATTCGCGGCGGGCCAGATGTTCATCGCCGAGGCCCCCGTCGTGATCGCCGCCTGCGGCCTGCCGTATCACGACCGGTACAGTTGGATTGCCGACAACATGTTCCTCGTCGATGTGGCGATTGCGCTCACGCACCTCACCCTGGCGGCCCGCGCCGAGGGACTCGGCACGTGTTGGATCGGCGCGTTCAGCCACGACAGCGTTCATCGGCTGCTGCGGGTTCCCAAGACCCATCGCGTCGTCATGTTGACGCCGTTGGGCTATCCGGCCGACGCCCATGCATTCCACGATGAGTTCAAGCGGAAGAAGATGGCGGAGATCATTAGCTACGAGACATTCGGCGGGGCAAAATGAGGCCGAAACGCCGGTTTGCGGAAGACCGTCCGTGCGTTAGGACGAAGGGATGCCTTTTGTCTCGTTGTGCCCGAGCTGCGGCACAAATGCTGCGGTAGTACCCCGTCGTGCGGCAATCCTCTGTCACACGCACCAGCAGGACGGGCAGACATGGGAGTCGAGCAATGAAGCGTCTACCGAAGCGGATGACCGCCTTGGTCTTGCTTGCATACGGCGCGCCCAACGTGTTCTCGGCGGCCGACCTCCCCGTGGGCGCCCTGTGGCCGGCATGTCGAGAAGTCTTTTTAATCGAGGTGGCCAATGGTTCCGCGAGGCAGTTCGACGCGGTAACCGGAGTCGATTTGCCGGGGAACCTTGGGGCAAGTCCGGCGGCGACGCGTGCGGTTCGTCTGGTTGAGTTGAACGAGGGCGGATTGGCCGTTGCCCGCCTACCGGTTCAGCTCGACGTCTCGGCCGGCCAATCGCGATTGTTTTTTCCTCTTACGGGTCAGACACCGCCGGGTTCTCGTCGGCGTTTCCTGCTGTATGCCAACGCGCCGGGCGACGTCCCCGCCGACGAGGATCGGATCGCTCCTGCCGAATCGCCGTTTGACACGTTGACTGTGCGAGCAGGCAACGGGCAGGTCACCGTGGCCAATCGCTTCTACGAAACGGCGCAACCCGAGAAGGGGGGCGGCGGGCTCATCACTTCCGTTACGTTCGTGAACACCGGTCTGACGACCCGCCAGTTCACGTACGACGAGCGAATCTATAACAGCGCCGTGGCCAACATGGCCTCGCTCTACTGTCTCCGCGATGATTCCCAGGCCACAACCACGGTACGTTCCCAGGGGCCGATACGAACGGTCGTCGAGGCGAAGGCTCATTACACAAGAGGCGGGGCGACGACCACGGGCAACGCCCGCGCCGTCTATCGCTACGAATTCACCGCCGGCAGTCCGCTGATCGCCGTATCGGCGGATGTGACGCAGGACGTCGAGGAACCGTGGACCGAATTGCACTTCCTCCAGCTCAGCACCAAGGGGACGGCCTTTCCGATCTGGCGGGCCGGTGACGGCCTGGCCGGCCTCTTCACGGGCACGAAGCAGAGCCGGCACGTCGCACGATGGGGCGTCATGAGCAACGGCGCCGACGCCGTCGGCCTGTTCAGCCGGGACGGCCTCATCTGGTACGACGACCCACACGGCTACTGCAACTACTTCCAGTTCCCCGTGACCCAATGGAAGACCAAGACGCATCACTTTGACGGCCGGATCTACATCGGTCCGCTGCAGCCGCACGCCATCATGGAGCAGTGGTTCGCACGCTTGACTGATCCCCCGAAGGTGACGATTAGTCCGCTTTCGGTTATGGGAGAGGTGCGGAACCTGATGCTGGGAATGCCGTCCTCCCCAACACCGTCGGATGGGAAAGACTACGAGCAGGCGCTTGTTCTGAGCATCCTGCGCCGTGACCCGGCCATATTTCGGAACGCGGACTTGCTCGACCTTGTGCGGGACTCTGCTTTCTTGAAGATTCCTCCTTCACATCCGGACGATCATCATTGGGAAATCGGTATTGGGAAGGAGCGCGACTACGCTGCTTTCGTTCGGAGAAGAGAGAATCTGCTCTGGCTCGCGAATCGGCTTGCCGTGTTCCGCTTTGACTTGGCCGGCGGGGGGCGCCTGGCACAAGCCCTCGATCTTAGGGGCCGGTGCGACCTCATAGGATACGCGCCATCCTTCAAGTCGCCGCTGTGGCGCGTGTCGGTCCGTCGAAACGACGGCACAATGGTCACAACGGACTCACTGACCGCCGGTCAACCCAGGACCAACCGTCCGGCCCGCGACGACCGGACGCGCGATCGTCAGGATGTTGCTGTCACGGTCGAATGGCCGGCGTTTGCCGTTCAAGACTGTAAAGGCACACTAGCCGTGCGTGTAGAGATGAGGATCGGACCCGATCGTCCGGTGGTATCTGCACGCCTGTCGATCGACAATAAGCTTGCCGATGCCGGCTTGTGGTTGGTTGAATTTCCCGTTCTCGCTCCGGTCGCGCCGCCGGGGCGAGCCGATGTCGCCATCCCCCGGCTCAACTGGGGCAAGCTGCACGAACGGTGCGCAGGCGAACAGAGCGGCGAGTATCCGTCCGGCTGGTGGCCGATGCAGTACCTCTCGGTTACCGATGGGCCGAGCACGTTGTACCTCGGGGCGCATGATCCGCAATGCGGCGCCAAACGATTCTCGCTCAAGGCGGGCGGCGAGTTTCACTTCGATCTGCTTCCGCCCGACATGGGCAAGCCGGGCGCGAGCTTCACCATGGACCACGACATCGTCTTCGGCCCCCTGACCGGTGACTGGTTCGACGCCGCCCGTTTCTATCGCGAATGGGCGCTCCAACAGGTCTGGATGTCGCGCGGACCGCTCGACAAGCGCGAGGACATTCCGCGCAAGCTCCGGGACGGTCTGGTTTGGCTCCTGCTGTCCGGCGAGCCGAAAAGCGTCGTCCCCACCGCCATCGCCGCACAGGAATTCCTCCGTGTTCCCGTTGGGATTCACTGGTACAGTTGGCACCAGATCCCGTTCGACGTGAATTACCCGCACTACTTCCCGGTCAAAGAGGGCTTTAAGGAGGCCGTCAAGACGCTCACCGATCGCGGCATCTACGTCATGCCGTACATCAACGGGCGGCTGTGGGACTCGGGCTTGCCGGACTTCAACACCGTCGCTCGGCCGGCGTCCTGCAAGGGCATCGACGGCAAACCCTATATCGAGGAATACGGCTCCGGCGCCAAGCTGGCCGTGATGTGTCCGTCAACCCCATTGTGGCAGGACAAGATGTGCGACGTCGTCGGTACGCTCCTCAACGAGTACGGCGTCAACGCCGTCTACCTCGATCAGATTGCCTCGGCCGGTCCGCGGCAGTGCTTCGACGCCGCGCATGGCCACCGGCTCGGGGGGGGAACCTGGTGGGCTGCCGGCTATTGGAAGATGATGGACCGCATCCAACAGATCGGTGCGACCCGGACTCCGGACGTCTTCTTTACCACTGAAAACAACGCCGAGTCCTACTCACACAACATCGATGCGTTTCTCATCTGGAACCCCCGGCGACCCAATATGATCCCCATCAACGCCGTGGTCTACGGCGGCATGCGGGTGCATTTCGCCAATCGCGTCCATCCGGCCGACAGCGACATGGCCTTTGCCATGAAGGTCGGGCGTGACTGGCTCTGGGGCACCCAGCTTGGTTGGATGGAGCCGTTCTACCTGGCGCCGGAACACCGGGCCAAGGGCGAATACTTCCGTCGCCTGGCTCATGCGCGAATGCGGGCGGCCCCGTTTCTCGGCTACGGGCAAATGCTTCGTCCGCCGACCATCACGTGCGATGCGGTGGTCTCGGCGGAATGGTACGGTGAGAGCGCCCTCGAACACTCCGTGACATGGTCCGCCGTCGGCGGTGCGTGTTGGCGGGCCCCCGATGGTCGCATCGGCGTCATCTTCACGAACTACGATACGGCACCTCGTACGTTCCGCTTCACGCTGCATGAGGAAGTGGCCCGGCAGGTCGGATCCTTTGCGCTTTGGTGTGAGCCGACCGAAAGGGGCCTGGTTCCATTCGATCCGATCGGGTGTCCGGACGGTTCGTTCCCCGTGGCCTGTATCCCCGGGCGCGACGTGTTGATTCTGGAGGCCATCCCCTGTGCGTCGGCGGCCGAACGGGATGAACGGCGCAAGACGCTGCCGGTCAAGTCCGCCCCGGCGACACAACAGGCGGTGGCCGCGCCCTCGATGCACGCGAGGCTGGATCTGCCGTTTGCCCCCACTCCTCCGGGGCAACCCGTCTTAGGCAAGCTGACGGTCGGTGGGTTCCAAGCAGCAGAGCCGAATTGGCTCATACGATTGAATCTGCCCGACGGGTGCGCCGTCGAGCCTTCCGGATCGTTTCCCCTCAGGCCGAGTACGCAGGGCCGATCGGAATTCGACCTGCTGATCTATCCCGAGCCCAATATGACGGGCGACCAGCGGGTCGGCGTCGAGCTTGCACGTCGTCTTGGCTGGGGGACGTTGCGGGTCGCCGCGCCGAAGAAGTAGAACGACCCGACCGCGTCGGCGTGATGGGCGGCTCGACTTGCCGGTCGGCGGCTACTGCGGCTTTGTTGTGGGCTCGGGCGTCACGGTCATTCTCATCTTGCCCCAGAGATGCTGCTCCATCGACGGTCTTGACGCGGGCCGGCTCGTGGGCCCCTCGGATTCCCCGAGAAGCGCCGGCATGTCCATCACGATCCGCGTGTCCTGATCGATATCCAGCTCCACGAGTTCGCCTGTCTCGATGTCGAACCACTGAACGCCCTTGGAGTCGCTTTTCTTGATCTTCATCCCCATGGGAAGTCCGTGGGGCCTCGATCCGGGCTGGGTTTCCGCGGGCGCCATTTGGGCGGACATGAGTATCTTCGCGCATTGCCTGCCCTTGTATTGCTCGATTCCCGCAAGCGTGCACGCCGTCTTGACGCGCACGCTCCCCATGATCGGAATGTCCATCTGATCGTTGCTGATCCACTTCTCACCGACGGCGACCGGCTGCTTCGGCAGGTTCCGCGCCAGACACTGCTCCATCATCTTCTGAATCTGCCTGTCGCCGAACATCTTCTCCATCTGTTTCCGCATTGCGAGGCCTTTCGCATCCTCGCCGAATGCCTTCCACATTTCATCGATGCCCTTGACCTCAACGGCCTTCTGATCCCGATCGAAGGTGATGACAATCGTGTGGCCGATCAACGGTTTGAAGGCCGCCGACAGCGCCTGGCTCATAGAGTCCGTGGCCTGCGGATCTTCCTTGGAATCCAGGACGATCTTCCGTTCGCCCATGTCCATGACCTGTCGCATGCGTTCGAACGTCATCTCGAGCGTGGTCACTCCGTCCGTGTCCACATTCGTCACACGAAGCAGCGTCTCCTGCGTCTGTTGGATCTTCGCCTGAATGTTCTCGGGCATGTCGGCGCGGTTCGACCCGGTCGTCCGCATCTCCATGGACATGTCCATCGTCATCGTCATGCGGCTCGTCATGCCCTTATGGAACTTCTGGCGTAGCGTGACCTTTTCTTGCCCCGAACTTTTCTGTCCGGCTTCCAGTGCCACACTTGCCAGAAGACTCAGGAAGACGGTGCATGCGGGTCGGCGGATTATCATCACGGACTCCTGATAGGGCGTGACCACCCGCATTCCGTGAGTCGTGTCGATACGTTACCGACGGCCGGCCCGGAACGATGGGATAGGCACAATGGCTACCCGCATGGTACGGTCTACGGGACCACAAGTCCAATGCTGCTTCGCGACTGAGAGTCGCGCAAGCGCATCCGGCACGTTGCGGCAGAACGGGATCGCTTGATCGTCGGGTCGATGCCGATGGCTCGGATACTCCGACAAGCCGTTTAGGTGGACAAGGGGTTCGTGACCTTGGCCTGTCCGCGCAGGGTGGCCGCCAGGATCGCACTGCCGAGCGGACCGAGAATCGCCAACCAGCCGAAGGCCAGTAGGCGAATGGTCAGTGCGGCGACGACGGCATCACGCGTTGCGATGCCACAGGCAAGTCCCACCAGGACGATCCCCGTCTCATAGACGCCGAGGGCGCCGGGGGTGATACTGATAATGCCGCTGAACAGGCCCAGGCTCGTGACGGTCAGCACGGCCCAGAACCCGACGTTGACACCCATAGCCTGAAAGACCAACAGGAAGGCCGCTGATTCGAGCAATCGATTCAACATTGCCAGTCCCGCGAGCCGGGCCAGCAATCGAGGATGCCGGACGATGTCATGCCAGCCGTTGACGACGTCGACCAGCTGGGCCAGCCATCGGTTGGTCGGCCGGGCCAGGCGATGGGGGAGCAGCCCCATGAGGCTGCTGCCGACCAGCCCGACGACCGCAATGGCACACAATGCGGCGTGCGTAACGCCGTGGCGAAGGTAGATCAGAACCAATCCCATGCCTGCGGCCGCGCTGGTGACCCACAGTACGACGACCACCAAGCCGGCCATTCCGGACGCAAAGTGCCGCACGCTGAGGCCGTGGCGAGCCCACAGGTATCCGCCTCGCAGGCCTGCGCCGCCGTGCAAAGGGGCGATGTAATTCCCCAGCGTGGTGGCCATTCCCAGACAGAACCACTCCCACGTTCGCAGGCGGACACCAAAGACGGGCAGGACCTCGGCCGTGAACAGTGCGCCGACCGTCAGGTTCAACAGGATAAGCACGCCGGCGAGCGCCAGCCTGGGCGAGGCAAGCTCGCGAAGGGTGGACAGGTGTGTCAGCTCGCTCCGCGCGACTACGATCAGGCCGACGGTCAAGCCGGCCGCCACTGCCCAGCCGATCGCGGCGCGAATAATCCCGCCCTTTCGGCGGAGTGGTGATTCGGCGGGCGTTGGAGGGGGTTCGGTTCGCATGGGTGCCGGCGATGTCCTACCGTCAGACGGCGGTTGTGGCCATTCGTTCTTGCTGCATTTGGGTCCAATACCAGTCGGCCGTTCGTCGAATACCCTCCTCGAGATCGATCTTGGGGTCATAGCCGAGCAACTGCTGGGCCTTTGCGATGCTCGGAACGCGGAGTTCGACGTCCTCGTGTTCGCGTGCGACGAAACGAATGGGGCTGCTGCTGTGGCACACTCGAAGGATCGCCAGCGCCAGTCCATAGATTGTTACCGTGCCCCGCGGGTTGCCGATATTGAACACCTCTCCGACGGCTTCGTCGCACGTCAGACACAGGAGGAGGCAGTCGATAATGTCGTCGATGTAGCACCAGGAGCGTATTTGGTCGCCGTTTCCATGGATTTGGATTTCCTGATTGCGCAGCGCTCGGAGGACAAAATGATGGATCGCGCCTTCGCCGACCTGGCCCGGCCCGTAGATGTTGAACGGGCGTACGGAGACGGTGGGCAGGCCGAATTCCCGCCCATAGCTGTTGACGAGGTGTTCGGCGGCGAGCTTGGCGACCGCGTAGGTCCATCGGGCGCCGCCGACGGCGCCGGCCTGGGTGTTGTCGCTTTCGGAGGATCGGTAGGTGTATGCGCCGAAAACCTCACTGGTCGAAAAGTTCACGAATCGATGACTCACATGGTTCTCGATAGCGGCGTCGAGGACGCGCTGAGTGCCCTCGATGTTGATCCGCATCGTTCGCGTGGGACTCTTGATGACGGTATCGACGCCGGCAACGGCGGCCAGATGGATGACCGTATCATGACCGGCCATGGCCTCGGTGACGGCCGGTCCGTCGAGCACGTTGCCCCGGATCACGCGCACGTTGTGGTGCGCGGCGTACCGACTGCGAGCCAGCGCATTCCGTTCCATCGTATCGTAGACCGTAACGTGGTTGTCGTCGGCCAACCGGGCAACCAGGTGGGAACCGATGAATCCCGCCCCGCCCGTCAGGAAGATGCGGTGGCCTTTCATGTACTGCCTCCCCTGATGGAAGACAGGCGCCGCCGGATGCCGAGCCGGCGGCGGTCCCGTCTCGTCGTTCTCTCGTAACGACTTATCGGTCATTCAGGGGGGTGGGTTTATCTACGGTGGGGCGGTCGTTATCGGACGTTGATCGCCTCGACGAGTACCGACGCGACGCGGTCGATGTCGGCATCTGAAAGGTGTTCGCCGATGGGCAGCGACAGGCATTGCCGCCAGGCGAGCGTCGTCCTGGGGAACGCATCATCGGAATAGCCGTACCTGCGGCGATAGTAATCGAGCGCGTGTACGGCATAGGTGCCTATGGTCGTTTCGATGCGATGCCGTCTCAAATGACTCATGACGTTGGAACGAGAGACGGACGCCGGCAACTGGACCACGTAAGACTGGAAGTTGTGGCCGCCCGGCCAGGGCATTCGCGGCAGCTTCAGCCCCGGCACGTCCTTCAGCCTTTCTTGATAGCGGTCGGCCACCTCGCGGCGACGAGCAAGGATGGCGTCAAGCCGCTTCATTTGCTCCAGCCCGAGCACCGCATGGATCTCACTGAGCCGCAGATTCAGTCCGGGTTCGGTTACGTCAAGGCGGTCTTCCGATACGCGGGCGAGGCCGTGATTCCGTAAGCGGGCCAGACGTTCCGCCAGAGCGGGGTCATTCGTGATGATCATACCGCCCTCGCCCGTGGAAATGATCTTGCGAGGGTGGAAGCTCAGGCAAGCCATCCGACCGAACGTTGCGGCGGATTGACCGTTGCAGCCGGCGCCGATCGCGCAGGCGGCATCCTCGATCACCACAAGCCCGTAATCCCGGGCGACGTGCATCAATCGGGGCATGTCCACGCACTCACCAAACTGATGGATCGCGATGACCGCCTTGATGTCCCTGCGTGTCTTGACGATTCCTTCGACCAAGCCGAGGTCCATGTTGTAGCCGCCGTCGGCGATGTCGACGAAGACGGGTTCGGCCCCCACCAGTTCAAGGACGGAGGCCGGCGAGGGGAACGTGAAGTCGCTCATCACGACGCGGTCGGCCGGGCCGAGCCCGGCGGCCATGAACGCCAAGTGAAGCGCCGAGGTGCCGCTGTTGACGGCGATCGCGTGTCCGGCGCCGAGACCGGAGGCGACCATTTGCTCGAACGCTTCCACCTGTGGGCCTTGCACCAAGTGACCGCTGCGCAGGACGTCGGACACCCGATTCTCGACCTCCGGGGAGTAGGTCGGCCGGCACAATCGGATCCAATCGTTGCTCATAACGCCCCACGCCTCATGAGGTGTCCGGTCGGTGATGGCCGACGGCGACTCTTTCCGGCCACCGACGTGCCTTGCCGAGAGCAGGGAATCCTTCGCCGAATGACCTCGAATGCCTCGTCGCAGGCCGACCATTCGACGGACGCCTCGCCGTTGAACGGTTTATCGGCCCGACTGAGGGTCGACTTGGGCAAGCAATGCTACGGGCCCGAAGTCCGGCCCGCGGTCCACTCCGTGTGGAACGGGCCCTCGCCGGGTTTGTCCACGCGCAAGTAGGTGTGGGCCCCGAAGTAATCGCGCTGTGCCTGAAGCAGGTTCGCCGGCAAGCGCGCTTGGCGATAGCCGTCGAAGTAGCCAATCGCGCTGCTGAACGCCGGGACCGGGATGCCGCTGGTGATGGCCGTCGCCACCACCTTGCGCCATTCGGGCTGAGCGTTGCGAACCACGTCATTGAAGTAAGGATCCAGCAGCAGATTGGCGAGCTTCGGCTCACGGGCATACGCGTCGGTGATCAGGTGGAGGAACTGTGCCCGGATGATACACCCGCCGCGCCAGATTCTGGCGATGGTGCCGAAGTTCAGATCCCACCCGTACTCTCGGCCGGCCGCCCGCATGAGGGCAAATCCCTGGGCGTAGCTGCAGATCTTGCTGGCGAAGAGGGCCTTGCGAACGGACTCGATGAACTTTTCCTTGTCCCCGCGGTAACGTTTCCGCGGGCCCTTGATCTTCTTGGCGGCTTTGACGCGTTCGTCCTTGATCGCCGACAGACACCGGGCGAACACCGCCTCGGCGATGGTCGGCGCCGGCACGCCGAGGTCCAAGGCGTCCTGGCTCGTCCACTTGCCGGTGCCCTTCTGTTCGGCCTTGTCCAGAATCACGTCGACCAGCGGCCGACCGGTCTCCGGGTCGACCTGAGCCAAGATGTTCGCGGTGATCTCGATCAGATAGCTGTTCAACTCGCCCTTGTTCCACTCGGCGAACACGGCGTGCATCTCGGGCGCCGACATGCCCAAGGCATTCGCCATGATGGAGTAGGCCTCGCAGATAAGCTGCATGTCGCCGTATTCAATTCCGTTATGCACCATCTTGACGTAGTGGCCGGCGCCGTTCGGGCCGATGTAGGCGCAACACGGTTGGCCGTCCACCTGGGCGGCGATCCGGGTCAGTACCGGTGCCAACGCCTCGTAGGCGTCCTCCTGGCCGCCCGGCATGATGCTCGGACCCCACAGCGCGCCCTCTTCGCCGCCGCTGACGCCGGTGCCGATGTAGAGAATGCCGTTGGACGCGAGCGACTTGTTGCGCCGGATCGTGTCCTTGAAGAAGCTGTTGCCGCCGTCGACGAGGATGTCGCCCGGCGACAAGAGAGGTCGAAGCTTTTCGATGAAATCGTCGACGGCCTGGCCTGCCTTGACCATCAGGATGATCCGCCGGGGCGTCTCCAAGGACTCGACCAACTCTTCAAGACTGGAGGTCCCCTTGATATTGCGGCCCGCGCCCCGCTTGCTCGTGAATTCGGTGACCTTCTCGGTCGTCCGGTTGAAGACCGCCACGCCGAACCCGTTCCGCTCGATGTTCAGCACCAGGTTCTCGCCCATGACGGCCAGACCTATCAACCCAATCTGCTGCTTACTCATGTCGTGTGACTCCAGGACCCACCCCCCCAGCAAACCGGTTATGTTATCAGAATGGGTTCCTTGCGCGTAGTCGGTTGGGAAACCGGGAAGCCGGCACGAGGCAGGGCGCGCGAACAGTCGGGCAGGTCTGACCGCCAAGGATTACCGGGCTTTGACGGCCGGAAAGACCGTCCAAGAAGCCGGGTGCCATGTCCGAGCGCCCGAGGCGGTCGGGCGTGGGCCTGTTCCGGTCCGTTTGCGGAGAACGCCGCGTGCCCTCACGCCGCTCGAGTGGACGAGGACCCCAGCAGGACCGCGGAGGCCGTATCGGCGATGATTCGATCCAGCGGTTCCGGGAAGCATTCCCACGTGATGCCGCTCGTTTGTCGTCGATTTCGCACCGGCAACCGCATCGACAACCAGGGTCCCAAGACGCTTCCCACGCCGGCCGAGCGTCCGGAGAACACGATCCCATCGAGTCCGCCCATGGCGGCGACGGCGGCGCCGCACGCCAGGAGCAGCCGATACAGGATCAATTGGCGTGCCGGCTCGAGTTCGGGGTCCGTCGACGTGAACAATTCGTCCCATGTCATGCGGCGACCGGTCAGGCCCCAGAGGCCGCTTTCCTGTGTGAGAACGCGGTCGATCTGTTCGGGACCCCACCCCATCTTCTGAGACAGCGCGAGCACGATGCCGGGATCCATTTCTCCGCAGGTCGTGTAGCCGGGAAGGCCCTCCAGCGGCGTGGTGCCGCCGGTGACCATGACGGGCTGATGTCCGGCGACGGCCGCAACCTCGGGACGGGGTTCCATGCAGATCGAGATGATCCGGGGCGACGAGGAGGTTCCCGTCTGTCTCCATCGCCGCGTGACCTGTGCGACCGCGGCCTCGTGGAACAAGCCGTGGAATCCGAAACGGCGAAGGCCCAACCGGCACAGCACATCCACGTCGATCCCATACACGTGCTCGCGGGCCGGAAGGTCGGCGAAGAACGACGTCTCAAATACCAAGACCCTCGGGACGTTGGGAAACACCGTGCCGCACGCCTCGATCATCGACGGAATAACGGGCAGATGGAGCGGGGCTTGAGGAGTCAACTCGCGTATCCGTCGCACGACTTCCGGGTCGACGAGGGTCGGCCCGCGGAAGGCGGCTCCACCGTAGACCACGCGGAATGCGACGGCCTCGGGGGCGACCGTCCGTCCTTCGGATTGACAGGCTTCGCTCACCTTCCGGAGTGCGTCGACCAACGAGCGATCGTCGTGATCCGTCCCCCGATAGCCCTCAAGGCGACCCGAAGCCACCGGGTCACGTCGGTTGCCGGCGAGGCAGGCGTAGTCCAGAATTCGTCGACCGGGCTTCAACACCAGGATGTTCATCGTGCGTCTTCCTTGCAGGTTCGTCAGGCGGCGTGTGCCAGCATGGCATACGTTTCTCGGGCAATCGCCAGTTCCTCATTGGTCTGAATCGCCAGGATGCGGACGGGACTCTTCTCGGCGGCGACGTCCGCCGGCAACGCGGTTGCCGCGGCATTGCGCTCCGGATCGATAACGAGGCCGAAGGCCTCCATGTTCGTGCAGACGGCCCAGCGGACCATGGGGACACTCTCGCCGATCGTATCGGTGAAGATGACCGCATCGGTCGAGTCAACCACGGTCAGGTAGGCGCCGAGATACTTGCGAATCCGCCAGAGGTACGTTTGGACGGTCAGGCTCATCCGCGACGGTGCGTATCCGTCGCCGGATGCGGCGCTCAGGACGTCGCGAATATCGGCGGACGTCCCGGACATGCCCAACACGCCGCTCCGCTTGTTCAGCATCGCCTCGACGCTGCGGGCGTCCCCGTCGGTCCGCGCGACCAGTTGCAGCAAGAGGGCGGGGTCGAGGTCGCCGCACCGCGTGCTCATCATCAGGCCTTGGAGCGGCGAGAAGCCGAACGTGTTGTCCACGGAGCGGCCGTTGACGATCGCGCACAAGCTGGCGCCGCCGCTGCCCAGATGGCAACTGACGGCATTCAGTCTGTTCAGCGGGCGTCCGAGAAAGCGGGCGGCCTCTTCGGCCACGTACCGATGACTCGTGCCGTGGAAACCGTACTTGTGGAGGCCGAGGTCCTCTCTCAGCGATTTCGGAAGGGCGTACGTCCGGGCGTACGACGGAATGCTCGAATGGAATGCCGTATCGAAGACCGCCACTTGCGGCAACGTCGGATACCGGCCGCGGCATGCCTTCAACAAGTTGATCGCCGGTGGATTGTGCAGGGGGGCAAGGTCCTGCGTGGCCTCGAGGTCGGCGATCGCCGATTCGCCGATCAGGGCGTTGTCGGGAAACCGTCCGGCGCCGTGCACGAGCCGGTGTCCGAAGGCCTCGGGCATCAACGAGGGGTCGGCACTCAAGATCCCCATGACCTGATCGAAGGCAGCGGCGTGGTCGGCCATATCGATGTGACGCGTGTTCTCCTCGCCGCGCGTGCGGTAGACGATCCTCGCGGGCTCGGCCGTCGGTGGGCCGATCCGTTGCGCCTCACCGCCCGACAGTTCCGTTTCGGAAGGCATGTCGAGCAGCTTGTACTTTAGCGACGAGCTGCCGCAGTTGAACACCAGGACATTCATGAATGCGTGTCCTTTTCGAAAGACCTACGGAGGGTCATTGCGCTTCACGTCCATTCACCGAGGCAGCACGGGTCCGTATCAGGGGGATGCTGCTCTCCGGCGGCCGACCTGCCTGTCCGTCAGATCTCGTCGGAGGTCCAGCCGCAGACCGGCACGCCGATCAGCCCATGCACGATCGCCGCCGTGCCGTAGACCGCTTCGGTGACCTTGTCGATTTCCACGTACTCACCGGGGGCGTGGGCGACGTCCTCCTTGCCGGGACCATAGCCGATTGTCGGGATGTCGAACTCCCTGACGAGCACGCTGCCCGCCGTTCCCATGCCGAGGCGTCCGAGCTGCCACTTGCCCGGTCGAACCTCGCAGCCGGCCGCCGCGAGCGATTGGCGGGCACGCTCCATCAGCGCGCAGAAGGGGTCCGTGGACCAGGCGTTGGTCACGTGGCGGACCAGGGTGGTTCGCCCCGTATAGAGGCGGTGGCTTTCCTGGCGCACGGCCACATCCAGCGCGACCGGTCCCACGGGCTGAGCCGCACGAGACGCGCTGTGCTTCATCTGATGCAGGACCTCGCCGACATCCTCCGCCGGCGACAATCGACGATCCATGCGAATCGTGGCCCGGCGGATGCCGCTGCCGTCCTCGAAACAGGGGGGGTATACCGCAACGGTCTCGAGCTGTCGGCTCTCGCGGGCCGTTCCGTATGCCGATTCCAGATCGCTGAAGATCGCGCGAGCCGCATCGTCCACGTGGAAGGGGTTTGCGCCCGCCACCCGAACCTCAAGCCGGAGACATCCGTCGTGGCCATAATACAGACCCAGGGCGGTGGACTCGCCGAGAATCGCATAGGTGGGCGTCATGTGGATCTCCGGGAGCGTGTGCTCCAGGAGGGCTCGCATGCCCGCGCTCCCGCCGTTTTCCTCGGCGACCGTGGCGGCCACAACGAGGTTCCCCCGCAAGGGCAACAGGCTCCGTTTCAGCAGGGCTCCGGCGTACACCTGGGCCGCGAGCCCTCCCTTGCAATCCGCCGCGCCCAGCCCGCACAGACGTCCGTTCTTGATCCGTCCGCTGTGCGGCGTGTCGTCCCACGGACCCTCTTGATTGGCCGGGACGGTGTCCATGTGACAATTGAGCAGGACGGTGGGGGCCGCCTCGCGACCGAAGAGAATCCCGACCACGTTTCCCGAGTCGTCACGGAAGACCCGATCGAAGCCCACGTCCTGCATTTTGTCTTGCACCAACTTGGCCACCTCAGACTCTTCCAGACTGAGACTGGGTGTCTGGACGAGTTGCTGGGCGAATCGAATCACGTCTTCCTTGAGGCCCTCATTTTTGGATCGTAACAGCGCGTGCACGGGTGTTCTCCTTCATTAAGCAACAGAGCCTGTTGTGCGTGAAGGCACTTGGGCAACTTCCGTGCCATTTGTATTCCGCAAGATAGGATTCCATAACCACAAGTGCTCGAATACGTTGTGGACGGCCCCCGGGCTTGACTTCCTCGGCTCATTTTGCAATAGTAATTCATAATGAAATAGGGCTATTTCTTCATGAAGGGTTCGGGATGAAGGCCGAAGACATCCAACTGGACGAGCTTGTCGAATTCTCGGAAGGGTCGCTCAATCTTCACGGACGCAGGCTTGTACTACATTCGCTGCACGCGTTTGCCCAGTTTCGCAAGGACCTGTTCGAGATGGTGGGAGTGGAACAGGCGCGGCGGATCTTGACCCGTTTCGGCTACTTCTGGGGTCATGCCGATGCGGCCGCCATGAAACGCATTTACCAGTGGGACAGCGTGTTGGAGTGGCTTAAGGCCGGCCCCCGGATGCACATGCTTCAAGGCGTTACCAAGGCGGTCGTCAAGACCCTCCAGTACGACGAGGCCACCGGACAGTTCAAGATGGAACTTCTGTGGCACGATTCCGGCGAGGCCGAAGAGCATCTGCTGGAAATCGGCGCCTCGGAACAGCCGGCGTGCTGGATGCTCGTCGGCTACGCCAGCGGTTACGCCTCGTTCTGCACGGGGAAGGATATCTACTTCATCGAGCAGAAGTGCAAGACCATGGGCGATCGGCTCTGCATGGCCGTCGGCAAGGATGCCGCTTCATGGGGCGAGGAACTGAAGCCGCATCTGCCCTATTACCACGCGGTCGACATCCAAGGCAAGGTTCGACAGTTGACCCGGGAATTGAGGGAGAAGACCCGGGAGTTGGCACGGCAGCGTCGCAAGCTGTCCATGCTCGAACATGCGGCGAAGTCCTTCTTTGTCGAGGTTCGCAGCGATTCGTTCCGCCGCGTGCTCGATGTCGCCAACCGGATCGCTTCATTCGACTCGTCCGTACTGATCACCGGACCGACGGGCTCGGGCAAGGAGGTTCTCGCTCGTCACATTCACGACCAATCCCCGCGCAACAAGGAACCGTTCGTCGCGGTCAACTGCGGCGCGCTGCCCGAAACACTCTTGGAGAGCGAACTGTTCGGCCACAAGGCGGGAGCATTCACCGGCGCGGTCCACGATCGGGTGGGTCTGTTTGAACAGGCGGAGAAGGGAACGATTTTCCTCGACGAGATCGGCGACATCTCGCCGGCCGTGCAACTGAAGATCCTTCGCGTCCTCCAGGAAAGGGAGATCATGCCCGTCGGCGAGAGCAAGACGCGCAAGATCGATGTTCGCGTCATCGCCGCCACCAATCGAAACCTCGGGCAAGCGGTCCGCGAGGGAACGTTCCGTGAGGACCTCTACTACCGGCTCGGTGTCATCGAAATCGAGGTGCCGCCCCTGAGAGACCGCCGCGACGACATCATTCCACTGGCCAGGTATTTCGTCGGTCGGCTATCTCGGCGACTCAAGATGCCCCAATTACGCCTGCATGCGACGTGTCTGGACTACCTTCAGGCCTACTACTGGCCCGGCAACGTTCGCGAACTCGAGAATGCCATCGAGCGAGCGGCGGTGTTCTGCAAAGACGGGCTCATCCTGCCCGAGGATTTGCCCGCGCACATCGTTCATTCCCGCTCGATGCGCGACGGCGCAAGCGACCCACTTACTCGGACGTTGGAACAGGTCGAAAAGTCCCATATCCAAGCCGTCCTTGAAGTCACGGGAGGCAACAGGACGCGAGCGGCACGAATACTAGGAATAAGTCCGACGACCCTTTGGCGTAAGCTGAAGGCCGACTAGTTCGTAGGACTTCTTCCGACCACCTGGCGCGAACTACCGGCGAAAACGCGATTTGCCATACACCCGCGGTCTTGAGCAGCGCGTTCAGTGTCGTAAGAAAAAAACCAATGTTTGCCACCTCCAACGCCGAAGACCACAACCGGAATGGTTAAACGGCATTCATCGGTAAGGATAGTCTGATCGTCGTCGTGCCGTTCTGATCATTCCAGGACATGAGGACTGCTTTTGCACTGTGTGAGTGACAGGGATGTCGGCATGAAATCAACTCTCGCCTAGAAGCAGGAGACAGGAGAACTGAGATGACGCTGAAGACGAAACTGATCGCCTCCAAAGTGGGTCTGATCCTTGTACCGAGCCTTGCGCTTCCCGCCATTGTCTTGTGGCAGACGACAAGGGGGTTCCACCGCGTCAGTGCGGAAACTGAATCCGGCTTCAAGGTCACCACCGACTACGGTCGGCAGGCGTTGACGGACGCGGGGTTCAATGGGATCAACCAGATCGCGACGGACGTTTACGCGATGTGCCAGGCTCAACAGGAACTCCTGCAACAGAAGGTGGACGGCGATCTGAACGTCGCGCGCGAGGTTCTTGCTCAGACCGGCGCCGTGACCTTTGCCAAGGAGACCGTTGCCTGGAAGGCCGTCAACCAGATCACCAAGGCCGCCAAAGACATTACCCTCCCCAAGATGCTCGTCGGCCAGACCTGGCTCGGTCAGAACCGGGACTGCAAGACATCCTCACCCGTCGTCGATAAGGTTCGCGCCCTTGTCGGCGGCACGTGCACGATCTTCCAACGCATGAATCCCGAGGGGGACATGCTCCGCGTGTGCACCAATGTCGAGACCTTGGACAAGACCCGCGCGATCGGCACCTACATCCCGGCGCTGGGCGCGGACGGCCAGCCGAATCCGGTGGTGTCCGCCGTTTTGAAGGGTCAGAAGTATCTCGGTCGGGCGTTCGTGGTGAATGCCTGGTACGTTACGGCGTATGAACCGATCAAGGACACGAACGGTCAGATCGTCGGGATGTTGTATGTGGGTGTGAAGGAGGAGAGCGCCGAATCGCTCCGCAAGGCGATCATGTCGGTCAAGGTCGGCAAGACGGGGTATGTGTACGTATTGAACGCCAAGGGGGACACCCGAGGCCATTATGTGATCTCGAAGGACGGCAAGCGTGACGGGGAGAACCTTTGGGAGGCGAAGGATGCGGACGGCAAGTTCTTTATTCAGGACATTTGCAGGACGGCGTTGGATCTGAAGCCGGGTCAGTTGGGCAAGGCGCGGTATCCGTGGAAGAACCAGGGCGAGGCCGCGGCTCGGGGCAAGGTCGTGTCCATTGCCTACTTCGAGCCGTGGGACTGGGTCATCGGCGCGGGGACCTATGAAGACGAGTTCTTCGACGCCGTCCACACGATGGACGCCAAGGCCGCCGCAACGCTGGCCAGCATCGCAGACAGCCAGAACAAGGCCACCTACTCGGTCATGTACTGGTCAATCGGCCTGGGTCTGTTGACCATCGTGGTCTCTGTGGTCGTGGCGTTGATCGTGACGCGGAGCATCACCAACCCGGTTGCCCGCGCCATTGACAATCTGAACGAGGGGGCCAACCAGGTGACCTCGGCGGCGGGACAAGTGTCCAAGGCCAGCCAGCAGCTCGCCGAGGGGGCTTCCGAACAGGCGAGCAGCCTGGAGGAGACGTCGAGTGCCCTTGAGGAGATGGCCGCCATGGCCCGCCAGAACGCCGACAATGCCAAACAGGCCGACCAGCTCATGACTGAAGCCGGCCAGAACATCGCCGATGCGGACGTGGCGGTCAAGGAAACGTCCACGTCCATGCAGCAGATCTCCGAGGCCAGCGACCAGATCAGGAAGATCATCAAGGTGATCGAGGAAATCGCCTTCCAGACGAACCTGTTGGCTCTCAATGCGGCCGTCGAGGCGGCGAGGGCGGGTGAACACGGCAAGGGCTTCGCCGTGGTGGCGGATGAGGTCCGCAATCTTGCACAGCGTGCCGCGCAGGCCGCCAGGGAGACCGGCAGTCTGATCGAACAGACGGTCAGCCGCGTCTCGCGGGGCGCCGAGTTGAACCAGACGATGGCTTCAGGATTCAAGAAGATCGGCGAGTCCGCGACGAAGGTCGCGAACCTCGTCTCTCAGATCACACGGGCCTCCGCCGAGCAGGCCCAGGGCGTGGAACAGGTGAACGCGGCCGTTGCCCAAATGGATAAGGTCACACAGGCGAACGCGGCAGGCGCCGAGGAATCGGCCAGTGCCGCCGAGGAACTCAGTTCGCAGGCCGAGACGGTACGATCTGCCGTCCGAGACCTGATGGCAATGGTCTACGGGAAGGTGGCTGACAGGGATTGACGACCAATTCAGCGGGCATCTTCGAACTCGGCGACACCGAGGGCCGCGGAGTCAATGAGGTCGGACCGGCGGCCACGCGACGAATCGACCGGGTTGCAAGACCCGACAGGCAGCCATACCTTCTGATCGTCAAAGACGTCCGTATGAACGTCACCCGCAGGTCATTAGAACCTGCGGGTGACGGTATATTTTTCCGGACTTTGGGTTAAAAGATTCAGAACAAAGTTGCCCGCTGAAGGACGCAGGGGATGATTAGCACGGTCTGGACGGATGCATAACGAATTGGGTCGCAAGGTGTTTCAGTTCCGATCCGGGGGAGAAAACCTGCCGGTAATCATTTCCTAAGACTCTATCTTACACGCACATACCTAAGTTCGCATAGGCTCATCCCGAAAAGAGCATTGGCAATCGCAGTGTGCGATGGGACGTTTGACAAGGGCTTCTTGCCCGGGTGAAGACGTCGGGGGCCAATGGCAGCGGTCACCGCTGCGGCCATCGTGGATCGGAGTACATTTCGCAAGAACGGAGCCATTTATGACGCTGAAGACAAAACTACTCACGTCGAAGTTGGGGTTGATCATCGTTCCCTGTTTGCTGATTCCAGCGATCATTCTGTGGCGAGTGAATCAGGGCTTTCGCCAGGCATCCGGTGAGACGGCCTCGGGCCTCAAGACGGTTACCGACTACGGTCGGCAGGCGTTGACGGACGCGGGGTTCAATGGGATCAACCAGATCGCGACGGACGTTTACGCGATGTGCCAGGCTCAACAGGAACTCCTGCAACAGAAGGTGGACGGCGATCTGAACGTCGCGCGCGAGGTTCTTGCTCAGACCGGCGCCGTGACCTTTGCCAAGGAGACCGTTGCCTGGAAGGCCGTCAACCAGATCACCAAGGCCGCCAAAGACATTACCCTCCCCAAGATGCTCGTCGGCCAGACCTGGCTCGGTCAGAACCGGGACTGCAAGACATCCTCACCCGTCGTCGATAAGGTTCGCGCCCTTGTCGGCGGCACGTGCACGATCTTCCAACGCATGAATCCCGAGGGGGACATGCTCCGCGTGTGCACCAATGTCGAGACCTTGGACAAGACCCGCGCGATCGGCACCTACATCCCGGCGCTGGGCGCGGACGGCCAGCCGAATCCGGTGGTGTCCGCCGTTTTGAAGGGTCAGAAGTATCTCGGTCGGGCGTTCGTGGTGAATGCCTGGTACGTTACGGCGTATGAACCGATCAAGGACACGAACGGTCAGATCGTCGGGATGTTGTATGTGGGTGTGAAGGAGGAGAGCGCCGAATCGCTCCGCAAGGCGATCATGTCGGTCAAGGTCGGCAAGACGGGGTATGTGTACGTATTGAACGCCAAGGGGGACACCCGAGGCCATTATGTGATCTCGAAGGACGGCAAGCGTGACGGGGAGAACCTTTGGGAGGCGAAGGATGCGGACGGCAAGTTCTTTATTCAGGACATTTGCAGGACGGCGTTGGATCTGAAGCCGGGTCAGTTGGGCAAGGCGCGGTATCCGTGGAAGAACCAGGGCGAGGCCGCGGCTCGGGGCAAGGTCGTGTCCATTGCCTACTTCGAGCCGTGGGACTGGGTCATCGGCGCGGGGACCTATGAAGACGAGTTCTTCGACGCCGTCCACACGATGGACGCCAAGAGCAAAGACGTCAGCGCCGCTGTTTCAAGCACGGAGGCGAAGGTGTTGCGAGCGGTGATCATGTGGTCCGTTGCGATCGCACTCGCGGCGTTATGCGTGGGAACGTGTGTTGCGCTTGTGGTGGTCCGAAGCATCAACCGGCCGATTCAGCGGGCTATTGCGACTCTGGGCGCCGGGGCGGAGCAAGTCAATGCCGCCGCGAACCAGGTATCGACGTCCAGCCAGCAGCTCGCCGAGGGGGCTTCCGAACAGGCGAGCAGCCTCGAGGAGACGTCGAGCGCCCTTGAGGAGATGGCCGCCATGGCCCGCCAGAACGCCGACAACGCCAAACTCGCCGACCAGTACATGACCGGCGCCACGGAGACGATTCGGGTCTCAGACGCGGCGATGAAAGAGACGTCGGTGGCCATGGAGCAGATCTCCGAGGCCAGCGATCAGATATCCAAGATCATCAAGGTGATTGAGGAGATTACGTTCCAGACCAACTTGTTGGCCCTCAACGCGGCCGTCGAGGCCGCCAGGGCCGGCGAGCATGGGAAGGGCTTCGCCGTCGTGGCGGACGAGGTCCGCAATCTCGCGCAGCGCGCCGCTCAGGCCGCCAGGGAAACCGGCGGATTGATCGAACAGACGGTTTCCCGCGTTGAACGAGGCGTCGAGCTGAACCGAACGACCTCGGCGAGTTTCGACAAGATCGGAGAATCGGCGGCCAAGGTGGCGGAGCTGGTGGTGCAGATCGCTCGCGCCTCGGCGGAACAGGCGCAAGGGGTCGACCAGGTGAATACGGCCGTCTCTCAGATGGACCGCGTGACGCAGTCGAATGCGGCCGGCGCCGAGGAATCCGCCGCCGCCGCCGAGGAGCTGTCCGTCCAGTCGGAGACCCTCCGGAAGGTGGTGGGCGACCTCGTGGCCTTGGTGGGCGGCCAAGCGGGGTAGAGGGTGTGTCTTCTTATGTCGAGGGGAAGCCATAGACGGGATGAAATAAGAACCCCCTCCTTACCCGAGGGGGTTCTTGATCATCACGTCTGAAGGTCTTGTACCGGCTTCGCGGGTCATCAGGGCCGTTTGATTTGGCCCCAATCAGTCAGCCTACCGCGAACGCCTGCGGGCCAGCGTCAACAGCGCGCCGCCCAAGCCGAACACGGCCAGCGTCATCGGCTCGGGAATGACATCCACCAACGTGCTGTAGAGGTCGACGTGAGCGCTGTTCACCGTCGCTACTCCGCTCACCCCGGTATTGACATTGACGACAAAGTACG
The DNA here is from genome assembly GCA_964596165.1 of uncultured Planctomycetales bacterium. Classification (GTDB taxonomy): domain Bacteria; phylum Planctomycetota; class Phycisphaerae; order UBA1845; family JAFGLZ01; genus CAYUQT01. Next base: position 18,197 of record CAZQTW010000017.1, on the reverse strand, counting down.
GATTCGTACCGCCGGAGTAACTGCTGTAGGACCACCCCGGTCCGCTGTTGCCGAAACTAATGCTTACACCCGCCGTCGTGTCGGCGGCGATGTGGATCGCGACATCCCTGGGATAGGGGCCCGCGAGCTCGGTCATCGTCATCGTGCCGGACAAGGACTCGGCCTTGCTTGCTGAGCCGCCGCCGATGCCGTAAGACCCGAGACCGACCCAGCCACCGTTATAGATGGATGTGGTCAGCGTGGCGGTCCCGAGGGTGGCACTGAGGTTCCCATAGGGAGCAATGCTATACCCGGCCACCACCATCGCATTGGACGGCGGGTCAGAGTAGTAGCTCGTAAGGGACCCCGTCGGCCCACCGGTCATGTTGAAGCCCAAAGCGCTCAGGGCCAGTGAGAACTGGCTCAACCCCAACGTCGTGACCCATTGGCCGTTGTCGGACCTGTAAGCGCCAAGCTCCCAGCCGCCAAAAGTGCCGAGGCCATAGCTTGCCCCATCTTTGATGTCCACGTTCAGGGCGTTCAGACTGCCATGCTCTAGGCGAGTAAACGCGTCATACTGCGGGGCATCAGTCGGATCGAGAGAAACCGTCAGACTTCCCGTCGGGCTGGAACCGATTCCCGTCGGACCCGAACCGATTCCCGGGTTGATCGTGCCGAAGTTGAGCGAAATGCCTTGCCAGGCGCTTGTCGGCCAACCGACCCATGTGTAATACGTTCCCGAACCGGTCAGAGTGGCGCTTCCGCTCAGGCTGAGACTTGCTGAGCCGCTGCCGCTCGCACTTCCGCTGGCCGTCACCAGATCGCCTAACACGCCGGCCGTCGAGGCCAAGACAACCAACGCTACGGCTGACAGTCTAACCATCACACAACCTCCTTCCCAAATACAAGACCCTCATTTGACGTGTGCAACATGCGTTGAGTTGACAGGCTTGGAGATTTGCTTCAGGAAATGCTTGGACGCCCGAGCGTCTTTCCCCGAAATTCTCCTACCTCGCCTCCTGTCAGCTCCCCTTCCATGCTATTATTGTGCCCCGTCCTGCGTGCGAAGTCAATGGGAAAACGGGACGCTCCGCTGTTTTTTTTTGGCCATTCCGAGGGGCTACTAGACTGGCAACTAACTTTCACATATGCTTTATTTTTAACGAATTACGATTTACAACTTGTTGTAGTCGTTTTGGTTGTCCCCACTTCGGATCGTACTCCACCCATCCGTTCCTTAGCGGAAACTAGCATTTTCATAAGCCCAATATTCTCTGGTTGCAGGCGAACCAGGATCTCGAATTGCCGAACGGCCTCTTTCAGGGCAGTCTCATCGTTGAACACCCGTCCATAAGTCAAGAGGGCGCTCGCCCAACAGGGGTTCGCCTCACCCTTCGAACGGGCGGCCAGCACTTGGATCGCTGTTCGAGCCTGGTCGCGTCGGTTTGAGCGTGCGAGGACATCGACGAGCGAGCCGATCGTCTGCACGTCGACCGGTTCACTGTGCAGCATTTTCCACCCATAATCGGCCGCCTTCGTCAGCTCGCCTCGGTCTCTGAAGTAGCCGAACAAGCACGTCATGGCCCATGGATGGAGCGTTTGGCGGTGCGATTCGTCCGCGAGCGCCTTCTCGATCTCGTTCACGGTCTCGGCCATCAGATCGGAACGTCCCGTTGCACCGCAAGCTCCCGCTAGGCTGAACAGCAAGTACTCGTGGTACGGAGGTCGGTAGCCGAAGAGATTGAGGTTCGAGATCACGAACAGGCCGGCAAGCCCGCCGCCGACGATCGCATTTCTCCTCCACATCACCGGGGGCTTGAATAGGCGACATAGTTCCATGATTCCATGGACCACCATGGGCATGAGCAGATAGACGATCGGCAGGCGGTACCGGGAGTTCACCACGAAGAGCGTGCCGGGCAGCGCCAACGACAAGATCATGGCCAGATAGTAGGCGAAGCCTTGTGGCCAAGGTCGGCGGCGAACGGCCATTACGGTCCCCACGATCCCGATCGGTCCGATGATTCCGAAATGCAGCCAGGACAGGGTCCAGAGCAACCGGCTGGACTTGCAGAATCGATACTTGTCTTTGTTGTTGGGATACTCGTACGCGTTGAACATCCAGCAGAATCGCTTGAGTGTGTCGGTTATGAACTTGCCTGGGTGGTGGCGAATGTAGTCGAGGGTGGCCCGATAGAAGAACCTTTCGACTTGGTCGTAGCGTGGCCTCGGTCCAAGATGCTGGGCGGCGTACAGGTAGCAGGCCTGCCACCCTTCATCCCAGCGTACCGCCGGGTCATTCATATCAAGTCCGGGATGGCGCACGGTAATGTCCAGTTTGGGGCAGATTGCGTTTTTGCCGTCCGACTGGGTGTTGTTGGCGATGAAGGCATTGATTCCGCCGTAGGCGCAGATGAGCAAGCGTTCGTTGGCAACAATCATGTTTCGCAGGGTCACCGGCGCGACGGCCAAGGCCAGCCCCGCTCCAAGGAGACCGATACGCTTCAAGGCCGTGCGAGCCCAGGGCGAGGATGGGCCCGCCGATCCGTTTCCAAGAGATCCTCGGCGGACGGCGACGGCGATCAGGATTGCCAGAACAGGGGCGAACGCGAGGATATTGGGTCGCGTGATGGCCCCAAGCCCCAAGAGGACGCCGCTGCACGCCCATTTCCATCCTCGGGCGTCTTCCACAGTCACCAGCATCCATGCCAAGAGAAGGTAGAACACGGAGGCCAGAGTGACATCCAGCAGTTCGGTGCTGAAGAAGACGGAGATCCAGTAGAGGGACGCAAGCACGCCAGCCGGCAGCCCCGCCGCTTCGCCGACGAGGCGTCTGGCGATGAGAACGACCAGTACCGGCGCCAGGGCGGATAGGAAGACTTGTACCGTTCTGGCGACGAGGGGATCGTCGCCTCCGATGCGGTAGATCGCGCCGAGGAAGTAGCCGTAGAGCGGCGCCTTGAAATAGCCGTTGGGCGGCAGCGCTCCCTTGGAGATGGCCACGCCCACTTCGTGCTGTGTCCGCTCGTCGAGGACGAGGAACTGGTAGAGAGGATTGTGACGGGCTTCCGAGAGGAAGCCAAGGCGAATGACCAACGCCAGGATGTAGATGCCCGCGACCGTCGCCCATAATCGGCGGCGGGAACCGTGTCGCGTCTCTGCTCTCATGCGCAGTCCCCCGGCGCGGGCCGCGGGTGGTTCTCGATTCTTACCCGTCGCCCGACCACATCAGGATAGTGTAATTGGCGGTTTGCGCCCAATGTCCTGTTTTGAACCGGATCGGCCGTCCTTTCCGGATGTCGTCGGCTCCTTTACGTAACCGCGAACGACGGTGACAACCCATGGTTATCGCTCGCAAAATCCGGCGACCGGTTGCCGTGGGACTAAACTGATCCTTTCCGCATGACGATGAAATCCGGAGTGCCATGGCGGTCCGTACGTATACAGTCTGCCCCGACAAAAGATTCGCACTTGCCTGTCCCATGAAGTATCTTGAAGGCAAGGCGGGTGTAATGACAATCGATCCCATCTGCGCCAAGCCCACCTCCGTGGGCAACGTTTCCCGTGTGAATGCCACGGCTTCGCCCTCGGACCCGGTGGAGCTGTCGGTCATTATTCCCTGCTATCAGGAGGCGACGCGGATCGGGAAGAGCCTCGAGCTCATCCGCGATGATCTTGATCGCCGGGGACTCGGAAGCTGGGAAGTAATCGTGGTGGATGACGGCAGCACGGACGGGACGGCTGAGCGGGCGGACGGTCTTGACCCGCGCGTTTCGGTCATGCGGCTGCCGGTAAACCGGGGCAAGGGCGCAGCCGTTCGGGCCGGCATCCTGCGGGCCCGAGGTCGGTACAGACTGATGACCGACGCCGATCTGGCCACGCCCATTGAGGAACTGGATCGCTTGATGGCCGCCATCCGGTCCGGGGCCGACATCGCGATCGGACGCCGAACGGGCCCTTACAGTCGCGTTCGCCAGCATCAACCGTGGTACCGGCAGCTCATGGGCAAGATATTCAACCTGACGGGTCGGTTGATGTTTGGCATTCCCTATCAAGATACGCAATGTGGGTTCAAGCTTTTTACCGCTCGCGCGGCGAGCGAGATTTTCCGTCGAACCCGTATCGACCGGTTCGCCTTCGATTTCGAGTGCATTCTGATTGCGCGTCAACTCCGCCTCAAGATCGCACAGTGCTATGTGTTGTGGAACCACGTCGAGGGCAGCCGGGTTCGGCTGTTTGCAGACAGCGCCTCGATGTTCTTTTCCCTGGTCAGACTTCGCCTTGGGCTATATTGACTTTCGCCCGCCGAAAGGGCGTCACGGGAGTCCCCGCCGACGGTTCGAGATCGCCTCGTCCTCAGGCATAATCACCGTAGAAGAACGGATTCGACCACGCCTTGGTGCCGTCCGGGGCCGTGACCTCGACGCGAAGGTACTTGTCGTGGCTTTCGAGGACGTATTCGGCGCCGTTGAGCCACTGATCGGGTTCGGCATTGAAACACATTCCCGTCCAACTGCGGCCTTTGAAGGCGATCCTCCTGGCCGGCGAGGTCTGAACGCGCAGGAGCAGTCCTTCCGGGGTGCGCTCGACCCGGAGATCGCGAATCTCCGGCCCTTGCGTCGAGTAGAAGGCGCCGGATCTCAAGGCATTCAGGATGGCGGGGAGCGTCAGGTCGGTTGCCTTGACCATGACCCAGCCTTTGAAGAGGTCGTCCCGCTCGTGGTGGGCGTCATCGACGGCCAACCCGACGATCGGACCGATTCGGTCGAGGTGATCGTCCCAGTGGGATTCGCTGTATCCCTTGCCGATGGTCACGCAGCACGTTGCGTTGAAGACTTCCATTGCGAAGTACCCGTGCAATGATTCGTAGTCGCGCAGGGTATGCCCACACCAATAGGGGTGGGCGAGGACGGCAAGGCCTTGTTGTTCGGCGATTGCCTCCAGGACGGCATTCGGCGTCATGCTTCGGGCGTCGATGTGGCGTCGCACGCCGATGCCGACGATGTGATACATGTCGCCCCCGTAAGGGTTTGCGGGATGCAACTCGATGCCGGGGACGGCCAGAAACCCGTGGGTCGTGCAGTGATCGACAGCGTTGGCCACGTCGTGGTCCGTTATCGCAAGGAAGTCGTAACCCTGCTGTCGATACGCGGCGCAACGCTCCTCGATCGAAGCGACTCCGTCCGAACGAAGACTGTGAGTGTGCGTGTTGCCTCGGTAGAAACGACCGGGCAGCAGAAACGGGTTCTGGTAGATCATCGGTGTGGCTACCGCCTTGAAAAAGAGATGGCGTCGGCCCCAGGGCACCGACGCCATGACTGTCTATTCTGAGTCAGTTGTGGGTGTCGCTCGGATACGTCGGTCCGACCTCCACCAGGAAGATGCTCCTGCTCGGACCGCCGCGCTAGACGACGCCGAACAACCGCTTTAGGAACGTGAGGAGAAACCCGCTGAATAGTTGTGTGAAAAGCGGAGCCAGCAAGCTCGAGGAGAGGAACTGGCGGAAGCTGGTGCCTTTGAGCCAGTGCAGGAATTCGAGTTCCATCAACGGCAGTGCCGTAAGGGCAAGACACAGACAGTACAGTCGTACAGACAGGTTCTTCATGGCCATTTCTCCTGACGTCAACGGCTTCCACCGACCGCCGCCACAACAGGGTATACGCCTGATTCGCCCAGTCAATAGGGCAAATTGCTTTTCTGCGGAGCATGTTGCCCAGATTGCCGAGATGTGCGAAGCAGGGGTAGGCGAAGCGGGGGTGCAGGGCGGAGCCGAGCCTCCATTGGTCCGAATCCGCGAGCGCAGTGTTCCCGCAATTCCTGTTCACGTTTGCAGGACGCCTGTCGCCCACAAGGAGGGGTCCACCCACCAAGGCATTTCGTCGCCTACCGTTAGATACTGCCGGCCGCGATCCGCATCTTCGAGCATGTAATAGATCCCTATCCTGGGATTGTCGACGGGGTCGAAGCCCGAGAGGCAATCCGCGGGGATGTGTGCCTCCATGGCATAGTCCGTTGAGGTCCGATGGGCGGCCACCGGGATGCTTCCCGCCGGGGCGAGCGGGGCGTGTTCTTTGGCGCGGTTGACCTTGGCGCTGCCGGCCACCGGCTGAAGCCCGTCGCTCCCACCGCCCGTCGGGAGGAAGTAGAAGTGTTGGCAAAACCGGGTTGCACGGTGGATGTTTCGCGTGTCACGCATGTCTGTCATCAGCCGCAGGTTGTCGCCTTTCCAGAATCGCTTGGGGTCGCAGCGGAGGGGGTGCGTCTTGCCGGTGACCCGACACGCGACATAGAGTCCAGCTTCGTTCCAGGCGAGGTAGACCTCGCCCCAGTCCGGGGTCTGATCGAGGAGGCCCAGCGGGGGGAGACGGTGTTTGGCGTCCCAATCGTCGAGCCGTCCGTCGATCCGTGGCGGCCGCCGGCACCGGTGGATCGGTACTTCGAAGCGAAAGAGCATTCGGTTGGGCAACAGGCCACTCATGATCGTTCCTTCTTCGTGTCCGAGGACACCTCACGCCAACCGGCATCGCAGGCCTTTAAGAAGCCCGAGAACGCCTTCGGATCGAGCTGCGGCATCGTTTGGAAACGGATGAGAATGATGTCGCCGCCCTTTTCGTTCCGCCGAATTTCCCGCCATTGGCCGAGCTTCTCGATCATGACCGGTGTGAATTGCCCGTTCTTGGCTCGGATCATCAGTTCGATGTAATCCGTATGGGCCGTGACGATGCGGCACCACCAATCCTTTGCCCCCTTACGGCCGAGCTCGATCGCGATCTTGTGATTCCAATCGACTTCGAGATCGCCGACGGCCTTCCGGATGGTTCCGATGAGCTGCAGGAGTGTCGGTCCCTGCCAGGTCGCCTTGTAGCGGCGGGTCATTCGCCGCTGCTCCAGATGCCACGCCTTGCCGTCGGTCTTCCATGGCTCGGCCTTCCGGGGGTCCTCTTTGACAGCGGCTGCGTACTGGCCGTAGGCGTCAATCGCCTCGCGCAAGAAGCGGTCGAACCCCGGCGTGTCGATCTCGGCCTTGTCGTGGACCAGGATGCGGACCCGATCCATCTCGGGGTTGGCTCGCTTGACGTTCACCCGCGACCATTGACCATAGATGGGCAGGTCGGTCCGCTCGTCGAGCGTTTTGAGGCCGAGTTGGGTCTCCAGATCCGCCTGTTTGAATCGTCGGTTGGGCACGCGAAACGTTAGGTCGAGCAGCCATTCGCCGCCGGTCAGGGCGTGGAAGAACCAGTCGATCTTGCCGTTCGGCGCGCGGATCTCGACTCGCGCCTGGTGGTTCCAATCGGGCTTGGCCAGGCGGTCGCCGCCGAGTTCGGCGATGCGGTCGACGACGAACTCGAGCGCGGCCGGCTCCCACCGAATCGGCTGTCCCTGCCGGTCGCGGCGCATTCGCGTGTGCCACGTTCGCCCGTCGCGCTGCCACGGCATGGCCGCCTCGCCGATGTCGTCGGGGATGAGCTTTTGTGCCTCGAGTTCGGCGGCGGCATATGCCTGCGCGTCAAAGACCGGTCGAGCGGCATACGGTCCGGCGGCCAGGACGTCGGCCAGGATTCTGCCGGTATGCGATTCGCGGCACCGTGCGACGTCCTCCGGCGTTCCCGCGGCGACGAGATAACCGCCGGCCTCGCCGGCTTCCGGGCCGAGATCGACGACCCAATCGGCGGTCTTGATGACGTCCATGTTGTGTTCGATGCAAATGACCGTGTTGCCCATATCGACCAGGCGGTTGAGGACGTCGAGCAGCTTGCGCAGGTCGTGGAAGTGCAGGCCGGTCGTCGGCTCGTCGAGGATGTAGATCGTCCTGCCCGTCGTCGGCCGTCCCAATTCGGCGGCGAGTTTCACCCGTTGCGCCTCGCCGCCGGAGAGCGTCGGGGCGGGCTGGCCGAGCGCCACATAATCCAGGCCGACGTCGGCGAGCGTCTGGAGCATCCGGCGGACCTTGGGCACCGCCTCGAAATGCCGGAGTGCCTCGCTGACGCGCATCTCCAGCACGTCGGCGATGTTCTTCCCGCGGTATCGGACGGCTAGTGTCTCGGTGTTGTACCGTTTGCCGCCGCATTCGTCGCAGTCGACCCAGACGTCGGGCAGGAAGTGCATTTCGTAGCACACCTGTCCATTGCCCTCGCAACCCTCGCACCGTCCGCCAGGCCGATTGAAGCTGAACCGTTCGGCCGTGTAGCCGCGGACCTTGCTGTCGGGCAACTTTGCGAACAGTTCGCGGATCAGATCGAAGACGCCCGTGTAGGTGGCCGGGTTGCTCGACGGCGAGTTGCCGATCGGTTGCTGATCGACGTTGATGACCTTGTCGATGAGTTCGATACCCAAGATTTCCTGGTGCGGACCGGGCGTTGTCTGTGCCAGGTGGATCCGCCGGGCGAGGGCGGGATAGAGGATGTCCGTCACGAGCGAACTCTTACCCGAACCGGAGACGCCGGTCACGACCGTGAATCGCCCGAGCGGAAACGCCACATCGACGTTTTTGAGATTGTTCCGGCGTGCGCCGACGACGGTCAGCCAGGGAGTCGGGTGGGGACGGCCGTCTTGGCCGCCGGCGGGCGCGACGCCCGCGCGCCGGGCGGCGTCCGATTCCTCGCCGGATTCATCGGGTTCGTAGCGCAGCGTCCGAGCGTCGGGCTGGGTCGAGGCGTCGACGGGCCGGCGATGGGTGGGCACGGCGATGGCCTCCTTGCCGACCAGGTACTTTCCCGTCAGGGATTCGGCGATGCTGCGCACACGTTTCGGCGACCCGGCGGCGACGATCCGGCCGCCGTCGACGCCCGCACCCGGCCCGAAATCCAGCAGGTGGTCGGCGTGATCGATGACCTGACGGTCGTGCTCGACCAGCAGGAGCGTATTGCCGAGGTCGCGGAGTTTGCCCAGTGCGGCCACCAGTCGGGCATTGTCGCGGGGGTGCAGGCCGATCGTCGGTTCGTCGAGGACATAGAGGACGCCGGTCAGTCCGCTGCCGATCTGGCCGGCCAGGCGGATTCGCTGCGACTCGCCGCCCGACAGCGTCGGCGCCGGGCGGTGCAAGGTGACATATTCCAGCCCCACGTCGATGAGAAACCGCAGACGCGAGGTAATCTCGTGCAGCAGTTCGCCGGCGATTCGGCGTTGCCGGTGGTTCAGCGGAAGATGTTCGAAGAACGCCAGGCACTTGTCGAGCGTCATCGAACACACATCGGTGATCGTCCGGTTGCCGACGCGAACGGCGGCTGCCTCGGGCCGGAGGCGGCTGCCGCCGCATCGCCGACAGGCCACTTCGGTCGCGACCTGCTCGAACTGCGCGCGATAGTGATGGCCGGCCTTGGCGGCCTCGTCGACGGCGGGGAAGAAGCCCTTCCATTGGAACCGCACACCTTCCAGTTCGCCGCCCGCCGGGATCCATTCGTTGCCGGTTCCGTAAAGCATTGCCGCCTGATGATCGGACGGCAGTTCGTTCCACGGGCGGTGCAGGTTCAGCCCGATATGGTCGGCCAGTCGAGACACCATGATCATGAGCGTCGGATTGGCCGCCAGACGATCCCATCCGTGGATGGCTCCGTCGGCGATCGACCGATTCGGCTGGGCGATGATCGCGTCGGCGCTCGAGCCGGTCTGCGTGCCCAACCCCTCGCACGAGGGGCACCAACCCAGGCGGCTGTTGAAGGAGAAGTGGTGCGGCGTCAATTCGTCGAAGCTTCGCCCGCATCGTTCGCAGGAGAAGAGCCGGCTGAAGCGGTACGTTTTGTCGGTGTCCGATCGCTGCGCTCCGTGTGCTTCTTCGTGATCCCGACATTCCAATACGGTCATTCCCATCGTGCCCGACCCGACCGAGAGCGCCATCTCAACCGATTCGGCGATTCGCGCCCGTTGGGCCGGGCGGATGATGATCCGATCGACGATCACCTCGATCGTGTGTCGGCGGCGCCGGTCGATGTCGATCGCACCACCCAGGTCGCGGATTTCCCCGTCGATGCGGACACGGGTGAATCCGTTGGCCTTCTGACGGTCCAGCAAGGCCGTGTAGCTTTCCGTGCCCTGGCGGTCGATGGGCGCCAGCAGCAGCGCCCGGGTTCCCTCGGGCAACGCGATGACGCGGTCGACGATCTCATCGACCGTCTGAGCGCCGATGGGGATATGGCAGTGCGGGCAGTACGCCTGTCCGATGCGGGCCCACAGGACCCGCATGTAGTCGTAGATTTCGGTGACCGTACCGACGGTGGAGCGCGGACTTCGCGCGGCCGCCTTCTGCTCGATGCTGATGGCGGGCGACAGGCCGTCGATCCGATCGACCTTGGGTTTCTGAAGCTGTCCGAGAAACTGCCGGGCGTACGCGCTCAGCGATTCGACGTAGCGGCGCTGCCCCTCGGTGTAGACGGTGTCGACGGCGAAGCTGCTCTTGCCGCTACCCGACAGCCCGCAACAGACCGTCATCTTCTCGCGGGGCACGTCGACGGTGATGTTCTTCAGGTTGTGCTGGCGGGCGCCGACCACCGAGATGGTTCGGATGCGGCCGTTGTCCCCCGCCGGTTTGGGGGGGCGGTTCTGCCGAGATCTTTGTGTTTCGGAGAGGGGCGCAATCGACTTCGGCGCGAGCACGGATCGCAACGCCCGTCCCGTATGCGTCTCGGTCTTGGCCACCGTCTCCGGGGTACCGGTGGCGATGACATACCCACCGCCCTCGCCGCCTTCCGGTCCCAGGTCGATGATCCAGTCGGCGGTTTTGATGACGTCGAGGTTATGCTCGATCACGACGACGGTATTACCGGCGTCGACGAGGCCGTGAAGGACGCTGAGCAGCTTAAGAATGTCGTCGAAATGCAGACCCGTGGTCGGCTCGTCGAGCAGGTACAGCGTGCGGCCGGTGGAGACCTTGACCAATTCACGGGCCAGCTTGATCCGTTGCGCCTCGCCGCCCGAGAGCGTCGTCGACGACTGGCCGAGCTTGATGTAGTCGAGCCCCACATCGTGCAGCGTCCGGAGCATCGCCTTGATCCGGGGGATGTTTTGGAAGTGCCGGAGGGCTTCCGCCACCTCCATGTCGAGCACGTCGGCGATGTTCTTGCCCTTGTATCGGACCTGAAGGGTTTCGTGGCTGAAGCGTTTGCCCTCGCATAGGGGACAGGGGACCCAGACGTCGGCCAGGAAGTCCATCTCCATCTTGTTCGCGCCGTTGCCTTCGCAGGCCTCGCAGCGGCCGCCGTGCGAATCCACGGAGACGTTGAAGCTGAATCGTCCCGGTTTGTAGCCGCGGAGCTTGCTGTCGGGCAGCCTGGCGAACAGGTCGCGGATCAGGTCGAAGACCTTGATGTACGTCGCCGGATTGGATCGCGGCGTCCGGCCGATCGGCGACTGGTCGATATCGATCACCTTGTCGAGGTGTTCCTTGCCCCTAATCGCCCGGTGCGCGCCGGGGTTGGTGTTCTCCGCGCCGTTCAGGTCGCGGGCGAGTTGTTCGTACAGGATGTCATTGACGAGCGAACTCTTGCCGCTGCCGCTGACGCCGGTGACACAGACGAATCGTCCCAAGGGGATGTGGACGTCGATCTCCTTGAGGTTGTTTTGCCTCGCGCCGACGACGGTGAGCCAACGGACCTTCCCGTGGCCAGAGGGAGCGTGCTTAGCCCCGCCGCGTGCGGCGGGACGAGTTCTCTTGTGCCGCATTGTTGGACGGCGACTCATTACCTTAGGAACCCTCGACAAAGGCCCATTTCTGGGGCGGCAACCCGTGTTTCGCGGGGTTTTGCTCGATGGACGCCGCAACCCCCTCCGCAACGCGATCATCGGGAACGTGCCGAACCCAATAACCCCTCGTCCGGACGGGAACCCGATTCCTCTGGCACGCGGCTTGACACAGGCCCCGGTGTTCTCTGACCCTCTGCGCCGATCTACCCTTGAGAGCGTTGACTACTCGTTCGTACGGACGAACAGGACGCCGGAGCAGGATGTGAACGTGATGCGGCAAGATCGCGAGTGCAAGCACCCGAAGGTTCCGGCCTTGCACGATTTCCTCAAAGGCCGCACCCACAACGTTGATCTCAGCGGAGTCGAGTTGCACCGCCGAGTATCGCAGTGCCGTCCTGGCCGTGTTCATGGATGCCTGAACTTGATCTTGGGGAATCTCCCGTGGTTCCAGTCTGAAACGGTCTGGGTCAAGTTTGCCGTCGGCGGCCAATTGGGGCTGCCACATCTCCTCAGTCCGTGAGCCACGAGGGTCATTCGGAAACCAATGTCCGTACGTCGTCCGCGTCCGATGGAATGCGTAGATCATGCCGGATTCACAGCTATCACCCGCCGCACGCGACGGGGTGGGCACATCTTCCAATTTACCCCTCGCACGCGAGGGGGCTAAACACGCTTCCCGGCAAACAGGGAGACCGAACGCACAGGCACATGCGGCCGCGCTAGCCGGGCTGGTTCTTCACCGGTCGTCGCTGCTTCGGGATCGGGATTTTCTTCGTTCCGACCAGATACTGTCCCGTAAGTGATTTTTTCGACCGCTGGACCCGGTCCATCGTTCCCGCCACGACCACTTTGCCGCCTCGGCTGCCCGGACCGGGCCCGAAGTCCACCACGTGATCCGCCGCTCGCATGGTCTCCTCGTCGTGCTCGACGACGACCACCGTGTTTCCCATGTCGCGCAGTCGCCGGAGCGCCGCGAGCAGCCGTTCGTTGTCCACGTGGTGCAGGCCGATCGACGGCTCATCGAGGATGTACAGCACGCCGACCAATCCGCAGCCGATCTGACCGGCCAGCCGGATGCGTTGGCTTTCGCCGCCCGACAACGTCGGCGCCGCGCGATCGAGCGTCAGGTAGTGCAGCCCCACGTCGACGAGGAACTTCAGCCGGCTTCGGATCTCCTTGAGCGGCTCTTCGGCGATGAGTTGTCGCGTGCCGTCGAGTTGGAGATTCGCGAGGAACTCGGCCGCGTCGGTCACCGACATTCGGCAGAGTTCCTGAATATTCTTGCCGCCCAGCTTGATCGCCAACGCCTGCTCGTTGAGTCGGCCGCCGTGGCAGTCCGAGCATTCCGAGGTCCGCATGAACTGCTCGTAGTACCGCCGCATGAGTTCGCTCTTGGTTTGGCGGTACTTGTCGTCCAGTTCCTCAATGACTCCCGCGAACGTGCCGCCGTGCCGCCAGACCCTCCAACGCCGTCGCCACTCGAACGTGATGTGGTCGTCGCCGGTGCCGTAGAGCAGGGCATCGCGGGCCTTCTTGGGAAGATCCTTCCAGGGCGTTCGCAAGTCGAATCCGACGTGCCGCGCGACGCCCTCGAAGATGTGACGCCGCCAGCGGCTGATCGGAACGTGCATCGGCTCGATCGCCCCCTCGAGGAACGACTTTGACGGGTATCGGATGAGCAGCTTGGGATCGAAATCGAAGGACGTTCCAAGCCCGCCACAGGTCATGCACATGCCCGTCGGCGAGTTGAAGCTCATCATCTGCGGCGACGGCGGCTCGAAGCTCGCGCCGCACTCGGTACAGGCGTATCGCGAGCTGAACAGCACGTCGCCGGCTGTTGCTTTCTTCGCCGGCGTCGTGTCGGCGTCGGAAGCGGCGCCGGCGGGCGCCGGGGTCCTGTCGGAGTTGTCAGGCTCGGGCGCGGGTATGTGGGCACCGGATTCGGGCGACCTCCTTGCGCCTCGCTTGGGCGTGCCTGCCTCTTCCGGCACGACTACCAGGGTTCCTTCGCCTCGTCGGAGCGCCGCTTCCACCGCCTCGGCCAGCCGCGAGCGCCCCGAATCCCCCACGACAACCCGATCGATCACCACGTCTATGTCATGCTTGATGTTGCGACTCAGCTCCGCCGGTTCGGAGAGGCGAATCATGCGGCCGTCGACGCGGGCTCGGGTGTAACCGGCCTTGAGCAGGTCTTCGAAGAGGTCGCGATACTCGCCTTTCTGTCCGCGCACGAGCGGCGCCAAGATCATCACCCGCGCGTCGGCGAACCGCGAGAGGATGTTTCCGACGATCTGCTCGGCCGTCTGGGCGGAGATCGGCCGATCGCATTTCGGGCAGTGCTGCGTACCCGCCCGTGCGTAGAGCACGCGGAGGTAATCGTGGATCTGCGTAATCGTGCCGACGGTGCTTCGGGGGTTCCAGCCGCCGGTCTTTTGCTGGATGCTGATCGCCGGACTCAGGCCGGTGATCAGGTCGACGTCGGGCTTGGCGAGCTGTCCGAGGAACTGCCGGGCATAGCTGCTCAGCGACTCGACGTATCGCCGCTGTCCTTCGGCGTAGAGTGTGTCGAAGGCGAGGGAACTCTTGCCCGATCCCGACACGCCGGTGAAGCAGATCAGCGCGTTACGCGGCAGGACCAGGGAGACGTTTTTGAGGTTGTGCTCGCGAGCCCCTTTGATCTTGATGACCTTCGGTTCCATCGGGGCATTGTACCGCCGGGCGGGCCTCGCATTCGAGATCGTTGCGCGGTATCGTGGCCCGGTCGACGAACGTCCCCGCCGCCCCGACGATGAGCCGGCAGGGAGGGGGCATCGCGGTGGGTACGGTGTTTCAGGACGATGATCCGGTTTTCTGCCCCCCGGCGAGCGGGAGAGAAGGCGTCGACCCTTCCGTGACACGAGGTGCTAGATTATGTACAAGCTATCGATCTGCAACGAGATCTGGGGCAAGAGACCGATCGAGGAGGTTCTGGCGATCGCGGCGGCACAGGGCTGGGACGGTGTCGAGATCGCCCCGTTCACGCTGGCCGAATCGGTGGATCAGATCAGCACGGCCCGCAGGCGGGAGATCGTCGGCACCGCCGACAGGCTGGGCATTCGCATTGTGGGGTTGCACTGGCTTTTCGTCTCACCGCCGGGGCTTCACATGACCACGCCCGATGAGGCCGTGCGTAGACTCACCGTGGCCTATCTCCGTTCGCTCGTCGACTTTTGCGCGGACCTCGGCGGAACGATCATGATCTTCGGATCGCCCAAGCAGCGCAACGTCGAACCGCCCAACACCCCCGAGGCCGCCCGCCGGTACCTGATCGAGGGACTTCGCGAAGTGGGTCCGCACTGTCGTAAGAACGGAGTCACCCTCTGCTTCGAGGCCCTCTCGCCGCAGGAGACCAACCTCATCAATACGATCGACGAGGCCGTTGCACTGATCGACGAAGTCAACAGTCCCGGTATCGACCTCATGCTGGACGTCAAAGCGATGGCCAGCATGCCCGACGGCATTCTCAAGACGATCGAGAAGTATGGCCATCGCGCCAAGCACGTCCACGTGAACGATCCGAGTCGCCATGCCCCGGGAATGGGCCCGAACCCCATCGACTTCAAGCCCGTGATGGCCGCGCTCGCCGCCGGCGGATTTAAGGGGTGGGTCAGTTGCGAGCCGTTCATCTACGAGCCCGATCCGGACACGGTGGCGAAGACGGCGCTGAAGACACTCAAGGCCGCCCAGTCGAACACGTGAGCAGGATTGCGGGGCAATGGCAGAACTCAGAACTCAGAATTCAGAATGAACAACGCATTTGAACGTACCGGCTTTCGGCCATGTCGACATGTTACAGCGTTCCCTTCGTGCTCGGTACTCCCTTGCGACGGGGATCGAGCGCGACGGCCATGCACAGCGCCTTGCCCAGTGCCTTGAAGATCGCCTCGGCGATGTGGTGGTTGTTGTCGCCATAGGGGACCCGGACGTGCAGGTTCATCTTCGCGTTGTTGGCCAGCGCGCGGAGAAACTCACCGACGAGCTCGACGTCGAACCCGCCGATCTTCTCACCGGGATACTTCACGTTGTAGGCCAGCAGCGGGCGGCCGGATAGGTCGACGGCCACGTCGGCGAGCGTCTCTTCCATGGGCACGGTGAAGCACCCATAGCGAAAGATGCCGGCCTTGTCGCCGAGGGCCTGATCGATCGCCTGCCCGAGACAGATCGCCACGTCCTCGACCGTGTGGTGAGCGTCGACGTGCAGGTCGCCCTTGGCCTGGATCTTCAGATCGAATAGTCCGTGCCGGCCCAGGTGATCGAGCATGTGATCGAAGAACCCCACGCCCGTCTTGACCTCGACCTGGCCGTCGCCGTCCAGGTTGATGGTCAGCGTGATATCGGTCTCCTTAGTCTTTCGCTCAACGGTTGCCTTGCGCGTGGACATGATCATGCTTCCGTGCCGATGATGGTCTCGCTTTGCCGCAGTCCTTCGCCTAGCAGGCCGCGACGTCCCATGCCATTTCAGCCCGCCCCATGCCGAGCGTCAAGTCGGTTGCGAATGCCCGGGCCCGATGAACAGACCGTGCTCGCCATGCTTACGGCGTTCCCACCCACTCGACAATCGATATCACGGCGTTCCCGCCGTCGACCAGATTCTTCGCCTCGATGACGACCTTGCCGTTCGCCGTCTCCTCGGCGCTGATGGGTTGCTCCAGCCAGCGGCCTTCTTGGAACTTTTCAATCACGCCGAGCGACTTGCCGGCCACCGTGATCTCCTGCCTCCGGCCGCCGCGGAAGTTGTCGGCGTCAAGTACGTAAAGCCGCAGCTTGCCCGTCGCTCCTTTCGGCACCTTCAGCTCGATCTGGAACTTCTCGTTCAGCGCCTCCACCGTGGCATGGCAGTGATAGACCGGCGGGTTCCACCCGTCCCACGGGTGTCCGCCCTTGATTGCGGCGTCGAAGCCCGGCTCGGCGAAGATGATCTGCTTGCCGGGCCGTCCGCACAGCATGTGGAACTTGATACCCTTCTTGCGGAAGTCCTCGGCGGTCGGCAGCGTTTCCTTGTAGGGCCACATCGGCTCCTCGGGCGCCGGGGCGCGCTCGGCGGCCGCAGGCATCGGCGGCAGCGGCGCGTGCGGCTCGGTCTGGTACCAGTAGCACACACTCGAGAACTGCAGTTCGCTGCCGGGCTTCGAGAACTCGCGGCGGAACATCGGATCTTCCTTCTCCCCGAATCCGATCGTGACCTTGAGCGATTTCTCAAAACTGATCGCGTCGTTCACGAAGAACCGGTACGCGGCCGCACCGCCCTTGAGGAACGGGAAGTAGCCCGTCAGCGGGAACAGGTTCTCCGTCGGCGGGAAGCCGTAGCTGAACCCGAACGAATCCTCCATCCCCATGAACTCGATCGAGGCCGTCGGTTCGCCGTCGATGAAGAATTTCTCGTTCTGGTCCACCGGATAACCCGACCGGCCCGGCCGGCGACACGTGACGTTCCAGCCCACGAACTTGCCCTTGCCCTTGGCGTCCAATGCGAGGTACTCAACCTTGCCGAGCAGCAGGCCGTCCTGCCGCCAATGGGCGTGGAAGTAGCCGCTGTCGTCGGCGATTTTCTCGGCATGCCGGTACATCACATAGCTGTAGCAGGGCATGATTCGCCACAGCTCGTTACCCGGCTCCATCGGTCCGTCATAAGCGAGTTCGATCTTGGCCGACTTGCGGAAGGGCATCGGGAAGTAGGCGTTCCAGCCCTGTCGCTTGTTGACCAGCGCCGTGTTGACCATGTCGCGGACGCCGGCCGGGTCGCAGAAGAAATCGACGAACGGGCAATCGACGCTGGGCTGATCCTCGCCGTCCCAGTAGAACTTGATGAGCAATTCGCGGTCGAGCCGCCGTTGCTTCTGCCACATGTAGCTCTCGGGCACCGCGAAGTGGATCATCGAAATGACCGCGGGACCCTTGATGTCGGCGACGACAACCCGTTTGCCGGCGTTGAACTTCCGTTCGAGCGGCGTTTCGATCCATAGGCCGTTCTGCATCTCGACCCGCCCGGGCGATAGCGTCGCCAGACCGCTCACATCTAAACCCTGTCCCCAGGACGGCAGGGCGCACGCGCCAACCAACAATACGCCGAACCCCATCTGTCGAGTCATGTCAGGACCTCCGCTGAAATGGTGCGAAGAGTCTACACCATCCGGATCGGCGAAGCACCACCTGCCGACCAGCCCACTTCGGCCACAGAGCAGCTATAATGACCTCTCACAAGCCGTACGTGTTTCCACGGTTCCCGTTCGGACAAGGCATGGAGTAACCAGACATGTGTCGCAATGGCATTCGCTCTTGGGTTGTGACGTTCCTTGCAGCGGCCATTCTCTTCTGGACCGGTGGACTGCTTCGGGCCGACAATGGGCATGAGGGCAAAGCCGGAGTTCAGGAGATCAAGGAGCTTGTAAGCAAGTGCAAGATCACGTTGGCCAAGGCCATTGAGATTGCCGAGGCCGCCACGCAAGGCAGGGCCTACGGGGTCGAGTGTGAACTGGAAGATGGCCGCGTGGAGATCGAGGTGA
>CAZQTW010000016.1:0-96213 GCA_964596165.1 uncultured Planctomycetales bacterium | reverse complement strand
GCTCTGCGTCGTTTGACCCGTGCTCCACGTGTAGGTATACGCCCCCCAGCCCCCGACCCCCGTCGCCGTCAGGGTGCTGATCGTACCGGCCATGATCGTTTCGGGTACGGCCTCGGCGGACGCCGTCACCGGCGGCGCTACCGTGACGACGATACGGTTTGTCGCCGTCTGCCCGAGGGCGTCCGTGGCGACGACCGCGTACTCGGTTGTCTGGTCGGGCGTGACGATCAGATTGGGCTCGGTACTGTTGCCGGGGGTCCAAAGGTACGTATAGGGTTCCGCGCCTCCGGACGCCGTGGCCTTCAACGCGCTCGATTGGCCTTTCACAATCACGTCCGGCGTGGCTTGGACACTGACTACCATCCCTTGGGCCACCGTCAGGGTTACCTGCGCCGTCGCCGTCTGGTTGGGTTCGCCGCTGTCGGTTACGGTGACCGTGTAGGTATAGGTATTGGGTTCCGTGGGACTGACCGCAATCGACTGACCCGTTTGTCCCGTACTCCACACATAATTGAACGGCGCCGTTCCTCCGGTTGCCATCGCGGTCAGCATGCTCGTCCCGCCGGCGGCAATGAGGTTCGGATCGGCCGTCGCCGTCGCCTTCAGCACGGGAACGTAGGTGGCCTCCACCTGCGTCGTTACACCTTCCGTGATCTCAACCGTCTTATTGGCCGGCTTGACGTACTCGGGATAGGGTCCGAAGCTGACCGTGTGGCTGCCCACGGCCACTTCGCGACTCTGCGGCGCGACACCCCAGTCCTCGCCGTCCACGATCACATTTCCCTTCACCGGGGTCGTGTCCACCGACAGCGTGCCCTTCACGGAGTCGAAGAGCGCCCCAATTTCCCAATCGCTGCTCATCACCAGCGAGAGTTGCGCGTTCGGATCGACGGCCGCGCGGTTGGCGTCACTCGGGTAGTTGGGGTCATAGATCAGCCAGTGCGAGAAAAGCCGCTGATTCTTCGCCGTGGGCGTCAGAGTCACCGGGGTGTTGTTCTGGAACTTCGGGGTCTCACTGTTCAACGGCCTGGGGCTGCAGCGAACGCTGCCCCATCGGTCGTTCGGGTCGCCCGGCTCTTGGCTCGGCGCCCCGTTGAAGATGTGCAGCGTCATCCTTGCCGGTTGAGGAACCACGCTGATTTCCGTCGTCAGGTGCATGGGCAGGCCGGGAAGGCCATATCCCGGCGAGACGGAGTAGTTGAGTTCGATGAAGAAAGCCGTCCATCCCTGAGCGGGGCGCGGCACCTTGCCGATGTATTTCCCGCCGGTCTGCGTGAGCGTCGTCGACGTATAGCGAACCGAGGTGAAGGAATACCGGAAGTCGCGATACGTCGGATTGGTCGCTTGCCAGAGCTTGACCGAGGTCGGGGTTTGGCTACCCAAGGGTTGCACCTGGATGGATGCCCAATTGGGATCGCTCGGATCCCGCTCGTACACCGTCCATGTATATTGGGGACGAACCATGGATGGGTACAACAGAGAGGAATAGAAGGCCGTTACCGTCTCGACCGCGGCATCGGAGCCTTCATACCCCGTGATGCCGTGCCCTGAATTCGGGACGTACTGCAACAGTCTCTCGCCGGGGAGATCCTTGAAGTAAAACTGCGCCGAATCAGGAAGGAAGAATTCGTCTCCGCTGGCGTTCAGCACGAGTTTCGGGGTGGCGCCAAACCGGCTGCGGTATCGATAGGGGTCCACAATCGACAACAGCGTTGCCGACTTGGGGTGGTGGAGCAGTTGCATGACGTACGTGGTCGCATAGGAGCCCACCGCTATCGAGAAGGCGCCCGCGTCGAAGTAGGCATCGTTGGGCTCGTCGTAGTCCGGGTAATTCGGATCGTTGTAGACCCGATGGGGATTCATGTAGACCCGGGGGTCCATGTAGAGGTGGTTGGGGTCACGATCGAGGTATACCGCGCGCCAGTTGTCCGCGTTGTTCGGATCGCTCCCCGGCACGAAAGCCGGGATGCCATGGTAGGCGGCGAAGTGGTGGTCCATCTGCACCTCAAGCTGGAGCAAATCGATCACGCAAGGGATAAGGCCGAGCACGCGATTCCCGCCGTAGGGTCCCAATTCGAAAGCGGACGTCAGCCAAGTCGTCCAACCCCGTTTGGAACCTCCTGCGATCAGGAACTTCTGGACGGAGACGCCCAACGTGCCCGAGCAGAATGCCTGAGTGGCGTCCATGGCCCGCACGGCGCTCTTGACCATCGGAAGCAGTGCCGGCCACGTCGTATCACCCGTAACGAAGCACTTCTGAAAACTGTAGCCGATGATGTCGTCTTCAGATCGCCCCCCCGTTGCGTAGCGGCCGTCATCGTCGCGGAAGTACAAGGATTGGTTCGGAACCCCTTTCAGCATGACCCCCACCGAGGCGCTCGCTACGGCGATCTGGGCGACGAGCTGGACCTCATCATCCGTTTGCAGGTTGGGGGGGGCCGAGTTGCGTCCACCCCCCGTGATCCAAAGAAACGCCTTGTTCTGAAGTGTGAGCGGATAAGAAGGTATCGGCTTGATGATGACCAGCCAGTGTCTCCACAAGGTCGGATCCCGGTCCGGCGTGTTGTAAAGATCGGGCTCGGTGACTTCGTTGGGGTCCCAAACCTCGGATCTGGACCGCCATCGTTGAGAGTAGAGCTTGAGCGTGTATGCCGTGTAGCCGGGACCGTTGTAGGTCATCGCCGGGTCACTGCTGTTGTATATCCACTTGTAATTGGGATCTGGGGTACTGACGTAGTCATCCAGCGCCGTACCTTCGGCCACCCCGTGAATAAGCAAAGGCAGCAAGAACATAAAGGAACACAAACTTTTGTCATTCAAGGGGTAACGCTGTTTCGTCACAATGACCCTCCCGCCAAGAAGGTGGCGTGCCGCCTACCCAGTGTCGATGAGGCGAGTGCGGGGCGCCGGCACGTACTACTTCCCAGGACCGCCGGATGGACCAACACCCCCACACCCATTCTAGTGACGGTACAGTCGTCGGGTCAACGTGGTCGGCGGAAAGCGGTTCGTGTTTCCCCCGACCGCCCCGGGCCGAGAGCACCTCGTCCTACGCGTGCGCCGATAATACACGAACGGAACACACCCTATCCGCAGTCGAAGAGTGTCCGCTTCTCCCGTTTGAAGGTCACTCGATCATGGGAATTCGGAATGTGAATCGGCTGCCCCGGCCGGGCTCGCTATGTAGCTCGATGACGCCCTCGTGCGCGCGGATAATTCGCCGGGTCATGGATAGTCCCAGTCCGGTCCCCTCTCGTTTGGTGGAGAAGTACGCCTGGAAGACCTTGTCTTGGTCCTCCGGCGGGATGCCGCACCCCGTATCGATCACCTCGACGCAGGCACGGCTTCGATCGTCCTTGCCGGTGCGAACCATCAGTTCGCCGCCTTCGGGCATGGCCTGTTGGGCGTTCAGAAACAGGTTGAACAGCGCTTGCTTGATCTGGGCGACATCGATGCGACAACGAAGCGGTTCCGGACAGAGCGATTGTCGAACCCGGATTTTCTGGGCCGTCGCCTGCGGCCGGAAGAAGATCAGCATCTCGTCGACGACATCGTTCAGGTCGGCGTCCACCTTCTGGAATTCCTGATGGCGAACGTATCGGAGGAATTCATCGAGGATGGTCTGCAGGCGATCCGCTTCTCTTTGGAGCGTATCGATTCTCGCCAGGCTTCGTCGGCAGAGGTCGGACAGTCCGGTGTCGTTCGCCTCTCGCCAGTCTTCCGCGAGCAACTGGAGATTCACCTTCAGCGTCGAAAGCGGGTTGCGGATCTCATGGGCCAGCCCCCCCGTCAGGGCCGACAGCTCCGCCAGCCGCTCGGCGGCCTCGTTCTCGTCGTCCGGACGCTGTTGGCTTTCGTTCGGCATGACCTGCACCGGTCGCGGGCGCGCAATGCACCCGCAAACGGAGAATCGGCCCCATGACAGTGGGTGCCGCGGGTGCGCGCGTCTATCCGCGATCCTCCGGCTGATTCCGAGGTCCGGACGGCCGACCCGACCGTTTGGGCGGCGGCTGATTCTCCGCCCCCGGCTGCGCCTGCTTGCGGGACAACTTCACGCGACCCTGATCGTCGATCGCGATGACCTTGACCTCGATCTCGTCGCCGAGCTTCACCACATCGTTGACGCTGCGTACATACTCGTTCGACAGTTCGCTGATGTGGCACAGGCCGTCCTGACCCGGAGCGATTTCGATGAACGCGCCGAAGTCCTTGATGCTGATGACGCGCCCCTTGTAGATCTTGCCGACCTTGACTTCCTCGGTGATCAGTTCGACCGCCTCGCGGGCAATCTGGGCCCCTTTCGGATTCGTGCATGCGATCGTGATGGTGCCGTCGTCTTCGATGTCGATCGTCGCGCCGGAATCGGCCTCGATCTTGCGAATACCCTTGCCGCCCGGCCCGATGACTTTGCCGATCTTCTCCGGGTCGATCTTGATCGTGATCAGCCGCGGCGCCCACTGGCTGATCTGCGGCCTCGGGGCGCTTAATGTCGCCAGGATCTCCTTCAGCAGCTTCATGCGGGCCTGCCGGGCCCGATCGAGCGCTTCGCGAATTACGTCCGGTCCGATCCCGCGGATCTTTAGGTCGAGTTGGACGGCGGTCACGCCGTTCTGCGTGCCCGCCACCTTGAAGTCCATGTCGCCGTAATGATCTTCTTCGCCCGCGATATCGGTCAGCAGGACGTGGCGGGTCTCGTCGTGGAACATCCCGATGCTGATGCCCGCCACCGGATCCTTAATGGGCACGCCCGCATCCATCAGGCTCAACGTCCCGCCGCATACGCTGGCCATGCTGCTCGAGCCGTTCGACTCAAGGATGTCGCTCACTACGCGAATGGTGTAGGGGAACTCATCCGACGAGGGCAACACGGGCTCAAGGGCTTTCTCGGCCAGCGCCCCGTGACCGATGTCGCGACGACTCGGTCCTCGCGGCATGCGGACTTCGCCCACCGAGAAGCTGGGGAAGTTGTAGTGCAGAATGAACTTCTTGCTGTATTCCTCGCCCAGATCGTCGACCACTTGAGCGTCACGGGTCGTACCCAGTGTGGCGGCCACCAGGGCCTGCGTCTCGCCGCGCGTGAAAATCGCCGACCCGTGAACGCGCGGCAGAACGCCGACCTCACACCTCAACTCACGGATCTCGTCGAGCGTCCGTCCGTCGGGACGACGACCCTCGTTAAGGATCATCTCGCGGACGACCTCCTCTTCAATCTCATCCAGTGCCTGCGTGACGGCCACCCGAGTGAACGGCGGGTTGTCGACCCCCTCAGGACTCAGCGAGGCGAGTACCTGCTTGCGCAACTCGGCGCAGGCCTCATACCGCTGCATCTTGGTGCCGCCGGCCGTCTTACGGGCATGAAACTCCGCTTTGGCCATCGATCGGACCTTCTCAATCAGCTCCGTGTTGGCCGCCGGCGGTTGCCACGTCTTGGGTTGGCCGCCTTGCTTGGCCAGCTCGCCGATCATGTCACAAATCTGTTTGACGTACTGTTGCCCGAAATCGATCGCGGCGGCCACAACGTCCTCGGCCACCTCTTTCGCCGCGACCTCGATCATGTTGACCGCTTCCCTGTGACCGGCCACCACAACGTCGAGATCGCTCGACTCGAGCTGGCTGATCGTCGGATTGATGACGAATTCACCGTTGATCCGCCCGACGCG
Source organism: uncultured Planctomycetales bacterium (assembly GCA_964596165.1). Taxonomy (GTDB): domain Bacteria; phylum Planctomycetota; class Phycisphaerae; order UBA1845; family JAFGLZ01; genus CAYUQT01. Next base: position 90,553 of record CAZQTW010000016.1, on the reverse strand, counting down.
AACCGCACCCGTCGGACCCTCCCAAGGAATCGGCGACAGCATCAGGCATGCCGACGTTCCGATCATCGCCAGAATGTCCGGGTCGTTCTCCTGGTCCGCCGAGAGGACGATCGACTGAATCAGGATGTCGTCGCAATACCCTTTGGGGAACAGTGGCCGGACGGGCCGGTCCATCAATCGCATCGTCAGCGTTTCTTTCGTCGTCGGGCGCCCCTCGCGCTTGTGGAACCCGCCGGGGAACTTGCCTGCGGCGTACATCCGCTCGCGGTAGTCCGCCGTCAGGGGAAAGAAGTCGATTCCCTCACGCGGCTCCGCCGCCACCACGGTTGTCAAGACGACCGTATCGCCATAGCGAACCAACGCCGCCCCGTGAGCCTGCTTGGCCACCTTACCCGTTTCAATGGACAGAAGCCGACCACCAATGTCTTTTTCCACCTTAAACGATACCATAAGTCGCTCCATATTCTGGTGAACGTGGGGCAGTAGCAGGAGTACTGAACGTCACCCGCTGGCAAGACACCCAACTGGAATCGATCATGGAGGTGCCGGAAGTGCCGATACGCCGGCCGGCAGGGATCGCCCTGCGGTTATTTTCGCAGCCCGAGCCGTGCAATGATATTCTGATATCTTTCCCGATCGGTCCGGGTGAGGTACTTCAATAGGGCCGACCGCTTGCCGACCATCTTGAGCAGGCCTCGGCGGGAAGAATGGTCCTTCTGGTGTGTCTTCAGGTGCTCGGTCAACTGGGTGATGCGCTCCGTCAGGAGTGCCACCTGAACCTCTGCCGAGCCCGTGTCGCCTTCGTGGCGAGCGAATTGACTGACGACCTCTTTCCTGCGCTCACTCTTAACCGCCATGTCTTCCAACCACCCAACCCTCTGACCGACCTCGGGACAACCGAACCTCGCTCAGATGATCCTCTGCTACCTAACCTTATGTCACCTAACTAACCTATCACCGCCCAATACCATAGCGGACCCGTCTGTCCGAATCAATACCTTTTTTTCCGCAGGCTCCTCTTCATCCACACACTATCCGGAGGATGACTGTCCGCTGACCGAGCCGCACCGTCTCGGTCCGGTTGGGACCGTCCTCCGCCCGGCCTGACTGTGTCGAGAACGATCCGGCTCGATCGCGCGCGAACCGGTCTTTATTCCCGGTCGCAAACCTCGCGATCATGACGTTCCGGTTCGAGATAGCCGGCTCGAACCTTTCTGGAATGCGAGAAAGGGGTTCCTATGCCGCATAGCCGCCCCAAACACCAGGCGGATTTGTCCCTTCTTCAGTCCGCTCGCTATTCCCTATATCCCTTTTGGCCCGTGGCACTTGATTCAGTGGGAGGCGTCGGCGGTATGATGCTCGAACCATGGGACAGCGCCGACGACGCACGGGGATCGGCCAATCGCGATTGGGTACCCATCTTTCAATTGCGGGCGGCGTGCATCATGCACTTGAGGCCGCGAACGCCCTCGGCTGCGACTGCCTCCAGATCTTCGTCAAGAATCAGCGACAGTGGTCAGCATCGCCCCTCGATCCGGCCGAAATCGATCGCTGGACGGAGCGGCGGGGAAGGCTGGGTATCTGGCCCGTCTATGCTCACGCCACCTACCTGATCAACCTAGCCTCGCCCAATCCGGCGATCTGGGGGCGGAGCGTCGTCGCCTGCCTCGATGAGCTTCGGCGCTGCACCCTTCTTCGGATCCCGGGCCTGATCGTCCATCCGGGATCGCACAAAGGAGCCGGCCTACGGACGGGGATTGGACGCATAGTCGAGGCCATCGACCGAGCCTGCGCGGACACAGACGGGTCTGACGTACGAATTGTCCTTGAGACCACCGCCGGTCAAGGCTACGGCATCGGCAGTCGGTTCGAGCACCTCGCCGAGATCCTCTCGAAGGTTCGCCGGCCGGATCGGCTCGGCATCTGCTTCGATACGTGCCATGTCTTCGCCGCCGGCTACGAACTCCGCTCCCTCGAGGGCTACGAACAGACGCTCGCCGACTTCGATCGCTACATCGGACTGCGACGAATCTGCTGTATCCACGTCAATGACTCCAAGGGCAAGCGGGGCTCGTGTCTCGATCGGCACGAGCACATCGGGCAGGGAAAACTCGGCTTGGACGCCTTTCGTTTGTTGGTCAACGACCGCCGCCTGGCATCCATTCCTAAGATCCTCGAAACGCCCAAGGGCCAGGACGCTCGTGGGCGCGACCTTGACACGATCAACCTCGCCACGCTCAGACGGCTTACCTTGATGGCTCCTGTCCGTTCGGAGCCAGCCGGGCCGTCCCGGGGCAGGACAATCGGATGACCGGACCGGGAAAGACCCGGCTCGGGGCAGCTCGCGAGCACGCTCTCCGTCCAACACGGGATGACGGTGTAACCATTGGGGAAGTGCTCTGGCCGCGTCGCGTGGGATGGGGCCGGACGCGGCGCAGCCATGCAACCTTCCACCTGCGACGAGTTGCGCCAACCACAACCTTTTGTCACAACGAAAGTTAGCACGGCCTAACGGTTTTCGAATAGGCTATGTCTTGCCTAGAATCATTGCGCAGGGTTGGTAGCGGGCGCCGATCATATCTTTCAAGAGGGCCGAGGATAGGAGTGGCATCATGAAGAGTCTGCGTCGTTCGGCGGGCAGGGCGTCGGCGTTTACGCTGATCGAACTGCTGGTGGTGGTGGCGATCATCGCGCTGCTGATTTCCATTCTTTTGCCGAGTCTGAGCAAGGCGCGGGCGCAGGCGAGGACGACACTGTGCGCGTCGCGAATCGCGCAAGTTGCCAAGGCCTTCTTGATCTATGCGGATGATTTCAACGAGACACCGCCTTTCATCTGCATCGGACGAGGTACAGGCTATCTCGGCCAGTGTGACCCCAACGAGAACTGGTTGGTCAGCGGTCAAGTGGGCGGAACGTACCTCGCGGCCATCATCTGGGACGGCGCTGAGGCCAACTGGCCCTCCAACTGGGTACAGACGGGTACCCTCTTCAGCTACACGCGATTTGAAACGATGTACCGATGTCCCGAGTTTGAGCGTGTGAGGAATGCGGACTGCGTCCAGAATCGATTCAACTACAGTCGCTGCTCACTGGGACGAAAAGCGACGTTCGATCCGAATCACCTCATGGATACCAGCATCGCAACCATGCCATACGGATTCGGCTACGAGGGTCCGATTGTGAAGCCGGGGACGGCTTATGCACCGTCGCAACTACCCATTGTCATGGATGAGGATTGGTATGCATATATCGGGTACCACGGTGCGATGAGTTTCTCGTGGGACCACTGCGATCCAATCATGGATCTCGTCGATTCGTTCATCGGCGACTACCATGGTTCGGCAATCATCGGGGTCGGACACATCGACGGACAATGGACCAACAAATATACGAGGAAGCGCGGTTCGGTTGCCATGTACGACTGTCATGTGGAGCTGGTGCGAGACTGGCTGCCGCAGATCGGACCCGGTGACCGCGGAGGGCGCGCCATACCGAATCCACTCGCCCCAGGGGTACTTGACGCGTACAGAGACATGCTCGGCCTCTTCTGCTACTCCCAGCAGGGAGCTCAGTCGCCGATATAGCGTGCGAACCCGCGATAGTCGTATTGGGTGGGAACCTATACGTAAGAACCGAAGATGTTCCACCGGTGCCTACGTTGCATCCCTTGGGCACCCGGTCCGTCGCGGTCCGCAGCACCCCAGCGACGCAGGTGTGCCGGATCATATCTTCCCCGCGTCGATCTCCTCGATCGTCGGCAGTTTCTTGTCGGCCGGTGGCAGGTTCTTGTACCAGTATTTGATCATCATCCACAGGCACACGATGAACATGACCAGCGTGACGCCGAACGACCGCCAGTCGCGGACGATCGCCTGCATCGGCAGCAGGAACAGGCAGATCTGCCACAGCAACGCGAACGGTAGCGTCAGCAGATCGTAGAAATGCTCACGTTCCATCACCTTGCGGGTGTTCGGATGCAGCTTCCGCTTGAGCGGGCCCCAGATGCCGAACGGCCGCGTCGTCTTGTAGAAGTGCTCGACGATCTTCGGGTCGGCCGGCTTGGTCAGATACGTGCCGACGATTGCGCCGACCAAGGCGATGCTCGTACTCAGCATGAATTTGTAGTACGGGCTCAGGTCGGGGTTGACGGCGTGCTGGCCGATGGCCCAGACCAGCCCGACGAACGTCCCGATGACCACGCCGCCCGGATTGAATCGCCACCAATAGAGCCGTAAGAAACCGGGGACGGCCAGGCCGGCGCCCAGCCCCATGATGATCCAATCCCAGATCTGGTTGATGCTGGCGGTGGAGTAGGCCATCGCGAAGCCGCCGAGCGTCAGGACGACGCCGAACGCCCAGCTCGCGGCGATCATCTCGCGGTTGCCGGCCTTGGGACGAATGGCGCCCTGGTAGATGTCCCTGGTGAACAAGGCCGTGGCGATGTTGACCGTGGGCGAGAACGTGGACATCGCGGCCGCCACGAGCGAGATAAGCACCAGCCCGCGCAACCCCATCGGAATCCGCATGAGGATGACGGCCGGCAGGATCCGCTCGGGGTTCACGATGCCCTCGTATCCGACCAGGTCCAGTTTGCTCTCCCACTGCTTCTCGCCGAGCGTGCCCTTGAGGGCCGTGACGAGTTGTGGGTACTTGTCCTGGTTGCGGACGATGTGGGTCAGCGCGTCTTCCCACTGACTCTTGGGGATCGCCGCCGCCACCTTCTCCGGATCGTCGATCGCGGATGCATCGCCGGGATACGCCTGCTGAACGTAGTGCTGCTTGACCAGCCGGCCGGCCTCTTCGAGCGTGGTCTTGCTCGGAAAGAGTTCGTGGACCAGAAAGATGCCCATGACGGCAAAGCCCATCATCATCGGCCAGCGGAACGTCATGAGCCAGGTCCAGAAGAAGCTGAGCTTGCCGCACTCGCGTTCATTGCGAGCCCCGAAGAACCTCGGGTCGCCGCCGGTGCCCAGGCCGGCAACGATGTTTCGAAGCAGGTAGAACGCGGCAATGATGAAGAGTGGGTTGAAATCCTGGTATCCGTTAGGCATGTCGACGTGCCAGCTCGGCGTGGTCGAGGTCCAATTCGCCAAGCCCGTGACCTGTTGACCGAGCGCGTCAAGGTCGCCGCCGTACTGACCCACCTGGACAGCGGCCATCGCCGATATCACCACGACGGCGACCAGGATGATCAGCGACTGAAAGAGGTCGGTGTAGACGACACCGTAGAAGCCGGACATCAGCGTGTAGAAAATCGTCACGACAATCATGAGCAGGGCGCACATAAACGGAGAAAACGGCAGGAACATCGAGAGGAACAGTCCGGCGCCCTTGATGAGGTAGGCCAGCATCCCGAACGTGCTGATGATTCCCGCGATGGCGGTGATCATCCGCGAGGCCTGGGCTCCGGTCCCGCTGCCGAAACGATAGACGTACCATTCGGCGCTGGTCATCACCTGCGAGCGGAAATGCCACTTGCCCGTCCACAGCGTCATGAACGCCAGGCACAGGACCGCGCCGCCGCGGAACTCGACGTAGATGCCTCGTGGCCCGAGCATGTAAAGGAAAGACACGATGACCATCGTGCCGGTCATATCGAGGAAGTTGAGCATGCCGGACACGCCGAGCACCCACCAGGGAAGTTGCTTTCCGGCAAGGAAGTAGTGCTCGATGCTTCGCGAGGCCCGGCGCCGCAGGTAGATGCCGATGCCCACCACGATCAGGCAGTAGATGGCGATCACACCCAGATCAACGCTGTTCAGATGCTTCAGGCCGAACCCCAGCAGACTTGTCGAACCCACGCGACGCCTCCCACACCAATCCGGCCGTTAAGACATGCAATAAGCAAACAGAGCTTCCGCACGGTATGGGCGGAACGTGAAAACGTCAAGTTCTCATGAGTGAGGGCCGGCATCCCCCTGTCGGCGATGTCGGCGGAATGGGTCACATATAGGACCTTGTGGCCACGAAACGACGATGATTCTCCAGACCAGGCGTTGACCCATGCGATCAAACAAGCATGTGTTGCGGAACCCACTGAACGTCGCCACACCCTGCCGCAGAAGGCGGGTCGTGCGTTCAGGTCTCAGTCTCACACACCCGCTGGCGTTTTCGGCACTCTCTCCGCGATAATAGGCCAGGCCGCCGGGTGTCGAACCGAGGGCTAGTCCGTTCCAACCGCTTACTCCAACGAAGGTTATGCAATCCTTCTGCTCAAGGAGGTTTGGGATTGTCGCTCTGTTGACCGGTGTGACTTGTCGAACGGCTTGAACCTAACCGAACACGTGCTACGATAATATAGAGGTGGACCTCTTCAGATGACGAATCCGAGGTGTGTAGTGATCGCTAATCCCTGGGTGTGTAAAAAGGAAAGGCAGCCTAGATGAGTCGATCTGTTTCCATCTGCGTTCTCTGCGTTATTGGCGTTGTTGTCTCCACCGGATGCACCCAGTTCGGGATTCTGCCGGGCCCTTCCCCCAGCCTGTTGCTCAATCTCGTTAGTAGCAATGCCAGTGCGCTCAGCAGCCTGTTTGGCGGCACAGACCTCAGCGGCTTGGGCCTTAGCGGTCTAAGCGGCCTGAGCGGTCTGACCGGCACAACGAGCGCCGGTTCCCAGTCGTGTCCCGCAGGGACCACATGGGTTGGCACGGCCACTGTGAACGGGCAGTCGGTGGCCGTCAACGCCTGTGTGTCCACGGCCCTCGCGGGGCAGTACGGCATGTAGAAAAACCTCGCAAACTTCGGGCACAATCCAAACTCCGCCGCAACCGCCTCCCAAAAACGGTGTATACTAGCTGTGCAGGGAGGCTGCGCGGGAAGAGCCCTGTGTTGGCGCGCATCGACACCTAAGACGAGCAGCCGGCATGTTTTGGACGACAGGCCGATGGTGTCGGGTTACGCAGGTCCCATTTCCAGCCGATAAAGCTGCCAGGATAACGTGGAGGAGTGATCCGTGGCCCGCACGTCCTTGATCCTTTCGGCCTTGACGGTTGTCTTTCTACTACTTTTCGGCTGTGGCTTTGTACCCGGCCTGAATCAGGCCGGCCTGCTGCCGGGTCCGTCGCCCACGCTCCTGTTGGACGTCGTTCCCATGAGCATGCTTAGCGGCTTGCTGAGTCAATACGGTGAGATCGGCACCCAGGATTGTCCGGATGGGGAAGTGTGGATCGGCACCCTGAACCTGGGCGGCACGAGCATGACGCTGAACGCCTGCGTGCCCACCGAGCTGGCCACTCAGTACGCCCGGAACGCCGGCGTTCTCTAGTCTCGAAGCGCGCGGATGGTGTTCGGTTCATGATGTGCCGTGAACCACACATGGCACAACGCCTCATGGGCGGCAACCCAGGTCTTGGGTCCGATGAAACGATGCACTTCCTTATACGTTCCACCGGCTCCGCGATTTTTGACGCAGTGCGCCCTTGACCAGCCTTTCGGGGTGCTGCCGCTCAGCTTGGCGGAGGCGCTCGCATAGGGTATGAAGGTCGTCATCTGCCTCGTAAGCCATTTCCTGTCCCGCCTTTCGCACCTCTGCGACGATCGGGTCCTCAGGTAGTTTGCGTCTGCCGGCCTCCTTCACAGTCATACCGCTCCGCGGGTGATCGTCCGCCGCGGGGATTCTTGAGTCAACTTATCGTGTAGGTGTTCCGGGGCGATGTCGGCTCCGTTCTCCCAGACAATGGTTCGGAACTCGTCCGAGACCGCGAATCGCTTGAAGAGTTCCACGTCTTTCAAGGGTTCGAAAACAGGGCCCCAGAGATCATCCCGGAGGTCAACGACACCAGATTGGCCATCGTTGAACTCGACTCGGATGCGGTAGTCTCCCTCATATTGAGCCGAGGTCACGTACAGCACGTTCTTACTCCAAAGGCGGTATCTTTTCGAGCGGCTCATGGCGTTCAGCCAAAGCCCAATCCGCCAACAGTCTCTCCTTGTTGATGCTATACCATTCCAATACCGCGTTCAACGCCCGTCTGGGGAAGCGCCCCTCAACAACGCCAGAGTGAATCTCGACAGAAATCTGATACTCTCCGTACTCAGCGTGGAAATGGGGCGGCGGGTGATCGTCGTATAGCATGTATACCACGATTCCTAGAAACCTGCATATCTCAGGCATATTCGCCTCACTTCCCCTGCACCACAAACCTGTAATTCCCCGCTCCGACCTCGAAGACGGCCGCGGCCTTGTCCATGCGAATGAACTTGGCGCCCTCGACCGTCTGCGCCGGCTGGCCACTGGACACCACCTTCACGCCGCCTTCGGTGATCGTGACATCCTGTTTCCCGAGCGTCGGGACGCAGACCTCCGCCGTCGCATTGGCCGGAATCGTCACGTTGAGCGTCAGGCCGTCCCGGGTCAGGCGCCATTCGCTGCGGACCCAACCGTGCGGGCTGTGATGTTCGGCCTTGGCCCACTTCAGATCGCCCGTGGGCACGGGGCGGATCCAGATCCGCTTGAACGCCGGGTGCTGCGGGTCCGACCGGATGCCCGCGACGTACTGGTACAACCAGATCCCCAGGTCGCCGACGAGCATCAGGTGGTTATGCGAGTTCATCGCCGGGTCGGCCGTGTCACCATTCCACAGCTCCCAGATCGTCGTCGCGCCGTGGTCGGCCATGTAACCCCAACTCGGATACGACCGCTCCTGGGCCAGCTTGAGCGCAACGTCGGGCCGGCCGTTGTCCGACAAGACCCGCATCAGCCACTGCCCGCCGATCAATCCGGTGGCGAGGTGCCCCTGGCACTTGACCAGGATGTTGTCGACGAGATTGTTGAAGACGCGTTGGCGGTGCTCTTCGGGCACCATGCCGAACGCCAGCGGCAAGACGCTCGACGTCTGCGTGCCGTTGCTGTACGTGGCCGTCTGAGCATTGAAGAACTTCTTGTTGAACGCTGCCTTAAGCCGATCGGCCAAGGCGTTCCACTTCTTGGCGTCGTCGGGCTTGCCGAGCATCGTCGCGTACTTCGCCATGAGGCGGAGGTCGTGATAGTAATACGTCGTGCCCAGCACGGTAGCGTCCGTCTTGCGCGCCGGGTCCTGCGAGTGGATCAGCTCCTTCTTCTCCGGCGGGACGCACCAGTCGCCGTAGGTGTCCTTCGGCATCAGGTCGTCCTTGAGATACTGCGACAGGAACTCGATCCACTTGCACCAGCTCGCGTAGTGGGCGGCGATCGGCCGGGTGTCGCCGTACTGTTCGTGGAACCACTCCGGGATGATCACATACGCACTGGGCCACGTGACGTTTGTCGAGTAGATCGTCCAGAACCGCGGGGCGACATCGGGCAGATTGCCCTTTTCGTCCTGCGCCTCTTCGATGTCTTGCAGCCACTTCGTGTAGAAGTTCAACGCGTTGAACTCGAAGCTCTCGTGTTTCGACTCGTTGGCGATGTCGCCCAGCCAGCCCTGGCGCTCGTCGCGCTGCGGACAGTCGGTCGGTATCGTGCGGAGGTTACCCCGGATGCCCCAGAGGATGTTGTGATAGACCCGCATGATCGTCGGATCGGAACAGGCGAAGCTGCCCATCCGTTCCAGATCGGAGTGGACAACGCGACCCTCGATCGTTCCCAGCGACGGCCTGCCGGGGTAACCCGTCAGCTCGACGAATCGGAAACCGTGATACGTAAATCGCGGCTCGTAAACCTCGGTGCCTTTGCCCTTGAGGATGTAGGTATCCGTGACCCTGCACGAACGCATGTTGGCCAGATAGAGGTTGCCGTGCGCGTCGAGCGTCTCGGCGTGGCGCAGCGTGACGGTCGTTCCGGCCGGGCCCCTCGCGGTCAGCTTCAGCCAGCCGACCATGTTCTGGCCCATGTCATAGATGTAGACGCCGGGTTTGATCTCCTTGATCGAAATCGGCTTGATGGTCTTCGTGACGCGGCAGGGTTCGATCATCGCGGCCGCGATGACGCCGCCCGGCGCCGTGACGAGTTGCGGCGATTCCCATTGCGAGTCGTCGTATCCCGGTGAGCACCAACCGGGCAGCTCCATGCGGGCGTCATAATCCTCGCCGTCGTAGTCGTTGTTCGTCCGGATCGGTCCGTTGGTCGTCAGCTTCCAGGTTTCGTCGCTCACAACTTCGACCGAGCTGCCGTCGTCGTACTCGACCCGCATCTGGAGCAGGAGCTTGGGATAGCCGTACGTGGTCGTTGCGATCGGCTCGGTGATCCGTGGGGCGAAGTAGCGGCCATTGCCGAGGATGACGCCGACGGCGTTGGTCCCCTTCTTCAGGTGCCCGGTCACGTCATACGTCACGTAGAGCGCCCGCTTCGTGTAATCGGTGAGTGCCGGATCGAGCACGTGGTCGCCGACCTTCTTGCCGTTCAGATAGAGCTCGTAGTAGCCCAAGCCGCAAATGTAGGCCGTGGCTTGCTTGATCGTCTTGGGGGCGGCAAACTCGCGCCGCAGATAGCGGGCCGGCAGCCGACGGTCCTCGAGCGGAACGACCTTGAGATCCTTCCAGGGGTCCATCCCGCACTTTCCGAGTGACTTGGCATTCACCCAGCCGGTTGCCTGAAAGGAGACGCCTTGCCACCCCGACGCCTCTTTGTTTGTGACGACCCACTGATTGTCCGTGACGACCGTCAGCGGTTCGCCCTTCTCGAACTCGACCCGGACGGCCCCGATCAACCCGGCCGGGTTCGGCGAATCGCCCACGTTGCTCGCCACGACGGCGATCGCGTTGTCGCCGGGGCGGAGGTACCGGGTGATGGCGAACGTTCCGGCCTGTTGGAAACTGTTGCCGGTCCCGAGCTTGGACCCGTTGACGTAGAGCGTGAAGCTGTTGTCCGCCGACATCGAGCACGAGCCTACGCGAATCTTGCGATCCGCCGGAATGGTGAACACGCGGCGGAACCATCGCTTGGCCACCGGGGCGTTGGTCGCCGGCTCGCCCTCAGGGAACCAGATCCACTGCGCCGTTTTGAGTTCCCTTTCGAGCGTGGGCTGTGACGAGGCCGGCTCGTCGCGGCCGATCCACTTGGCCGTCCAGTCGGATGGATTGAGCAGACCCATCGACCAGTAGCCCGGTTGGCTCCACATCGACGGCTGGCCGCTCTTGTCCCACGTGCGGACCTTCCACCAGCACTGCGTCCGCGACGTAAGAGGAGCGCCCGCGTAGACGACCAGATGCGACTGGCTCGAATCCACCTTGCCGGAGTCCCACAGATCGCCGCGACCCGCCTTGAGATTCTCCGGGCTGCTCGCGACGAGCACCTGATAGGCCGTCTGGACGGCCCCTCGCCGGGCGTCGTTCAGCTCCCAGGTGAGCCTCGGCGTTTTCACGTCGATCCCGAGGGGATTGACCTGGTACTCGGTCCGCAGGCCCTTCGGTCCGCCGGTCTGCGCACAACCCGATGCCATACCGATGAGCAGGCACAGGCCCGCCGACAAACCCCAACTCTTCAACCACGTCCTTAGACTGAATTGCATGTTCATCTGATCACCATCCTTTTAATGCCGGTCCTTGTTCGTTCAGCGAGAGGAAAGGTAATTCGGTTTCAGCGGCAACTCAAGCAGCCAACGGGCTCCGACATGAAGGTCAGTCTTTTGCCGGCCCGGTCACCAGATTGCCCTTCTTGTGCTCGATCGTCGAGTTCTCCAGGATGTTGTCGCGGACGACGATCGGTTTGTTCGTGCCCGTCGTGTCGTTGATCTCGATCACCGTGTTCTCGAGCACGTTGCCCGTCACGATCGTGTTGCCGCCGGCGATCGTCAGCCGCAGTCGATCGTTGGGGTCCGACGTGTGAACGGTGTTACCGCTCACGGCGGCCTCGTAACCGCGGACGTCCATCGCCTGTTTGCACTTGCCGCCCGGATCGACCGTCACGACGTTGTTCGCGATGACATGCCGATGCGAGTCGGCCCACGAACGGAAACCGATATCCAGATCGCCCCCCTCTTTCACGTGCACGATGTTGTCCGTCATGAGGATCGAGTTGCCGCGGTCGCTTCCGATCGCCACGTGGGTTCGCCCGGTGATCTCGACGTAGTTGCCGCGGATCTGGCCCGGCCCGGTCAGGATCTCGACCGAGTCGGACATCGCGTTGCCCAACACATTGTCGAGCACCCGCATGTTCGGCCCTTCGAGCATGATCCCGAGTGAGCGGGCGTTTCGCACGTGGCAGTTGCGGATCGTGATGTCGTGGCACGGGGAGGCATTCTTGCCCGGCTCGGCGGAGAACGCCTTGATGCCGCAGAACTCAAAACGCGAGTGTGCGACCTCCGGGCTGCCGCCGCCCAGCGGGTTCTTGTCGCGATTGGCATCCACAACCAGATCGCGGATGGTGATGTACCCCACATCCGACCCGATGATTCGGATGACGTTCGTCTCCTGGTTCGGCGCCTGAATGAGCCGGGTGGCCATCCCCTGACCGGCCAGGACCACATGGCTCCGCTCGATGAGCACGCCGCCGAGCTTGCCGGTGACCTTTCGAATGTCATACGTTCCTTCCATCAGGAGCACCGTGCCGCCGGCGGGCGGCAGTGCCCGGATGGCTGCATTGATCTCCTCCTGATCGCCCGCGCCGTCGCCGACAAAGTCCGCCGTTGCCCTCGACCGCTCCGACGAATCTCTGGTGGCCACCACGAGGGTCGCGGTTGCGGGGGCGGGCTTGGTTGCTGCAACTGGATCGGCCGATGCGGCCATCGTGGAAGCCATTACCACAAACCCTAGTCTGAGATGTCTCGGTTGCATTCCCGCGCTCCGATCATTCTTGCGGCTGTTCGCTCCCACGGCTCGCCGGTCGCAGTATTTCACGGGTTCGTGCGTGCCGTCACGGCGTAGATGTTCGCGCTGCGGAGAAAGAACCGCAGCCGAATCGTCTGTCCGGCAAGCCGGCGAGCAGTGGCCTGGCCCCACTTCATCGAGATGTCGCTCCGATCCTCATCTCGAATGAGGCACTTATCCGCTTCAAATCCCGGGATCGTTTGACCCTTTTCATCCAACACGGCGGCCATCACATAGGCCTGCTGTCTGGCAAACGGCCGTTCCGGCGAGGGCGACGCGGCATTTAACAACAAGTCCGCCTCCGGCATCCGGAACGACCTCGTCGAAAACTCGCCGTTGGCCCGCGCGCCGACATAGCTTATGCGATCCTCCTTCAGACCCAGCAGCAGATGCCCGCGCGGGAAGAGGATCATGCCGTTGACGATGAGTGGATGGCTTTCGAGGCGGGGGATCTCGGGAAATACCTCCAGCGCGTTGACGCCTCGCGCCGGACGTTCCCATCGCCGGCCGTCGGGACTCGTCCACCATTCGTTGTCCAGGTGCGGTCCGTGTTTGCGCGGCAACAAGGGGCTGGCCGCGTAATTCAGGACCATCATGTACGCGCGGTCGCAATACCAGAAGCCGTTTCCGCTGTAGAACTCCAGGTCCGGCGGGTCGTTGGCATCGGGGGTGGTCAGGAATTGCGCTGGGATGGAGCCCTTGCGGCCGTTGCGGTTCCAGACATCCGACAGGGAAACCGACGGTTCCCACCGGCGACCGTCCTGGCTGGAGCGCAGCATCAACACCCGCCGGTCGCGCAGCGAGTCGTCGCCCAGGGCGGGCGTAGGTCCGCCGTGATCGATGAGGTGTTTGCGATAGGGTTGAAGACTCTTGCTGACGCAGATGAAACGATGCAGAACCGGGCTCCAGAAGAGGCCCATCGCGTCGCCTTCGTAAAACAACGGGTTGCCGTGATGCTCCTGCCACTGCTTACCGTCGGAACTGAAGAAGGCCGTATAGGCAAAGCCGGAGCGGTCCACCTTGAGTTTGAGCAGAAGGTACTCCTTCGCGTCCGGGTTGTAGGCCATCGCACAGTGGTCCGTCCAAGCCGCAGCGTTCGGCTCGAAGACCGTCTGGCGGTTCTCGTACTTTACGCCATCGCGTGTGGTGGCGCGGATGAGCTTCCAGGCCATGATGCGTTCGTACGGTTCGTTTCCAGGCCTGATCTCCGTCATCTGCTGGCCATACACCTGCCATGTGCCATCCGGGAGCGGGAAACAGCCGGTGAAGGTAAATCCGGGAGGCTCGCACTCACGGATCACCCGCACGGGCGACACACCGAAATGCAGCGATCCCCATGTGTCGGTGATGTCCTGGCTGTTTGAAAAGAGCAGTTTCCACGAGGGCGCGGCAGGCATTGCAGTCTGCGTCTGGGCCCGACCCCCCGCGGCCGGAAGTAGGCAGGACAGGGCGACGGCGAGCGAGTTGAGCGTGCGCTTCATCTTGGTGTGTCTCTCTTCTTCGCTGGTGCTTCAGTCAGCGGCGCAGGCACGTTCGACTCCATGACGAGCATGGCCGCACCATGTTGTATTCCGCTTGGCCACGGCACCCGATGTCACGCACCCGTTCCTGTCGAACACGACCGGCTCTCCTCACGACCACGGGCGTCAGCCCGTCGCCTCTGCGTGACGCTCGGGCGGCTTCCGGCCTCGGTCCAGATTCACCTCATGCCCCGCGTGTGTACAACCTATCGTTGGTCGGCGCAGTCCGCAACGCAAGGAGGCCCCTCGGCGGCCGAAACCGAAAAACGTGCTCCTCTGCCGCCCCGACCGTGACGATGTGCGCTTGACAGGCGGCACCCATCCCGGCTCTTCTGCACGCATCGCAACACACACACCGGCCGTCTCGGGAGAAACCTATGAGGGACTCAAAGAAACGTGCGAGGCGTTCGGACCTCGCGATCTCTTTCAGCCATGTGCTCTGGGCGATTGCCTGCCTGGTCCTGGCAGATCCGCACCGAACGCATTCATCCGAAACGAATACCAAACCCGCCTCAGTCCCGAACGGTCATTCGGCTCGGTCGGACTCGGACATCGTCCGGACAATGGGGCCGCCCTATCTGACCGGCACCATCCTGCCGCGGCCGAAGCGGGTTGATTATCGCGACGACACCTTCGTACTCCTGGATGGCCCGGCCCGGATCGAGTGCTGCGAGTCGATGTTCGAGTACTTCGGACCGGAACGATCCTTGTTGCTCCGGCTGTTTGACAAGCGGCTTGAAAGCTACAGGCGGCAATTCGAGGGCGCCTGGAGGACGCCGGACAAGTCCCAGCGGATCCCACTGCTTTTCACGCTGGTGGACGATCCGAGCGCGAAGTACCTGCTCGACCGTTACGGACTGAAAGAGGCCGCCGGGTCCCTGGAAACCCAAGGCTACTTGCTGGAGGTTCGCGCGGAAGGCCTGCTCTGCGTGGGCAAGGACGGCGCCGGGTTGGTCAACGGGCTGGCGTCGTTCTTGCAGATCCTGAACATCAGGAAGGGAAATCTGGTCATCCGTGGCGCTTCCGTTGTCGACGCCCCGAGCTTCACGACGCGTTACACGGCCGAATACTCACTGGGCTCCGTCGAATTCTTCGACTGGATGGTGCTCTACAAGCTCAACGGCTTCGCGACCTGCTACTCCGCGATGAACTGGACCGGGCTCTCGGACGGGCACAAGGCGGCCCTGAAGGCGATCAAGGAATACACGACCGATGCGCCGTACATGAGCTACATGGTCCAGTTCCACGTCGGCGGCCGTGGGCAGACAAAGCGTGTCGTGGATTGCGGCGATCCCAAGGACGTGGAACTCCTGCTTGAGACGATCGCAGAGGCCCTGAGCCTGTCCGGCGCGCGGCACATCATGCTCTGCTACGACGATGTGCCGGCGAGGTTGCAGCCCAAGGAGAAGGGTAGATTCGAGCGCCCCGCTCAAGCCCACGGGTCGCTGGTGGATCGCGTATACCAGCACATTCACAAGATCAACCCGGCGGTGATCCTGAGCTTCTGCACGCCGTACTATCAGGGCCTCAAACACCGCCGCTGGCAGCCCGACAGCCCGGTGCGCCAGGAGGCAGTTCAATACCTCCAGGACACACGAGCGTGGAACCCCAATGTGCGTATCGTGTGGACCGGGCCTGTTACAGAGAGCCGCCAGATCACCGACGAGGACATCGATGCCTACCGCGCCCTGATCGGAAAGGACCGGCCGCTGTTCTACTGGGACAACACCTGGCACTATCACCAGCCGCTACGGGATTTTCACGCGAGTTATCCCAGGGGGTTCGTTCACCAGTGCGCGGACCGCACGAGCTACATCAACGTGAACGGCACGACGCCCATAGGCAGGTTCTTCAGCGCGAGTGCGGCGGATTACTACTGGAACCCCGACGGGTTCGATCCCCAGCGCAGCCGGCTCGAGGTCGTGGCCCAGTTCATGGGCCCCGACGCCGTGCCTGTTGCCGATCGCTTCTACCGGTTCCGGGGCGATGGCTACTCCTATCATTTCATCCGCCTTGCGGACCTGTCCGCCTTCAGGACGATTCTCACGGATCTCGAGCTCGCAAGCTACGACCCCGTCATTCCACAAGCGTGTTGGGACTACTATCGCAACATGGCCAGGGTCCAAGGGAAATTGCAGGGCGATCCGACTTCGCAATGAAGCGTACATCACGACATGTCTTCCTGTCTTCGGACCGTAGCCTCGCAGGAACGCTCCGCAGCGGTCCCCCCTCGGAACGTCCGGCGCCCTTGGAGGTTCCGACCCGTCCCTGGAAACCGACGCGAGCTTCGGTTAGGGTTATGCTTGTCGTTCAGTAAGCCTTGGCGGGCGGCAAGTCGAACCCCAACCTGATCGAAATTGGAGAGGACGCGATCATGAACATGCGCGCGACGCTGACGGGATGCACCAGTTGTGGGATCAGCCGGCGACGGTTCCTGGCGACCGGATGCTCGGCCTGTGCGGGCGCGGCGGGGCTGCTGGCCGACCCGGGCCTGCTCCGTGGGGCCCAGAGCGGCGAGAAGATGCGGATTCGCATCGTCTATTCGCTGCACGCCGCCAAACAAACCGGTCCCGACTGGCCGAATATCGGGTTCGACTTCGGCCCGGTGATGGAACGGATTCAGGCCGAACTGGGCAAGGGTTGCCCCAACTTCGAGTTCGTGACGGCGATGGCGAACGGGGCCGACCAGGCCAAGAAGATCCTCGAACAGGACAAGTCGGCCAACATCGACGGCTATATCGTCTATCAGTTGAACTGTTGGAACCAGGTGGTGCAGACGATCGCGACGTCGGGCAAGCCGGTGCTCTACGCCGACTTCCAGTACGGCGGGAGCGGCGGGTTCCTGGTCTACACGGCGGGCTTCCTTCGGAGCAAGTCGCCCAACGTGGGCTTCGTCGCCTCGTCACGGATGGAGGACCACATCGCGGCGGCCAAGTGCTTCGAACTGGTGAAGAAAGGCGGCTCGCCGGCCGACTTCGTGGCCGCCACGGCGCGGATGCGGAAGGAGCGGACGGCGAGGCCCGGTGATCCGACCTGCAAGCCCGACAAGATCCATTTTCTCTCGACGGACGAGTGCCTCCGCAAGATGAAGGAGTCCAAGATCCTGGCGGTCCACGATCAGAAGTCCGGGCCGGCCGAGCCGATCATGGGCATTCCGATGGCCCGGATCTCCTTCGCCGAGGTCAATGAGGCGTGGAAGGCCGCGGACAAGGATGAGGCGCGTGCGATCGCCGATCGTTGGGAAAAGACCGCGGCGCGGATCGAGGGCGTATCGCGCGAGACGCTGGAAACCTCCGCGGCGATGTACCTGGCCGAGAAGGCCGTGTTGAAGAAGCACGGCGCCAACGCCATCACGATCAATTGTCTCGGCGGTTTCTACGGCGGTCACATCCACGCCTACCCGTGCCTGGGATTCCACGAGTTGAACAACGAGGGCCTGGTGGGCGCGTGCGAATGTGACGTGCGATCGACCGCCAGCATGGTTGCCATTACGGCGCTCACGCAGGGACGGCCGGGATACATCTCCGATCCGGTGATGGACACGGCCAAGCACCAAATCATTTACGCCCATTGCGTGGCGTCGAATCGGGTTTTCGGACCGCAAGGTGAGGCGAATCCGTTCCAGATCCTGACCCATTCCGAGGACCGCCAGGGGGCGTCGGTCCGGTCGATCCTGCCGCTGGGCTACATGACGACGACGATCGAAATCGCCCCCGATCGCAAGGAAATCCTCTTCCACCAGGGCAAGGCCGTCGCGAACGATCCGGACGACCGCGCCTGCCGGACGAAGCTTGCCGTCGAGCCGGTGGGTGACTTCGAGAAGCTCTTTACGGAGTGGGACCGGTGGGGTTGGCATCGAGTCACCTGCTACGGCGACCTGAAGGAGCCACTCTTTGCCCTGGCCGACGCAATGGGTTGGAAGATCGTTCAGGAAGCCTGAGAGACGCGACATCGCAACCGAATAGGTGCTCCACTCTCCGCGTTCATCCGCTGGGGGCGGGGCGTTTCATTTCAGACGATTCAGGTGGTATGGGGCACGCCGGCTCCGCGAAGCGATGGCCTCTCGCCGTTAGAGGCGATCTAGACCATATGAATGGCCATATCAGGATATTGCTCACTCTCGACAGGCATGGCACGATTCTGAAATGGGCAAGGCACGCTTTGAATGGGACGAAGACAAGGATCGGGAGAACCGGCGAAAGCACGGGATCTCACTCGCTGTCGTCCAGTACGCCTTCGCGGACCCGGACCGTGTTCTGGCCGAAGACACGGAGCACAGCGAAGCGGAGCCTCGCTATTTCTGTTTCGGTCGCGTGGGCGGCGGCGTTCTGACGGTCCGGTTCACATACCGGGAAAGCGTCATTCGCATCTATGGGGCCGGCTACTGGCGAAAGGGGAAGCAGATCTATGAAAAGGCAAATCGAGTACGCTGAAGAACCGATGGGAAGCCCCCGTGTGATCGAGGATTTCCTGCCTTCTCCGGAGGAACTGGCGTTCAAGGAGGAGACCGTGAAGGTCACGATCGGCCTGAGCAAGCGCAGTGTGCAGTTCTTCAAGAGACAGGCCCGGAAACATCACACGCAATATCAGAAGATGATCCGTCGTCTGGTCGATCAGTATGCGGCGCATCACGACAGCCTCTGACCAGCCCGTTCGGGCGAGGGGAGGAGCCGTCCGTGAGTTCTCAGGGCCCCGTTCGGTCCGCAGACCAGCTTGGGGAATTGCAGAACGCTCGTGTGTTCAGTTGAAGCGCGATCAATGTGGGGATAGGACACCGCATGGGCTCTGAGTCCGATGAGGGTCTTTGTTGGACGGGGAGTTCAAGAGCGCGGCGACGTCACCGTCAGAACGTCGCGGTCATCCGTTGGCCGTCGTGTTCGGGGTTGCCGACGAGGCGGTGGTGGATGATCTCGATCCTCCCGTCCAGCGTCTCGACTGGGATCGGTCCGAGCGGGGGCTGACGGCTTGCCGGGCGCCCCCCGGCCACAAATGCGGCCCGCTGCCGTTGCAGGGTATCGCCTATCCTCGGCCGATCACTTCCGACGGATACGATTGCGTGGCGGGTTTTCCGGCACGGTTGATCTTGTGGCTGCCGTGACAGTCGCTGCAAACGAATCGGCGAGAATTCGTTCCGGTGAGCTGCCGATCGCGCCGCGAGCGAGAACACTTGTGGCAGGTGCCACAGAAGGCGTCGATGTCGTCTCGCGCAAAGACGCGGTCGGGTTTCACCGCGTTGTTCTCATCCTTGGCATGTCCACGGCTCGGGCCATGGCACTTCACGCAGCTTATGCGCTTGGTCAAGTGACGGGTACCGGCCAGTTGATCGGCCACGTCGACGTGGCAAGTATCGCAGCCGTCAAACGGGTCGGCGGACTTGGCGCCGGACGGGCTCGTTCGAGCCCGCTCGCCGCCCCCTGGTGCCTGTGGTATTGCCCGCGTCGGATTCGAGGTCAGCGTCACCTCCCCCGGTTCGGCGTTCTTGGGGCTGCACGCGGCAATAGCCGACAGCAGAACCGCACAAGCTGATAGAGTGATCGGTTCGACCCAATGGTTGGTGTTGTTCCTCGACATGCTGCTATGCATATCTCCATCCGTTCTCGAGCCAGGGGTAATTCGGACACGGGCTACGCGCCGCCCGTCGTTGAATGCGTTGGAGCGCATCGGGCGATAGCTTGGTCCACGAGGCGCTGAAGTTCTCGCGCATCTGTGCGAGGGTGTGCACGCCGCAAAGACAGACATCCACCTGGGGATTGGACAGCACGAACGCGATCATATCCCGCGCCATGCTTACACCCTGCCCGGCCGTATCGCCTTTCTTCAGGAGAGAGCCCCGGGCCAGCGGTTTGATCGTGATGACCCCCAGCCCGGCCTTCCGAGCCTCGGGAATAACCTCTTCGGCCACGCGATGTCGGACGTTGTACGGCATTGAACAGACATCGAAGGCTTTCGCGAACTTTTCGAAAGCCTCGCGAAACCACGGAGGGGTAAAGTGGCTGCCGAAACCGGTGAATCGAATCTTACCTTGCTTCTTGAGCCTGTCGCAGGCCTCGATGGAGTACGTCATGTCCCAGTAACCGGATTTCGGCGTGACGTGCGATTCGTTGCTGAGCAGCAGCAGGTCGACTCGGTCGGTCTGCCACAGTCTCAGACGCTCATCGGTCCATTTATAGATCTCTTCCTTGTCCTGCGGCACGCCCTTCATCTTGTGCGAGGGACGAACGCAGATGATGGCCTGATCGCGTTTCTTGAGTCGCTTGAGCGCCTCGCCGGGGATGCTCGCTTCTTCGAGCGGCGTGCAGGAGTCGAAGAAGTTGACTCCCATATCGAGGCCCTCGCGGATCATTTCGGTGGCCTCGTCGAGCGTGATCTTGCGGTAGCGGCCCTTACCGTCGGGGACGCGGTCGTAGGCCCAACTGTGCCCGCCGAACCCCACTTCGGAGACGTCGAGGCCTGTGTTGCCCAGCTTCCTGTGCTTCACGCGGCCCGCAGGCGATCCGGAGGGCTCGGCCGATTCGGCACGGCCGGCGAGCCGGTCGCCGACTCCCCCTGCAACCGCCACCCACCCAACCTGTTCCAGGAAGTGCCGTCGCGTCAGGGATTCTTTACCGCCATGCTGAAAATCGGATCTCATCGTCGGAACTGATCCTCAAGCTCTCCCTCTGATTGTAACGCGGGAGGCGTGTGGAATCCTGTGCAATTGACCTACTCGGTCCCAAACATTTTCCGGAGGGCGAGGCATACGGTGTCATGCCGTTCACGTCGTGTCACCGAGTCGCCGGCGCCAGTTGGTCGAGCAGCGTGGCCATCTTCCGGCGGGCGACCTGGATCGCCTTCCATCGCCGATCCGCAACGACCCGATCTCCGCGGGGGCCGTCCGGACCCGGGAGCGTCCCCTCATCCTCGCTGCCGCAGAATGCGGCGATGGCGGCGGCATCTTCGTTCAGAAGGGTCTTGGCCGACTTCACGGCTTCGGGCACGCGTCCGGCGGCCTCCGCAGCGTCGGCCGCCTTCTTCAGCTCTACAAGCATGCTGTAGTCTTCTATCCCGTCGCGAACGGCCTCCCAGCGCTTGCTGGGAACGACGCCGTCGCCCTGATAGATCATCGTATACTCGCCCTTCTCGTACCAGGGCTCGGGTCCGACGCAGTAGTTCCAAAAGCCGATTCCCGTCAGACCATGACGCCAGGCGAGCCAGGCCAGGCCGCGATAGTAGGCGAGCGGCGATTGGTGCTTGGCATCGCCCTCACATTCGTAGGTCCAAACGGTCTTGCCCGTCGACTTGATGAAGGCGAGTTTCTCGTCACCGGCGCCCATGAGATAGCCCCGCCGGTTGGGACACCAGATATCCACGTAGGGCGCCATTTTCTTCAGGTCGTCCATACTCGCCCGCCCCACGGGATCGGTGTACATCAGGATCTTGGGATCCGCCTCGCGTGCCACCTTCGCATAGTTGACGTACAGGTCCACCAGGCCGTCGTTGAGCCCCGGCTCGTCGACGGGATAGAACGCGAAGCCGTCATATCCGACGCCCATTTCCGCCAAGTGCTTCACCCACGCGCGGATGTACGCGATCGCGGCCTTCTTCCAGGCCGGTGTGAACGCCTCGGCCGGCCCGCCGATGCCCCAACCTTGGAACAGGACGATCCCGTGCGGCGCGTGCCGGCGGACGTAATTGTCGTGGGCCTTGTAGTCGATCTCGCCGACGAGCGCCCCATCCGCGTTGAACTTCACGATGGGAACGAAGCCCCCCACGAACACGTTGGTTCCGTGGGCAAGCTGATCCTTCATCGCCGCTTCGGGCTGGTCGCTCAGCACCGACTGATGGACGTAGCCCCAATGGCAAAGCCTCAAGGGTTGCTTGGCCGGGAGTCCGGCCTTCCAGACCTCAATGGTCAGGGGTACCGCGATCTCATGCGGGCTTGTGTTCAGTGCCCTCAACCGAATCCGCCCCGTCCACGCCCCCGGTGCCAGGCGGGCGGTGTTGATGGTGAACCAGAGCTGCCGTGCCCCCCAAGCGGGCACGAGAATCGTTTGCCCCTGATTGAGCAACGGCAGTGCATCCGCCGACCAGTCCATCCTCAACGTCGGTATGTCGACGGCCTCGCGAAGCTCGATGACCTCGCGTGCGCGAACCGACGGCTTGTCTTTGGACTGGGTCAGTTCCGTGAGCTCGAGCCGAAACGCCATGGGTCGGCCGGCTGGATTGAAGATGTTCAGCGCGGCCGATTCCGTCTCGCCGCCGAAGGCTTGAACCCACAGCTCGGGCTGGGTGAGCCTGTCCTCGACGACTTCGTCGATGCCGCCGAAGGGCGCCCACGGATTGGCCGCCGAGGCAAACGCCCCGCCCGGGGGGCCGGTCAGCGCCGCTCGTTGGGCTATGGCGAACATGCGCGCGGCTTCTTTGCGCGCTTCAGCGAGTTCGTCTCCGAGCTTGCTCCGCTCGAGCGGGGGCAAGGCCGTTGCGATTTGAACGCGGTCGCGATATCCCGGCAATGTGCCGCGGATGAATTGCACGCGTTCCTCCAACCCTTTTCGGTCCGGCAGGCGCGGCACGAGGGTAACGAGTCGGCCAAGCATTTCGTCCAACTCGGCAAGCTCCCGAACAAACGGTGCAACGTAGATCTCATGGGTGCGTCGGAGCAAGACCGTATCGCCTTCGCGGATTTCACAGCCGAACCGCAGCGTCGCCGCCCGCATCCCGGTGATCGTGTATGAAAGCCGACTCGCAACGGTCTGATCGGCGGACGTCACTCTTGCGGACGAGAGAATTCCCTCTTCGCCGCTCACGGAGAGCAAGACGTTCAGCGTCTTTCGCGCCGGATTGTTCACGCGAACGGCAAAGGTGTTCGTGCCGACGTGACATTGGCCGTAGTCCGCCTTCGCCAGCGTGACTTGCGGTGTGGTCGCGTCGGGAGTTGGGGCGGCGGTCCGTCTCGAGTTGTATCGATACTCCGGCCACAGCACGGTCGCCGGCGCCTTACCGAACTTCCACTGGAACGCGACGACACTTCCGTCCGACAGAGGGCAAATGATCTGCACCTTGCCGTCCCCCGCCAGATCGACCACGGTGGGCGTGGCGTTCATCGTACCGCTGAGCGGAATCCGCTCCTTATGTTCGCCGTTGGTGTCAAAGAGGTAGAGTGTGCCGCTGTAGCCCCCGACGACGATCTCCACGCGCCCGTCGCCGTCGACGTCCGCCACGGCGGGCGAGCGGCGTACACGCTGTTCGACGCCGGCCTTCCAGTGAGGTGTACCCGTCCGATCGACGCATACGAACTGCCCGTTGAGATCGACGGCGTAGATCTCGACCATTCCATCGCCGTCCGCATCGGCCACCGAGATTGCCGCGTCGATGTCCCGGCTCATGGGGTGTTGCCAGAGGACCTTCCCGTCGGCCCCCACGGCCGTCAGTTTTGCGCCGATCCCTGTGACGATCTCCGGCTTGCCGTCGCCGTCGAGATCCCAGATCACCGGGCCGGCACCGGCCCCGCCCTGCTGCGCCAAGCGCCACAGGACCTTGCCTTCGTGGGAAACACATACGAGCGGAGACTGCCCACTCGCAATGAGGATTTCGCAGAATCCGTCCGCGTTGAGATCGCCCACCGCCGGTGAAGATCGCCAGCCGCCGGACTCGTTCAGCGTCCATAGGGGCGCGCCCTGTCCGTTCAGGCAGACCATGGTCGCGGCGGAGTCCGCGGCGAGGATTTCCAGCTTGCCGTCCCGATTCACATCGACCGCCACAACCGACGTGACGCCCCAGTCGACCCGACCCGGCAAGTCGTACGTCCAGAGCGGGTTGCCGGAGCGGCCGTCGAGGCACGACAGTCGTCCCACATTACTCAGCACGAGGATCTCCGGTATTGGATCGCCGGTGATATCGGCCAGCGTCGGTGGAATGCTGACTTGCTGACGGACGTCCCATCGCCACTTTTCAAGGCCGTTTCTCCCCAGTGCGATGACGCTACCGGAAGTCGATGCCAGGACTAGGTCGGGCGCGCCGTCGCCGTCAATATCGCCTACGGCAGGCGATGGGTCGACACAGCCCGTGGGGGTCTGATACTTCCACAAGATCTCGTGGCCGCAGAGGGTGGGCGGGCAAACGGACCCGGCGCCTATCGCGGCGAGTAATCCCCACATCCACGTTCTTGGAATGTCGGTGGCTTTCACGGGATGCTCCTTATGATTTGATCCCCTGGGCTCCGGCGTGTCTGCCGTCGACGCTGCGTTTCGCCGTTGTGACGGAGACAGCCGTCGACATCGTGCGGAGGTCGAGTGCCTACGGCGACGTCGCGAGATCCAACGGCCGACGAACGAATCCCTGACAGCACGCCTGGCCCGGCGCGAGCAGTAGCTCCCGGCGGGCCGGCAACAGGATCGCCGCAAATGTGGTCTCATACGGCGGAGGGTGCCGGCAGATCGTCATGTCGCTTCCTTTGTTCTCCCGGCCGTGATCCGAAAGGATCGAGATGAGCCCGTCGATATCCCACAGAGGTCTCGTCGCAAGCAACTCGACGGCCCGATCGCGTCGCGCCTGACTGTTGGCTCCGATCCAATACCAACCGCGGCGCTGCCAGGGCCAAGCATGCGCGGCAAAGGCGGTGTCCACGGGGCGAGCTGTTTCGGTCAGATAGTGGTTGGTGCTGACGAGCGTGCCGTTCTCGGGCGATCGCACGGCCGTGGAACGGGCCGTCAGCTCAACCACGGCAATCCGACCGGTCTCATCCGCCAGCGTCAGCAGTGCCCCTCCGCCGCGGGGCGACTGTTCGATCAGGCTGATCGCGTCGCCCACGCTGCGGCACCGCTCCAGCACCTCCTGAACGATCAACGTGATACTGACGTGGCATCCGCTCTTGTCACGCGGGTAGCCAAGGTTATAGGAGATCGCCAGCCCCTGGTCGTTGATTCCCGTATGCGAACCCGGCAACTGAGGGAAGGTCAGCGATGTTGAGGCGTGCCGATCGTCCGGCCGGTCCCTTCGCAGGATGTTGAACGCACGCGTCTCCGGCGGTAGGTCGAAGTTGCGGAAGACGACGGGCTCGTTGAACGTCGTTCGCTCCGGCTGCAGGGCGATGCTCGTACAGGCTGGAAGCCGCAGCCCGGCCATTGCATTCTGCTCAACGAACAGTGTCATCCAGATATGGTCGATATTCAGGCCCGCTCCTTCGGCGATGCCGAGGGCCCGCGCGTACTGACGAGGGTAGTGGCGCGCGATGTCCCGAGGGACCGTCCATCGCGAGATCAGGCGACCCGCGCCGAGAAGGAGCCGGCGCGGAATCCATGGCGGCTTGATTTGGTCGATGCGGTCGTTCTCGAGGATGACCTCGCGGATGCCGCGATGGGCCTGTTCCCGCAAGGCCTTGCCTTGTTGGAGGCCTATTCCGTGCGGCGAGCCCATACAGACGATCTCCTCGATACCCGGGGCCGGCCTGCGGTCGAACTGGCTGATGGACTTGGGATTCATACGTGGCAACCATGCTACACGACCGGGGTCCGATTGTCGTGAGCGTCGGGTGCACCGCGCGGCGGTCGTTGTTGGTGCAAGCCTTGCCGGCGGGGATCGAATTCTTCCGAAACCTGCTAGAATGTGCGCTCACGTTGAGGACCGGTAACGGCGGTTCTGGGGACCCGGTTCCGTGAATCGCGACCGACCTGAGTCGGGCTTGGTGTTCGATGGCGGCCGAGGCCGCCGGACGGCAGCCCTCGGATGGGTCAACCCGCAGAGGGACGTCCACTCGTTGAACGGGCCGGTCAGTGTGGCCGAGTTGAAGGAATGAGTCCCGGCGATGCTCCAGGTGAGTTGCGGCCACGCGGGGAATCCAGCCCGGAAGAGTACGTTTGCATGATGATTCGATGGGCGATCCCGACAGTGGCGGCCTTGGCCTCTCTGAATACAACATGGGAGAATACGCGCTCGACGTCCCAGTGGATGGATGCGACGCAACGTCGGATGAATCAACACCGGGCCGGGGAGATGGAAATGCGGCCATTCGCAACCCGGCGCGGGGAACCGGTCGCCTGTTGAACGGGGAGATCTTCATGCGTCTTGAAAGATGCCGTCATTCGTTCATTGTATTCCTCGGTCTGATCCTGGTAGCGGCCGTTGGGTGCGTCAGACCTCAGCCGTTCACGGTCGTGTTACTTCCGGACACACAGCTCTATTCTCAGGAACATCCGGATACCTACGTGGCGCAGATGAAATGGATCAAATCGAATGCCGCAAAGGACAACATCCGGTTTGTCATACACCTTGGCGACATCGTCAATCGGCACGGTATCGAGAAACAGTGGCAGAATGCCGACAACGCTCACCGTATCCTGGACGGCGTCGTTCCGTACAGCATGGTTCCGGGCAATCATGACTTCGAGCATCGGGGCAAACAGTTCACTCGGGAGACCCCCTTGTACACGAAGTACTTTCCGCCTTCCCGGTTTGAGAACCATCCTTGGTACGGCGGCCACATGGGCCGGACGAACGCGAACAACTTCTGCTTCTTCGAGGGCGGTGGAAAGAAGTTCATGGTCGTCAGCCTGGAGGTCTGGCCGTCGGATCAGGCGATTGAATGGGCGGATGGCGTAGTCGGCTCTCACAAAGACCGGGAGGTCATCATCGCCACGCACTCCTATCTGGATCGCGGGGGAAGAAGCCGACAGAAGCGCGACGAAGTAAACTCAAACAGTGGCCAGGATCTTTGGAACAAACTCGTGTCCAAACACGAGAACATTTTCATGGTCGTCTGCGGACATGTTTCCGGATGGCGGCATCAGACGAGCACCAATGACGTCGGGCGGAACGTCCACGAGATCATGTTCGATTACCAGAGTCTGCCGAACGGGGGCAACGGCTGGCTGGTACCGATGCGTTTTGTGCCGAACGAGAACCAGATCGAGGTGAAGCCCTATTCGCCGACGCTGAATCAGTACGCCACGAGTCCGGAGCAGGTATTCGCACTCGACTACGACATGACACGGAAACCCGTCCGCAATCCGGTCGTCAGAACCGCGATGCTCGGCGAACCGGTAGGGATACGGTAGACCCTCCTCTTGGAAGGACTAAAACCATGAGAACGATTGTCCGCTTCACTACCGGAGTTGTGATCCTGCCGGCTCTGGCCGCAACAACTGTCGTCGTCGCCGAGGAAAGACCGTCCGGTTCGGTCACGTTCGTGATGCACCGAGTAGGCAACTTCCGCAGCGAGGCGTGCTGCGTCGGCGATTTCAACAAGGACGGCAAGCCGGACATTATGGCTGGGGCGTACCTGTATCTTGGGCCCGACTGGAAACGGGTGGAGGTCCGCAAGCTCGCCGGCGAAGTGGACGACCAGGGCAAGGGCTATTATCACGACTTCATGAACCTGCCGCTGGATGTGGACGGGGACGGACTGCTGGACGTGGTCTCATGCTTCTGGCACGAGAAGGCCATCGCCTGGTATCGCAACACCGGTGCCAAGGGCGGCCTGTGGCCTGAGACGGTCATCGAGACGAACGGCAACTTCGAGTGCGGCGAACTGTACGATCTGACCGGCGAAGGAAAGGAGACCCATATCCTGCCCCACGTTCAGCAGACGTTCTGGTATGAACTCATCACGTCGGGGGCCAAGAAGGGCACCTTTGTCCGGCATCTCGTTTCCGAGAAGAACATGGAGTTCGGTGTCGGGGCGGGTGATATCAACGGCGACGGACGGGCGGACATCATCCGCCCCAACGCCTGGTTCGAGGCCCCTGTAAACCGGCGAGGCGGCACATGGAAAGAACACCCACTGGCGTTGGGCAACAGAGAGGAAGGCAAGGCGGAGCACACGCCGGAGATTCGCGTCTACGACGTGAACGCCGACGGCCTCAACGACATCATCACCAGTTCGGCCCATCGGTACGGCATCTTCTGGTACGAGCAGACACGCGAGGGCGGCATAATCCGATGGAAGCAGCACGTGATTGATGATTCGTGGAGCCAGGCGCACAGCCTCACGCTCGCCGACATCGACGGCGACGGCGTGCTCGACGTCGTCACCGGCAAGCGATTCATGGCCCACAACGGCAGCGACCCCGATGAGAGCGGTCCGCTGGGGGTGTACTGGTATCAACTGAAACGCAAGCCCGGGGCGAACTGGACGAAGCACGTCATTTCCCACAATCAGGGGATTGGCGCCGGCATGAACATCCCAGTCGTGGATCTCGACGGCGACGGCGATCTCGACATCGTGGTCACGGGCAAATGGGGCGGACCGATGTGGTTCGAAAACAAGCGACTGGACAAGAAGTAGATCGAACCGGCGGGTCTCGACCCGTGCGCGGGCCCCAGATAGAATTGGCCGTATCGACAGGGTTCCAGTCATGGCCTCACGCCTTCAGGAAACGCTGATGGAAGCCGACCGGCAGATCGAGCACGAGGGCCGCGTATGGCAGACGTTGCGGCGTGTCGCGGGCGAGCTCGATCGACTGGGAATCCCGTACGCGATTGTCGGCGGTATTGCCCTACAACACCATGGAATAGAACGATCCACACAGGACGTCGATCTCCTGATCGGCTCGGCGCGCGACCTGGAGCGGGCGCACGCAGGGCTTGTCGGACACGGCTTCAACCGCAAAGGTCCACAGAGCCGCCACCTTCGCGACGAGGTGACGCGGGTCCGCGTTGAATTTCTGATCGCCGGCGAGTATCCGGGAGACGGCAAACCCAAGTCCGTGCGTTTTCCGGCGCCGGGCGAAGTGGCCGAGGTTTCCCCCGAAGGACTGCGGTTCGTCAATCTGAAGACGCTGATCGAACTCAAGCTGGCCAGCGCTCGCTCCGCCCCGCATCGCATCAAGGACCGTGCCGACGTGCTGGAACTGATCCATCTCCTGTCGCTTTCCCCCAATTTCGCCGACCAGTTGGATGCATATGTCCAACAGGATTTCCGGGAGTTGGCAGCCCTGCCACCGCCCAGCGAACGGGACTAGAACCGGCCTAGCGGCCAGTCCGTGCGACGCCGGCGAGGATTCCTACCGCAATCCGGTTGTCAGGGCCACCGTGCTCGACGTGGCGGAGAGGCAGGCGGTTTTTCGACGGATACGGCGGCAGCAGGCACCCCTACGATTTGACGATCGGGTCAAACCGGGCCTCGCGTCGATGGACACGACGCTCGCCATATCGGACAATACCGCGGCCACAGGTATGCCTGTCGCACGGTTCAGGCTGGAACGAAGCTTGGGTGGCATAAAGGAGCCCTATCGATGAATGGATCAACGAGAACTTCACGGCGCCAGTTCCTTCGCCGCAGCGCCGAGGCCGTCGGCGCGACGGTGGCGTTCCCCTATGTGGTCCCCGCATCCGCGCTGGGGAGGGGCGGATTCATCCCGCCCAGCGAGCGGATCACCATGGGGTTCATCGGGGTAGGGGGGCAGGGCGGTGGACACGTGTTCGGGAAGGCGTGGACTTACCTCACCGGTGGCTATGTCGCCCGCGACGACGTCCAGATTCTGGCGATATGCGACGTGTGGAAGAACCGGCGCGAGGACGCCCGTCAGAAGGTCGACGAGTTCTACGCCCGAAAGTTCGGGGCGGGGAGTTACGCGGCCTGCAAGGCCTACAACGATTTCCGTGAGGTTCTGGCCCGCGGCGACATCGACGCGGTGCTGCTGGGAACGCCGATCCACTGGCACGGTGTGATGACGGTCATGGCCGCGCAGGCCGGCAAGGACATCTACTGTGAGAAACCGACGGCGATCACCATTCGCGAGAGCCAGGCGATGGTCACGGCCGTGCTGCGATCCGGGCGTGTCTTCCAGGCCGGTACGCAGCAACGGTCGGAATACGGCGGCAAGTTCCTGCGGGCCTGCGAACTGGTCCGCGGCGGCGCCATCGGACAGCTCAAGGAGGTCTACGCGTTCCGCCCGGGAGGATCGTTCGCCTGGAAACGGTTCGGCGCACCGAAGCCCGTGCCCGAAGGACTCGATTGGGACTTGTATCTGGGCCCGGCGCCGTGGGCGCCGTACGCGGGCGTCGACAACGCACACATGTTCTGCGGCATCGGCGACATCAACTGGGCCCCCCACCACTACGACTTCATCCAATGGGTGCTCGATGCGGACCGCTCGGGACCGACCGAACTGTGGGTCGAGAACGATGTTCTCCGCTATCGCTATGCCAACGGCGTGGTCGTGCACGGCTGTCCGTATCCCGGCGACGACGTCGGCGGGGAAGGGGGCGCTCGCTTCATCGGTACCGAGGGCTGGGTCGCGGTCGATCGAAAGAACCTGACGGCCAGCTCGCGTGAGATCCTGGAGCGTCCGATCGATCCGGTCAAGGTAGGCCTCTATCGATGCAACAGCCACTCCGGCAACTTCCTCGAGTGCGTGCGTACTCGCAGGCGTCCCATCTGCGACGTTGAGACATGCCATCGGGCGGCTTCCGCTGTCTTGCTCGGCGGGATCGCCCTGCAACTGAAGCGGCCGCTCAAGTGGGACCCGCAGCAGGAGCATTTTGTGGGTGATGATGAGGCAAACCGTCTGCTTTCAACGGCATTCCGTCCGCCCTGGCAGATTTGACGGAGGTGAGATCATGAGAACACGTTACTTTGCATTGCTGATGGGGTCGGCGCTGATTGGCACGCCCGTCCTGGCCGAGTCGAACGACGAACAACAGGCGATCAAGGTCCTCCAATCGGCGGCCGGCGAATCCGAGAAGGAAGATGCGTGTCGGAAGCTGAAGGTGGTCGGCACCGCCCAGTCAATTCCGGCGCTTGTACCGCTTCTTGGCCACGAGCATCTGTACCAATGGGCACTCGACGTGCTGGAGACGATGCCCTGCGCCGAGGCGGGCGAGGCCTTATGCGCCGCGCTGGGCACGACCTCCGGCAAAAACAGGGCCGGCGTTGCCCATGCTCTCGGAATCCGGCGGGAACGGAAGGCGCTTCCCGATCTGATCAAGCTCCTGGCTGACGCCGACGGTCTGGTGGCGTCCTCGGCCGCGATGGCCGTCGGCAGAATCGGCGGCGGTGAGGCGATTGCCGCTCTGAAGGCGGCCGGCGCAACGGCGCCCGCGGCCGTTCATGGTGTGATTGTCGACGCGCTGCTTGCGTGTGCGGATCGCCTGCGGGTCGAGGGCGATGCCAAGGCAGCGTCGGCCATCTATGAAGAGATCCATGCCGCCAAGGAACCCGACCACGTTCGTACCGCGGCCTACCGTGGGTTACTGTTGTCATCGGGCGACCGGGCGTTGTCGTTGATCATCGGCGCTCTGAAGGGCAACGACGGGCCCGCACAACTCGCGGCCGTTCAGGTTGCCGCCGATCTCAAGGATCAGAATGCCACATCGTCGCTGGCGGGCGTGCTGCCTGAAGTCGCCCCCGTGGTGCAGGTCGCACTGCTCGATGCCCTGGGCCAACGACGGGACCCGACCGCTTCGGCGGCGACAGTGTCTTTGGTACACAGCCCCGTGCCCTCGGTGCGAGCCGCAGCGCGCAAAGCGGCCGCCGAACTGACCGGCAACTGGCCGGAGCCCAAATTCAAGAAGCTGCGGCTGTCCGACAAGTTCTACGCCGAGGGCGCCTACTACGGCGACTTCAACCACGACGGAAGGACGGACGTCGTGGCCGGACCGTTCTGGTTCGAGGGGCCCGACTTCCAGAAGACGCACGAGATCCGATCGGTCAAGGAATACGACCCGAAGGACTACTCCGATAATTTCCTCACCTATACCGCCGACTTTAACGGCGACGGCTGGACCGACGTGTTCTACGTGGGATTCCCCGGAGGACCGTCCTATTGGTACGAAAACCCCGCCGGCAAGGGGACGGCCTGGAAGCAACATCTGGCGCATTCGAACGTCGGGAATGAATCGCCCGTGTGGGGTGACATCAACGGCGACGGCCAGCCCGAGCTCATCTTCAACACCGACGGCTATCTCGGCTTCGCCGTCTACGACACGAGCAAACCCGATCAGCCCTGGACCTTCCATGCCATATCACCGCAGGACAAGCGCTACCAGAAGTTCACGCACGGGGTCGGCTTTGGGGACATCAACGGCGACAAGCGCATCGACATGGTGGAGGCGGTCGGATGGTGGGCGCAGCCGGCCGACGCCAAGACGGGCAAGCCCTGGACATTCCGTCCCTACCCATACGCCGAAGCCGCCGCACAGATGCTGGTCTACGACGTCGACGGTGACGGCATGTCCGACATCATTACCGCCTGGCATTGCCATCACTATGGCCTCGTCTGGTACAAGCAGGTCAGAAACAATCGCGAGATCGGCTGGGAGCAGCGCGTGATCCTTCCGCCGAATCCCGACATGAATTCCAACGATCTTCGGATCAGCCAGCTCCACGCCTTTGAACTCGTGGACATGAACGGCGACGGCCTGAAGGACATCCTTACGGGCAAGCGGTTCTGGGCGCACGGTCCCAAAGGGGACAAGGAGCCCGATGCCCCGGCCGTCGTCTACTGGTTTGAGCTTCGGCGCGAGGCGCCGGGCAAGGCCACTTACGTGCCGCACCTGATCGACAACGACTCCGGCGTGGGCACGCAGGTGGCCGCGACGGACCTCAACGGCGACGACATCCCCGATGTCATCGTCGCGAACAAGAAAGGGATCTTCGTGCACGTGAGCGAATAGGCTTCTTGGCCGTGGCTGCTGAGGAACGGGTCTAAACGGCGTCATGCCTCCGCAGCCTGGCGGTGCGGACTCCTCCGAGTAGAAGACCGATGACCCTGTTCCGGTGCGACGATGCCGCGGCCAAGTCAGAAGGGGCAATGTAGCCTGTCATGTGCGGGCCGGCACTACTTTTCGCTGCTGCCAGCCTGGGCGCCGCGCCGAGCGCGACGACGAGTCGGTCCTCGCTCGCGTTCAAGTCCTGTCGCCTTTCACCGACGTTGGTCGATGCGGGTCAGGTGTGCGTTTTACGGATCGAGGCAACGACCGACGACGTCCAGGGCGTTGAGCTCCGCCAGACGTATTGCGTCATGAAGGAATCGGTCCCACCCGGCTTTCGCTACGACTCCAAGCGCAAGACGGGCCTGTTGTGCGACGACGGTCGGGACATCCTTCTGGACAACGGACCGAAGGACGCGGATTCCGCTCGCGGAAAGATGGAGGTTCGGATTGAGACGCGCGGCTGGGAGCCGGCCATCTACCATCTTGAGCTGACACTTCGTAAGAGAGGCACGGTCACGAAGGACACTCGCCATGTGGCCATCACGATTCGCTCGCCGCGCGATCGCTTGGATGTCACCGTGTCCGATTCGTGGACCCTGTGTCCTGGCACGCATGCCGAGCGGATGACGCGGCTTTCAGACGGAACCCTCCTCCACACCGACTGGTTGAGCACCGACAACGGCAGAACTTGGCGAAAGCGGGACTCGGGCACGATCGGTTCCGGGGCGGTCCAACTTCGCAGTGGCCGTGTGCTGGGGATGGCCTACCGAACCTTCCCGATCGACGGCAGACCGGGCTGGTATCGTGGCGAACGATTCGAGTCCGACGATCTGGGCCGGACCGTTCGCGGACCGATCGAGACCCTGTTCCACGTCCCGCAGGCCAAGGCGGCGCAGGGCCACGCGTTCCATCCGGGCCCGCTCTTCATGCGGTCGATCGTCGAACGGCCGGACGGAAGCCTGGTTGCCCTGATGGGCGGTTGGTTCAAGGGCGACGACACGCCGTGCCCGCAGAACCCGCGAAGGCCGTATTCGCGAACGTATGTCTGCGATTCGACCGATGGGGGCCGGACCTGGCAGTATCTCAGCACCATCGGCTACGACCGCATCGGCGATGAGGGGTACAACGAGGCGTCCATGAAGGCCCTGCCGAACGGCGACCTCATTGCGGTTCTTCGAACGGGTAGTGCGATTGATGTCAACTGGCAGGACAGTCCGGTCATGGTGTCGTCCAGCAACGACGGCGGCAAGACGTGGGCGAAGCCGTGGCGTTCGGGCGTCAGAGGCGCGTTTCCCGACGTGATTGTTCTATCAGATGGAACTCTGGCGGTGAGCTACGGTCGGCCGGGTGCGAACATCATGTTCAGCGCCGACGGGGGTCGAACCTGGACGGACCACACGGTCGTCGATACGACACCCTACTCGGGCTACACGACCATTCGCGAAATCGCGCCCGGCACGATCCTCATGACGTTCGGAACGAGAGACCGCCTCGATCCGACGACGAACAGCAGAAAGAACGAGATCAGAGTGGCGGAGATCCGTTACCGCGGCAGGTAGCCGTCTCGCACGACCTGATCGAGATAGGGCTGCAGGTCCGTCCACGTGAAGATGGCCACGCCTTCTATGCCCGCCGCCTTCGCGATCCGTAGGTATTCATTGATGTCCTTTGTACTATGAACCTGCCCGTGACTTGTCTTTACGCCGAGGGTGAGAGTCAGTTGGGCGGGCGAGCCGAGATCCTTCATGACGAGACGGTAGGCACGTTAAAGGTGAATCCAATGATCGCAACACCCATGAAGCATGATGAGAGACGTTCCGGATTGCTGGTTCTCCTGAGTGTCTGGCTTCTGGCGACGTGTTCGGTAACAGCGCTCGCGCAGACCGAAGAATGTTCACTCTCGACGGACGGCTCTACAGCTTCGCCGAAGGTCAGGACCGGCAGCTACGCTTCTGGGACGATACGAAGCAGGCATGGGCAGTCGACGCCCGGCCTATACCTCATCGGATGCGTGTAGGCAAGGGAATCCTGACGTTCGACAACGGCGCCGAATATGAGGGAACGACGGTGTTGGCCAAGCCGGCCGACGGAAGCTATCACAACTTCTACTACGCCCAAGGCCGCCTGTTCTTCTACCACACCCACACGGTCGGCGATGCGCGCTACACACGAGTCTGCTCCTGTCCCTGGACGTCCCAGGACGGCAAATGGCTCGGAGAAACGCGAATCGAGTCAAAATCCAACGCCGCCCTCAAGTCCGCCAAGCTCGCGTGGGGTCACGGACTTTTCGGCCCGTTCGCCGGTAGGATCCTTGAATCGCGTGCGGAGTGGCGATGAGGACGCGAGAAGGTGGGACTCCGCGGGCGGGCTGTCATGTGCGCCATTGGGTCGTCCGCGGTTTGTACCAAGGCTTGCGCCGGGCTTCTGAAGAACGTGTCCCCCGACGGGCGCGATTGTGCTTTCGCTCGAGGGGGATTCCCGCCAGGGCAACAATCGAGGCGGCAAGACTCACCTTCTCTGTTGTCGGCGTCGCAGGCATTGAGCCACGAGCAACAGGGCGATCGCGGACGGTTCCGGGACCACAATGGTGGTCGAGACGTAGTTGAAACGATCCTGCCCCTCAGTGACCGTGATCAATTCCAGGCGGATGGGGTCGTCGGGGCCGGCGGACTTCTCGAGATGCGTGTCGTCGATGGCATACAGGTCGTACCCGGGCAGCGGCAGGAAACGGATCGGGCCGTTCGGATCGTAGACGTTGGGGTCGAAGCAATAGTCTTGGATTTGGAATTGGATGCGATTGGGGTCGGCATCCTCAGGCAAGAATCCCGGCGAGTGCAGATGCCCTCCGTAGGCCGCCCAGACGTGCTCCGGCAGGTTTGCGCTCGGATCATTGAGAAACGTTCGAAGCCGATCGAACTCCCCGGGAGCGAACACTCCGTATGAGGCAAGGACCTCCCCGATGTCTCCGCCCAGCGTCATCATCGGATGATGCGCAACCATCACGATGTTCTCCAGCTTCTCCTTTGCGCAGTTCAACAAATCCTGTGTGAACCATGGCCACGTCCCCTCCGCGAAGTCGTGTAGCTCGGCGTCTTCCTTGCGGATCGGATCGTGTCCCGGCCACGCGATCGTCTGTCGGTTGCACCAATCCGGGCAAACGAAGTGAACGCCCCGGTAATCGAAGGAGAAGTTTTGGTAGTAGGCCCACATGCCGGCCTGAGGGTCCCAGACGTAACTTGGGGCCCGACTCCAGTTCGTGAACATCGGATTCACCGCCAGAGCCTGGTAGATCGGTTCGAAGGTGTTGGCGAAGTAGACCTCGTCGTCCGATGTCAGGATGTCGTCGTCGCCGATGATGGGGGCATAAGGTACGGCCAGGTTGTCGAGGATCGTCTTGGCCGTCTGCACGCCTACCCCGTTGCCCATGAAGCCGATATCGCCGGCGACGAAGACCAAGTCGATCTTGTCGGACTGACGGTGCCGATTCACCCAATCCACGCAAGCCTGGAGCCGTTGGGCCGAAAGGGTATCCGCTCCGCCGCTGATGTGCGGATCCGCGATGACCACGAATGAGAACGAATCGCCGATCGCCGCCAGGGAAATCGTGGCAGGACCGGCAAGCACAGCCAGGCAGCAGGCATATGTGGCGAGGCGCACCCCCCCAATCCGAACGCGGTCAAGGTTCTCGCCGACTCGTTGGGTAACGCGCCGAAGCCTCGTCGTCATTGCAGGTTCCCCCCCCCCACATTGTAGGATTTGCCGTCTTCTTCCAACTGATTGTATAGTCAAACCAACATATTGCTGTCAATAGAATCGCCCGGCAAACCGGCAGGAGCGGGTGTGATCAAGGGGTGTGATCCTCTGTCTCGGCCACAGGTTTCCTTGGGCAGCTCTTCCGAATCGTGCGATTCGTCGACGGAAGAGCGTCTGAAGCAGCAAGACGTCGGTGCGACGGCTCATCCGATACCGTGGGTCATCCGGACCGCCGGATGACC
The DNA here is from genome assembly GCA_964596165.1 of uncultured Planctomycetales bacterium. Taxonomy (GTDB): domain Bacteria; phylum Planctomycetota; class Phycisphaerae; order UBA1845; family JAFGLZ01; genus CAYUQT01. The sequence continues at coordinate 53,685 of CAZQTW010000016.1, read as the reverse complement.
TCACACCACCTCGCCGCTCGCCCTCAGAAGTGTCTTCTGGACTTCGAAATCGTGTTCTTTCGTGTAGGGCAGCGGTCTGCCCTCGCGGATGCACTGTAGGAGTTCCTCGAAGTCGCGGACGTAGCGCGGGATGTCGTTGACGGGCATCGTCTGCCATCCCTTGGGCAGGCACCCGACCTTTTCACGGAGGCATAGCTGGAGTGCGGGCGGCTCCAGCGGCGTCAGGATGATCGTTCCGCGCGTCCCGCTGATCTTGAATCGCCGACGCGAGAAGGCCTCGGTCTCCATCGCGGCCGTTTCGACGACCACCATCGCGCGGTCGTATTCGAGGACCGCCAGCGTGTTGTCGTTCAGCCGGTCGTCTTCGTCCCCGTCGTGCCGCAGGAAGGATGTCACCGTCTTCGGCCCGCCGATCAGCAGGACGATCATGTCGATCATGTGCCCGCCGAGTTCCAGCATGATGCCGCCGGAGTGAAAGGAGAGGTCCCTGCGGGCCTGCGGCGTCACCTGCGTGCACATGCTGGCCTGGATCGAGAAGATCCGACCGAGCCAGCCCTGGCCGACCGCGCGGCGGATGAAATCGAAGCCGGCGTTGTAGCGAAACATGTAGCCCATCTGCACGATCAGATTCCGACTGGCTGCCGCGTCGAGCAGCGCGCGGAACTCATTCAGATTGGCCCCGGCCGGCTTGTCGAGATGGATGTGCTTGCCCGCCTCGACGGCCGCACGGCCGAGTTGGAGCAGGCGAGGCGTCTTGCTCTCCACGGCGACCATCTTGACGGTTGCATCGCCGAGGAGCTCCTCGCGGGTCAGCCACTTGACGCCCTTCATCTGCGGCGCCGAAGCGTACTCCGAACGGACCTTCTCATCCGGTTCGCACACGCCGATCAGTTCCCACTCCTTGGAGTTGTGCAGCAGCTCCACTTTGGCCAGGGCATGTCCGTGGCCAAGCCCCAGTACGCCGCAGCGGATCTTGTCGCTCATGTGTTGCCTCCCGCATGGTACCCCGTGTGATGCGTGTTCCACCGTGATCGAAAAACCATGAGGTTTCGTTCGGCAGGTCTGCCGCGTCCTACCCCACTCAGTAGCCCAGGACTCGCCGTACGAACTCGCGACTCATCTTCAGGCTCTCTCGCAAGGGACGGGTCGGCTTGAAGCCCGATTCGTGGGCCAGTTCGATTACCGCGTGGCCTGAGAACGGGATCTCCTTGAGCGCGGCGGCAATGCCGACGTAGTCCATCGCGCCTTCGCCCATCGCCTCGGACCACGTGCCGTCGGCCTTCTGGTCCCGCAAGTGGAGGAAGACGATCTTGTCGCGGTATTCGCGGATGAAGGCGACCGGGTCGACGCCGCCGCGAACCAGCCAGTTCAGGTCGGGGCCAAGTTTCACATCGGGGATGCGGGCGAGCGTGCCCTTGAGGTCATGCAGGTTATCTTTCACCTCGTAGGTGTGGTTGTGCAGGTTCAGCACGACCCCGTAGGCAGTGCACAGCGTCATGATCTTTCGCAACAGCTCGGCTTGCGCGTCGAGCTGCTCGTCGGTCTTTTTCTGCGGCGGAGCCCCCACGGACACGCCGAGCGTCTTTCCGCCCAGCTTCGCCAAACGTCCGATGACCCGGTCGGCATCGGCAAGCACCTCGGTGTGCTTGGCACGATTCCACATGTCACCGCCGAACGACGTGCCGATCACCGGCAAGCGATGCTTCTTCGAGAGGCCGGCGATGCGTTGGACCGCATCGTCCGGATACAACGCGGTGTGCATCAGCTCGATCCCGTCGACGCCGGCGTAGGCCATGTCGGCGAAGATCGAATCCAGGATCGGCGTGATGTCGTATTTCGGCTGCGTCGCGGCGTACACCCACGGATGGGCCCCGACGATGACCTGTCGTGATTTACCCTCGGCGGCCGGCGTCGGTATCGCGCGAGAGCACGTCGCGGCGAGCCCCGCCGCGGCCGTTCGGCAGAAATGACGCCTCGTAGGCAACTCGGCGCGGTGGTCGTCGGTTCGGATCGTTTCGGATGGTCCGCCATCGGATGGGGTCGTCTGTCTGGGATACATGTTCGAGTCTCCTCAACGATCGGCGCGGTGATCGGCGGGGATCCGCCCGCCCACTTGCTGATGGTGTTTCCTTGAAGCCCGGGGACCCTGTACTCCTGATCTTGGTTGCGAGGCGTGCCGTTGTCAATCGGTGATAGGGCTGCGACGGTGATACGGGACTTCAAGCAGGCCCCATGGGCGACGCGGATGCGGAACACCTACCGTCTTGCCCTCTTACCGCCGATTCCCAACCGGCGCAACGCAAGCAGCCCGTCGATCAATAGACCCTTTTCGCCGCCGGTCCAAGCAGCCTGCATCTGGCGCACCGATGGGGAATGTGAAGGCAGTCTGCGAAGCATGTCCAGGTGAGTCAGCGCCATGTCATAATCATGAATGGCTATGAAGTAGTGGGCCATTAGTGTCACGAAGGCCGCCATTTCGCTCATGTGATAGCGCCTTCGATCGGGATAGAGGCTGTGGATCGAGAACTTGCCGTTGAGAATCCGGGCGACCTCCTCGGGATGTCCTTCCGAAATGCACAGATGCCCGTAGTTGGTGATACCAAACAGGTAGTCGGGGAATCGGCGATAGGTCTCACGGATCAGGTCCTTAACCTTGTCGGTCAGGCCGGCGGCGTTGTAGGCCACGGACAAGTAGTTGTATAGCCTCGGGATATCGGGGTACTTCTGTACGAGTGCTTCCAGAGGCCCGACGAACGATGCGCCTTTCTCCCACAGTTGGGAACAGATCTCTTCAACGAGGGCTTCGTCCTCCGGCCCAATAAGAGGATAACGACGGTCCTCCATCGGTTCGTCGGTAAGCTCGTAGGTCACCAGTTCCAGTGTGGAATCAGTAGAGGCCAATGATCGGAGCCGCGAGTCGGTCTGAAAACCGTGTCGAAAGGAACGTCTTGAACGGTGGGCTTTTCGGCGGCGCCTCCTGCTCATGTGCGTCACTCCTTGACGGGTCGCCAGCGTGTATGTGCCGACACTCTACCGTCCGCATTCGCTGTTGGCAACGCGGAAAAGGCCTACCGACCTCGTCCGAGAATGAGCCGGATGGTCTTGCCGTTGGACGGGTTACAACCGTGGAGCCGCAGATCTGATACGAGCTATTTTCGTGCCTTCTTCTTTTTCGCCTTTGCCGGCGCCGCCATCCGTCGGAGGAGGTCGATGATGTCGGCCACATCTTCCTCGATGTCGAGCGGCGCACCGTCGAGCAACTGCTTCATGCTCCACTTCACCCTTGCCACCAGCACCGCCAGATAGACCTCGATGATCAGGTCGAGCGGCGCATCGGTCCGCACGGCACCGAGGGCCTGACCTCGCTGAATAATCCCTTCATACCACCGCACGTCCTTCAGGGTGATCTGCGCCATCAGGTCTTCGGCCATCTGGCCGGGTTTCAGTTCCAGGACGCTCCTGAGGACGCCGATCAGCAGCGGGTTCTTCAGTCCGGCATGATAGAAGAGACGAAACAATCGCGCGCACTCGCTCCAGAACGCTTTGGCGGTGTTCACTTCTCTAGGCTCTCCGACTGCCTCCGCAAACCGCGCGATCGCGTCCTTGACGACCGTCACGTAGAGATCCTCCTTGCCGTGAAAGTAGTAGTAGAAGGAACTCTTGCTCAATCGGGAATTGGCGATGATGCGGTTGTAGGACGAACTCTCATACCCGTGTTCGGCGAATTCGGCTCGGGCTGCCTCCAGGATCGCCGCGCGCATTTGGGGGTCGATCCTGTCAAACCTGGATATGGGCATGCGTCTGCTCCTCGACTTCCACCGAAGCGACCGGATGGTGCGGATTATAGCGTGGCGAAACCTGGAACGCTGCATGGGGGGCTCGCGGGCCGGCCGCGATTCGACAGCCTCCTGGGCGGAGGACCGTCCACCCCCCGTGCCATTTGCGGCAAGGAGGATTATTCCCGTGCCCCCTTGACGGGGGACGAACGGGCTTGTACCATTAAGTCTGTACCAATCGGTACACATATGACATATGATGGCCACAGGCCACGGTGGACCCTCGCAGAAGGAGGCGATCATGAGGCCGACGCGCGGCAGATGCGGCAGGGGACTCGGATTTACCCTCATCGAACTGTTGGTTGTCGTCGCGATCATCGCCTTGCTGATCTCGATCCTCTTGCCGTCGCTGAGCAAGGCCCGTGCGCAGGCCCGCTCGACCCTCTGCGCCTCCCGGCTCAGCCAACTAACCAAGGCCATGCTGATCTACGCAGGCGATTTCGATGACGTGCCGCCGTTCATCGGCGTCGGGTTCAGGGCGTGCGGCGTGGAGGCCGCTTACCCCAACCTCGGCCCGGCGGGTCAGAACAGCGAACTGTACTTCGCCGATTTCGAACAATGGCTCATTCCAAACCTGGCCGGACATGACCCCGACCCACGGTATCCGGGGGTGAAGAAGCTCTGGCTCGAGTCGGATTGGGACCAATACATTGGCACGCCGAGCGAGGCCAAGGTGCAGAACGGAACGCTGTTCCCCTATACACGATTCGCCAACCTCTACCGATGCCCCGAGTTTGAACGCACCCCCGTCGGGACGGGCGGGCACAACGGTTCGAGGAAGTCGCAGAACGTCTTCAACTACTCCAGAGGGCTCCTGGGCCGCAAACTCCTGAGCAACGTGGATCTGCTCAAGGACCCCGACGCCGGCGGTCCGCTTTGGCCGGGCCCCATCATGCGACTCAGTGCGATCTACGCGCCCGCCGGCATGTACATGATGATCGATGAACAGTGGGACTTCCACTGCGCCGGGAACTACAACGACGGCGGTCGCAACAACCTGGAAGGGGCGTGGATGGCCGCCGAGTCGATCCACACCCTCTTGTTCGACATGTTCGGCTCCTATCACGGCAATGAGAGCAATGCCCTCAACTTGACGGAGACCCTGCCCTCCAAGCGCGGCAACATCGGATACTATGATGGCCACGTCGACAGCTATCAGGATCCGCTGCCGTACCGAACGGCGTCCGTCGACCTGGTGGGCCTGTTGCTCACTCATCTGACCTCCGAGCGCCTTCAGAAGATCACCGAGCCGGTGATGCTTCAGATCTACGCCCAGCGCGGGGTGTCCATGACCATGGATCTGCTCGTGACGATCCTCGCTTCGCTCATTGTCACGTAGCAGCGCAGGTGGCGTGTGCAAGCGGAGGGCGGACGACAGGCTCCGCGTTTGCGCGGGCAGGGGAAACTTGCCCCTTGGCGGATCACCTTTCCGGGTTGAAGACGGTCGGTTTTGCGTGTATAGGCACAGGTATGAATACACACATGAATCGCCGAACGTTTCTCCGAATGGGTGCTTGGGGTGCGGGCGGGCTGGTATTGTCCGGCCGCGCGGGTTTCGCCGATGAAACGGCCGACATGAAGAAGCGTGTCGGTCTGATCGGCAGCGGCTGGTACGGCAAGTGCGATCTCTGGCGATTGGTCCAGGTGGCCCCCGTCGAGATCGTCTCCATCTGCGACGTGGATAAGCGGATGTTGGCCGAGGCCGCCGACATCGCCGCCACCCGCCACGTCTCGAAGAAGAGGCCCCGAACCTACACCGACTATCGAAAGATGCTCGCGGAAAAGGATCTGGACATCGTCCTCATCGCCACGCCCGACCACTGGCACGCCCTCCCCATGATCGAGGCGGTCAGGGCCGGCGCCGACGTCTACGTGCAGAAGCCGACCAGCGTGGACGTGGTCGAAAGCCGGGCGATGCTCGCCGCCGCCCGCAAGTATGGCCGCGTCGTTCAGGTCGGCACGCAGCGGCGCAGCACCCCCCACCTCATCGAGGCTCGCGATCGCATCATCCGCGAGGGCAAACTGGGGGCCATCCGGCACGTCGACATATGCTGTTACTGGCACATGCGCGCCCGCGGCAACCCGCCGGACGTACCCCCGCCCGACACCCTCGACTACGAGATGTGGACCGGTCCGGCCCCCATGCGGCCTTACTGCGAGTGGACGCATCCCCGGGGCTGGCGGGCGTTCATGGAGTACGGCAACGGCATCATGGGCGACATGTGCATCCACATGTTCGACATGGTCCGCTGGATGATGGACCTCGGCTGGCCCAAGCGGATCACCTCGACCGGCGGCATCCTGGTCGACAAGGCCGGCAAGGCGAACACCCCGGACACCCAGACGGCCATCTTCGACTATGGCGACCTACACGTGGTGTGGAATCACCGCACCTGGGGCGACGGCGTCGATCCCGAGTATCCCTGGAGCGCCACGTTCCACGGCGACAAGGGCACGTTGAAGGCCAGCGTCTTCAAGTACGACTACTACCCTCAGGGCAAGAGAGAGCCGGCCGCCTCGGGCACGGCGCTCATCGAACACGACAAGTACCCCGAGGATAAGGACGAGAAGGGCCTCGAACAACACTGCGCCTCGGCGATTCGTTGGCACATGAAGGACTTCCTGCGAAATGTCGCATCGAGAGGCCGCCCCGTGGCCGACATCGAACAGGGCTGCATTTCAAGCATCTCGTGCATCCTGGCCAACCTGTCCATGAAGCTGGGCCGCACGCTCGCCTACGATCCGGCCCAGGGGCTGGTGCCCGGCGACGACGAGGCCAACCGCCTCCTTCGCCGTCCCTATCGCGCCCCATGGACGCACCCGGAACCGGACAAGGTGTAGCGCCGAGGCGACCCACAACAGGATCGACCGAACGATACGGGTGGTCCCAACGTCCGGCCGAGGCATTGCGCCGGCCGTCTTGTCGGGCTTCATCCAACGCGCCGCCCGGACGTCCGACACCCCACACGCGGTCACGTCTTGGCCGCGCCTGTTGCCTCGAACAGCTTTGAGAAGATCCCGTAACACCGTGCGTCGTCTCGACTGCCCACCGACAGAATCGGGTGGCTGCCCACATAGACGCCGGTGATGTCGTTCACGTCGAAGTCGACGAGGACTCGCGTCGCGCAGCCGCCGGTCGGCGGGCACGTCGGCGATTCGATCACCCGCCCGCACCAATAGCGAATCTCCCGCTCCGAGAGCATCTTCGACAGAATCACGGGCGTTTTCGGCGTCCACTGCACGTCCAGCGCCGGCGTCTTGGGCAGGTGGTGAAAGAACGGACGGATCTTGTACGGCTGGGCCGGCGCGCTCGGCCCGTTCAGCTTCGTCGCGCACGTGCAGTGCGTGGCGAAGTAGTGGTTCCGAATCTCGTCGTACTCCGAGTTGTGCTGGAAGCCCGGCCGACCGAAGAGGTACCGGTTCAGCAACAGGGTCATCGTCGCGGTCAGGTCGTCCTCGCAACCGCACGTCGCGGTCAGGTTGCCGTTGTTGATCGAAAAGCCCACGCACGGCTTGCGATGCTGAAGCATCAGACAGAGGATCGTGATGCCGTCCGCGTCGTACCGCTCGAGCAGCGTGTTGACGGCCTTGTAGGCCCGGAAGGCATCGACGAAGGCGTGGTCCGCGACATCGGTGACCTCGACGGCCTCGCTCTTGAACCGCATCGCCGCGCGCTTCATCTCCTCGTCCGGGCGGATCGAGTCGAACAGGCTGTTGTACTCACCCGCGGGAATGGCCACGATTTCCGTTCCGAGCCGGCCGTATACGGACGTCGTGACGCCGCCGTAGTCGCCCACGCGCACCACGCGAGATTGCGAAAGCATCTTCTTGGCGTGCACCGCTCGCAGCGAACGCTCGATCTCGTCCCAGTTCTCGATCGAGTGAATGAAGTGCAGCCCCTTGGCCTTGGTCAACCGCTCGGGCGGCAGGTGATGGTTCGCGCCCGTCGGGAGGTAGACGATCCCCGGCGCGCCGACCTGTTGGACGATCCTGTGGGCCTTTTCCGTTGAAGCAGACGACAGACACAGGATCAGCGTCGCGTCGGGCCGCGCCGGCTTGGTCTGGGCGATGTACGCGTTCACCTCCGCGTCGGCCTTCAGCGCCTTGGGGGCAAAGTCGATCCGCACCCCGATTCGTTCGGCCATCTCGCCGATCTTTCGCGTGAATTTCTCTTGTTGTTCCGCGTGACGGAATTGGTTCCCCGGATAGGGATGCCAGTGGTGTTCTTGCCAGGAGGCCTCGGCCTTTCCCTGGTCGCAATCCTCCGGCAACGGGTACAGAAAGACCGCCTTCACCGTCGCGGGCGCCTTCCGGGTCCCGACCGCACGTGCGGTTTGGGACCCGGCGCACTCCAACATGCGAAGCACCGAGCCCGCCGCCAGCGGCCCTGCCAGCGAGCTTCCCACGATAAACTGTCGACGAGTCAGACCATCGGGACGTGAGCCGTGCATCCAAACTCTCCTATCGTCTCGCCCCCATCACGGATTCGCGATCACCCCCGGGCAATCCCGAAGACAGTATGTCACCCCACGTCGACGGCGTCCAGCGCAACGCTTTCGGCACATTGCCTGGGGTGCGTGACGGAATCGGCGGGCTCGCTTGGGCCCCGGCGAGGCGCAATAGAACGGCAACCGGGGACGCTGGGCCCGATGCATCTGTTGCGCCCCTTCGGGGCTTGCCCGTTCGCACATCTCGCATCCCCGGGGACTGCGCTTCGCTCCGTCCCCGGCTACTCGTGTTCGGGCCCTTCGGGCCCCGGCATAATCCGCCACGTACCTCCGTTGCCCGCGTTGTCCCCCATTGGAGAACCCACGAGAGGTAGCAGAGATGGAAGTCGCCTCGCGCACGGTGCACTCGGGGCGCCATACCAAACGAGGCGAGAGGACACTTCAGGATTTCAGGTGTCGGGATCTTCCGCCCCCCAGGTCCCGGGAGCCATCATTGGGGCCGGTTGCGGGTTGCTGGCGGGCTGCGGTCGGTTACAATACTCCCCGCGCAACCCCCAGGGGATAAGGGGGTTGCGCGGGACCATGCCTAGAAAAGCTCTAGCTGCACTGGCGGAGACTCGGGCGGTTTGCGTCTTTTTCCCCAAAAGACGCGCATCCGTTCGTACTGTTTGTCCGTGATCGTCAGGACCCGGACCTGTCCATCCGGGGGGACGGCATATTCCACCCGTGACATGTGAACTTCCGCGTTCTCGCGGCTGGCGCAGTGGCGTATATAAACGCTGAACTGCATCATTGCGAAGCCGTCCTTCAGCAGCGCCTTGCGAAAGCGGGCGTACTGCCGCCGGGCTGAAGGCGAGTCCACCGGCAAGTCGAACATGGCCACTACCCACATGAAACGGTATCCGCTCAGGTGCATCCATCATCATCCTCTTCTACGGGTTCCGACGGAGAATCCGCCGATGCGGCTTCCGCAACAGGTACTTCCAACACCTCGGCTTCGCCTGCCAAGACCCGGACGAACGAGGCCACGTACCGCACAACGGCGACTCCCAACGGTCCGGCCGCGTCGCCCACGCGGACGGTGTCGGTCAGGAGACGCAGGATCTCCGCCTTCGTCGGCTGGTCGAGCGCCACTTGCCCCTTTGATGCCAGCATCCGCACGCGGGCGTCCACCATCGGGCGAAGGGGTTCTATCAGGTCGTCCGCCAGGCAGAACGGGTTCGACCGCTGTCGGTGCTGCACCCCCAGCGCGGGCAGGAGCCCGGCCGAGACAATGGCGCGCCCCAGCGCCGCCCGTAACGCGGCGTATCCGTAGTCCAGCAGGTTGTTGGGCGGCGGCGCGTCCCGTTCGCCCGGGCGTCGTCGGAACGGCGACGGCACTCCCGACACACCGTCGAACAGCGCGGGCCAGTAGGCTCGCGCGGCCTGGGCTTCCAGGTTATCCGGGTCGCCGCTCCTGACCCGGCGCGACATGGCGAGCAGCCGCGACCGCACCTCCGGCGCGTGGGTGAGGTTCTCCGCCTGCGCGCGTATCTTCGCGCCGACGATCGCCGACCACAACCGCTTGCGCCGAGGTTTCGAGGCGGAGAGCTGCGTGTCGAGCCGCCCGAGCAATTCCGTGTTCGTGGAGAGGGACAGCAACATGCCGCAGGGGAGGTGGTCCGCCCCGCAGACCACCAAGGCGGCGCCATGATCGGCCAGCTTGACGAGGGCGCTGTGCGTGTACGTCGTCTCCCGCTGGTCCACCATCAGAACGCCCAGGTCCTCCAGCGGGATCCTTCGGGCGGCGTCCTCCGGGCATCCGCCCCGCCGCAGCACGACCAGTTGCTCGTCGCGAACGGCGAGGTGACACGCCTCGCGGCTGATCTCGACGGACCGGCGGATCATGTCGGCGAAGCCTCCTTTCCGGCTAATCCCGATCGAGGACCGTCACCCTACCCAGCGGACTCACGCGGACCTTGACCGCGTGAGTCCTGCCCGGCGGGGCGAGCGCCTTCAGGTCGTTGGGCGTGACGCTGAAGTCGTCGCGCTTCGAGTGAGGAACCTTCACGCCCTCGGCGTTCTTGCGCTCGCCCGCGGCGCGGGCGTCCCAGTGCGGCACCAGCACGATGCTCTGCGGCTTGTCGAGCTTGGCCACCACGAAGTACCCCGGCTCACGCGTATGCTTGTGTCTCATCTGGAGCATTTCCCCTTCGCAGAGGCTCATCACGAATCGCCCGCCCTTCTCATCGTTGTCGGATCGGTCCACGATGGGGTGGTCCTTCTCGATGGCCCGCAAGACGGGCGTCAACCTTGCCCGCTCGGCCCGAGGAAGCTTGCGGAACGCGTCGGGCCTCGGAATCCCCGCCTCACGCAGGGCGCGAAGCCTGCCCAGGTTGCGCCGGGCGGCTTCGAACGCCGTGACAACCTCCCCGGACCAGACCTCGACGCCCTTGCCGTTCTGCGCAGCGCGGATCTCAATGTGATGGTTGTTCCCGCCGACATAAGCACGCCGAGAGCGAGGGTTCTCGTCCGCCACCATGCTCCCGGTTACGTGCTCCGGGCGCTTGCGGTCGATGATCACGGGATCGCTCATGGACCGCAGCAGCACCACGGACTTGATCGGCACGCCGGAAGCGTGCCTGACCTTGCCGTCTTCCACGAGTTTCTTGATTTCGCCGGGCTTGAAGTCGTCCGGGTTAAGTCCTTCGTCGCTCAAGCACTTGCGGAGGCGAGCGCGAAGGGCAACGTCGCGCACGATGCCCGACTTGCCCGGCGGCGGATCAATGATCGCCGCCCGGTAGCCGGGCGACGACACGACCGCCCGGGCCCACTTGCGCGCGGTCCTCTCGTCGACGCCCCTTTCTCGCTGGCGTCGAATCGCCAGGCGCTCCACGCCCTCTCTCTCCGTCTCGGGGCGAGGCATCCGCAAATGGTTGGGCTCAAGCTGGAGCACGCTCTTCCTGGCGGTGTAGTTCCCGGTCGGCTTGCCGGCCATATCCAGTACCGGCCCGAAGAGCGTCTCTTCATGAAGGGCCCCGGTGAGCTTGCGCTTGACAGCGCGGTGACAGATCGGGCGCTCCAGTTCTCCGTCGCCGAAAACCGCCTTGCGGACCGCTTCGCGGAAGACCTCGCGGGTCTTGAACGGACCCGGAGGCGGCAGCGGGTTGTTGCGACGGTAGTTCTCCATCGCCGCCTCGTCCGCCGTATTGACGCCGGCCCTGTCGGCCTGTTTCTCGCGGTTCTCCCAGTCATTCCGGATGCCCTGCGACGACAGCGCGATCACCACCGCATCGATGGCATGGTGCCGGTGATCGCCCCGGTCTTTTTCCCTCCGCTCGTGCTCCTCGCTCTCGCTCAGCCCCTTGGATTTGAACGCGTGCCGATCGAAGAACAGGCCCCACTCGCGGCGGAGCCGGCTGGTCCACATCCCGTCGGTCGCGAAGATCCTCCGCTCGCCGCCGCGCTCGGGCAAACCGCCACCGCCGTAAAGCGCGTCGGCCAGGTACGCCATCACCTGCCTCGCGGCGTACTTCGTCGCGGCCTCCTGCCGCGGCGTCATCTCCTGGATGTCCTTGATGTCCTTCTTGAACTGCTCGATCTTTGCCGTGTCGTCGAGTTTCGTGAAGTAACAAGCCCACAGCGACTTTCCTGTCGCGCCCTTGACCTCCGACGGCTTGGGACGCTTGATGTCCCCGTATGTCTTCTCGACCCACCCCATCCCGGCGTCGAAGCCCTTGCCCGCGGACCAGAATTCGCGCGGCGTCCGGCGCCCCATGTCGCGGTTGCACTTGGTGTGAGCCAGCACGATGTTCCCGAGCCCATTGTGCCCGCCGCTGCCCTTCGGGATGATGTGAGCCACCTCGCACCCTTCGCCGTTGGCGGCCATCCTCGGCGTGATCGCCGTCGCGACCGTCTGATTCCCGCACAGGGGGCACACGCCCCGCTGTTGGACGCACAGCACCACACGATCCACGGCCGCGCGCTGCTGCGTCGGAGTTTTGGCGTGCAGATCGAAGGCATTGATGATGTCGTTGCGGATGCGGTTCCGCAGGCGATTTCTGAAAAGCAGGCGGTCCGCGTCCTTGGCCCCCATCCTGGCCTCGCGGGCCAGCTCGATGTAGACCTCATCCGGCTTCCGCCCGAATCGGGTCATGTACTCGACGAGATGCCGCCGCACCTCATGGATCGCCTTCCGCACCACCGGGTTGCTGATGAGCGGCGCCGGCGGCGGCTCCGCCAGGGGCAGGTCATCCGGGCCGTAGATGGGTTTGCCGTCTTTGCACAGCAGGTGTTTCCCCATGTAGTAGCGGTCGCGGGCGGTCGCCCCTTTCGCCCCCGTCGCGTACCGGCGCCGCGTTTCGTCGTCCAGAGGCTTGCCCGTCGTCACATCCTTGAAGTCCCCGTCGCCGGCAATGAGCTTGCGGGCCTCGATCTGGGTCAGCCACCGTGATTGCCCCGGATGTTCGGGGTCTGGCCACGGCTCCGGTCGATCCATGAAGACCAGGAGGTTTCGCACGGCGCGGCGGCTCATGCTCAGCCGCTTGGCGTGCGGGTTCGGGCGCCTCCTCCAGGAGGCGACGAGGGCATCGGCCTGTGCCTCGCTGAGTCCCGCCCACTCCATTACGCCCGCCTTGAGCTTGTCGGCGTGACTCTCGTCATCGGGGTCGTACTTGAGGATGGCACGGTTCAGCCCCTCGCGGACGCGCTCCGGGAGCTGCGCCCACGTTTCCGGCGTCACGGCCCCGTGGATGATCTCCCGGCTGAACCAGTCGGTGTTGATCGACCGGTCTTCATCGTTCTCGATGTTGAAACGAGGCGCGGCGGTGTTGCTCGCGCGGCCCCAGCCCATGAGGTTCCGCAGGTCCGTCACGCTGACCGTCGTCTTCGGGCGCTCCGCTGACTGCCCCGTGTCGCCTTTCTTCTTGCGGGGCTTCTCCATGCCCAACGGTCCGCTCAGGTAGTCTCTTATCTTCTGCCGCTCCGCCGGCGTCAGGGCGCGCGCCTCCTTCCCCGGCTCAATGACCTTGAGGTTGTTGACCGTCTCGACGACCAGGTATCGCGACGCGTACATGTCGGCGTGCGGGACGCAGCGATCGGTCGGCTCAAGGACGCAGCGCCCCAGCGTGCCCAGGTCCCATGACTGCCTCCGCTGACCGAAGAGGAGCCCCTTGTGCCGCCAAGTCGAATCGCCCGACTCATCGTCCAGCGCCAGACGCAGGTCGTCCGTCAGCAGCTGGGCGGTCTGCCCGCCGAACGACTTCTGCGCGTCCCAGAGCTTCGCGAACTCCTCGCGGATCATCGCGCGGTCGGCGCAGTGCTCGTAACTCCCCGCCTTGTTGCGGACCGCGCCGCGGTACTCGCGGGGGCCCCTGCGCTTCGCCTCGGGTCGGCGATCCTCGCTTGTAATCGTGGTAACTCGCTCGTCTCGGACCATCGCGATAAACTCGCCGAACGTGCGAGCCTTGCGCTGGAGCATCCTCGCGCGGACCTCACCGATTGCGGCCTTGACCTTGCCGTCCTCCCTCGCATTCTGGTCCGCGCCGTCTTCCTGATCGCCCGGCTCCGGCAGTCGCAACCCCAGCGCGCCCCGGCGCTGCGCCAGATGCAGTAGTACCCGCCCAAACTCGTGCGGCGCGAGGGGTTCGATCAGCCCCCGCCGGCGCAGTTGCCACGGGTCGGTCTCTTCCAGCAGCCGCTTGAAGGCGTCGGCTTCGTGCGGCAGTAGCCCCACATCCACCAGTCGTCTACGGAGCTGCCGCTTTCGTTCCGCTCGCCTTGCCAGCGTAATCCGCGTCCGCCGGGCCATCCGCCGCTTGGCATTTTTCGGGTCGCCCCGTTTGTCCTCCGATTCATCGACGCCGGCCGGAAAGATGCTGATCCCAACGTCGATGGTACCTCGCCCAAGGTCCACCCACGCAGACCCCACCGAATTCGAGCCGATATCCAGACCGAGAACGTTGAAGGAATTCCCCATGAAACGCCCCTTGACAATTGGACCGCTTTGGAATCAGATAGTGGCTATTGTAACCGACCACAGCCCGCGGTTTCACGCAACAAGAGAAATCGCAGGCACCGCCGAAAGGCGACCGCCGCAGCCCGCACCAACGGCCTGCGGCTTCTTTTGTTTCAGGCCTGGGGCGTCGTGCTAAGGCTCAAGGGTTAGCTCTTGACATCTGCTCTTGCTGAAAAACCTGCGGCGGACGATCCGCTGGCATGGCTCGCCTAACCCGCCGCATGACCATTCTGGGCGACTCGGCACATTGCCTGGAACTCGCGTGGGCGGCTCATCTCTTGAAGAGGTCCGAATGTGCGCCCATGCGATCGAACATGATGCGCCCGCGGTCGAGCTTGTAGATGAGCACCCAGTCGGATTCACTGTGGCAATCCCGCCGACCCACGGAGTCCCCGGGAAGCTTGCGGTCGCGGTGAATGGGGTCCAACGGCTGCCCGGCGATCGGCGTCCCGGCGAGAATCTTGAACTTCTCCAGGTTCTTACCTCGACGCCGACAGCGCTTGAGGTCCTTTCCATCTGAACACGGTAACGGCGGGCATCCGGTCGAAGAACCGCCGCTGCTGAGCCGGCGACATGCGGTCTTTGACGTAGCGGTTGTCCACCCGAACGGAGGGCGTCTTCGTCCTTCTTCCTCGGTGCGGCCCGTCGCGGGTCGAAGGTCCGGCCGGAACGCGCGGCCGACCGAGACGATCCGAGACGATGTCAACAGGACGACGGTCTGTCGCTTGTCACACCCATTCAATCGAGTCTCAGTTCAATGACGGTGTCCAGTTGTTGCCAACCGGAAGGTGAAACGGCGATGGTCACACCGGCGCCGGTTTGTTTGACGTCGACCTCGCCTCCGCCAAGGAGCCGGCCGGCAGCGATCTTCTTCCGCACGGCCGGCACGTTCAGCGTTGCATCGTTGGGCCGGCGGAGCACGTGGACGAAGATTCGGTTGTCCTTGCAGGTACTGACGCCCCACGGGGCCGGCTCGAACGGACCGCCGCGGGTGCCGTGAATGCTCTCCCCATATTGCTTCATCCATCGGCCGATTTCCCGCAGCCGTTCGGCCTGACGGGGCTCGATTTCGCCGGTGGGCATCGGCCCGACGTTCAGGAGCGTGTTCCCGTCGCGGCCCGCGTTGGTCACCACCAAGTCGATGCACTCCTTAAGACTCTTCATCCGGTCGCCGGGCTTCCACGCCCATCGCTCGCACAGGGTCGCGCAACATTCCCAGTAGACGTTGCGATCACCCAACGCCGGCCCGACCACCTGCTCGGGCGTATGAAAATCGCCGACGGTCTTTTCGGGCGGCGTCATCCCGTACTCGGCGGTCCGCCCTTTGCCCAAGCGGTTGTTGGTGATGATCGCCGGATCGAGCCGTCGGAGCAGGGCATAAATCTCACGCCCGCGCTCGACCGTCCAATGATCCTCCCAATCACCATCAAACCACATGACGGCCGGATGATAGTTCCGGACAATCTCCCGGACCTGCCCTTTCATGAAGGCGAAGTATCTGTCGAAGTCGGCGTCTTGCGGCGGCCGCTTGTCGCCGGCCCCCCGAGGTAGGTAGTCGGGATGATACCAGTCGGCGTTTGAATAGTAGGTGCAGAAACGGATGTTCTGCCGCCGGCACTCGTCGGCCAGCTCTTTGGCCACATCACGCCTGAACGGCGTGTTCATGATGTTGTAGTCGCTCAACGTGGTCGCGTACATAGAGAAGCCGTCGTGGTGCTTGGCGGTGAACACGATGTACTTCGTGCCCGTTTCCCTCGCAAGCGACACCACCTGCTTCGCATCGAACCGGACCGGGTTGAACTCCTTGTAGAGCCGGTCGTAGACCTCGACCGGAACCTCCCTGCCGCGCGAGAGGCCGATCTCCGCACCCCTCAGGCTTGATGGCGACCAATGAATGAACAGGCCGAAGCGGGCGTCTACCCACCATTTCATGCGTTCGGCCTTTTCGGCGGGGACCGCCGGTGCCTCCGCCGCCGTGTCGTCGGACCGAGCGCCGGTGGCCAAGACAAGAACAAAACAGATGGAGATCGGCAAACGGCTCGTCATCATGAGTTCTCCAATTCGCCGGCAGACTTCATTGCGCGGATCAGGTCGCGAGCCCGCCCGAGCGATGCCTACGGCCTGTCGGTCCCCGAGGCGTTGGGTTGGGGTTGTTTGCCCGACCAGCCGTCATTACCGTTGGAAACCCCGTGGAATTCAGCCGCATGTCACACCTTGCATCACGCTTCGGATTCCTCCTCGAAGTATGACGTCATGAGCGAAGGGAACGACCGCCGGGTTCGCCGGCGTCCCTCGTCACACTCAGCCGGCTCAATCCCGCCGGGCCCCCACGGTTCCGTCGTCGGCCTGGTCAACCACTTCGGTCTTGAGGCTGTGGAACATCCGGCGCAGGTCGCGGATCCCGCCGATGGTAATCCAGACCAGGAAGGCCACGCCCGCCGCAAACATCACGTAAAGATACCGCTCCCAGAACCAGACCCATCCCGACAGTGTGATCGGTCGCCAATGGGCATTGTAGACCCATGTCGCGGCAATCCCCGCGAAGATCAGACCGACGACGGCGACGATGATGGGGATGAGCACGCGGTCGGAACGTGGAACCTCGGGAGCCCACGGAACGAACCGCCGCAGCCACCCTTCGGGCGGACGGCCGCTCGACGCGCTACGGCTCAAACCCTCCTCGTCCGGCAAACCGCCATCCGGGGCCGGTCGGCGGTGGAGCATGGCCTCCAGATCGAACGTTCGTCGCCGCTGAAGCAGCGAAACGCCCCCATAGAGCACGATGCATATCAGCGCGATCCCGAAGGATATTTCCAACCCGTCCCAGGCGTTCGGGTCCTCGCCGCGGCATATCCGATAGAAGAAGCCGCCGATCGACAAAGCGGCGCCGACGACCATGGCCGTCCACGCGGCGGTCGTCGTCCCCCGACGCCAGTAGATCCCGCCCAAGAGGATGACGCCGGCCGCACCGAGGTAGACCGACGCGCTAATGCCCATCCACATGAAGATCTTGTCCACTTGGCGGAAGGTCATGCTGAAAACGATGTTGAAAACCGCCACGGCAAGGACGGATAGGCGAATCCACCGAATGTGCTGGCGAGGTTCCAACGGCCGTCCGCGCAGCGGAATCACCACATCCTGAATGAGCACGCCCCCCCAGGCCAGCAGGTAGGTGTCAAACGACGTGATGAAGCAGAAGATCACCATGCCCGCGAACGCCCCGGCCATGCCCCGCGGCAGGATCTGGATGGCCGCCAGCGGCGTGACCATCTCGCTCCGGACCTCGTTGTTCGCGATGCCGTCGAGCACCCCCCTCACGTGGGCGGCCTGGTTCGAGAAGTCGGGGTGGTGCATCAGCACGAACGCCGCCAGCGGCAGGAGGAACAGTCCCAGTCCCATCATCGCCAGGTTCCGCATGTAGAGCATCGCACGCATCATCCTCGCCTCGTGGGCGTCGCGCGAGGAGCTGATCAGCATGGAGTTGGGAGCCCACGAGATCACGCTGTAGAACATGAAGTACGCGACGAACATGAAGAAGAACATCCGATTGAAATCACCGGCGGCCTTGGGGCTGAACGGATTCAGTAGCGCCTCGGCATTGTCGGCAGCCTGAAACGCCGCGGCCGCCTGCTCCCACGTGAACGTGCGGAAGACAACCAGTGCAATCCCCACGAGCATGAGATTGAAGAAGACGCTTTGGATGAAGTCGGTCACGATCAACGTGACCTGCCCGCCCACCATGCAGACGGCCGCCGAGGTCCCCACCAGAAACACCATCAGCGGCAAGGCCGTCGGAATCGACAGGCCGGCGAAGGCGAACTCCCGCGGAAAACCGCAGTAATAGATGAAGAAATTGGCCGCCAGCGCCGGAAAGATCGCCATGTTGAGCACGCCCGCCGTGTACATCAGCGCGCCGAAGACGATCCGGGTGCGCCGGCTGTAGCGAATCTCGACAAGCTGACCCAGCGTCATCGCGCGGGTTTCGCGCAGTCGGCAAACACCCCAGCCGGTCAGGATGATGAGGATCCCCGCCAGGGGCGTCAGCAGGTACCACCATTGCGAGGCGAAGCCGCCCTCATAGTTCATCTGCCAGAAGGCCAGCATCGTGGAGACGCCGAAGCCCTGCATCGCGTCGGAGCCCAAGCCCAGGTAACGCCGCACGCTGCGGCCGGCGACCAGATAGTCGGCCACGCCCTTGACCAACGTCCGCGTAAGGTAGCCGCCGAGGCTCAGCAGGACCAAAAGCACCAGGACGACCACCCAATCGACCCAGTGAAGGTTCATCGAGAGTCTCCCGGCGGTTCCCGCAACGCCTTCGTCGTCCGGACAAGACGCTGACGGAAGAGATGCGCGCGTTTATAGCCCAAATGTACAGCCTATGCCAGGGCATGGACGTTTGACACGCCACCGCGCCCGGTGGTATGGAGAGCAGCATGTCGATCATCGACAGCCACTGCCACGTCGGATCAGGCCTCCGCAAGCGGATCACCGCCGAAGAGCTTCTGCGTCAAATGGACCTTCACGACGTCGAGCGGGCTGTTGTGTGTACGGTCGACCAGTTCGTCGCCGTGCGGAACCAGGAGGGCAACGACCAGGTGCTGGCCGCCGTCGCCCGCCGGCCCGACCGCTTCTGGGGACTGGCGGCCGTTAATCCCTGGTTCCAAGAGGACGCCGTCGCCGAACTGGCCCGCTGCTTGGACGCCGGCCTGGTCGGGCTGAAGCTGAACAGTCACCTGCAGGGATTCGTACTGAGCGATCCGCTGGTGCATCCGCTGCTGGAGCTGTGTCGGGCTCGTCGCGCACCGGTCTACGCCCATACGGGCACAGTTGTCACGGCCGAGCCGTTTCAGCTCGCCGAGCTGGCGCGATCGTTTCCCGAGGTTCCCTTCGTCATGGGCCACATGGGCTTTGCCGACCTCTGGACCGACGCCGTCCCCGCCGCGCTCCAGGCGGACAACATCTATCTGGAGACCTCGCTGATCGACCCGATGAACATCGCCAACGCGATTCAGAAGGTCGGGCCCCGGCGGATCCTGTTCGGCTCCGACTCGCCGGAGAGCGACCTGTCGCTGGAGATCGAGAAGCTGGCGATGGTGCCGATGGGACCCGATCAGCGCCGGCGGATCATGCACGACAACGCGCCGGCGCTTTGGGGAGGTCGCCGATGAGCCTCGTCGTCGATACCCATGCTCATATCCAGTTGGGCAGCTCATGGTCGATGAGGCCGCTCGCTCCACAGGCCGTCGTCGATCACTACGCCGGGCTCGGTGTCGATCGGGTCTGGTACTCCTCCGTCGATGCCCTGCTCGAGAATCAGTCGGAGGCCCACCGACGCTACAACGACCAAATGGCCGAACTGCAGCGCACGTTCGGCGATCGGTTCGTGGGAATGGCCACGGTGAATCCCCGCGAAGGGGCACCGGCCGCTCGGGAACTGGAGCGGGCAATCACCCAACTGCACCTGGGCGGCCTGAAACTGCACGGCTGGCTCCAGCCGGTGTCGTGCACCGACGCGTGCCTCGAGCCGATCTTCGAGGTGGCCAACGGGCTGCGGTTGGTCGTCGTCTTTCACGACGGCACGCCACCGTATACCGGCAGCCTCCAGATCGCCTGGCTCGCCGAGCGCTACCCCGATTGCACGATGATCCTGGGCCACGGAGGCCTGAAGGACCTCGCGGAAAACGCACTGCAGGCGATCCGCCGACACCCGAACGTCTACATGCAGACCGACGGGCCGACGCTGCTCGAGCTCCGCCGCGCGGTGACCACTGTGGGGCCGGAGCGCATGCTGTTCGGCTCCGACGGAGGCTTCGGCGACCTCACGTACATCGATTATCAGCTCCTCAAGTTCCGCCGGCTCAAGCTGCCCCCCGCCGCCGAGGCGATGATCCTCGGCGACAACGCCCAGCGGTTGTTGCCCATAACGGGCGCCGACAGGGGAAAGGCGTGACACGGGGAACAAATGACCGTCCCCCGCTTCTGTCCTCTCATCCCCTCGGAATCACCGGCAGCTCAATACACGAACGGTGGCTCTCGGCGCGATGGACGGTGATCGTCGGGACGACATTGTCCGGGGCGTCGGGCTTGTTAGACGGACTCAGTTTCGGGTGCAGCTCGAATGTCGGGTAGTCCGCGCACGCGACGGCGATCCGAATCCGGTGGCCCTTGCGGAACACCCACGCGGTCGGCTGCAGGTCGAAGACCAGCTCGGCGGTCTTGCCGCCGGCCAGGATGGAGTCGGCGTAGTCGGCCTTTTCGTAGCCGTGCCAGGGCAGCTTCGGCGACATCTCGGTCTTTCTGGGACACCGCCGCGCTGCATGGCCGCTGCGTGGATGTCCGTCCGACGCCGCTTGGGATATAATTAGCAATGGTCAAGAAGAGCACGAGGTGCCTCATGGTCAGGTCGATTGAGGGTATCTACCGAAACGGGAAGGTCGAGTTGCTGGAACCGGCGCCGGCGGACGCCGAATCGCGGGTCATCGTGACGTTTCTGTTGAAGGAAGGGCACATCGATCTTGCGTCAGTTGGAATTGCCCCAGAGCAGGCCGCCGACTTGCGGTCGCGGCTCAAGGCGTTCGAAGAGGACTGGAACCGGCCGGACATGGACGCCTACGATGCGCTATAAACGCGGTGACGTCGTGCTCGTACTATTCCCCGACTCCAACCTGCGGACCGCAAAGCGGCGCCCCGCGCTGATCGTGTTGGCGGACGATCTCAATACGGGCATGCCGCAGACCATCGTCGCCATGATCACCAGCAACCTCGTGCGAGCCGGCCATCCAAGCAGGGTGAGCGTCGCGAGTTCAAGCTCACAGGGGCAGCAGATGGGACTCCTGGCCGATTCCGTGATCATGACGGACAACCTTGCGACCATCCTTGAAACCGAGATCCATCGGTCGGCTGGGTGACATGACGGCGGTGGACAAGGCGCTTCGGCATACCTTGGGGCTGTGACCGGCGTCCCTGCGCACGAGCGCACAATGCCGTCCTCCGCTTCTGTCCTCTCATCCCCTCGGAATCACCGGCAGCTCAATACACGAACGGTGGCTCTCGGCGCGATGGACGGTGATCGTCGGGACGACATTGTCCGGGGCGTCGGGCTTGTTAGACGGACTCAGTTTCGGGTGCAGCTCGAATGTCGGGTAGTCCGCGCACGCGACGGCGATCCGAATCCGGTGGCCCTTGCGGAACACCCACGCGGTCGGCTGCAGGTCGAAGACCAGCTCGACGGTCTTGCCGCCGGCCAGGACGGAGTCGGCGTAGTCGGCCTTTTCGTAGCCGTGCCAGGGCAGCTTCGGCAACACCTCGATCTTTCTGGCGCCGCGGAGGATTATCTTGTTGTTGTCGTGCAGCCCGGCGAATTCGGCCCGGAGTTGGCCCTCGGTGACCAGGATTACCTGTCCCTCGGCATCCACGTCCTCCAGGTACACGAAGAAATCGCCGTAGGCCGCCGTCGATGAGACGTTCAGGCGGACGATCGGGTGTCCGGTTACCTCCGTATTCTCCTCGAGAGCCGCGGAGGTGTAGCAGAGGCACTGGCGATCCTTTTCGGTGCGGATCGGCAGCGCGTCCGGCGTGCCGCCCGCCAGCGAGAGCATGCGGTTGCCGGACTTCTGGCCATACGTCGAATCGTGCGTGAAGTCGGCCTTGTAGGAGTCGGCCCCGTCGCCCGTGGCCTCACGGCTCAGTTGGTGTTCGGCACCGAGGAAGTACTTCGTCACCACCTGCCGCTTCAGTGGCCACTCATTCTCCAGCCGCCACCCACCACCGTGCATCACGTAGAGGCAGACCGGCGGCTCTTTGTCGACGCCGTTGGGAATCCCCTTCAGCCAGCGGTCGAAGATGCGAACCAGCTCCAGCAGGAATGTGTTCTTCAGGATGATCGGGTCCTCGCCGAGGTACTTCCAGAATGGTCCGCCAAGGAGGTCATGATAGGCCGGTGCGATGATGATCCTTGACGGATTCGTCGCGCGCATCGTGCAGTACAGCTCGAATGTGCCCCGGGTGAAGCCGTCGAACCACCCGCCGACATTGCAGATCGCCACTTTGGACGCCATCACGCCGGGCACGTGCGCGCTCGGGCCAAGGTCGTAGGCTGTATACCCCAAGGGGCTCTTGTCGTCGATGAAGATCCCCTTTGCCGCCACGGCCGCATAGTCATAGTCTTTCAGATGGTCCTGGGTGGCCAGGTAGTAGATGTGCTTGCGAGCCGCATCGTCCGAGTACTTCGGCGGGAAGCCCTCGTCGAGGAAGCTGCCATCGCCGTTGGCATCGAGTGGAATCTCGTCCGTAAGCTTTCCATCGCCGTCCTCGTCGACCACGGGTGTGACGGGCATGCGGTTCTTCGTCGGGTCGTAGTAGTTCCTGACGCGGTAGTACATGCCGGTCGACCATCGGTTCACCATGCCCTGGCAGTAGATGCCTCCGGGACGGACCTCGCCGGTATAGCCGTCGAGGGGAACCACGGCGGGGATGATGCACTTGAGGGCGGGACGTCCTTGGCCGGCGATGGCAATTTGCGACCAGCCCATGTATGACCCGCCGAACATGCCGATGTTGCCGTCGCACCATGGCTGCTTGGCGATCCAGTCGACCAGTTCGCCGCCGTCCTGTGCGATCCGAGGCATGAAGTCATGCATCCAGCCCGTGGAAGCCCCCGTGCCGCGCATGTCGGCGTACACCACCGCGTAGCCGTACGACAGGAGGAACTGGTTGAAGACCGGGGGCATGAGGCTGACAACCTGGCCGGTTTTCGGGTCGATCGTGCTGCGATGATACGGTGTGTATTGCATGACCACGGGGAATCGCTTGGCCCCGGTGCCTCCGGTCGGCAGATAGACGTCGATGGCCAGCTTGACACCGTCGGACATCGGGACGTACTCGCCGAACCGTCGCGACGTCATGTACTGAGGCTTGCTGTACCCGGAGTACGCAAAGGGACGGCTGACCTTGGCGGGCTCGCTGGCGGGCGATTCCTCGGCGCGCACAGCCTGAATGCATGCAAGAAGCGGCAGTGTTGCGAAGATGATCGATCGTGTCATGGTTCTCCTCGCATTGTCAATGTAGTTCAAAGTGCAGGGATGTGGCGACCTGCGAGCCGCCCAGGTCGCCCTCCTGAGCCAGCGTCATCCTATTTGCGAGAAACATTCGACGCAAGGAGGGACGGTGAGCGGCCCCGCTGCCTCCGGTCGGCCGTCTACCGCCCAAACGCTGTGACCACCGCATCGTACTCCTTGCGACTGACAGGGATCATCGAGCCGTGGCGCGCCCGGGCCGGGACGCTGTACTTGTTCCACGTCGGTCGCGAGGTCCCGCCGGCCGCCTGGAACCATGGCCATTTCAGGCCGGCCGCGACCGACAGCCCGTACGCAACGCCGGGATACTGCTCGTAATAGAGATACCACGCCTTGCCATCCGGCGATGGGATCAACGTGGGGGCCTCGCGGAAGTTCGGGCTGACCGGCGGCCCTGGCTCGGAATACGGACCCAACAGCTTCGGTGCACTGCAGATCCGGATGGTCTTGCCCGTGGTCCAGTCGAGCGTGGGATACCGCTCGTCCTTGATGATCGCGTAGTACCGCTCACCCTCCCGGCGAACGATCACGTCGATGGTGGCCATGTCCCAGTGGAACAGCTTGCGCGGCGGCTCGGAAAAGGTCTTGAGGTCCTTCGAGGTGGCGTAGATCGTCCGTTGGCCGGCCCAATACGGCTCCGGCAGATCCGTCTTGCCCATGTCGTGCGTCGTATGCCACGTAAGCAAGTACTGCGCACCGGCCTCATCGTAGAACACCTTCGGCGCCCCGATCCTTGGTAGGGCCGTTGGATAGCCGGGAATCCGTTTCAGGTCGGGCACGTAGTCGCCGTACTTCCTCCACACGATGAGATCGTCCGACACCCAGAAGTTGATGTCGGGTTCCTTGTCGTGTCGGTTTCCCACCAGGTAGTACCGCCGGTCGTGCCCGCGGCAGATGTCGGGGTGCCCGCGATAGTCCTCGAAGACCCGCTTGCCGCCGTTGAGTAGCGTCCAGTGCAACCCGTCCAGGCTGAGGCTGTAGTAGAGGCGGCCATAGTCGCCCTCCATCATGTGGGCGAACAGATAGGCTTCGTTCGTGGGGCGTTCGCCGGGCTTGACCTGCCCCGGGGGGTCCGGCATCTGGGCAAGGGCAACGAACTGCGACCCGCCCTGAAGCGAGATGCTCAGTAGCCAGGCCGGCAGAACAGCGTTCGTTTTCACCGCGCTCATGTTCCCCTGTCTATATTCCCCCCCCGCCTGTCAGGCGGGCAAATAGCGTCGGAAGAACTCCAGCCAGTTGGCGTGGAAGACGGCATCGATGTCGGAATCGCGGTAGCCCCGGCCGGCCAGGATCTCGCTCATCCGTTGCACGTCGGCGATCGAATTCACCTCGCGGGGCGTCTGCTCGGTCCCGTAGCCGCCGTCGGCGTCGGTGCCGAATCCGACGTGTCGGCAGTCGCCCGCCAGTTGGCAGATGTGATCGATATTGTCGGCCAATGCGTCAAGGCCGACCACCTCGCGCGAGGTCTCGCCAAGCCGCCAACCGGGCCAGAGCATCCATGCATCGAGGCAGACACCGATCACACCGCCGCGGCCGACCAGGCGCCGGATCTGGTCGTCGGTCAACTGGCGATCGCCCGGTACGAGGGCCCGGCAGTTGTTGTGCGTGGCCGCGACCGCCCCGCCGAAGAGATCGAGGGCTTCCTCGAACCCTCGGTCGCACAGGTGAGTTGTATCGAGAACGATGCCCAACCGCTCGAACTCCCGGAGCAGTCTCCGCCCGTCTTCAGTGATCGGACCGGTCTTGCCCGTGCCGACCGCGTAGTGACTCCGGCCGAAGTGCACCAGGCTCGCGCATCGCAGCCCGTCGTTCCACCATTGCTCGGCCTGCTCGGGCCAGGCAATGGGGTCCGCGCCCTCCATCGCAAGGACATATCCGATGGGCAAGTCTTCCTCGCCGCCCCCGAGCCATTGCTTCCAGTGGGCCTCCAAGTCGGCCCGGGTTCGAAGCATCTTCATCTGTCCGCGTTCTTCCAGCAGACGGTAGTACGCTAGTTGCCCGCGCCCGGCGGCACAGGCCAGCTCCTGAGTGCGGTATTCCAGGTTCATCCGCGATTGGCCTCCGGTGTGTGAGACATCCGGATCCGATCCGGCCAGCACCGTCGCCAGGCAGACGGCCACCTTGCCGCGCCGCATCTCGGGGAGGCTATTGATGGCATGGCCCCGGGCGACGTGGTCGGTCATGCCGTCTTCAAGGCGGTTGATCTCCTCCAGGGGTCGCGTCTGGTCGCGGTTCCAACCCAAGGCGTTCCAGCTCAGATCGAGATGGCTGTCGATCATCAGTCTCATGGGGCCTCCGGGGGTACGTATTTGTCCATGAGCTTGCGGACTTCCCAGGCGCTTTCACGAAACAGGTGGTCCCATCGCTTGGCTTCTTCCGGGGTGTAGTTGTAGAAACCGCGGCCGTTCGTGATGCCCCGGGCGTCGCTCGCCGCCAGATCCCGGAGGACCTGGGGGACCTCTCGCGAGTTGCTCAGGTGGGGGAGTACACCCTTCATGACGGGCGCGTAAACGGCGGGACCCCCGGTCAGATCCATCTCGCGGAACGGCCCGCCGATGGTCGCCCACATCCCCACGGCGTTGCGGAATGATCGGTCGATCGTCTCGACGTCGCCGATCCCCAATTCCAGAAGGCTCAAGGCTTCGCGGTAGATCGCATAGCCGATCCGGTTGGCGATGAACGCAACCACATCCTTCTGCACGAGCGAGGGTTCCTTCCTCGCCTTTCGCCCGAGCGCAATCGCCGCCTGAACTGTCGCATCGTTCGTCTGCTCGCCGCGGACTACCTCCAGGAATCGCGACACGTGGGCCGGTTCGCCCCAATGCATCCCGACAAATCGCTCCGGATGCCTCCGCTGCTTCTGCAACTGGGTGATCGGCAGCGTCGACGTGTTGCTGGCGACGGGCACGGTGGGCCCGATGACCGCCTCGATCTGGTCGAATACCTGCTGCTTGGCTCCCGCCTCCTCGATGACCGTCTCGATGATGAAATCGCACGGCCTGAATGCCTCGCATGACTCGGTCGCCTCGTACCGATCAGCCCAAGCGCCGACCAGCGAGGCGGGGCATCCGCTGTGCTCCACAAGGTCCTTGACCCCGTCGGCGATGTACTGTCGCGCCACGTCGTGCGTCGCGCGGTGTCTCGTGTACCCGATGACGCGGAAGCCGTAGCCGAGCAGGCAGGCCACGATCTCGCGCCCCTGGAATCCCAAGCCGGCGACCCCAACCGTTTCGATGTCCATAGCTTCTCCCTTCGGCGATCCGGCGCAAACTGCCGAATCGGGCGTCCAGATTAGCGGGTCGCTTCGATGTCAACCAGTTGTTGGGGCCATTCCGTCCGGCTTGGGTACGGGGTCCGGCGGAGCGAGGCCCTGCGCGTGACGCGGCGGAACATGCCCGCGCCGCCGGCTATCGCCTGTGGCATGGACACGGCACCCGAGGCAAAAACAAAGAAAGCGGACGGGATGCCCGCGCTCCAAGAACACGCAAGGCTTAAGACGAAGACACCGCTAGCCGCCGGCCGGAGTCGTACGCTGGAGTTTCCAGACGTCGGATTCCATGTTGTTCCCGACAACCATCCACAGGGCATTGTCGTAAGTGAAGACGCTGGCCGCGTGGCGCGGTTTCCACGGCGTGTTGGGCACTTCGTGCCATGTGACGCCGTCCGAAGAATACCACACGTCCTTTCTGTTGCCCGAGCTCGCGTTGTAGCCCTCGAGGACCCACATCCGGTCGTCGAAGACGGCGACGTCGTGGTATTGCCTTGGCGCCCAGGGGGCGGCCTCGACGTGTCGGGTCCAGTTCACGCCATCCGGAGAGCTCCAGACGTCGTTGCAGAACTTTCGCTGCGGGACCTTGGGCGTATCATACGTCCCGCCGCCTAAGATCCACATCCTGTCCTTGAAGACGACGCTGCCGCCGATCATTCCGCGCTGCGCCCAAAAGGGCTCCTTCGGTATGACCGGCGTCCACGTGATGCCGTCGGGAGAACACCAGATATCGCGATAGAACCGCTCCTCGGCCGGACCGAACTGCGGCGTCGTCTGTCCGCCCATGACCCAGATCTTGTCCTTGAACGCCACGGTATAATGCAGAACCCTCGGTCCCCAAGGCACTTTGTGCCCCTTGCTGACGTTATGCCAAGTCTTTCCGTCGGACGAGTTCCAGACATTGTCCTGATAGTGTTTCTGAATGGCATCGCCGCCGACGATCCACATCTTATCCTTGAAGACGACGTAGCCGGCCGTGTGCCGACCTTCCCAGTCGCGATCGGGATCGAACGCCGGCGTGCCGAACGTATTCGGCTTCACGAGCGTCCACGAGAGGCCGTCCTTCGAACTCCAAACGTCGTTGGTACATGTGGACGGGAAATGGACCTTGTCGCGAGGATTCCAGCCGCCCAGCAGCCACATTCTGCCTTCGTACACCAGGGCCCCCGCGCCGTCGCGCGGGGCAAACGGCGCGCTCATGGTAACGTTGACCCACGTATAGTTGACCTCCTGTTGGGATGGGGTCGCCGGCGCGGCGGACGGCCCTTCCGCATAGGATGCACCGTACACGGTCGGGCAAACCAGGACAGCCGTCAGGAGCAAACGATCTCTACTCAACATGGAGTTCTCCTCATGCCCGCCGGGGACCGTCATGAGCCGTCAACAGACCACCCCGACAGAATCCGGACCCGTGACCTCGCGGGGTACGCCACCTAGTCGCAAGCGACCTGTCCGGCAGGGCCAAGCGCCACCGACGTTCCATCTCCCGTCGAGGCGGCTGAAAACACCATGCTATCGAGAACACCATCGGGGCGACAGCCCTATTCGCGTAAACGGGAACGGCGGGCGCGCGACGGAGCCGCCGGACACCATGGCTCCCCCTCGGCCCGTCGTCTGTCGCCGGCTTGTCCGACCGTACGTCGACCACTACACTCGCACCTCTGTTCGGTGAACACAAGGAGGCCGCTATGAATCGTTTGATTCACTTCGTTCTGACTTCCGCCGTTCTGATCCCGGCCGGCGTCGCGCCGGCCGAAAAGGTGACGATCTATCGAGATGTCTGGGGCGTCCCCCATATCTACGCCAAGACCGACACGGCCGTCGCGTTCGGGCTGGGCTATGCGCAGGCCGAGGATCGGCTGGCGCAGATCTTCCGGAACTACCGTGCGGCCGAAGGCACCGTGTCCGAGGTCTTCGGCGAGCGGTTCTTCGAGCACGACTATCGCCAGCGGGTATGGAAACACGCCGCGATCGCCAAAGCCAGGTATGCGACGCTGTCGCCCGAGGCGCGGGGACTCATCGAGGCCTATCAGGCGGGCGTCAAGCACTACATGAAGACGCACCCGAGCAAGACGCCTCGCTGGGCCGTTGAGCTGGAGCCGTGGCAGGTCGTCGCGCTGACGCGCCTGGTGGTATGGCCATGGCCGGAGGGCGAGGCGGCCGACGATCTGAAGAAGGGCGGCATCAAACCCGACCCCGTCGAGGCGCGGAGCAGCAACGAATGGTCGGTGGCGCCGAAGCGATCGGCCTGCGGCGCGGCGATCCTGCTCATGGACCCGCACGTCGAGTATGACGGGCCGATTCGCTTCTACGAGGTCCGCCTCCACGGTGACAAGATTCACGGATGCGGTATCAGCGTAGTCGGTGCGCCGGCGCTGGCGATGGGCCACAACGAGCATCTCGGCTGGGCGATGACGACCGGCGGGCCGGACACGGCCGACGTGTACGAAGAGACGATCGATCCGGCCAACCCCAAGCGCTACAAGTACGACGGCCAGTGGCGCGACATGACCGTCAAGAAGACCGTCATCCGTGTTCGCGGCAAGGACGGCAGAGTCCGTGATGTGACCAAGGAGATCTGCTACACCCACCACGGTCCTGTGGTGGCGCACAAAGGTGACAAGGCCTACACGATGAAGCTCGCCTATATGGACGAGGTCGGCCTGGCGAATCAGTTCTACAAGATGGATACCGCCAGGAACCTCGCGGAGTTCAAGGCTGCCCTGGAGATGTGCCAGCTCATGTCGCAGAACATCATGTACGCCGACGTCGACGGCCACACCTATTATCAGCGGACGGGGCGCGTCCCCATCCGCCCGCCGGGTTATGACTGGACCAAACCGGTCCCCGGCGACACATCGAAGTCCGAGTGGCTGGGCATCCATCCGGCAAAGGACCTGGTGCAGTGCGAGGACCCACCTCAGGGCTACATGCAGTGCTGCAACATCGCGCCGGCGAACATGATGAAAGACAGTCCGATGAAGCCCGATCGCTACCCCCCGTACATCTACAACGTGAGCTGGGACAGCAATAACCAACGGGGCAAGCGGGCCGTCGAGGTGCTTGACGCCGACGCGAGCATAACCATCGACGAGGCCAAGGCGCTGATGATGGACACGACGTGCTTCGGCTTCCAGAAGTGGCAGGCCTTGCTCAAGGACGCGGCCGCCAAACACGCCGGCGAACTGACGGGCCAGGACGAGGCCAAGAGGGCCATGCGGTACCTCCTCGACTGGAACGGCCGGGCCGACGCCGACAGCGTCGGGGCGAATCTCTACAAGTTCTGGCGGATGGCAATCAACAAGCGCGTCGGCGGCAAGGCGGCGACCGACTACCTCGACAACGGCAAGGGCGAGCGGCCGAAGGACCTCGAGCTGCACGCGGTCAAGGCCCTCGCTGACGCCGTGAAGTACCTCAAGGACCGGTTCGGCTCGTTCGAGATGCCCTATGGGAAGATCCACGTGATCGCACGCGAGAAGGTCTTCGCGCCGGCCGGCGGCGGAGGCGAGGATGCCTACGGCATGGAAACGCTTCGGGCGATGTGGTTCAGCGATCAGCCGGACGAGCGTGGGTTGTGTCCGGCACGGGGCGGACAATCGGCCCCGATGCTCGTGGTCTTTACGAAGCCGGTCCAATCGTGGTCGGTCGCCCCGTGGGGCCAGAGCGACTACGTCGATTCACCCCACTTCTTCGACTCGGCCGAGAAACTCGTTAGCAAGGCCCAGATGAAACCGACCTGGTTCCAGAAGGCCGACCTGCTGAAGCACGTAGAGTCGAAGACGGAGCTGAACGCGCCGAAGTAGGTGCCGTTTCTGGCGGCGATCGCCGGAACAGGTGGCTTGCAGCCCCAACCCGTCATGCAAAGGGATTGACGATCTGAAGGGATTCGACTTGCCCTCCCGGCAAGTCCTCCGAGTAGAGTCGTTCTATGCCCGTTTCCAGGCAGGCGGACACAATCATCGCATCCCAGAAGGACAATCTCTGATTCACGTGAAGATGATGGGCTCGATCAAGCAGACCGGCAGTCGGCAGGATAAGGGGAAAGAGCCGAAGGTAATCGGCGAGGCGGTCCTATGCGTGAGCTGCGGTAAAGCCCTGGCCGCTGAGCTTCCGAGAAACCGCCACGAACTCACACGCGACCTGCCACAAGAGCACGCCGTCCGAAGCGGTCGAGATCAATGTCATTGCCTTGGCCTGCCGCACAGGATCGGACTTGTCGCAGGCATAGACGAGGATGTTCGTGTCAAATCCGGTCATGGAGCTCATCGCGAGAGGGAAGACGTCCGAGGGACCGGAAGTCCATGGATTCGATCCCTGCGCGGAGTCGTTCCAGGGCGGCGGCGCGGTCACCTTGAGAACCGCCGTTGATAGGCTCGACGATCAGGCGCACCCTCTGTTGCTCGGGCAACTCCAGGTGCCCGATGACCTTCAGCACGCCCTGCGTGTAAATTGCTTCAGCAACCTGAGTCATGACAAATCTATTGTAGGGTACCGGATCAGGCTCTGGCAAGGTGTGCTTGGAATGACCTTCAAGGGCGACTACCGATGATTCCTACCTGAGTCCTGGGCAAGGGTGCCTGCGGGCGTGACTTCGTCAATGCACGCGCATCGGCGGTCCAGCAATTCTCAGGAATACTATTCCCGCCAGTAAAAAAGCCTACCCGGATAGGTGACGCAGTCCCACAAGGATGCTGTACCTTGTTTCCCAACGACCAGAGCGATACCTTGCCGAACATGCGAAGGCGCTCCCCACTACGTCGTGTGCTCAAGTAGGACAGGCCGGTGACGTGTCTGTTGTTGGCCGACGCATCCGCAATCAGCGTGGTTTGCCGGATAGTCTGGACAAGCAGGTACGACAGTTGGCTCGACGATTGGACCGTGTTCCTTCTTGTGGGAGGTGGGGCTTTGGCGCTGGGTTACGAATCCGGATTGACCGCCTGGCGGGACCCCAATCGTCATGTTGTTTGCCCGTCATGATGCCCATACGTCGGCGCAAAGCCCGTGCCACGATCGCGTCGTTCGCCGGCGTCTCACCTTGGCGGGTTCGGCAGTTTCGCGGGCTTGCGGAACGGCCCTGTCCGCAACCGCTCGTAGAGCTCATCCGTGCACGAGCCGGCCGAGAAGAGGCCGATGCCCTTCACGCCGAGCCGACGCGTTTCCTCAATCTGCCCGACGATCGTGTCCACGGTGTTCTGCCCGCCACTCCATTTGAACGCGACTACCGCGTAAACCTCGCAGTCGCCCTTGAGGTCCTTCAGCGTCACCGACAACCTCTGTCGATACGCGTCCATCTGCTGCAAGTAGATCTGCGTCAGGTAGAAGTCCAGCCAGCCGTTGCGGGCCCAGCGTGCCCAGTCGCGGCCGAGCCGGCGGTCGCCTCGCCAGTTGTACCCGCCGTTGGTCGAGAAGATCAGCTTCGGATTTCGCTTGAGCAGCATATTTCGCAGGTCGCGCATGAACGCGCCGGTGCCCATCGTGGCGAAGTCCTCAGCCTCGGGCGTGTTGACCGCCTTTTCCATCGGCGTGCCGTGGAGCTTCGGGAAGACCTCGCGGCACAGATCACAGACGCAGTAACCGAGATAACCGTAGCCGGGCTCCTCGATGTGCACGCCCGTCACGCGCGGGTAACGATCGAGGGCCCGAGATAGCGTATCGATGTGCCATCGGCGCGCGCCGGGATGCTGCGGGCAGACGCAGTCCATGCGGCGGGGGACCACCTTGCCGGTCTTGGAATCGGGGACGAATTCATCGAGCCGGCGAGCGGCCCACTGCGGGTTGCCCTTGGTTCGCGGGTTGAACTCGGGGCTGCTGGCGGTCTTGTAGTCGGTGAACGAGTACCACAAATGCGTCTCAATGCCCCGCTGGCCCGCCTCGTCGATCAGCATCCCTAACGCATCCCATGCGGCCGTGGGGTGATCCTTCCGGCACTCGGCATCCTCCAGGGCCGCTAGATAGCCGCTCTGCGTCCAGGGCAGAATCAGGTTGAAATTCGCCCCGGCGATCTTGCCGACCAGATCTTTCACCTGCTGCTTACCCTTGGCCGGGTCGGCGTCGAACATCTGTTCCGGGTGGACGACCATGATGCGGACCTCGACCTCAGGTGGTTCGGTCGCCTCCGCGCCCAAAACCGACATGGCCGGGCTGCACAAGAGTATCACGGCCGACAGTACAATCATCCGTCTTGTGAGCATGATCGCGCCTCCCGATCGCCGTCTGACTTACCAGGCCGACACGAACCTCGGCATCGCCCTGGCGCCAGAGGCTAACAAGTTACACACAGATGGGCCAGAGTGCCGGTGACTCATTGATCGGCCCCGGTCATCCGTCCCCATCCGCTCGGCGCGTTGAAACCGCCGGCGTGGCCGCTTAGACTCAACGCGCACGAATCGGAGCTACCTTCCAGGTCAGATCTTTGAGGAGGCCGGAGAAATGGCACACGATCCGGCGTTCGGTAGACCCCGCGTGAGTAGGCGGGCATTTCTCTCGGGCACGGCGGGGATCGCCGGGGCATGGATGCTGGGCGGCCGGATTGCCCTGGCCGAATCGGCATCGCCGAATACCGGCAAGACCCGCATCCGCCTGGTCTTCTCGCACCACCGTCAGGACGAGCAGGGCAAGCAGAGCGAGCCGGGCTGGCCCTACCTCGGCTATGACCAGGACGGGCGCAAGAAGGAGTTGCTCGCCAACCTCCAGCAGGGATGCCCCGACTGCGAGTTCCTGCCGGTGTCGGCCTACAACGCGGACGATGCCAAGAAGATTCTCGAAGCCGATAAGGACATCGACGGCTATCTGGCGTACATGATCGGCGGCTGGGCGTGTGCGGGCGAGACGATCGCCGCGACAGGCAGGCCGACCATCTACGTGGGCGATCTGTACGGTGCGTCCGGCGAGTTCCTCGTCGCGACAGCGGCCGCTCGACGAAACCACCTCAAGGCGTTTGGCGTGTCATCCTCGCGATTCGAGGACGTCGTGCAGGCGGTGCGATGCTTCGAGACGATGAAGAAATTGAAGTCCTCCGTGATCCTCGTGGTCGGCGGCGGGTCGGGCGACGTCGGCAAGGCGATCGAACAGAACTTCGGAACCAAGGTCGTGCCGATTGCTTTCACGGAGATCAACGACCTGTACGAGAAGGCCGACCGCGCCGAGGCGAAGCAGTGGGCCGACAGGTGGATCCGCGAGGCGGCCAAGGTCGTCGAGCCGTCGGCCGAGGAGATCGGCAAGTCGGCGGCGATGTATATCGCGCTCCGCCGCCTGATGGATAAGCACCGGGCGCAGGCGGTCACGATGAATTGCCTCGGCGGCGTGTACAGCCGCCAGACGCATGCGTACCCGTGCCTGGGGTTCTTCCAGCTCAACAGCGACGGGCTGGTGGGGGCGTGCGAGGCCGACCTGCAATCGACCATCACGATGCTCGTGATGAAGTACCTTGTGAGCAAGCCGGGCTATATCTCCGACCCGATCATCGATACGGCCACCAACCGGATCATCTACATTCACTGTGTGGCCTCGAACAAGGTGTTCGGTCCGGACGGCCCGACGAACCCCTACGAGATCCGTTCGCATTCCGAGGATCGCGCGGGGGCGGCCGTGCGGTCGCTGATGCCGGTCGGGCATATGACCACCACGCTCCAGATCGCCCCGACGCGGCGCGAGGTGATCATCCACCAGGCCAAGACGGTGGACAACATCGACGAGCCGCGTGTATGCCGTTCGAAGCTGGCGGCCGAGGTCAAGGGCGACATCGACAAACTGCTGGGCGAGTGGGACCACTGGGGATGGCACCGCGTGACGTTCTACGGCGATCACAAGCGGTCGGTGCAACAGATCGCCGCGCTGACGGGTTTCAAGGTGATCGACGAGGCTTAGCGATCGGTCACGCGTACCCGGGAATCCAAACGGATTTGTATTTAGGCACGGAGCCGAAGCGTGTCGACCCGGTAAACGGATCAGAGCCGCGTCGCGCAAGCGACCGGTCTTTAGTGGTGTAGTGCGGGTTTTACCCGCCGACAGAGCCGGGCCGCCGGCCACGGCAGGACCGAAGGCCGTGCCAGGGTGTCGGCCCGGTGGATGAATCAGAGCCGCGACCGTGAGGTAGCGGAAGCGCTTCCTCGGGGCTCTCTCTCGACGAGTCACCGGAGGGAGAGTAATCATGCAGTTTCGTTCGCGTCTGAAGACCTTCATCTTGCTTCTCGTCTGCCTGCCTAGCGCAATTCTCTCCGCCCAGTCGCGTCCGATCAGCTTCTCGGGGTGGGACGAGACCAAGCTGCGGCGCGGGGCGATGGCCGAGTTGAACCGTTTCGCCAAGGGGTTCCCTGACAACGCTGTCGCGGCCGAGGCCAAGCGACTTGTAGGAAAGTATGAATCCCCACCCGATCCCAACGGATGGATCGCCGACACCTTGGAGTGGGTGGATAAGGCGCTGAAGACCAATCCCCCGTCAAAGGGAAACGCCGGCATACGCAAAGGCATTCTCTGTGTCGTCGACTACCCGCTTCATGTCGATGCCGGCCATCTGAGGATCACACCGAAGTACAGGCCCGACTGGGCGCAGGCGGTCGGACGCTACTTCCAGAAGGCGGTCGCGCCCGCAATCGACCAGATCGCCTCGGCCAAGGTCGCCAACGGGCTCGACATCTGGAAGATCTACAACATGGGGTTCGTGGTCATGAGTCCGAACCACTGCATCGGGTTCGATATCCATACAGGCTCCGTGCAGGTTCCTTACGCCCTAAGCGACGAGCAACAACGAGTTCTGATCAACCGCCTGGAGATCCTGTTCATCACGCACTGGCATCTGGATCACCTGGACGAGCGGTTTGTCCGACGAATGCTGGCCGCGGGCAAAACGGTCGTCGTGCCGACGCCCGTGCGGACCGACCTCAAGCATGAAGACGTCGTCCGCCTCTACGACAACTTCCAGCAACCCACGGAAATCCGCGGGATGAAGGTCCTCTGCTTCCCCGGCTGGCAGCGACGTGATACCCCGATGGGCGTCTACGCCGTCAACATGGACGGCTGCTGGGTGGCACACAACGGCGATAACCGTCGGACGGAGATCTACGCGGAGATCCCCAAGCGGTGTGCCGTGGACGTCCTGCTGGCCAACTGCTGGTCGGGGTTCGACGCCTTCGCGGCGGCCACCAAACCGAAGCTGATGATCACCGGGCACGAGAACGAACTGGGACACCCGGCAAGCGGGCGAAGGCCCTTCAGCGAGATGTACAGCATCCTGGACCGAATGAAAGACCCGCCCCCCTATGTGATCCTGCAGTGGGGCGAAAGAATTCATTTTGGATTTTAGATTTTTGATTGATCGGCGGCTCGAGATTCAAATTTCGCGCCCCAAGCCCCCGTCGTTTTCTGGGCAGTTGGTCATGGGCCTTCGGCCCACCCTTAGAGGATGAAAAGGGGGTGCGGCCATCTTGGCCGCCGCGGCGTACAGGATGCCCGCACCACAACGCATTTTCGAGGCACCAATCGCCCCATCCAAAATCGCAAATCTGAAATCTCAAATTCCGTCACGCCGGCACCAGTCGCAGTGCGTTGCCGCCGAGGATCTTCGCCTTGACCGTCGCGTCCAAATCCAGCGACTCGATCTGCTGCCGCATGCGGGCGTCGAAGTAGTCGCGCGCGAATAGCATCCGGTCCTGGTATTGGGTAAGGAACGCCTTTCCACCGTCCGGGAAGCACTGCATGGCATAAAGCGCCGAACCGGCTGAGAGATCGCCATACAGGTTCGGATACGTGTCGAGTAGATCGAAAATCCGCCCGCCGTCGGCAAAGTCGGCCGGGCCGTTCAGGTAGACCGCCTTGATCTCGGGCTCCTTGCCGGTGACATATCGCCAGAATCCCGGTCCGTGGCCCAGGATGATTGTGTCGGGCGCAAGCCGCAACGCCCGCTCGAGCTGATCCGCATCGCCGCCGTACCAGGAGTTGGCCCAGGCGTCGAGGTCATTCGGAGGCAGCTTGGGCACGTCCATGTGGATGATCACCGGCAGTCTCTGCTTGCCGGCATAGCGAAAGATCTTGAGACAGTCCGGATCGTCGAGCGGGACGCGGAACTTCCATTCGCCCACGCCTCGAATCCCGTGGATCTCGACCGCTGACTTGAGCTTCTCAAGGGCGTACTGCTGCTTCGGATGCGGCGCGTAGAACGGGATGAGCCGGTCCGGATATCGTTTCGCTCCGTCGACGATGTCCCTCAGCGACAGCCATGAGTTGGGCTCGCTCCGCGGATCGAGGCAGGCGGCGTACATCTGTGCCTCGGCCTGTTCGACCGGAAGAATGACCTCCCAACTCAGCGCCCACATCTTGTCGATGCCGTGTTCATCGAGGTTGGCCACCATCCTATCCGTGTCGTGGCCATGCCAGTTCAAGTGTCCGTGTGCGTCAATGATCATTGGATACTCCATGGGCTATCGGCCTTCAGCCGACAGTCTGTCATCTCAAATACGCCTTCTCCACCTTGAGAATGGCCTCCACGATCAGATCGGCCTCAGCCGGATCCAGATCCTCGTGGAAGTGCAGCGTCATGTACTTGGCCAGCGCGTGTTCGGCGTTGGGGCAACAACCCGTGTAGTCGATCTTCCGGGCGTGCGGGCACGTCCAGGGACAGCCGCTCCGGCCATACGTCTGCCGCTCTGCGATCCACTTCTGCTTGTACGCCACGGTAACGTACTTCTCGGCGCACGGTACCCCTTCGGCGGCCAGCGCCTTGGCGAAACGCGACTTGTCCACCTTGATGGCCGATGCCTCGACGCCCAGCCGACCGAACCAGTAGCTGGGGTTCGCGCCGTCCACGATCTTGCCGAGCCGGACGGCCTTGCACTGGGTCATCCCCTTGCTCAACCGTGCGATGAACTTGCGGCGGGCCTCGACAATCGTCGGCAGCTTCTTGAGCTGCACCCGCCCGATGCACGCCTCCAGTTCGGTCATGCGATAGTTCAGGCCCAAAAAGAGGTTTTCGCCCGCGGTGGAGTTGAACGGTTTGCCCCGGTCGGCGAATCGCTTGGCGTTCCAGTAGATCTCTTCGTCGTTCGTCACCGCCACGCCGCCCTGACCGCCGGTTGTGTGATGCTTGCCGCTCATCGTGCTGAACGCGCCGATGTCTCCGATGGTCCCGACCATTCTTCCACGGTACGTGGCCGCATGGGCCTGGCTGCAATCCTCAATGACGACCAGGGCGCGGCTCCTGGCCAGCTCCATGATCGGATCCATGTCGGCCGGCTCGCCGGCGAGATGACCGACGATGATGGCCCGCGTCCTGTCGCTGAGGACCCTCTCGATGCCCTCGGCCGTCATGTTGAAGGTGTCCGGATCGGTGTCGGCGAACGTCGGGATGAGATTCTGCATCAGCACGGGGGCGATCGCCCCGGGATCCGTGATCGGCGCGGACACGACCTCGCTGCCGGGCTCAAGCTTCAGCGCGCCCAACGCGGCATGAATGGCCGCCGTGCCCGAACTGGTGGCCGTGGCGAACTTCGTGCCGCAGAACGCGGCAAACTCTTTCTCGTACGCATCGACTTCGACCCCGCCGTACCGGTCGAACCCGCCGCCGTTGACCATCACGCGGTCGAACAAGGCCATGACCGCGTCGCGCTCTTCCTTGCCGATCAGCAGCCGTGGCCGGTTGGGGCCCTTTCTCACGGGGGTTCCGCCGTCAATCGCAAGTGTGCTCATGATCCACTCCTCGGGACGCATATCTTGAAACCGACCTCGGCAGTTATCAAGTCGTCGGCGAGCAATTACCCGGCGCCGAGGGTGAACAACGCCGTTACCGGCCGGTGGTCGGAAGCGGCGGCCTCGGGCACGACTCGAAACTCCGTACACCGCAAAGATGGATGGTCGCGGTAGAGGATGTAGTCGATCTTCCTGTGGGGAGCGTTCGCCGGAATGGTGAACGTCCGTTGGTCCGTCGACGCGCCCGACGAATCGCGAAGAACGCTCACGATCGCGCGAATGACCCTGCTGTCCGGCACGGCGTTGAAGTCGCCTGCAACAATAAGGGGAACACTCCGCTGCCGCACCACAAATGAGCGGAGTGATTCCGCGCTCGCCAGTCGCTCACGGTCCTCGGAACGGTGATCGAAATGCGTCGAACAGAAGATGAGCGGCCGGCCGTCAATCCGAACGCGGACCTCCAAGAGGCCCCGTTGCTCGCTGTCGCCCACCCTGGGCAACAGATGGTTGGTCTGAAGCTCGATGGGAAACCGACTCAGCACGGCGTTCCCGTATTCGCCGCCGTTCAGGTCGATGTTCTTGCCGAATGCCACGTGCATTCCGCTGAGCCAGGCGAGTTCCTTCGGCTGATCGAACTTGCCCGATCTCGGCACGTGGCGATCGACCTCCTGCAACGCGACCAGGTCCGCCTTACTTTCGCGTATCACCCGTGCGATCCGTTCCAAATCGACGCGATCATCCAGACCGCGGCCGTGGCGGATGTTGTACGAGAGCACGCGAATCGTTGCAGTTCGCGGCCCCGCACAACCGGCAAGGCCGCCCGACAACGTCGCCACCGCAAGAGCCGGAACCAGAATCCGCCATCGATGTCTTGACATGCTCGAATTCCTCGCGACAACTATCGGTGCCCTCGCAGCACTCTCGGGGGCACATCAAGTCGAGACCATATAGGAGAATCCGACCCATGACCACTCACGCAAACCGTCACGATTGGGCCTGTCTTCTCGCGATTGTTGCGGCGATGACCGTATTGATTCCCGTCGCAACGGGCGAGGAAGCGGCCGCACCATCCGCCGGGCAAACACTCTACAACGGCATCACGCTGCCGGCCGTCTGGCCGCCGCGAGACCGGCCCGTCAGCCGCGAGCCGATGCCGCTGCCCTATTTGAAGAACCCGCCGACCGTCATCCCCATCGACGTCGGCCGGCAGCTTCTCGTCGACGACTTCCTCGTCGAGCAGACGACACTCAAGCGGACGTACTACACGGCCACGTACCACGACGGCAAACCGATTCTGAAGCCCGACAAGCCGTGGGAGCAGGAGGGCAAGTCGCCCACCGCAATGGTCTTCAGCGACGGCGCCTGGTGGGACCCGCAAGACAAGCTGTTTAAGATGTGGTACATGGGCGGGTACGTCAAATACACCTGCTACGCCACGTCCAAAGACGGCATTCACTGGGACAAGCCCGAGCTGGACGTGCGGCCGGGGACCAATATCGTCCACACGTCAAGCCGCGATTCCGTGACGGTGTGGCTCGACCTTATGGAGAAGGACCCGCAGCGCCGCTACAAGATGTTCATGTACCGGCATCCCGACGGCGGTGAAGTCTATTCCATCTACTTCTCAGCCGACGGCATCCACTGGGGCGACTGCGTGGCACGGTCAGGCCCCACGGGCGACAGGGCCACCGTCTTCTACAACCCGTTCCGCAAGGTCTGGGTCTACAGCATTCGTGACTACGATCACAAGACCATTGGGCGATACCGGCGATACTCCGAAAACGCGGATGTACTCGCCGCCGCCAAGTGGGAGGATCGCCAGTCGCCGTTCTGGGTCGGAGCGGACACGCTCGACCCTCAACGGCCCGACCTCAAGACGCCGCCCGAGTTGTACAATCTCGACTGCGTGGCCTACGAGAGCCTGATGATCGGCCTGTTCAGCATCTGGTACGGTCAGCCGAAGGACCGCGCCAAGCCGAATGACTTGTGCATCGGCTTCAGCCGAGACGGGTTCCATTGGCAGCGGCCGGTTCACAGGCCCCCCTTCCTCGGCGTATCGGAGAAGTACGGCGACTACAACTGGGCCAACATCCAGTCGGCCGGCGGGTGCTGCCTGATCGTCGGCGACAAACTCTACTTCTACGTGAGCACTCGCGCCGGCGAGCGAGGCTCGGCCAGCTCCGGCGTTTCAACCACCTCGTTGGGCATCCTTCGCCGCGACGGATTTGCCTCGATGGATGCCGGTGAAACGGCGGGCACGCTCCTCACACGGCCGGTGCGCTTCAGCGGCAAGCACCTGTTCGTCAACGCCGACACGGCCAAGGGCGAACTCCGCGCCGAAGTCATCGACGCCGGCGGGAGGGTCGTCGAGCCGTTCACGCGCGACAACTGCGAGCCGATCCGCGCCGATAAGACGCTGTTGCCCGTGCAATGGAAGGGTGCAAAGGATCTCAGCGATCTGGCCGGAAAGCCGATCAAGTTCCGCTTCCTTCTGACGAACGGCCGTCTCTTTGCCTTCTGGGTCAGCCCGGAATCGTCCGGCGCGAGCCTCGGCTACGTCGCCGCCGGCGGACCGGGATTCACCGGCCCGACTGATACCGTCGGCGTCAAGGCCTTGGAACAGTGACGGTAAGGATTCGGAACGCCCTCGATCTCCGGCGATTTGCCCAACCAAGCCGCAGGCGCTACAATTTCCCGTCCCGGCGAGGAAGCAGGACGGGCATGGATTCCATCACACAAGGCCTGCTCGGCGCGACGGTCGCCGAGTGCGGATTCCGACATCGGTTGGGGCGCAGCGCCGCCGTGATGGGTGCCGTGGGCGGTGTACTGCCCGACCTAGATTTCGTCCTGGGGGCGATCGATCCGTGGTGGTCGTGGGAATACCACCGCCACTTCACGCACTCGGTTGTATTCGCTCCGATTGGCGCCGCCCCTCTCGCCTGGCTCTTCTGGCGACGAAAACGGTCGAGTGGTTACTGGCTCTGGTATCTCTGCGCCTATCTGGCGATCGCCACGCACCCCCTCCTCGACCTCTGCACGACATACGGGACCCAACTCTTCGTACCCCTTAGTTCGGCCCGACTGGGCCTTGATTGGATCGCGATCGTCGATCCGTTCTACTCACTCATCTTGCTGTGCGCCCTTATCCTGTGTACCGTCCTGAGCCGCAGGGGCCGGACGGCTTGGACCACCCACACCGGTCTGGCGGCGATGGCCCTCTCCACGGCCTATCTACTCTACGGCGCGTGGAACCATCACATTGCGCTGCAACGAATCTATCGAGCGGCCGAAACGCAGGGCCAGAACGTCCTTGCCGCCCGAGCCATCCCCCAAGTCGGCAGCCTCTTCGTCTGGCGGCTGATCTATCGCACGCCCGACGCCTACTATGTCGGCCGGACGAACACACGGTTCGACCGGAAACCCACGTTTACCTGCCTGCCGGCGCCCGACGATCCTCTGATCCGACAGGCGAACGAGCACCCTCGCGTCCGGTTCTTCGATCATTTCACGATGGGCTGGGCGCGTCCCATGCTCCACAAGACGAACGCCGGCTCACGCGTCGTCTACGACGATTTCCGTTACGGCTGGCTTCCCGACGAACCCGGTTCGCTCTGGTCGGTCGTCGTGGATTTCGACCGGGACGGACGGATCGTGTCCGTTCAACGGGGCAGCAGACATCGACGGGGATCCGCCGGCGAGATCGCTCGATCGCTGTGGCGTGAAAACCAACAACCCTGAGTCGACACCGTAACGACTCACCCTACCGCGTTGACCCCTTTCATCGATCCGATACACTGATCCTTCATGGGACTTATCAGACCGCCACATCAGGTCAAGCTTATCTGCGGGTTGATCGGATCGGACCCCGACCTGATGAATCGTGCCCGCAAGATGATGACGCACGCCTTCGGCGAGACCGACCTGACGAGCGACTGCTGGCCCTTCAACGCCACCGACTACTATGAAGCCGAGATGGGACCCGATCTGAAGCGATGGTTCGTCAGTTTCGCCCAACTGATTTCGCCGGAACGCATTGCCGAGATCAAACGCCTGACGATGGAGATCGAGGCCCGGCTGGCCGACGACTGCCTGCGACCCCGCGACCAGCGCGTGGTCAACCTCGACCCCGGCTACATCGATCTCAGCAAACTGGTCCTGGCGACCACGAAGGATCACGCGCATCGCATCTATCTGCAGCAAGGGATCTACGCCGAGGTGACGCTCCAATTCACTCACGGGAAGTGGACGCCGTGGCCATGGACGTACCCGGATTACGCGGCTGACACGTACCACGCGTTCTTCACGCAGGTCCGCGAGCGGCTGTTCGAACAGGTTCGCGAGCGACTGGCTCGATGATTGGGAGGTTTTGTCAAAGACGATGGCCTGGCTTCTGTGTGCCTGCTTGCTGGTGCCGTTCCTGATCTCGGTCGTCGGGACCTTCCTGATGTGCCGATGGGCCCCTCGCTGGGGATTCGTGGACCGGCCCGGGGCACACAAGCAGCACGGAAAGGAAATGCCCCTCGGGGGAGGCGTCGCGATCGTCCTGGCCGTTGTCGCACCCTTGGCGGGCGTATTACTGATCGCCTGGATACTGCACGCGATGGGAGCCCCGACATGGCTTCCCTCCCTCGCGAAGACGCATCTCGACGGCATCGTCAGTCGAACGCCCGCCGCGCTGGTACTCATTGCCGGCGCGATTGCGATGCACATCCTAGGCCTGATCGACGACGTGCGACCGCTTTCGGCGGGCATCAAGTTGGCGGTTCAGATCGCCGTGGCCGCCGTGCTGGTCATGGGTTTCGGCGTTCGCGCCATGATCCACTGGGGTCCGGTGCCCGCGACGGCCGTGACCCTGCTGTGGATCGTCGGCATCACGAACGCGTTCAACTTCCTGGACAACATGGATGGGCTGTGCGGAGGCGTTGCGTGCGTCGCCGGGGCGGTCTTCGCCGCGTCCGCAGTGCATACCGGGCAGCTTTTCGTCCCCGCCGCCACGTGCATGCTAATCGGCGCCGTGGCGGGGTTTCTCGTGTTCAATTTCCCTCCCGCACGAATCTTCATGGGCGACTCCGGCAGCTTGGTGATCGGCTACATGCTGGCCGTCTTGACCATCCTGACCACCTTCGTCGATCCGCAGCACGGAGCAAAACCCTACGGCGTGCTCGCGCCGGTCTTCGTGCTCGCCGTGCCTATCTACGACACCACCAGCGTGGTATGGCTTCGAATCCGAAGTGGGGCCAACATCCTGACGGGCGACCGTCGCCATTTCTCGCATCGCCTGGTTCGCCGCGGGATGACCCCCCGCGCGGCGATACTCACCATCTATCTGGCCACACTGACGACGGGCCTGTCCGCCATGCTGCTGAAACGTTGCGACTGGTACGACGCCGTGCTGGTCGCGGTCCAGTGTCTTTGCGTGGTGCTGATCATCGCGACCCTGGAACGGGCTCCCCGTCATGAAGCGAACCTCTAGGCCGCAGGTACCGGTTCCGGGCCGATGGCCCGATCGCCTCGATCATGCCGCGCTGATCCTGGTCATGGGCGTGGTCTGCGCCCGTGCCGTAATCGCCGAACGAGCAGAGGCGGAGGAGCTCGCGGTTGTCAGCCGACTTCAGGGAACCCATTCCGGATCCGAGGGACCCGGTCCGGTCACCTCGCTGATCTGCGACGGTCTCATCTTCGGCGCCGCGACGTTGTGCGCGGTCGCCGGGGCGATGC
This sequence comes from uncultured Planctomycetales bacterium, assembly GCA_964596165.1. GTDB lineage: Bacteria > Planctomycetota > Phycisphaerae > UBA1845 > JAFGLZ01 > CAYUQT01. The sequence continues at coordinate 9,667 of CAZQTW010000016.1, read as the reverse complement.
GCGGGCAATGGCGGCGCCGACCGGCGGGGGTCGAATGGGCGGTGGCGGCCTTGATCCTCGTCGCCTTCGCCTCGCTTACCGTCGCCGGCAACAAGCGACTGGCCTTGAACACCACCATGGATCGACTCGCGTCTGTCCTGGTCCTGATCGTGGTCGCTCACACCGTGCATCGATGGTGGCAGGTCCGCTCCGTCTTGACGACCGTCGGGGCGTGCGGAGTCGCCTTCGCGGTTTTCTGCATCACCCAACTCCGCGAGATGGAGGACACCCGTCGGTGGCTGGTTCAGCACCGACAAGAGGCCGTCGCCTCCGGACGCGTCGCTGCGGACGATACCATGGTCGAACTCCTGGAACGACGGGTGAACGCCGGAGAGGCCAACGGGTTCTTCAGCCATCCCAATATCGCAGGCGCCTATCTGATGGCCGCGGCGCTGGCGACGGCGGGCCTCGGGGTCGCCCGATGCCGAGCCCGGACCCGAGTGTTTCGAACGCTCTTCGGCGCCGTCACGATTGCGGCGGCGGGCGTGATAACGGTCGGCATGGGGTTGACTCACGGACGGGGCGCGATTAGCTCGGCCGCAATCGCCGCGGCCGGTTGGTCGGCGATCTCTCACGTCTGGCGCCGGGGGGATCGGCTCCGACGATACGCCTACACCCACCGCCTCAAACTGCTGGCGGGCGGATGGGCGCTCGTCGCGCTCGCGGCAGTCGGCGTGATCGCCTACGGCATGCGTCATGGGGGTCTGCCCACGGGGTCCTTGTGGTTCCGCTGGCAGTACTGGACCGGCGCCGCCCACATGGTCGCGCGGCATCCGTGGCTGGGCGTGGGGGCGGGCAACTTCGACCGACACTACGTTCGCTACAAGCGAATCGACGCCCCCGAGGAGGTCAAAGACCCTCACAATGTCTTCGTCACCGCGGCGGCGGAATGGGGAATCCCGGGACTGATCGCCACCGTGGCACTCATGGTGGCCGTTTCGGCGGCACTCTGTGCCGCACCCGGCGAGGATCACGAGCCTCGGAACAAGGGTCCCCGCGCGCCCGACCAACGAGGCGCCCCTATCGGGGTGTGGATTCTCCTTATGTTGGCGGCGTTCGTGCTGGCCAGGATCACCGCCGTTCCCGAGGAACTCTGGTTGATCTGGGTGCTGATCCCGGCGGTCATCTGGACCATCGCGGCCTTTGCACTCGCCGTGGATTCCGATCAGGTGTCGCGGTTCGAAGACGACCCCCTTCTCGTGATGAGCGGCCTGGTGGCGGCACTAATCGCCATCTTCCTTGACAACACCATCTCCTTCTCACTCGTCTATCCCGGCTCTTCGTGTACGTTCTTCGCTATCGCCGGTCTGGCGATTGCCGTGCGGAGACTGCGAGCCCCCTCTCTTGCGCCCGGCCAAGGCGCGGCCGTGGAGCCCGAGGCACGCGGACCGTTTTCGCGGGGCCCGGCGGTGGTGGCCGGACTCCTGATGATCGGCCAAATCGTCTATTGGCCCGTCCTTGTCGCCCCCGTCTGGAAGGCCACTCAATGGCTGGCCAAGGCCCGCCGTGCCGACACGACCTCCGAGAGCCTCACCTGCTACCGTCGCGCCGCAGAGTCCGACCCGCTCGACCCCGTCGCGGCGGAGGAGTTGGCGGAGCGCATACTCCGCGGCACGGAACGGGGAGTCCCTCTCGACGACAAGGCCCTGTCCGATGCGTTGGAGAGTATTCAGGAAGCCATCCGGCGCGATCCCGAAGACAACCGGCACTACCGCACGCTGGCCTCCGTCTATTCCGCCCGCCACGCCCTGCGGGGCGACCCGAACGATGCCGACCGAGCCGCCGCCGCGTCCGCCAAGGCCGTCGCCCTTTACCCCGGGCTGCCGAGCCTCCGATTCGAATATGGAGAACTGCTCGCCGCTCAGGCAACCGCCCGGCGCGACGCGACGCTTCTGACCCGCGCACTGGACGAGATGCGACGGGCCCTTCGGTTTGACGATTCCAGACCGCCGAGCGAACTCCGACGCTTCACGCCCGAACAACGAGGCCGGATCGAAGCGAGAATCCGTTCGCTGCAGGGCGGAGCCGCCGAGACCCAAAGCGGATTGACGACCCGGGCAACGTCATCGAGCCGCCCGTCGGAGTCGAAATGACGTACCGTAGTGTTCCTTCAGAGATGCCGCGGTTCGGGCACGAACCGCGGCGGCCCAATGGAATGCACGGTGAGAACCGGTCTACGGGTCCGCGCCGGAGACCGCCGACTCGCGGACCGGTTGGCTCCGACGACTGGACTGGATGCACTCCCGCCACCGAGGTTCGTCCTCAAACAGACATGCCTCGAGTGCTTCAACGACGCCGGGGTCGAACTGGGTTCCCACATGTCTGCGGATCTCCTTCAAGGCTTCCGCGATTCCTCGGTGCTGTCGGAAGACCCGGTCGGTCGTGATGGAGTCAAACGCGTCGGCCACCATGAGGATACGAGCCCCAATGGGAATCTGCTCACCGGCCAGTCCCATCGGATATCCCGACCCGTCGTAGTTCTCGTGTTGATGACGGATGATCGGCAGCTCCGTCTGAAGGATTCGCATATGATCGACGATGCTCGCGCTGAGCTGAGGTACGCTTCGCAGAACCGCCCGCTCCTGCTCGTTGAGTGCTCCGGGCTTCATTAGAATCTCGTCGGGCACGCCGACTTTGCCGATATCGTGCAGCATCGCCGCCAGGCGGATGCTCCGGGTCATCGACGGGCTCAAGCCGAGCCGAATCGCCAATTGCTCGGAAAAGAAGGTGACGTTCTGCGAATGCCGCGCGGTGTGCTTGTCGCGCGCCTCGAGCGCTTGAACCAGCGCCCAGATGCTCTGCACGTAGGCCTCCTTGGCCTGGGCGCTCAGGCTGGCGACCTGCTTGCGCAGGTGGTCCACTTCCGCATAGTCCCAATCGGTGGTCTGGGAGGCGTGGGCGGCCTCGATGGCCGTCATCACCCGGTTACGCCCGCACCGCTTGGACGCGTACAAGGCCTGGTCCGCCATCTCGATCAGATCACCGGCCGTCGCCACCCGCGAATCCTCGTCGCTCGCGACGCCGAACGAAGCGCTGATGGTGTGCTCGTGAATCTCCGGCGGTCTGACCTGTTCGGCAATCCGCCCGCGAAGCCGTTCGGCAAGATCTCGCGCCTGGGCTAGGTTGGCTTCCGGCGCGATGACGGCGAATTCCTCGCCCCCGTACCGCGCAACCACGTCGACTTCGCGCACCGAGCCGCGTAGCACCCGACCGACCTGTTGCAGAACGACGTCGCCGGCTTGGTGTCCGAAGGTGTCGTTCACCGCCTTGAAATGGTCGAGGTCCATCAGAATCAGCGACAAGCGCGCGCCGTATCGGCGACTTCGCGCGAATTCACTCTCCAGCATCCGCGAGAAGTGGAGGTGGTTGTAGAGGCCGGTAAGCCCGTCCGTAATGGCGGCCTGCTTGAGATTCATCTGCAAGTCCCACATTCGCAGGCCCACACGAATCCGACCGATGAGCTCGTCGAAACGACGGTCCTCGCCCACGACGTCGTCGCCGCCCGCGGCCAATCCCTCCGAGTAGACTTCGCTGTTGCATCGTTTGGTAAGCAGAATGATGTAGCAGTCCGAGGTGAGCGGATCGGCCCGTAACATGCGGCAAATCTCCGGTCCGGTCCGATCCGAGACACTCCAATCGCATAGAACAACTCGCAACGGCGTCTTGCGGATCAAGTCCAAAGCCGACACGGCGTCGTCCGAAACGACGGTCGAGTAGCCTTCCGCCTCAAGCTGCTTGACGAGCTTGGCCCGCTCGGCCTTGGGCTCGGCAATGACACAGAGATCCACCCGATTCGGCATCTTAGGCGTTTCGAAACCTCCAATTGCGCCGAGCACCCTCTTCCACAAACATGGTCCTCGGACGTACCATCCACAAGTAAGGAGATCGGTGTACCCGGAGGGTGAGGTTAGTACGGAATCCTCCGACCGGCCGGTTTGAAAACCCGTCTTCGGCCAACTCAACCTACGACGTGATAACAGATTACAGTTTAAGGTTGAACGACGAGCCAACGCGCCCTATAAATACGTGTGGACCGGACGTGCCTGATCTACGTCTCGGCATCGCCGAGATTGATCGTAAGGTCTTCGTCGTCAAATGGTTAAGCCGCGGCGGTGCGATGGCGCTCGTCGGCATGGGAAGGAACGTCCGCCGGTCGGAGCGGGATTGCCTAAGTCGAAAGACACCCGTGTGAGGGTGGCACGGCGGATCGCGATTTGCGGGGCCCGTAGCTCAGCGGTCAGAGCAGTCGGCTCATAACCGATTGGTCGTAGGTTCGAATCCTACCGGGCCCATGAGGGTGTACTGACGTCCCCCATTGCGGCTGAACCGCCATGACGAACAGCTGCAAGCCTCACGGTCGGAGGATGCCTGGAGGCCGTGATGGTAGCACGTCGGGGCAAGACGGCTCGGGTCGGAACGGCGGTGAGATCATGGTCGCCAGTCTGGCTGCCGCCCGTGAAATTCTGGCGGTCTCCGCCCTGTTGTTCGCCATGGTGCTCTTGCTGGGGGCGGTGGTCTTGCTGTACCGGCGTAGGTACCTGGGACGCCGTTCCGACCAAGCGGAAGGCTTCACGCTGGCTGACGTACGCCGGATGTACAAGGAAGGGCAGGTTTCCAAGGAGGAGTATGAACGGATACGCCAGACGTTATTGGGCGGTGTGATTAAGGAGACGAATCGGCCAGGGCCTACCGAGGGCTTAGGACAAACACGGTGCTCGTCGAGTCATGAGGGCAAGGACCTGTAACTCGGCGTTTTATGATGAAGGATGCGCCAAGACCTTCCGATAAACAGTTCGCCGACACGGGCAGTCATGTTGTATCGGACACTCTCGGCGCGAATTCTCTGAGGTAAGAGTGAATGCCAACTGACGGAAGAGGTGGTTCGATCGGCGGAGGCAAGCGCGGCCGTCGTGGAAGTGTGTGCAGCTTTTGCGGCAAGAGCCATCGAGACACCGGACCGATGGTCGAGGGACCCGGCGACGTCTTCATCTGTGCCTCATGTGTGGAGCTGTGCCACAACATCATCAAGCAGGAACGTCGCAAGGTCGGCGTTGCCCAGCCCCTGTTCGGCACGATTCCGTCTCCGAGGCAGATCAAGGAATTCCTGGACCAGTATGTCATCAGCCAGGACTACGCCAAGAAGGCCCTGTCGGTCGCGGTGCACAACCATTACAAACGGCTGAATCACAGCGAATCCCTGGGTCAGGAAGACGTCGAGATCGAGAAGTCAAACGTCCTGCTGATCGGTCCGACGGGTGTGGGCAAGACCTACCTGGCCAGGTCGCTGGCTCGCATCTTGAACGTACCCTTTGCCATCGGCGACGCCACTACGCTCACCGAAGCGGGTTATGTCGGCGAGGATGTCGAGAACATTCTCCTCCGTCTGCTTCAGGCGGCCGACTACGACTTGGAGGCCGCTCAGCGCGGCATCATCTACATCGATGAAATCGACAAGATCGGCCGGACCACCCAAAATGTCAGCATCACACGCGACGTCAGCGGCGAAGGCGTGCAGCAAGCCCTTCTGAAGATGCTGGAGGGCACCATTGCAAACATCCCGCCGCAAGGGGGACGAAAGCACCCCGAACAGCAGTACATTCAGATGGACACGACGCAGATTCTGTTCATCTGCGGCGGTACGTTCAACGGACTCATCGAGATCATCAAACGTCGCATCGGCCGCAAGAATATCGGGTTCGTCAGCGAGGCCGAGGGCGCTTCGGCGGCACAGAGCACGGAGACTCTCGAAATCCTCAAGCAGGTGACCCCCGAAGACCTCGTGAAGTTCGGAATGATCCCGGAGTTCGTCGGCCGTCTGCCGATGATTTCGGTCGTCGGACCGCTGGATGAAGATGCGCTGGTTCGCATCCTCACGGAACCCAAGAACGCGCTGCTCAAACAGTATCAGCGGTTTTTCGAGTTCGAGGACTGCTCACTGGAGTTCACCGACGGGGCCTTGCGCGAAATCGCGCGTGCGGCGCTGAAACGCGACACCGGTGCCCGCGCCCTTCGGGCCATCGTCGAAGAGCTCATGATGGACGTCATGTTCGAGCTGCCGGATCACCGCGGCCTGGGGAAGTTCGTCATCACCGAGGCGGTGGTCCGCCGTGAGAAGCGGCTGTTCGATTCGCTCGCACAGGAGCGACAAAAAGAGTCCGCTTGACCACGAGACGCGAAAGCAGCGTAGCCACCCACAGGGTTTCCTGGGGTGAGGGAAGGAAAACGGCCGGGCTTGTCTGTCATCCTCTTGTGGCCCATGGGCTTGTGCTTGAAGCGTTCGGGCGCCTTCCGTTTGAAAACCGAGACCAAGCCCCCCCGCAACGGCTTTTGAGTTGAACCCTTTCGGCCGACGGTCCGATACTGGATATGAGGTTTGCCCCGTGGGGAATTGCCGCGTCAATCAGCAAGGGTAATCGGCTTCGAGACCGCGTATATGCCTGTCACACTGCTGTGTCCCAACCTGAAATGCCGACGTGTCCTTCAGGTCCCCGACAACACTCGGGGGCAGCGAGTGCGATGCGGATTCTGCGGGCAGATCCTTGTCGTACCGATTCATCAGACGAAGCAGGAACGAGCCGCCGCTCAGAATTCATCCCAAGTGACCAAGTGACCTTGCCGAGCTTTACGACGGCGTGATGATCACCTTGCCGATGTTCTTTCGTTGCTCCATATAATCAAAAGCGAGCGGGGCCTCGTCCAGGGGGAACCTCTTGCCGATCACGATCCGGACCCGGCCGGCGTTCAGCATGTCGACCAGCCTGCGCGACGCCGTCACGACTCGATCCACATAGTTGGGGAAATACGATCCGAGATAGTAGCCGCTGACGGTTCGATTGGATCCCAGAATCTCGCGATTGTGCAGCTTTTCCAGGCGACCGCCGGACAGGCCGTAGACAATGAGGTGACCGAAATCGGCCAGGGCTTCCGTGAACGACCGCCGGAAGACATCGCCGCCAATCGACTCCAGGATGACGTCGGCGCCTCGGCCGTCGGTCATGGCGCGGAGATCGGCCACCCAATCGCCCTGCAGATAGTTGATCGCCTTGGCTCCGAGTTCCCCGATGAATCGGCATTTGTCCTCGGTTGAGGCCGTTCCGATGACGGTCGCGCCCCTGGCCTTGGCGATCTGGATCGCCAAGCTGCCGACGCCGCCGGCCCCGGCGTGAACGAGAACCGTGTCGCCGGGCTTGACGCGCCCGAAATCATCGATGAGGTGGATGGCGGTCACGCCCTGGATCAGCATGGCCGCCCCCTCCTCGGGCGTCAGTCCTTCAGGACAGGGCATCAGGCCGGTTGTGTCGGAGATCAGGTATTCGGCCATCGCCCCGCCTTTGACGATGCCGACGACACGTTGGCCCGGACGAAAGCCGTTTGCCCCGATTCCCGATCGATCAATCGTGCCGCAGAACTCTCGCCCCAGAACGTAAGGCAGGGGCATTCTCTCGAGATAGTAGCCCTTTCGGATCATGAGATCGGCGTAGTTCAATCCGGCGGCTTCGACTTTCACCCGGACCTGACCGGAATGGGGTTCGGGCACAGGCAGGTCGGCGATTTGCATCACCTCGGGTCCGCCGAATCGGTCTATCTTTACCGCCTTCATGGGACGCACTCTCATCTCGGTGTAGGAATCCAACGGAGTCATCTGCCCCCGCTATCCCCTTAGATGCCTGAGATTGAGATTTTCTGTGCTCCGAGAGATCGCTTACATCCGGGCTGTGCCGGTCGATGTTCCCCTCAGATCGACCGCCGTGAACCGTTATGCCCCCCACCGACCCAACGTTCGCGCAAGACGCTTAAGTTCTCCCTTCCGGTGGGACAGTTCGTAGCCACCCAACAGCAGGACTGCCACAAACAGCGGCAAGAGAAAGTACACCACCCGGAAGATCAGCAGGGTACCGATCACCGAGGGGGCAGAGAGAGGGGGTGAAAGGAGGTGTAGGGCGACGACCTCGAACACACTCAGTCCGCCGGGGACGTGGCTGACCATGCCCGCGGTTTGGGCCATCAAGAAGACGCCGAGGACCGTCCAGTACGAGACGCCCGCCGCCGGATCGATCAACACGTAGAGGACGCCGGCCGCCAGGCCCCAATCCGCGGCCGACAGGACAATCTGTCCGATCGCATAGGACGGCGACGGCACGGAGAAGTGCCATTTGATGATCTTGACCGGTCGCCTTCGCAGAAACGCGCACGCCAGGTAGGCCGCCGTGAGAATCAAGAAGATGACGGCCAGGGGTCGCACCGAGGCAAACGGCAGGCTCGACAGCAGCGGGATGCCGATCGGCTTGATCAGGAAAAGGATGCCGCCGATGTAGAAGAACCCCAGCCAGAACGTCATGCCGCAAAAGGCGACGACCTCGGCCGTCTGGATGGCCGTAATGCCCCAGTTTGAGTAAACGCGATACCGGGCCGCCACGCCGCCCAACAGCGTCGCATTGTGGCTGAAGACATAACCGATGAAAGAGCCGAGCATCACGCGGTCATAGCGCAGCGGCACCTTGATGTGCTTAAGGGCAAGCGTGTCGTAGAACGTGAGCCAGACATAGCTCAAGGCCGTGATCACCAGTCCCCAGATGAGGCGGCCGGTGGAGACCTGCTTTATCTGGGCGACGACGTCCTGATAGCTATATCCCCTCAGCGCACGGTAAAGGACATAGACGGCCAGGCAGAACAATGCCAGACCGAAGAGTTGCCCGAACCGATGACGCAGATTCTTGCTCATTCGGCATCCTCGGGGACGGCCTTAAGATCGCTCCTCACGGCGGACCGACGTCGTCGGTTGCCGTGTTCATGCCCACCCACGGACAATTCCACAGAACCAGAACTGGATAGTGTAGAGGATCGCCCGCGCGAGGGGAATATCGCCGGGCCGGCCCAGGCTCGGGGTGAAGCGGAGCCGGTTCGGCCCGCCGTCATCGGCGGCGGGCCGCGAAAGCGACCCACCTCAGGACGCAGGGTTGGTCCCACACTCACATCCTCCCTGTTGCCTTCCACCTGCTCGAATTTCACTCTTGCCTCGATCATTTCAGATTTCTTTGATCCGCACATGCAACACTTTGCAACAAAATGCAACACTTTTGGGGGGGTGTTGCACGGATCTTTTCGTTGTGTGTCTCGTTTTGTGCTGCATTGTCACGTCTCCAACGAATCGGGAGCTGGGACTGGGAGACCCGGGACCCATCCACGAGTCGATCCACGTGGGTCGATCGCGGAACAAAACGGGACAGTTGCTCAGGAGCCTTCGGCCCACCCCTAAAGGATGAAAACAGGGTGCGGCCATCTTGGCCGCCGCGGCGGGCGGGATGCCCGCACCACAACGCATTTCGGCAGCAGGCACCCTTGCGTTTCGCACAACCCTGCAGTCCCGAAATGATGGGAGCCAGTCTCCGCTTTGTTCCCACGGCGTGCGACGCACGCTTGGACGCACCCTTCGGCCTTCATGCGCGAGACGACCAGCACGGGTCGGGTGCCTGCCCTTCCCCATATATAAGAAGGACCTCGGCGCTCAATGAGATGGGCGGGCTAGTTGAACGGTTCCAGAACGCGGACGAGACGGGATGGAGCCTGGTGGGGAAGTTGTGCGGGTTGTGGATGGCGTGTACGGCGGGGGTGGCGTACTTCAAGATCC
>CAZQTW010000015.1:0-97601 GCA_964596165.1 uncultured Planctomycetales bacterium | reverse complement strand
TCGCTCCGGACAATCCGCCCCGTCCCTCGTCGGCCCCAGGGCCTGAACGGTTACATCGATTCTAATCTTAAAACAAGATAAATAGACCCCTTATACTTACTAGGATACGCAAGCATCCGCAACGCGCCCCATTTTTTGTTGCATTTTGTTGCAAAACGTTGCATTAACCGACATGCCGACTCGACAGACGCCCGAATTTCACCGGGTCGAACCAGTCCGGCACGCTCTCGGCCGTGTGCCACTGGCGACTTGTCCGCCAGTGTTGCCGACACCACCAACTCCCACACGTCACAAGCGCGACCATCATGTGCGGAGACTTCGACGGGTCGCGCCGGAACACTCACCGGCCCTTGACCCACTCCGGCGACAGGCAGAAGTGGCCGATGCCGTCCCGGTTGTGCGTGTAGGTGACGTGCAGCATCCCCTTGGAATCCTGGATGATGGCCGGATACGAGAACTCGCCGCGCTCGGTGATCAGGTCCCGCTTGTGTGGCCACGTCTTGCCCTCGTCCTCGCTCATCGCCAGCGTCAGCGGCGTCCGACGCCTGTTGGAGTTGTTGAACGCCAGCACGACGCGCCCGTCACGAAGCTTGACCATGTCGATGGCCGCATAGGGGTTCGGCAGATTCGTGCACGTGGCCTTGGACCAGGTTTGGCCGAAATCCAGCGACTCAGTCCAGGCGATGCACCCGTTTATCCCTCCCGGACGAAGGTAGGCCAGCAACGTGCCGTCCTTGCGCTGGATCAGCGTGGGCTGTTCGTTGATCACGCCCGCGACCGGTCCGGTGATCTGCCACGTCTTGCCGCAGTCCTTGGTGATCCAGAATCGGCTGTGGGCGTCCTTGTTCTCCACGCCGAAGATGACCTGCCCATTGGTCATGACGATCGGCTTGTTCCGCACGACCATCCCGAGTTCCTCGCGAAGCATGCGGACGTCGGACCAAGTCCGCCCTTCGTCGGTGCTCGTCCGACACCGAACGTCGCAGGTTTCCCACCGCACGCCGGGCCCGGGCGGACCGTCGAGCTTGCCGTGCATCGTCCCGTAGATCACCCAGAGCACGCCGTCGGGCATCATGAACACGATACCGTTACCCTCGGGTTTGTTGGGCGTCTTGGCGATGATCTGCGGCGGGGTCCACGTGCTCGCGCCCTTCGGCTTCCGCGACGACACCAGGGCCACGTCGGGCCGCGCCTCGTCTTCGCCCGCGTACCAGCACGTCAGCAGATCGCCGCTGGGCAGCTCGACGATGCTCGAGCAGTGGCTCCTCGGGAATCGCTTTGTCGGCCCGTGGATCTGTTCGTGCAAAAAGCCGTCGCGTTCGACCGTCGGGATCAGTCGAGCGGCTGATTCGGCGGTTTGGGCCTCGCCAAAGGACCGGGCTGTCACCATGCAGCAGGTGCCTATCGTCGTGATGAACAATACGAGTCTCATCGCAGCGACCTCCTTGAAATCGGCAACGCCATGCTCTCGCTTCATGGGAGGTGTACCGCAATACTGAGGCGGGGGCAACTGTACCCTTTCGCCCGGCTCAGGTTTCGGTGGAAGAAGGCGGCAGGTCCTGCTCAGGTCGCTTGCCGGCACGCCGTCTGACCGCATCGCGAAGGACATACTCGATCTGGGCGTTCAGGCTACGGAGTTCGTCCCTAGCCCAGCCGTTGAGGCTCTCCCACAGGTCGGGTGGGATGCGAATCAGAATCGCCTTCTTATCCGCCATTGGCCTCGATCATCCTTGATTTCCGGCTCGCCCGAGCGACTCAGACGACTCGACCCATCTCCCGCACCAACCCATTCGATGCGATCCGGTTGGGGCAACCTCCAATACAGACGGGTTGCCGCCAGATTGACTCCCGCTCCCACACGGCTCTCATTGCCGGGGCTGCGTCGGCACGGTCGCAACTCTGATTGGCCGCGCCGCCCGATCAGCGGCGCGGCTACGTGTAGAGCGTCCCCGTATTGACGACCGGCTGCGCCGCCTGCTCGCCGCAGAGCACGACAAGCAAATTGCTGACCATCGCCGCCTTGCGCTCGTCGTCCAGTTGGATCATCTTATGCTCTTCGAGGTGCTGCAGCGCGGTCTCGACCATGCCGACGGCGCCCTCGACAATGCGGGTCCGAGCGGCAACGACCGCCTCGGCCTGCTGCCGCCGCAGCATCGCGCCGGCAATCTCGGGGGCATAGGCGAGATGGCTCAGCCGGGCCTCCTCGACCACAACGCCGGCCTTGCCAAGCCGCTCCTGGAGCTCGGCCTGGAGGGCCTGCGAAACCTCGTCCGTACTGCCGCGGAGCGAAACCTCATGGTCGGCACTCGCGTCGTATGGGTACCTACTGGCCAAGTGCCGTACGGCCGATTCGCTCTGCACCGCCACGTAGTTGGAGTAGTCCTTGACGTCAAAGCATCCCTTGGCCGTGTCGTCGACGCGCCAGACGACGACGGCCGCGATCTCGATCGGGTTGCCCCGCTGGTCGTTGACCTTGAGCTTCTCGCCGTTCAGGTTTCGGGCCCGCAGCGAGATCTTAATCTTGCGATAGAGCGGGTTGGCCCATCGGAAGCCCTCCGTTCTTGCGGTGCCCCGGTAGGCACCGAAGAGCAACAGCACCGCCCCCTCATTCGGTTGGAGCGTGAAGAATCCGGGCCAGAGAAAGCCGACGACGCCGAGAGCCAGGACGTTGAGGACGATCGGCGTGAACAGCGCCGATGTTGGAGTTCTTGGCGGAGCGCTGTCTGCAAGGTCAATGAAGTAGAGCAGCAGACCCACGAGGATCAGTGTGGCCATGATCAGGAACAACAGCATACCCCAGCCGCCTGAGACGTTTCGCTTTTTCTCGACAGACATTGCAGCCTCCTCGGCCATGAGGCCGATGTGATATTCTTAGTATATCATAAAAATATCACAATGCAATCTATTCAGGTCATCCTGGGCAGGGAAACCTGCGGGTATGCAACATAAGTACTTTAGTGTCAGTTGGTTGGTCGGGTTTGTTGCCAGCTGGAAGGGGGGCCTAGTTTTCTATTGACGCGGGACCCGCCGCTGATCGAGACTCATTGGATCTCGGTTGGCGCGACGACGGGGATGGTGAGAAAAGCAGGGGATTCTCGCTCGCAGCAGTCCGACGCGTTGGTAGAATTCCACAGACCTTCGCACGGCGTTCTTGGTGTTGCAGAGGGTCGCATGCGTCGGGTCACAGCGAGGGGTCATCACCGTTGAACAGGCACCACCAGAAAGCCGGGATGGTGTTACTCATCTGCACCGCCGCCACGGTGATCATCGGGCTTGTCTGGTTCCTGCGGCCCGAGCCGGCACGCAACGATCCGGTTGCGGGTCCAGTCACCTCGCAGCCGGTCGGTGATCGATCGCCCGTGGTGATGACCGGTGTCGCATCGTCACCGGCGACGCGAAGTCAGTCCGGAGTGACCGCGCTGCCTGATGTGGCATTCGCGGGCGACATGTGCTTGCCCGTCGGCACGCCGGGCATGCCGGTATCCTGGGCGTTCCCGGAACCGCATCGGTTGGGGACGCAGCCGGCGACGGAGGTTGAGGGCAGACTGCCTCGTCCGCCCACAACCGACCCCCAGGCCTTGGCGCAGACCCGTGCCAATTTCACGCGATCGTGGGCGGCGATCATGGCTTCGTCGCGAACGCCCGAGGGGCGCCGGCGCCGGATGATCCAGGCGTTGGCGGAGCGGTTGTTCGGTGATCAGGCCGCCATCGAACTGGAGCGCGTCGCGGACAGCGAGGAAGCGCGACGCGAGCTGGAGCTCCGCAAGCGAGAACTCCGGCGCCTCGAAGAAGAGTTTGCCGCGTTGCGGTCGGACACTACAATGTCGCGTGCCGACCGCCAGAAGGCCGTTCGACGCTTGTTGGATGACTATCTGGAGCGATTGAACCCGCGGCCCAACGATGGCGCCGCTCAATAGAGGGGATTCGCGGATGACGGCAAGGATGCGGACGATGGCAAGCGTTGCCCTGTTCCTGCCGGCTGCGGGGGTGTGGGGTCTGGGCGCGACCGCCGTGGCCCAGGAATCATCACCGGTTCTGGACGAGGCGTTCCAGGCGCAGCTCGACGCGGAGACGTCCAGCCAACGGGTCGGGGGTTGCGAGGCGGTGATTCGCGCCACGGGTCCGGAGGCGTGGGCGGACGTGGTGTCGCTGGTGACCGAGGCCACCGATCATCTCAACATTGAGACCCTCGAAGTATCCGACAACGAACACGGTCGCGCTTCGATGACTCTGTTCGCCGAGGCGGCCACGCGTGGCGTCCAGGTCCAGATGATTGTCGATCCGATCGACATGATGATCTTTTCTTCGATGGACATGTTCAATTTTCTCGAGGCGGCCGGAGGTGTTTACCGTGAGTACTGGCCGCCCGACCGGATGTTGTTGGACAAATTGCTCTATCGTTTGCACAAGAAGATCCTGGTGGCGGACGGGCGCCGGGCGATCACGGGGGGGATGAACTTCGGCAGCCAGTATTACGGCCCCGACCAGTGGTACGACATCAACGTCCTGCTGACGGGGCCGATCGTGAAGCACATCCAGGACGACTTCATTCGCGACTGGATCGAGCAAGAGGGATGGCCCGACGGGACGCCGGACCTCGGCCGATATTACCCGGAACTTCAACCGACGGGCGCGGGCGTGGTGCGATATGTGGATCAGCGTCCGGCGGTCGGCGACCGTGAGGTGAATATTCTGTTCGAGCGGCTGTTCCAGCAGGCGTCGCGGTCGATTGTCATGGAGACGGCCTATTTTCTTCCCAACGGACGCATCCAGAGGCTGTTGCGAAGCGCGCGCCAACGCGGCGTCGAGGTGACCATCCTGACCAACGGGCGCTCGTCGAACGACCTGGGCGATCTGCTTTTCCTCCCCAGCACCTTGACGTTTCCGACCCTCATCGACGCCGGGGTCAATCTCTATGTGTGGGAGGTCGGCAAAGGGCACACGATGCACGCCAAGGCCCTCGTGGTCGATGACGTCCTGGCGGTGCTGGGCAGCTACAACGTGAACAACCGCAGTTACGACTGGGATACGGAAAACGTCGTGGTGTTGACGGAGCCGAACCACGTGGCGGCGCTTCGCAATCAGTTCGCACGCGACTTCGCTCTTGAGACGAATGTCCGGGTCGATCAGGAGTGGCTGGATCGGTTGACCTTCATGGACCGGTTCATCGCCATGATCTTCAACGTCATTGCCCGATTCCTCTAGGGTCGGCCGGCTCGTTCTTCGGGCGCTTGACCGCCGATACGACGATAGTAGACTGCATGGTCCCGTGTCTGGCGTTTCGGACCGGAGCGGGTGTCGTTTTCGGTGAGTGAGTGTCGCGCGTGCCTCCCGCGCGAGCCCCGGCCATGAGTCGGAGCCGCGACCGTGAGGGAGCGGGCGGACCGGATCATTCCTTCTTTCCGCTTCCTCACGGTCGTCGCTTCGCCTGGCGGAAGACGCGAGAGCGTCGCACTGAGAACGGCTCCAGCCTGCCGTTCATGCAGGGAGACCGCAACATGATCAAACGGCTCTGCGTCGTTGCCGTTCCGATGCTGTGGGTGTGGACCGCGGGTTGCGGGAGCGGCGGGGGAATGGGATTGTTCGACGCCCCGGGCGACGAACACGGCAAGACCTACTATCTCGACGGCGCCGGCAACTGGGGCTTCGGTCTGACGGAGGTGCCGGCGGGTCTGAAGAACGCCCGCTACCCGGGCAACGTCGAGGCGTACATCTGGACCAGTTCGTTCAATCCGGCCGTCGATCAGGTCAACATCGGCATGAACAAACTGCGGGCCGCGATCTTGACGGCGAAGATCGAGGACTATCTCCGCCGGTGGCCCCGCAACGAGGTGAATATCATCAGCCTGTCCGCCGGGACGGGCATCGCCGTTTGGGCCGTCGAGGGGCTGAAGCCGCCTTACCGGGTGAACAACCTGATCTTGCTGGGTTCCAGCCTCAGTGAGAATTACGACATGAGGAAGGCCTTGCCGAACATCGCGGGCAAGGTCTACGTTTACTACTCGCCGCACGACGAGGTGCTCGGCGGCGTGGTGCGGGCCATCGGCACCGTGGACCGCGGCGGCAGTGAGTCGGCCGGTTTGCACGGCCTTCATCCCCCCGGCGGCGGCGGAGGGAAAATCGTCAACATCGGTTGGCGGTCGGAATACGAGCGGTACGGATGGACCGGGAGTCACACCGACGCCACCAGCGAGCCCTTTGTCCGCGCCTACATTTCCAAACACGTCATGACGCCGTCGGATTCCAAAGCCGGCGCCGCGAGCCCGACCGGCACGAGCCCGTCGCGACAGACGTGGCGGGGCGAAGGCGACCGCAACGTGCGGACCCGGTAGGCAAGAAACGGATCGCACGGCGATACGGCATGGGTGTAGACTGGTCCCATCGCAGAACGGGGTGCGGCCGCCGGTCCGGCTTCATGACGGGGCACTTCGATGCCGAAAGGACCCGAGCGTCGTGTGGGTGAAGATTTGCGGCATCACGACGGTTGAGGATGCCTGCCGGGCGATCGAGGCGGGCGCGGACGCGATCGGCATTAACCTGGTCGCCGGTCCGCGCCGTGTCGATGTCGCCCAAGCGTCCGAGATCGCCGCAAGCGTTTCGAAGCCCGACCGGCTGGTGCCGCTGGTCGACGTAACCGACGGGCGTCTGGACCCCGAAGTCGACGATTGGATAGTCCGCGTCGGGATTCGCCGGCTCCAATTGTACGGGGACGTGACGGGGTCATTCATCGCGTCGCAGGTTCGCGCGCGTCGCTGTCCGATAGCGGTGGCGCGTGTCCGCGGCCCCGACTTCGCCGATGCGTTCAACCGTCTTCTTCGAGCGTGTGGCGATAACCCTCCCTCGGCGGTCGTCGTGGACGCATACCATCCCCGGCAGCTCGGCGGGGCGGGAAGACCCTTTCGGTGGGACTGGCTGGTGGAGGCCCGTCGGCGCGGGGAACTGGAGGGTTGGCCTCCGGTGATTGTCGCGGGGGGCCTTCTGCCGGAGAACGTGGCATCCGTCGTCGCAACCGTGCGACCGTGGGGGGTGGACGTCAGCTCGGGGGTGGAATCCGGGCCTGGCCGAAAGGACCCCACGAAGGTCCTGACGTTCATTCGTAATGCTCGCCGGGCGGAAGACGACGTCGAGCCGCAATCGGCGCGGAGCGCTTGACGATCCGCTAAGGGGACATCATGCTTAAGGTTCTAGGGTTGACGGGGGCCGGCCGCGCGCGGCGGGGGTGGTTCCGTGTCAGCGGTCCGACGTGAGTGGGCATGGAGAAACATTCGATGGACGGTATCCGCACGTTTACGGTGGTGCCGGCTTTGCCCAAGCCGCTGAGCCGCCTGCGCGAGCTGGCCTACAATCTCTGGTGGTCATGGAATCCCGACGGGTTCGATCTTTTCCGACGGTTGGACTTCGACCTGTGGGAGCAGGTGGAGCACAACCCGGTCAGACTCCTCAGCGCGATCAGTCAGGCGAGGCTCGAACAGGCGGCGAACGATCGCGCCTACCTCGCTCAAATGGACCGCGTCATGGACAACCTTTACGTCTACATGAGTCAGCGCACGTGGTTCGATGAGCATCATGCGGACGTTGCCGACGGCACCATCTCCTATTTCAGCATGGAGTTCGGTCTTCACGAATCGCTGCCCATCTACGCGGGGGGCCTGGGGGTCCTGGCCGGCGACCATCTGAAGAGCGCCAGCGACATCGGGCTGCCCGTAGTCGGCATCGGGTTGCTGTACCGGCAGGGCTACTTCCATCAGTACCTGACCAGCGACGGCTGGCAGCTCGAGGACTATCCTCACTACGAGTTCCATCAGTTTCCCGTCACACCGGAGCGGAACGCGCAAGGCGAACTGGTCCGGGTCAAGGTCGAACTTCGCGGTCGCGGGGTCGTGGCACAGATCTGGCGCTGCCAGGTGGGACGGGTCCCGCTGTATCTGTTGGACACCGACGTGCCTGAAAACCGCGCGGAGGATCGCCAGATCACCGGGCAGCTCTACGGCGGCGACCGGGAGATGCGGATGCGCCAGGAGGTGGTCTTGGGCGTCGGCGGAATCCGGGCCCTGGAAGCGTTGGGCATCGAGCCGGCCGTGTGCCACATGAACGAAGGGCACTCCGCCTTTCTGGCCATCGAACGGATCGCCACCCTCATGGAGAAGAAGGGACTCAGTTTCCCCGAGGCGCGTGAGGTCGTGAGCGCCAGCACCGTCTTCACCACGCATACCCCGGTCCCGGCGGGGATCGACACCTTCGCTCCCCACTTGGTGGACGCCTACATGGGTCATTATGCGGCGAAGATGGGTATCAGCCGTCAGGAATTCATGGGCCTCGGACGCGTCGATCCTACCAACATGAACGAACCGTTCTGCATGGCCATTCTCGCCTTGCGGCTGGCGGACGGCGTGAACGGCGTCAGCAAGATCCACGGCGGGGTCAGCCGCGACATGTGGAAGAAGGTCTGGCCGGGCGTGCCGGTGAATGAGGTCCCCATCCGAGCGATTACCAACGGCGTTCACGTGCGGTCGTGGCTGTCGCTCGACATGGCCCAACTGTTCGACCGTTATCTCGGTCCGAGCTGGGCCGAGGACCCGGTGGACAAGGCCATTTGGGAGCGCGTGGACGAGATCCCGGATGCCGAGCTGTGGCGAACCCACGAGCGCCGGCGCGAGCGGTTGGTGGCCGTCACGCGCCACATGCTTCGCGAACAGTATCGGCGCCGCGGGGCGCCGCCCGTGGAATTGAAGTTCGCCGAAGAGGTGTTGGATCCCGATGCGTTGACGATCGGCTTCGCTCGGCGGTTCGCTCCGTACAAGCGAGCCACGCTTGTGTTCCGCGACGTCGAGCGGCTCGCGCGAATGTTGACCGACCCCAATCGGCCGGTCCAGATCATCTTCGCGGGCAAGGCCCACCCCAACGACAACCTCGGCAAGGAGTTGATCAAGCAGGTGGTGCAGATCGCCCGCCGACCGGAGCTTCGGCGAAAGGTTGTCTTCATCGAGAACTACAACATCGGCTTCGCCCGGTACTTGGTCCAGGGCGTCGACGTTTGGCTGAACACGCCGACGCCGACTCACGAGGCCAGCGGCACCAGCGGCATGAAAGCGCCGCCCAACGGCGGGATCAACTTCTCGACGATGGACGGCTGGTGGCCGGAGGCCTACGACGCCGAGAACGGGTGGGCCATCGGAGACGGGCGCGTCTACCCGGACCAGAGCTATCAAGATCACGTCGAGGCCGAAAGCCTCTACGATCTGCTGGAAAAGGAGATCATTCCGCTGTTCTACGACCGGACGGCCGACGGCCTGCCGCGCCGGTGGCTGGCCCGAATGAAAGCGAGCATGCGGACCATTCCGCCGATGTTCAACACCAACCGGATGGTCGTGGAATACACGGAGCAATTCTATCTGGCGGCCGCTCGGCGATGGAAGCACCTGGCGTCCGACGGGTTCGCGGCCGCCAAGCGACTGGCGCAATGGCGGGAGAGCATGGCCAAGCGGTGGTCGCAGGTTCGAATCATGGGCGTCCAGGCGAGCGAGGGTGAGGAACTGGCCGTCGGGAGCAAGTTGGAGGTCCAGGCGCGCGTTCACCTGGGGGCCATCAGCCCGGATGAGATCGCGGCCGAACTCTTCTACGGCTCGATCGACCCGCACGGGCAGATCTCCGAAGGGCAAGCCGAACCCATGGAATGTCAAGGGCAAACCACGACGGATGGCACGTACCGGTTCGTCGGGGCGATTCCCTGTCGCCGGAGCGGTCAACACGGTTACGCGGTGCGGATCGTTCCGCGCAACCCCGATCTGCCGAATCGGGTCTCGTCGGGCCTGATCATTTGGGGATAGGCCGACGGGGTTCCGTCGCTCGGCCGCC
The DNA here is from genome assembly GCA_964596165.1 of uncultured Planctomycetales bacterium. Lineage (GTDB taxonomy): Bacteria > Planctomycetota > Phycisphaerae > UBA1845 > JAFGLZ01 > CAYUQT01. The sequence continues at coordinate 87,746 of CAZQTW010000015.1, read as the reverse complement.
GACGGACGAGGGCGGGGACGCCATTTCACGGCGGCCGGCGAATCCGGATGGGGTGTTCACGGGGGCACTTCGGGCTCGCCGATGAGCGAAAGTCGATACGGTTCCATGGAAAACATACAGATCTCGATGATCCGCCCGGACATGACGCGGCTTCCCGACCTGCCGTTGCCGGCGGGCTATGCGATGCGGCTTTATCGGCCGGGAGACGAGCCGTTGTGGATCGAGATCGTTCGGTCGGGCGAGCCGTTCATCGACATCACCGATGACCTGTTTCAGAAGGAATTCGCCGCCGACATGTCCTCGGTGAAGCGGGGGATGTACTTCCTGGTCGAGCCCGGCGGTCGTGAGATCGGCACGACGACGATCTGGCCGGCGCCGAACCTCAAGGGCGACGGTCTCGACTACGGCCGCGTACACTGGGTTGCGATTCATCCGGATTTCCAAGGCCGAGGGCTCTGCAAGCCGATGCTTTCGTTCATCATGAAGGAGATGGCCGGCCGATATGAGCGGTCGGTGTTGGGCACGTCCACGGGCCGCATTCGCGCTCTGCGGTGTTATCTCGACTTCGGCTTCAGGCCCGACATGAAATTCGATCGGGCCGAGGAGGGCTGGGCGCAGGTTCGATCCGTCCTGAAGCACCCGGCGCTGGAAACGACGGCGTGATCAACAAGACGGGGCAAGGTTTCCCCTCGGGCTACCATGAAATTCGACGACAATCATGCCCATACCAATCTAAGCTACTGCTGTGAGGGCAACATTACGCCCAAGGATTACGCGGCCGCGCTGCGAAAGGGCGACCCCATGCGGAGCGCGGCGATCACGAACCACGGCTTCGCGATCTACTTTCCCAAGGAGTTGGCCTGGTCTTGGAAATTCATGCTCGATCCGTCGATCTTCGACGAGCATCTGCGGTGGGGCAACGAACGTCTGTTGCGCCATCTGGACGAGGTCGATGCGTTTCGGGACGACGGTCTTCTGACGGGCGTCGAGGTCGAGATGATGGACGACGGCCGGCTCACCGTCGATCCCAAGTTGAAGGACCGTCTGGACGTGATCGTCGGCAGCATCCACTGGCTGCCGGTCGGTCGGCAGGGCGGCAATGACCCCGCGGAGATCCTCGATCTGTGGTTGGCCCACACGAGCCGGCTCGTTCGGACGGGCATCGACATCCTCGGCCATCCGCTTCGCTGGCTGTCGGCCCAGATCGATCACGTGCCGAGAGAGATCGTTCCGCACGTGGTGAACCTGGCTCGGGAGGCCGGCGTGGCCATCGAGATCAACGCCCACTACGTGGTCAACACCGATGCCGATTTGCTCCTGGAGACGATTCGCACGAACACTCCCGTGACGTTTTGCACCGATGCCCACCGGCTCGACGAGATTGGCCACTTCGGATACCACCGCAAGCTCCTGGACGATCTGGACCTCACTCTCGACAGAATCGTGATGTGGTCTCCGAGCCGCCGCCGCCGATGACGTTGCCTCTCTCGCGGTCGGCGAATACCATATCGCCCCATGCATCAACCCGCGACGACGGCGACCGAACCCGATCTGGCAAGGCGTGCCGAGGAGTACCCCAGGCTGCTCAGGCTGAACCGCAATTTTCTGTGCTTATGGGCGGCTTACGGTATCAGCGCGTTCGGCGATCACCTCAGCGAACTCGGGCTGATGAGCCTGATGCACGTCAAGGAGGGCCAGGAACAGACGCGCGTGACGGCCGCGATGTTGTTCGTATTCTTCTTGCCGTACTTCCTGCTCAGCCCCGTGGCGGGGCTCGCGGCCGACCGCCTGCCGCGCAAGTACATCATGATCGCCGCCGACCTGATCCGCGCCGGCGTGGTGGTGTCGATTCCCCTGCTGCCCGTGCTGGCCGGTGTCGGTCCGACGGATGCCCTTCCGCTGCCCTACGGCCTGGCGCCGCTTCTGCTGATCGGCCTCTTTGCGACGTTCTTCAGTCCGGCCCGCTTGGCGCTCTTGCCTTCACTCGTGCCGGACGAACAGCTCACCGCCGCCAACAGCATGATCAACGGCATGGGCACGATCTGCAGCATGATCAGCTTCCTGGTCGGCGGCTGGCTGGCGGTGAACTACCTGCCATGGACGTTTCGGTGCGACGCGATCACGTTCCTGGTCAGTGCCGTTTGCGTGTTCATGATCTTCCCTCCGAAGTCGCGGCTGCCGGCGTCGGCGGCGACGACGAGCGCCGCCGGCGGTTGGTGGAAAAACATGAGCGAAGGCATTCGATACGTTCGCTGCCATCGCCGCGTGATCCATCTCATGATCCTGGGAGCGCTGTTCTGGATCACCGCCTCGACCTTCAACAGCGTGACGACGCCCCTCGTGATCGGCCGCTATCACACGCCGGACTACGCGGTCCTGGGCTATTTCCGCGGTGCGCTGGCGGGCGGTATGGTCGTCGGGGCCGTCCTGTTGACCGTATTCGGCGATGCCCTTCGCAGTGAGATCCCCTTGACGTGGTCGCCGCTGTTCAGCGGCGTCGCGCTGTTGGGGCTCGCGTGGACCGACAACATCTGGATCGGCGCCGCGCTCGCCATCCTGCTGGGGATCTGCGGCTCGGGCTCGGTCGTCAGCATCAGCACGCTGACGCAACGAATCGTTCCGGATTACGCCCGCGGACGTATCTTCGGTCTGAGCGACTGGTCCAGCATGGCGGGGCTGCTCCTGGCAACGGGCCTGCTCGGCCTGGTGCCCTTTGCGCCCGGCGTGCTCGATGCGGCCGTGCCCTGGGTCCTCGCCGGGATGGCGGTGATGCTCATCGTGGCCGGCATCTGGGTGATGGCCTGGCGACAACGGCGATCCTCGTTCGGCCTGAAGATCTCCTTCCTCAAGAATCTGAACGAGTTTTACTGCCGATGGTGGTTCCGGCTCAAACGCGAAGGACCGTGCACGATCCCCCGGGAGGGCCCGGTGATTGTCGCGGGCAATCATACCTCGCCGATTGATCCCCTGCTGATATACGCGGCCAGTCCGCATCGCCTCTTCGGCTTCCTGATTGCCGAGGAATACTACGATCTCCCGATCATCAAGCGTTTGATCAAGATTGCCGGCTGCATCCCCACGACGCGGAGCGGGATCGATACGGCGGCCGTCAAGGCGACCCTGCGACGCCTTCGCTCCGGCGAGGCTGTCGGCATCTTTCCGCAGGGCCGAATCCAGTTGGCCAACGAGACGCTCGGGCCCAAGGAAGGGATCGCCCTCTTGGCTTTGGTCGCCAGGGTTAAGGTGGTGCCGGTTCACATCCGCGGCGTCCGCTACAACGACAACATCCCCCTCACCTTCTTCCGCCGCCATCACGCACGGGTTCGCTTCGGCGAACCGATCGACCTGAGCGCGTACTACGACGGCGCCCACAATCGAGAGGTTCGTCAGAAAGTGGCGGAGCTGATCATGAAACGGATTTGGGATCTCGCGCCGGCCGATCCGCCGCCGGTCTCCTGACCTCGAAGGCGTCCGGACGGGTCATTTCAGGAACTGCCGCTTCTGCCAGTCGTTCTCGAAGAGGTTGAAGAACCCGGGTTTGTACGGGTGCTCTTTGATGAGATCCTCGTTTAGGCTGATGCCGAGCCCCGGCGCCGTCGGCAGGTCAAAGCAGCCGTTCTTGCACTGCGGCACCCCGGGGACGGCCTGCTTGACCCACGGCTCGACAAAGTCGTCGAAGTTTTCCTGGATCTTGAAGTTGGTCGTCGTGAAGTTGAAGTGCAGCGTGGCCACCGTGGTGACCGGGCCCTCGCTGTTGTGCGGCGCGACGGTCACGTAGTTGGCGTCGGCCATCGCGGCGATCTTCTTGGCCTCGAGCAGCCCGCCGCAGTGGATCACGTCGAGCTGGATGATGTCGCACCGCGGGACCTGGAACAGCCGGTGATAGTCGTACCGCGTGTAGAGCCGCTCGCCGGTCGCCACGGGGATGTTGATCCGGTCGTAGGCGGCCTTCAGGGCGTCCATGTTCTCCGGCGGGACCGGCTCCTCGAACCAACCGGGATGGAAGGGTTCGAGCGCCTTGGCCATGTCGATCGCCGTGCGGACGCTGAAGCGCCCGTGGGCCTCGATGAAGATCTCGACGTCGTCGCCGACGGCCGTGCGGACCGCCTCGACCAGCTCGATGCTCTTGTGCTTCTCCGGCCGCGACAGTTCGTAGAGCCCCGCCCCGAACGGATCGACCTTGAGCGCCTTGTAGCCCTGGGCGATGACCTTCTTGGCCGCCGCCGCGAACTCGGCTGGCTCGCGGGCGACGGTGTACCAGCCGTTCGCGTAGGCCTGGAGCTTCTCGTGGCACTGCCCGCCGAGGAGCTGCCAGACGGGCCGGCCGACGGCCTTGCCGATGATGTCCCAGCAGGCGATCTCGACGCCCGACAAGACGCTCAACGCGATGTCACCGTGCCGCCAGAAGTCGTTTCGATACATCCGCATCCACAGGTCTTCGATGTTGAACGGATTCGTGCCGATGATATGGCGCTTCTTGGCGCCTTCCAGATAGCCGAGCACGCCCTCTTCGCGGTTGTGCAGCGTGGCCTCGCCGATGCCGACCAGGCCTTCATCCGTGGTGACCTTGAGAAAGATGAGATTCCGCCAGGCCGTACCCATGACGAGCGGGACAACGTCGGTGATTTTCATGATCAGGTTCTCCACAATCAAGCCGCTGACCGGGCCCACTTGACTCCAAACAGGTCAATCGAGCTGAGGAAGGCCCGGCTCGGCGACAAGTGCGCACGATGATAGCAGCCTTCGGCCTGTCGACAACCCTGCTCGATATGGGCAACCGCATCGAGCAGTCAGATTCATCTGGTAGCGTGTACAATCCGGCCGCCGCCGATTGAGGATCAACGTACGATTACGCCGGCGGTGTGTAACGAACATACCCACCTGAGAGTCATGAAGAGTCATTTGCGCATAGCCGCCGATGTCGCGCTCGATGGCGAGGGATGTATTGCAGAAGACCTCGGCTGTCTGGCATGCGGCTACAACCTGCGGGGCTTGCAGCCGACCGGCCGATGCCCTGAGTGCGGCATAGCCATTGGACGCTCTGCGTACGGTGATCTCCTGCGGTTTTGCGAACCGACCTGGGTCAATCGCTTGGCCGAGGGGATGGACTGGATCTATCGCAGCATCATTCTGTCGTTCTTCCTGGGCCTTCCGCTTGGACTGTTGGCCGTCCTCCTCAGCTTCCTCTTCGGACGCAATCAGGATCAGTTCGTTCAACCGGCAGGGGCTATGATACTTGGACTGCTCCTCGTGGTCGGGTTTTGGCGGGTGACTGAGCCGGAACCGGGTTGCATTCAGCGTGAGGAGCGGGTCTGCCCGAGGCGTCTCGTCCGGTGGACGGCTGTGGCCGCTTGCTCGGTGTCTGTGCTCGATGTTCCATTTGCCTACTACCCTGGGCTCTGCGCTGGGGTGGTCGAGCTCGTCTCGAGCGTTTTGCTCCTATTCAATGTCCTTGCGGTCTTGACGTACGCACGTCAGATGGCAACACGAATTCCCGACCTGTCCCTGGCAAGACAGACAAGGGTGGTCACGTGGGGGACTTCCGTAGGACTGCTAGCGGTCGTTTTCTTCAGGTTGTCCTGCGTGTTGAGGCTTATGAGAGGGGCGGGTTCTCCAGGATTGAGGCCGCCCGGAGGACTCGGCCTCTTGAGCCCTAGCAATGCGGCAGAATGGATCGCTACATGGGTCGCCGCATCCGCGATTATGGTCTTTGGCTTGTGGTCGCTTCACCTGGTGGACCGATTCCGCAAGGCATCCCGGGAGGCGGCGCGGCTTGCCAGAGCGACCTGGGCAAAGGGTCCAGAAGAGGGTTCGTGACAATCCTGGCGGCAGCTGTCTGCCCTGAAAGGGCAGGATAGAGTAGCCGGGGGTGGAGTCCGCCGATGGCGGACGAAGCCCCCGGAACCAGACGTCACACAACCCTCAAGCCCTGAAGGGGCGTGATAGAAATGGGGCGGCAGATTTTCGCCATTCTGTCGCCCTTTCAGGGCTCAGAAGATTGGGGGCGCATGTCTTCCCGGGGGCTGCGCTCCGCTCCGCCCCCGGCTACTCTCTTTTGGCCCTTCAGGCCAGAGAATTTCTCTGCTCGTCGGCGCGGTGCGGCCCGACCCAGGCTTTCATCCCTTCGTGATTTCGTGATCAGTTGTTCACCTATCTGGCGGCCGCGCGGAAAACCGCGATCTCCGCCAGGCCGATGTTCGGGCTGCCGGGCTTCGTGCCGGCGACGGCGAAGATGAGCCACCTGACCTTCTTCGGAGAGAAGCTTATCTCGACGCCCTTGGTCGCGTCGTCGGGAAGCGGGCCGACAGGGACCGTCGTGCCGTCGCTGAAGACCAACATCCCCGACATGATCTGATCGAGCGTGTTCGGCCGGTCGAACAGCCAGATGCGGTCAATCGTCTGTTCCTGAGCCCACGTCAGCCGGATCATGGCCGTGTCGGATTCGCCGCTGGTGGCCCACTCGTGGCTTGTGTCGCCGGGGAATCCGCCGACCACGCCGTCGACGGCCCCGCCGGCGGAGTAGCCGGCGTGAGTCGAACTGACCGTAATCGCCTCCTGAGCGGCGATGTTGTCCTGCGAGTGGAGCGGACTCGACGACTTCGGCTCATCCGTCGAGATCAACCTGACCTGCTGGAGGCACATGCCGTATCGGCTGCCCGGCGGATTGGGCTTCCAACCGGCCGGCCAGCCGCCGGAGGCGAAGTTGGCCGCATAGCACAGCCAGAGTGTCCGGCCGTCCTTGCCGATGAACTTGGACGGGATATTGACGAAGTAGGCCTGCGGGCCGAAGTCGGCCATGAAGGCAACCAGCTTCCACGGGCCGGTGATGCGATCCGATTCCAGGATGTAGGTGTCGAACGGCGATACGGTCGTCCGGCCGTCGGTGATACACATCAGGTACTTCTTGAGCGGGGCGTTATACGTCATGGTCACGCAGCCGCACCGGTTGTTCCAGTCGACAAGCGGTTTGATTCGCGTGAAGTCGTTCGTCCAGAGAGGTTGGCCGCTGTCGTCATGCCCGGCAAAGAACTCGTACTTGGATGCATCGTTGACGGTCTCGATCGACGGCGTCACGCGGAGCAGGAAGACCTGATCGCCGGTGATCCAGCTCGCGTTGGCGATGCGGGGCTTCGGATCGGGGCTCATCGCGCCATGGGCGACGAGGTAGGCCTTGCCGTCGGGCGAATGCTCCATGTTCCTGCCGAAGTCGACAAAGTGCGGTGAGCCAATCTTGACCGGAGCACCCTGTTTGGCGGGCTCCGGGAATAAGGGCCTAGCCGGCGTGTGCGGCGTCTCCGTCCAGGTCTTGCCGAAATCCTTCGACCAGCGGAAACCGACGAGCGGGCCGAACACGCCCCAATTCACCTCCTGGTCACCCACCTTGGTCATCGCCTGAAGGCTGCCGTTCTCGTTCATCAGGCAGTAGGTCCCGTAGTACCACACGCCGTTGTGGACGAGGCTGCCGCAGGGGTATCGCCCGCCGTAGGGCAGCGACGACGCCTTGACCACCGCCTGATCGACGACCTTGAGGTTCATCGGGTCGTCGCCGAGGATCCTGGCGTGTCCCGTGGTGGCTCCCTCGCCGAACGATCCGGACGACAGACCGTTCACGACGCCGTCCGTCCAGGGCGAGTAGAGGTTCCCGTCGGAGGCCCACGAGGGATACCAGGTGTCGGCATTCGTGTACTCGGCATGAAGCCCGGTGAAGGCGATCCCGGCGATTTGCTCGGACCGCTGGAACGGGCAGTCCACCGGCGGCGTCGATGGCCACTCGCGCATTCGCGGCGTCTTGTCGGCCGGGGCGTCGACGAGTTGCTGTTCGCCTGAGGCGATCAGCGAAGCGCAGAAGGTAGCGGCCAACGCCGTCAGAGGTATCGTCGGAAGATGGGCTTTCATGTCGAGAACTCCTTGATAGGCAATACGATCTCGATCGGGCCGTCCGGTTCAGACCGAGTCGATATGAGCCTGGCATCCCGTCGTCGGTCTGTTTTGCACGCATCGCGGTTGACGACCGGCGAGAGTTGACGCATTGTAGCCCTGCGGCGAGAACGTTGGAACGCGGTCGGGTCTGGCCTGCGCCCGAGGAGTCTGTGGCACATTGGCGGATCGTGAGGTGAGCTGCTGATGCCGCGCGGAATCGGTGCTCCTCGGCGGGCGTATTCTCAGGCCCGAAGGGCCTGAACAAAAGTAGCCGGGGGCGAGCGAAGCGGAGCCCCCGGAAACAGAGTCTCTTTCATTCTTGAAGCCCTGAAAGGGCGCGACATGACAATGCGCTTCGATCTCTGTTCCGCCCCTTCGGGGCTTGAAAAGAATAACGTGAAATCGGTCACCGGGGGCTGCGCTGCGCTCCGCCCCCGGCTACTCTCTTTCGCCCTTTCAGGGCGGTCCGCATCCGTCACGATAGCCATCGTTCGTCGCCGGTACGGGATCGGAACCGACGAGCCGCGCTTTTGACTGGAGACAGCACGTGATTCAATTAACCGATCGGCAGATCGCCGAGTACTTCCACCGCAGTTTCACGGCCGTCGACGGCTTGTGGTTCATGAAGCTCGAGGAGCGGTTCGGCTTTGACGTGGCCCTCGATGTGGATGTCGAGGTATGGAAGGTGATCCCGAAGATCCAGGCCCGAAAGATGAAGGCCCTGACGGGTCTGTCTGAAGGCATCGATGCCTTGTTCGAGTGCGTGACGACCAAGCACACCATCGAGGGTTTCGAGTTCACCGCGACACGGGACGGCGACGGCCGGGGCTTCGTCATGAATATCACCAAGTGCATATGGCAGGAATTCCTGGTCAAGGCCCACCGCGAGCACCTGGGCGAGAAGATCGGCACGCGGATCTGTGAGGTCGACTACGGCGCGTGGGCGTCCGAGTTCGGCAACGACATCGCCGTTGAGTTCGGCGATCGCATCTGCAAAGGCTGCGCGAACTGTACGATACGGTTTCGGCGACGGGGCTCTTAGACAGAACAGGGACTGGCTCCCGCCGTTTGGTGACAGACTGCCGGGTTGCGGAAAACGCAAGGGTGCTTGTCCCCTTTTTGTCAGCCTTGTGGCCGCGGTTCGACCGTGCGAGAATCCTGGCCCGCTGTGGAATCAATGATGAAATCCCTTTGACGGAGGCTGGAACATGGCACCTGTTCTTATGATGGCACTCTTGTCCTTGGCGGCCCAGCAGGCCGGTGGGAGCGTCGTCTGGCAGATCGGCAAGGCCGACAACTCGTACGTTGAATTTGCGATCGCGGGCAAGTACGGCGAGTACACGAAGGCGTTTCCTGGCGACGTGACGTTCCGCGTGGGCAGTGACGAGGCGGGCAAGGCGTGGTCCTTTATTCAGCCGGGGCCCGCGGACGCCTGGGCGGGCTCCAGGCCGCGTACCTTCCGGATCCTGTTCGATATGGCGGCTCCGCCGAGCGGTGCCCTGCGGCTGGTCATGGACCTGGTCAATACGCATTCGGGCGCCCCGCCGAGGGTGCAGGTCAGCGTGAATGGGCAGAGCGCCCAGTTCCAGACGCCCCACGGCGGCAGCGACGACAGCCTGACGAATCCGGCCGCCGGGCGTGAACACATCCTGTGCGTCCCCTTTGCCGGTGACCTGCTCAAGTCCGGGACGAATACGATCGAGATCACGACCGTCACGGGTTCGTGGATGCTGTACGATGCCGTTCGGCTGGAGAAGATCGAGGAAAAGCAAATGTCCGCCTCCATGCGAATCGAAGTCCAACCGTTCCTCCGTAAGTCGTCTGCGGGGCCCTGCCAGCAGATGACCGTTCACATCGACGTGCCCGGGCCGGCCGGCCGGCTCGAGCTGACCTTGGGCGACAAGAAGCTGACGCAGTCTGTGCCCGCGGCCCCGATCGGCGGCCGGAGCATCGGGCTGGCGATGCCGCCCGTCGAAGCGGCCTGCAAGGCCGAGGTGGTCCTGAAGGCCGGAGACCAGACGCTCCGTCAGACGGTCGACATTGCCCCACCGCGGCCGTGGAAGGTCTTCCTCGTTCAGCACACCCACTCCGACGTGGGCTACCCGGACCATCAGGCGTCCATCGCGCAGCTTCAGACCGACTACATCGACGCGGCCTTGGACTACGTCGCGGCCACGAGCGATTATCCCGAGGATGCGAAGTTCCGTTGGGCCTGCGAGGCGACGTGGGGAGTCGACCTATTCCTTGCGTTGAGGGGTCCGAAGCGGATTCAGGCCCTCAAAGATGCGGTTGCCGCCGGGCGGGTCGAGATAACTGCCCTGCCGATGAATATGACCGATCTGGCCACCGAAGAGGTGTTGATCCACTCGCTGCAGGACATCGCGTGGTTGCGGCAGGTGTTGGGGGCCAAGATCGTTGCCGCGACGCAGAACGACGTCAACGGATTTCCGCTGTCGCTGCCGCGTCTGCTGGCGGGCTGCGGCGTGAAGTATTTGGCCACCGGTATCAACGAGACGCGGTCGATCCGGCCGTTCAATCGGCCGACGGGTTTTCACTGGGAGTCGCCGGACGGCACGGCGGTGCTCGCGTGGCGCGGGGACCACTACATGACGGGCGATCCGCTCGCGCGTCAGACCGATCCGGCGCAGGCGGAGCAGTGGTTGTCGAACTACCTGAATAGCCTCGTGCGGGCGGGCTATCCGCACAACGTCGTCCTGCTTCAGACCGGCGGATACGGCACGGACGACGCCTGGCCGTCGCCGACCGTGTGCGACGTGGTGAAGTCGTGGAACGAACGGTGCGTGTGGCCGAAGCTGCGCGTGGCGACGTTCACCGAGTTCTTCGAGGCCCTCGAGGCCGAGGGGAATGTCGACAAGCTGCCGCGGCTTCGCAAGGCGTGGTGCGATTGGTGGGCGGATGGGAACGGCTCGGCCGTGCAGGAGGTGTCACTGATTCGTCAGGCCCACGAGGAACTCGACGCGGCGCTACCGCTCCTGGCGTCCTCGTCGACGGCGCAGCCCTTCGGTGAGCTGAGGAGCAAGATCGATCATTGCATGCTGCGGGCCCTGCTGTTCGACGAGCACACCTGGGGCTTTGCCGGCAGCATCGACCAGCCGGCGAGCTGGATGACCAAGGCGCAGTGGGGTTACAAGGCCGCCCAGGCCCGTGAGGCGGCGTTCCTCAGCGCACAGATCTACGATGCCGCGCGGGCGACGCGAGCGGTCGACATCGCCACCACGGCGCCGGTGCTCGTGATCGAGAATCCCTCGTCGTGGCCACGGGGCGGCGTGAACGTGTTCCGCGTGCCCGCGCCGGCGACGTTCGGTCGATCGGCGTTCCGGCTGGTGGATGCGGTAACGGGCAAGCCGGTGGCAGCGGAGAAGCTGGGCGGGGCGCCGATCTTCGACGAGATCTACGCCATTGATGTTCCCCCCGTGCCCGCCTTGGGCTATCGCGTGCTCAAGATCGATCCGGCCGCGCCGGCGGTCGACGTAACCACGGACCTCAAGCGATCCGCCAACGCCATTGAAAATGATTTCTATCGGGTGGAGGTCGATACGAAGACGGGCGTCATCGCCTCTCTCAAGGACAAGAAGAGCGGCCGAGAACTGGCGGGCAAGGACAAGTTCGGCCTGGTGCAGTACGTCTACGAGCAGATCAAGGACCCCCGCGGGCGCGGGATGATCTCCTCGCGCCAGCCGAACCAGAAGTTCGACCGCGCCACCCCGACGGTGGCCGCCATCACGGGCGGGTTCGACGGGTTCCTGACCAAGAGCCTTCGCATCCGGTCCAAGATCGACGACGCCCACACGGTCGATTGCGAACTGACGCTCTATCGCCGGACGCCGCGGATCGACGTGAAGCTCACGGTCAACAAACCCGCGGTCACGTCGCCGGAGGCGGGCTATCTGTCGTTCCCGTTCGCGCTGGACAAGCCGGTCTTCGACATCGACGCCGTCGGGGGAACGTTCCGGCCGGGGCCGGGGCAGATCGATCGTTCGGCCTCGGACTACCACTCGATCCAGCGCTACGTGCGGATCAGCGAAGAGGCCCCGGCGGGCATGGACGTGATCGTGGCGAGCCGCGCGACGCCGCTGGCGCAGATCGGCGACATCCACACCGGGCAGTACCAGGAGACGCTGACGCCGCCGGGTCCGGTCTTCTACATGTGGCTCTTCAACAACTATTGGTTCACGAACTTCCTTGCCTCGCAGGGCGGCGAGCTGATCTTCGAGTTCTCGCTGACCTCGCGGCCGAAGCCGGAGCAGCCCGTCACGTCGGCGCACCGGTTTGCCGTGGATTACTGCATGCCGCTGCCGGTGGTCTATCTGCCGTCCGGTCGCCCGGGCAGCCAACAGGCCGCCCAGGGCGGCGTGATCGAAATCGCGCCCGCCAACGTCATGATGACCGGCTTGACGTGGGCACGACAGGGTGACGGCGTGGTGATGCGTCTGCGGGAGTTTGAGGGCAAGGCCACGAAGGCGATGATCCGCTTTACCGCCCCCTGGCAGGTGAACGCTGTCCGGCGGGTCAACGTCCTGGGCGAACCGCTGGGCGATGTCCCGGTCAAGGACGGCGGGATCGAGCTGGAATTCCGGCCGTTCGAGATGATCGGGTTGGGGTTTAAGCCGTTGTAGGAGAAGGACCGGTCGTTTGCGCAACGCGGTTCGGATCACAGCGCGCGGGACGCTGGCACGTGAAACCCGCTCCACAACGCTCATTGTTGGCGACGCCTCCAATTCGGTTCGAGACACTCCGTGATCGTGCGAACGCGCGCGGCATGCGCCCCCGAGGGGCTGTCGAGCTCTTGCGCAAGAGACGGAGCCTCAACTCGTGCTTCGTCAGCCTGCTTTGAAATCACCGCGCCTCGCGCAGGACATCCCGTTCGCGCCCCCGATGAATCCCGCATGCGATGTGACGTGCGACGGTTTGCCCGGGGTTCAATGCGGAGGTGACTCTGCTTCTATCGCCGTCGCCTAAACCCCGATTCGGGAATTCCGGCCCTCTTGGTCCACATCCCAGGGCAGAAGACACGTCGCCCGTCCCTGATGAGTGTTCTTGGGTGTCTTCGCGGTCCGATCGGGACAGGAGACGAGGCCAAACAGGTCCTTGTCGGACATTCGGCTGGTGTTGCATTGCCTGTCTCATGTTCTATGATGGTCGGTTTGCAGGCGCATTCGAAACGGCAGTGCGCCGTGTGAAGGGGAGATCTGGGTGCCCGACTCCATTCTCAGCGCAGTCGATGTCCACATGAGTTACCGCACGGGGTCGGTGACCACGCCGGTGTTGCACGGCCTCAACATCGAGGTCGCCCGGGGTGAGTTCGTGTTGGTCATGGGCCCCAGCGGGTGCGGGAAGACGACGCTGCTGAATATCCTGGGCCTGATGGCGCGTCCCACGCAGGCGCGATCGATTCGGATCGACGGTCATGAGACCACGGGCCTTTCGGATGCCCGCCGCACGGAACTGAGGCGGGAGAAGATCGGGTTTGTCTTCCAGCGATTCAATCTCCTGCCGGTGTTGTCGGCCGCCGACAACGTCCGTCTGGCGATGCGATTGCGAGGACTCAAACCGGACGGAACGGTCGACGCCCTTTTCGAACGATTCGGATTGTCCGGCAAGCTGCACCGAAAGCCGGGAGCCCTGTCGATGGGCGAACAGCAACGGGTCGCGATCGCGAGGGCCCTTGCTTGCCGACCGGTGATCCTCCTGGCCGACGAACCCACCGGCAATCTCGATTCCGACAACGCCGCCCACGTGCTCCGCCTCCTGCACGAGCTGAACCGTCAGGATGGTCAGACCGTCGTGATGATCACCCACAACGAGCACTGCGCGGCGTCGGTCGATCGCGTCGTTTACATGAAAGATGGGCGATTCCTGGATCAATAAGATCGGCCGCTCGCTGTTCGCCCCGCCGCCTCATCGCGACGACGGGCTGAACCTGCGATGGTGGTTCATCGGCTTCGTGGCGTGGCTGGCCGCGCTGACGGTCGTCTCGCGCCTCGGGCTGGAAGGTTACGAAGCGGGCAGCCGGATCGGGATGGCGATCTGGCTGTCGGCCCTCTACATGTTCTACATGTCGCTGTGTTGCACATTCTTTCCGGCGCCGACGACGTGGATCGTGATGATGATGGCCAGCAACTATGTCGCCGCCGAACTGAACCTGAGTCATCACGCCGTCGAGCGGATGATGGCCGTCGCCAGTGTGGGCGCGTTCTGCACGGCGATGGCCAACCTCAACGAATACCACATTTTCACCTTCATCCTACGCTACGGCGGTGTGGCCAAGATTCGCCGGACACGATTCTACGCGGTCGCGGCGAGGTGGTTTGGCATACGGCCGTTTTGGACGATCGTGCTGTTCAGCTTTATCCCTATCCCGGTGGATATCCTCCGCTGGCTGGCAATTACCTATCGCTACCCGCGCCTACCTTACTTCTTCGCTTACTATCTCGGTCGATGGGTGCGCTACGCCGGACTGGCGGGCGTGACGATCTGGGGCCAGTTCAAGTGGTACCACATCCTCATCGTGCAGAGCACGCTCGCGGTCGTCGCGCTGGTCAAGATCGTCCAGCAGTTCGTGCGCCAACATCGTCTCGGCCATCTGGAAGCGAAGGAGGAAGGTCGCCCGGCAGCCGGACATGCGGGCGATCTGGTCGAGGTGCCGATCCGGGAATCATGACCACTCTGCGGGCCCCTCACGTCGGAGGCGGGACAGACGAGAAGAGCGGCACGATCCCTATGGAGGTCATCGCATGAGACATTCTCTGCTTGTCGGCGCGGCGGTCGTGTTCCAGGCGATGTCGAACGGACAGGCCGCGGGCGGCTCGACGCAATACGAGGTGGCGGTCTACTACTTCCCCGGTTATCACCCCGAGCCGAGAAACGATGCGCGGTTGGGCAAGGGGTGGACGGAGTGGACGCTGATCAAGGCCGGCGTTCCGCAGTATGCGGGCCACCTTCAGCCCAAGGTGCCCCTTTGGGGTTATGAAGATGAATCCAACCTCCAGGCGATGGCCAAGAAGATCGACGCGGCCGCCGATCACGGCGTGACGACGTTCATCTTCGACTGGTACTGGCACGAGATCGGTCCGTTCCTCGATCGGGCACTGGACAAAGGGTTTCTCACCGCGCCGAACCGAGGTCGAATCCAGTTCGCCCTGATGTGGGCCAACCACGACTGGATCGACATCTTCCCGGCCAAAAAGGACGTGGCGCCGAAGTTGCTCTATCCCGGCACCGTCAGCCGACAGACTTTCGACAAGGCGATGGATTACGTTGTTCGGCATTACTTCACACAACCGAATTACTGGAAGATCGACGGCAAGCCCTACTTCTCGATCTACGAAGTGTGGACGCTGATCGACGGGTTGGGCGGCCGGGACAAGGCGCGGGCGGCGCTTGACGACTTCCGCGCGAAGGTCAAGGCGGCCGGCCTGCCGGGCGTGCACCTCAACGCCGTGGGCTGGGGCAAGCTCGACAACGAGATGATCCAGGCGCTGGGGTTCGACAGCGTGACCTCCTATTGCTGGGTCCACCATACCGGCCTGCCGGAGCACACACCGTACGATCAGTGGGCTCAAAAATCTTATGACATGTGGGACAAGCTCAAGGCCAAGTGGTCGGTGCCCTACTTCCCGAACGTCAGCATGGGCTGGGACAACACGCCGCGGTTCGCCTGGGGCAAGACCGTTACTGGCAACACGCCTGCCGAGTTCGAGAAGGCGCTTCAGCGGGTCAAGGCGTTTTTGGACGAACAGAAGACCGGTCCCAGGATCTTCACGATCAACGCGTGGAACGAATGGACCGAGGGCAGCTATCTCGAGCCCGATACCGTCCACAAGATGGCCTACCTCGAGGCGATCAAGTCGGTCTTTCCACCGGCTGCGGCGTCGCCCGGCGGAGTGGCGGTCAAGACATACCCTGACGGCCGCCCCCCGGCCAGGTATCGAATGGACGCGGAGGACACCGGTCGTGTCCTCCGCCATGGCGACGGCCCGAACCAGTGTGATGTCTACGGCGCTCGTGAGGCGATCGTGTACGAGCACGAAGGGACATACTACCTGCACTACGACGGCGCCGGCCCGACCGGTTGGCTGGCCTGTCTGGCCACCAGCAAGGACCTCATAAACTGGGTCAAGAAGGGCCCCGTGCTCGAACTGGGCAAGCCGGGCGAGGATGACTCCGGAACGGCCACGTCGCCGTGGGTGTACTTCGACGGCAAGGAATGGCACATGTACTATCTCGCCTCCCCGAACACGACCCCCCCACCCGACCGGATCCCATCGTTTCCCTATTTGACGCGGAAGGCGAAGGCGACCTCGCCCGCCGGTCCGTGGATTAAGCAGCGCGGCGTGATTCCGTTCCGGACAGAGCCGGACACGTATTACTCGGCTACGGCTAGTCCCGGGCATGTCCTCAAGCAGGGCGGCGAGTATCTGATGTTCTTCAGCGCGTCGACGGACAAGCCGATCCTCCGGACGCTGTCGATCGCCCGAACGAAGGATCTGGACGGTCCGTGGCGACCGGACCGCAAGCCGATCGTCCCCCTGGCCGAACAGGTCGAGAACAGCTCCCTCTACTTTGAGGAGGCGAACAAGACTTGGTTCATCTTCACGAATCACATCGGTTTGGACCGGCGCGGCGAGTACACGGATGCGGTGTGGGTCTATTGGTCGAAGGACCTGAACACGTGGGATCCGGCAAACAAGGCCGTCGTTCTCGACGGCAAGAACTGCACGTGGAGTACTGACTGCATCGGGATGCCTTCGGTCATCAAGCACGGAAATCGGCTGGCCGTTCTATATGATGCCCCCGGCGGCACGAGCGTCAGCCACATGAAGCGCGACATCGGCCTAGCGTGGCTGAAGCTACCGCTGGTTCCGCCGACAACACGTTGATGCGCGTTCATCAGGCGACAGAAGAGACTTCAGGCTTGTCGTGCAGGGCCGATGTTTTTGCTCAAGCAGTGGAAGCCTGGGTGTGAGTCCGCTATTGTTCCTTGACTGAGACCTGCCCTGAGGAGAATCGACTATGAACACACGATTCGCCTGCCTCATCGCGATCGCGTCGACCCTGGTGATGACTGCCAGAACAGCCCTGACCGCTTCGCCCGTCAGCGAGACGATCATCGAGGTCCTTCGCAGGCCGCTGCCGTCCGAAGATCTGACCTGCTCGACCGAGGGCTCGAAGATCGTCATTCAAGGGCCCACGTTCCGATACACCGTCGACCAGGCGACCGGGGCGATCGTCGGCCTCGATGCGGCCCGCCAGGGACACGTCGTGGCTACACTGCGTGGACCGGCCGACCTGCTTATCGACGACCTCCGCCTGTCCACCGCTACTGGCGGCGCCACACAAATCGTCGCCCAGGGAAAGGACAAGGTGATCTTAGCCACGGCGGGCGGCTTAGGGTCCGATCTTACCTACACGGTGCGCAGCACCTTCTATAACGACGGCGTGGTCGTTGCAGAGTTCACGCTCAAACCGAAGAAGGACCTGGCGATCCAACGGGGGATCAGTTACCAGGTCGGCGCGACCGGGCTGTTCGGCCAGTATCTGCACAAGCGCCGGGACACCAACGGCACGGACTGCTACAAGGGTGCCGTGCCGGAGGCCGGAAAGGCCGTAGGCCTGGCGACGCTCACGTCCTGCCTGGAGGTCTTCAGCTCCGAGGCGGCGCTGGCGATCTTCACCGACAGAGGAGGCATTCACCGCTCGTCGGACAAGATCGACACGGCCTCGCTTCGCGTTGACGAGAAGAAGGGCAATCAGGCGTCGGTTGTTCTCACCCAGCACATCGTACACATCGGCGCGGGCGGAGCAGCCTACATGCTGCCTTCAGGCAAGGAATTCACGTTCCGCGTCGGGCTTTCGGTGGCGCCGAATCGCCTGCCGCACCCGAGGTGGCGCGACCTTCGGATGTTCATCTGGGTCGGGGATCAGAAACACCCCTACCCAACCGATGAGGAGATCCTCACGGCCGCTCGGCTCGGCTTCACACTCTTTCAGATGCCGCGCCTCCGAACCGCCGGACAAGCCCGCCCTCCCTCCGGTGAACTCGATCGGGGGCTCAAGCCGGGCCACGACGCGGGCATGCTGTTCATCTGGACCGCCAATGCCGACCTCATGTATGCCAGTGCCCAAGGTGTGGCTGACCTTCAGGCCGCCGGCAAGTGGTCGCTCTGGCAAGGGTTTAACTACGGCGGCAAGTACAAAGCCGAGATGGACCCCTACTGCGACACGCTGGCGACCTGTCTAGCCTCGCCCAACGGCCTGGCCGACTACCGAATTCGGTGCAAGACCCGAATGCTGGAGAAGTATCCTGTCGACGGCATGTACATCGACGACAACCTGCCCTACGCCAACTGCACACTCTGGAAGGAACACGGGCATCCGCAGAAGGTTTACGACTGCCTCATCGAGCTGCACGACATGAACTGGCGTCGGAGGCAGGTGCTGCTGTCGAAGTGCCCCCACGCGGTACTGATCGACCACTGCAGCATGGGTTTCATTCTGCCGGCCATTTCGGCGTTCGACTGCCATCTCTTCGGCGAGGGCTACAGCTTTCCTTCGGTCGAGGTCTATTGGGACACGTATGGGTCTTTCAAGAACATGGAGGCCCAAGGTAGCTTGTTCGCGGGCGATTCCGAAACCACACGATGCGGCGCGGAGATCGCATACGCTTTCGATTTGCTGACCGGCGGCGGGCAATACTGCTACCTCGACTGGCGGCTCTGGCCGAAGAAGTTTCCCTACGCCGCCGGAGTGAAACCGATCGAGCCCGTGTTCGTCGGAACGTACAACCGCGCCCAGTACTACTTTGGGATGTACGAGTCCGAGCCGTACTACTTCGCCCGGTCCAAGGAGATGTTTGCCGCCACGGCGCCGAACACGTATGCCACGCTCTACCGCAATCGGGTGTGGAACGACACGCTCGTTGTACTGGCCAACATGGGCAAGACGGCCACGAAGACGTCGCTGGTCTTCCATCAGCCGGACAAGCTCTCGTTGGCGCCGGATCGCCGCTACGTTGTGTACGACGTCAACCTGCGAACCGCCGTCATCGTAGCCGGAAGTGAACTGCCCAGGCATTTCACCGATATGGCACTCGCTGCTCGCCAACTGAAGCTCTTCTATATCCGCGAATCGCCCGAGGGCGCCGTCTATCACCAATGGGGCGGCAAGCGAATCTCGGAGACCTGGGACGGCCAGGCGTCCAGGCTCTCACTCAGGCTCTTCGGACCGCCCGGGCTGTTGGACACGGTGTTCATCGGGACAGGCGGTAGGGGGATCGAGCAGGTTACGATCGACGGCAAGCGGGCTGACTTCTTCGTGGACGAGTCCGGCAAGATGGCCCACGGCAACGCGACGTTCGGCCGTGAGCCGATTCTCATCGAGGCGACTTGCACGTCCGACGGTTCCTGTCGGTTGCCCAAGCGAGCGATTGCTCCGGACGAGCTGACCACGGAGTATTTCGCCAAGCAGCGCCCCGGTGCGTAAGGTGTCTACCCAGGCGGACAAGCCTTCCGGTTGTCTGAGTTGTGTAGACGGCCTTCTGCCCCCGACCCGGAGCCCAAAGGTTCTCTAGCCGAAGCGGCGTGCCCGGAAAAACCAAAGCATTCGGAGTTTCAATGGCCGCATCGGCGCAAATACATGCGGTTTGATTCATGTGGGTGCCGCGAAGGGACCGATAACTAATTATATGTCAGTTGTCCTGGAAGGGTTTTGTGGTTCAGACCGCCATAGGTTCTTGATCGACAACATCATGCAGAATCAGACGGTGTGAAAGACCCCTGACCTGCTTTGATACACATTGTGAGGGAGCGTCTGGGCTGTCCGGTTCAACTTGGCGGGGGGTTAGCCCCGAGCACAAAATGGGGTTGGTTTGGTTGGGGCAACCCGCTATAATTGCACCGTTTAGGGATCGATTCCGGTGGAGTGGCGATCAGCCGGCTGGATCCGACGGTCAGCATGGAAGGAACGGACTCCTGCAGGAGCGAAGGGCAGCGTCAGGCGCGAGGCTGCCCGGTTTTGCTTTTCCAGGCGAAGAACCCGGCGCTGACCTCGGCCCTGTGCGGATGGCGGCCTGGTGAGAGGATTCAATGAGGAAGTCGGTCCAAGCCGGCGTGGTGCTCTGGGGGCTGGTGGTCTGTCTGGGGACGGGTTGTGCGGTACCCCAGCCGCCCGGCAAGGGCAAGCTGTCCCTCCTCAGGGAGAAGACGACGCGCCGACATTACTGGCTATACCTACCTGAGGACTACGTGGTCCAGCTCAACAAGGGGGTCACGCGGCCGGTCCACCCGACGACGGATAACCGTCTTTGGCCTATGGTGGTGAGTTTCCACGGCATGAAACCCTTTGACGACTGCTTCCCTCAGGCCAGGGAATGGCAGCAGGAATCCGACCGATATGGCTTCATCATGATCGCCCCGCAGTTGATGACGTCCGATCTGTTCATGGAATTCCCGCTCAACCACGTTCACGGATATGTCAAGGACGACGAGAAGTGCTCGTTGGCGATCATGCGTGAAGTCATCGATCACCTGCCCGTTGATCGAAATCGCGTGTTGTCGACGAGTTGGTCGTCGGGCGGCTATATGGCCCACTACATGATGAACCGCCACCCGGACATGTTCAGTTGCGTGGCGGTGCGGCAATCCAACTTCTCGGAAGGGATCCTGGATCCGAAGCAGGTTCCGCTGTATCGCAACAAACCGATCGCCATCTTCTGGACGCAGAACGATTTTGTGATCTGTCAGGTCGAGTCGCAGAGGGGCGTCCAGTGGTACATGAAGAACGGCTTCAAGGACCTGAGCTGGGGCGTATTCGCCAGTCTGGGTCACGAACGGACGCCGCAGAGTGCGGCCGCGCTCTTCGCGATGGACTGCAGGATTCCTCCGAAAAGCCCGGCTCACTTCCCTCCGGTTGTGGAGCATCATGGCAGGATGGCCCAGGCGCTCGCCTACGCCTCTCGGTCCGCGCCTCGCTTGGCCTCGGAGACGACGATGTTGGCCTCGCAGCAAGAGAAGGCCGGCCGTCAAGCCGAGCCTCCCGCCGCATCGCCCCGCCGCGAACCGGTCCGCACAGGGGGCTCCGGGACCGAGGCAGGCCCCGGGACACCCACGGCAAGACGAACGATTCAGGAACCGGAACGTCCCGGGGTTCAGGGGAACCCCAAACCCGTCGTCGGTAACAGGCGGTCTGAACACCCAACGCTTTCCAATGGCATGGAATCGCCCGTTACACCGGACCGCCAGTTGTGGGCGACGCCCGGCCAATCGAAAGCCTGGAATACGACCCCAAGCGTGAACGTCAAGCAACCCACGGAGGTCGCCGCGACCCGTGCCCCTGCTCGTCTCTCGGGCAACGAGGAAGAGACTCCCGCTCGGTCGCTTCCGGCAGCGCAGCGAACCGGCGCCGTGCAGCGCAATGTGCAGAACCCACCCAAGCGGACCTCGGGACAGACGAGCGAGGATTCGGTCAAACGGATCAGTTCGGCGTCACCGACGATCCCAGAGAAGCCCATGGAGGTTTCGGTGGGTCCCACGATCCCCGAATCGCCGACGCGGTCGGTTTGGGCACCGGCGACGGTCCCAGAGAAGCCCCTCCAAGTTTCGATGGCCCCGGCTCCGGCCCCGGCCCGAACCGCCCCTCCGCCAAGGCCGAAGAACGATTCGTTGCCGGTGCGAACACCGGCCAAGACACCTGAGTATGCCGTGTCCGGCGCGACGGATCGGGGGCCGGCTCCCTCGAAGCCAGTACCGGTAACGCCGGTAGTAACGGCAAGCCCGGTTCCGTCGGGGGGCAGCGGTTCACGGAGGGACAGCGGACGGGTAGAGGTCGTGGTTGACCAGCGATGGGTGACCAGTCCTTCGACGGTGAGCTTCAGGGCCATCGTGCCCGCCGGCGCGGCCCAGGGGGCCGACTACCTTTGGACGGACAACGGCATTCCCATCTGCAACGAACAAACGGGTACAAAGCTGCTGGTCGAACCCGGGACGCATCGGATCGAGGTCCTGATCATCACTCGCGACGATCGAGAACTGCGCGGGGGCACCAGCGTGGAGGTTAGTGCCAAGAACGGAAGACGTCAGACCCGTGACTACGGCACCTTTAGGTGAGGCAATCGAGTTCCCTTAGCGCCATGCAGGCTCATGGTGGTCTTGACCGAGATCCCCCGTTGACGTTTGATCCCGGCGCTGGAAAACGTGCCGGTGCATGAGGCCAATGAGACGAAGGGTTATTATCCTCGGCTCGACTGGCTCGATCGGAACCAGCGCCCTGGATGTCATCGCCGCCCTTTCTGATGCGTTTGAAGTGGTTGCGTTGGCGGCCAACACCAGTTGGCGACGATTGGCCGATCAGGTCCGTCGATTTCATCCGTCGTGTGTGGCGATGGCCGACGCCCCCAGCGCCGACTTGTTGAGGGCGGAAGTGGACGGCCGGGTGAACGTGTTGGCCGGCGAAAGGGCGCTGGTTGAGTTGGTCGAGCGGGTGGAGTGCGATTTCGTTCTGGCGGCGGTGGTGGGCGTGGCCGCACTGCCCGCGACGCTGGCGGCCGTCCGGCTCGGGCGGACGGTCGGGCTGGCGAACAAGGAGGCGATGGTTGTTGCCGGGTCGTTGATGATGCCGCTGGCGAAAAAGGCGGGGGCGAAGCTGCTGCCCGTGGATAGCGAGCACTCGGCGGTCTTTCAGGCGATGCACGCGGGTCGTCAAGACGAGGTCGCATGTGTCTATCTGACGGCGTCGGGCGGGCCGTTTCGGACATGGACGCGGGAACAAATGAACAGGGCGGCGCTGGAGGAGGCGTTGAATCATCCCACGTGGAACATGGGTCCCAAGATCACGTTCGATTCGGCCACCATGATGAACAAGGCGCTGGAGGTGATCGAGGCGAAATGGCTTTTCGGCTTGCCTCCCGAGGCCATCCGGGTTTTGATTCACCCGGAGTCCATCATTCATTCGATGGTTGAATTTCGCGACGGGTCTATCGTGGCCCAGTTGGGCTCGCCGGACATGCGAACGCCGATCCAGTATGCCCTCACGTATCCGGTCCGACGGTCGGGTCCGAGTCGTCGGCTCGACGTGGAGAGCCTGCGGCGGATGAACTTCGAGCCGCCCGATCCGGATCGGTTCCCGGCGTTACGACTGGGCTATGAGGTGGCGCGGAGGGGCGGAACGAGCGGCGCCGTGTTGAACGCGGCAAACGAGGCGGCCGTCGAGGCCTTCCGACGGGGTCGGATCCGTTTTGGGGACATCACGGCATTGACGGACGAGGCACTCGGCCGCCACGATGTCATAGCCGAGCCCACGCTGGAGACCCTGAAGGAGGCGGATACCTGGGCTCGGGAAGAAGTCGGTCGGCTTATGGAGAGAATGAGCCCGGCATAGCGATTGCGAGACGGAGAGGCTTTTTCGTTGAATCCAGCAACATTCATTGAGGCGTTCTTGTCGCCGGGAAGTCCGGCCCTGGCCGTGGCCGAATGGTTGAGCAGTCTGGTCTCGTTGCTCAAGATCATCCTCGGGTTCAGCGTGGTGATCTTTGTCCACGAACTGGGTCACTTTGTCATGGCCAAGCTCTGCGGCGTTCGCGTGGACAAGTTCGCCATCGGCTTCGGCAAGGAGCTTGTCGGGCGGACCTTCGGGGAAACGCGATACTCCTTCAACGTTTTGCCCCTGGGCGGCTACGTGAAGATGCTCGGGCAGGAGGATTTCACGGTCGACAAGGAGGGCGAATGGACCGTCAAGGACGATCCACGTGCGTTCACCAACAAACCCGTCGGACGGCGCATGCTGATCGTTTCGGCCGGCGTGATCATGAATCTCGTGTTCGCGGCGCTCGCCTTCATGGCCGTGTTCATGCTCGGCTACGAGACCATGCCGCCGGTGGTGGGCCAGGTTGTGCCGGGCAGCCCGGCGCAGAAAGCCGGCCTGATGCCGGGCGACCGGATCCTGATGGTCAACGGGACCAAGATGGACGACTATCCGGACGTGAAGAGCAGCATCATCCTGGCGGACGCCGATCGCCCCATCACGCTGAAGGTGCTACGGCCGGGCCGCACGGATCCGTTCGAGATATCTCTGGAACCGGAATGGTCCGAAGAAGAGAAGGTCCGTCAGATCGGCATCTACCCTTCGATGACTCTCCAGATCGGTGCCGTCGATGTAGAGAACGACGTTGACGAGCAGAGAGAAGACCGCTTGCACGTCGGCGACACCATTGTGGCGGTCAACGGGGTTCGGGTGGAGGACCACGACAAGGTCGAACAGGCCATCACCGAGGCGCGCGGCGAGTACGTTCAACTCACCGTCGATCGGCCGGTTGATCCGGCCAAGATGGAGGGTCCCAAGCGCCGGGTGGAGAAATGCTATCATCGTGCGCGGATGGTGGTCATGTCGGCCACCGACGACGGCACGAACCGTCACATTCTCGGGCTACAACCCCGGCAGCGGCTGCTCCGCGTGGCACAAGGAAGTCCGGCCGACAAGGCCGGCCTTCGCGCGGGCGACATCATCGTGCGATGGGGCGATCGGTGGAATCCCACCGATCTGGAATGCAACAAGATGCTCCGGACCAAGGACGAACGAGGGGCCTACGTTTACGCCGGTCGTGGGATTGAGATCGTGGTCCGTCGCGTGGGCATGAGCAAGGAGATCGGCGTCACCTCGGACCGGCCGACCGGCATTACGTTGAGCTACGGTCTGATCGAGCCGTTGCTGGCTCAACGGGACGAACTGACGGTCATGGCGCGGAAGGATCTTGCCGGGGCCCGCGAACGCGTGTTGGCGATACTGGGAAAGGCCACCACCGATGCGGTCATCCTGTCCGAAGTCAGAAGCGAGTTGGCAAAGAAGGCATCGGCGGCCAGCGGGTTGATCCGATGGTTGGAGGATCTGGACTGCGAGATGTTCGTCGTTCAGCCTCACGTGTCTTTCTGGGGAAACGATCCGCCGCACGTGGGCGTCATGTTCGGCGCCCTGGAAACGGACCGGTTGATCGTCAGTCGGCTTGTGGATAAAGGTCTGGACGGCCGACCCACCCCGGCGGCCGCGCTCAACATGCCCGACGGTTCCTTGATCACACAAGTCAACGGCAAGGCGGTTGGCGACTGGCTCCAACTCGTCGAGACGTTCCGCAAGCACGCCGGCCAGGAAATCACGTTGACCTACACCCATGAGGGTATTGTGGGTACCGGCAAGATACGGATCCCGACGTCGCTGTCGGACGCCCTAAACCTGCCGCCGACGGCGCGCGTCGTCCGCATTGCCGGGCAGGAAAAAGCCACTTTCAAGCGCGATGGGCGGAGCCAACAGGTCGCTTTGCCGGCCTGGGAAGCCGCTTACGAGATTCTCAAGGCCCACCAGGGCCAGGATGTCAGCGTCGTCTATCAATACGCCGGCAAGGAAATTTCCACCGATGCCCAAGGCAAGCCCCTGACCTTTCACGTCACGGCCGACAACTACGATCCCTGGATGATGCGGATCCTGTATACGGGGTTCCTCGTTCCGTTCCCCCAGAAGATCGTCCTTCAGAAGAGAAACCCGATTGCCGCCATGTGGGCCGGATTCAAGAAGACCGGCTATTTCATCCTTCAGGCCTACCGAACCATGGAACATATGGTGATTACACAGAAGGTCGGCGTGACCCACATCTCCGGTCCCGTCGGGATTCTGCGATATGGGCAAGAGATTGCCGCGGCGGACAACACGAGGTTGCTCTATTTTCTTGCGTTTATCTCGGCCAATCTGGCCGTGATCAACTTCTTGCCCTTACCCATCGTCGACGGCGGCCTGTTCGTCTTTCTGAT
Organism: uncultured Planctomycetales bacterium; assembly: GCA_964596165.1. Lineage (GTDB taxonomy): Bacteria > Planctomycetota > Phycisphaerae > UBA1845 > JAFGLZ01 > CAYUQT01. Next base: position 62,016 of record CAZQTW010000015.1, on the reverse strand, counting down.
CATCGAGAAGATTCGCGGCCGACCCGTCTCGATCAAGATGCAGGTGGTCACGCAGATCATCGGCCTCGTGTTGATCATCACGGCGTTCATCTTCGTGACATTCCTCGACGTGTCAAAATGGGTGACGCAGGGGTGATGATTGATCCGACAGTTGCGGACGCGGCCGATGCCCACCGGATGTGCATTGACCTGCGATCGGCTATTCGCCGGTCACTCGGGCTGACATAACGGCATGAGACCCGGTGAGGTCGTACCCTTGAATTCCGGTTGTTCCGCGGCCATCCGACCACGGATTCGATCCTCAAGCAGGGATGGCTTGATCGTCGTCGGGTGCCTTGCCCTGGCCAAGCTGTTCATCCATTTTCTCTTCAACGGCCGGTACGGTACCTTCATCGATGAGTTCTACTACATCGCCTGTACCGACCATCTGTCGTGGGGGTATGTGGATCACCCGCCGCTGTCCATACTGGTGCTGAAGACCACGCGATGGCTTCTGGGGGATTCGATGTTTGCCATCCGCCTTCCGGCGGTGTTGGCCGGCGCAGCGACGGTGTTCATGACGGGCCTGCTGGCCCGTCGCCTTGGCGGCGGGCGATTTGCCCAGGCGCTGGCGGCATTGGCCGTGCTGGTCGCCCCCGTGTTCCTCGGCGTCGGCACGTTCTTCTCCATGAACCCCATGGACCAGCTCTTCTGGGTCGTCGCCGCCTACCTCCTGATCCACATCATCCAAACGAACGACGCGAGGGGTTGGCTCTGGTTCGGCGTGGTGGTCGGTCTGGGATTGTTGAACAAATACAGTATGGGCTTCCTGGCGTTCGGCGTCGGCGTCGGACTGCTCCTCACGCCGCACCGCAAGTGGCTACGGAGTCGATGGCTCTGGCTGGGCGTGGCCGTTGCACTCCTCATCGTTCTGCCGTACATCATCTGGGAAGTTGCCCTGGGACTACCGAGCCTGGAGTTCATGCGGCATTCCGTGCTGTACAAGTTCGCACCTACCTCGCCGCTCGCCTTCCTGGCGGGACAACTGTTGCTCCTGGGACCCCTGAATGCCCCGGTCTGGCTGGTGGGACTCGCGTATCTTCTGTTCTCAAGGGCGGCGCGAACGTACCGCATTCTCGCGTTCATCTACCTTGTCGTCCTTGCGATCTTTGTCATCCAGCAGGCGAAGGGCTACTACCTCGCTCCCGCATACCCGATGCTGTTCGCGGCCGGCGGGTTGGCGATCGAACAGTTCGCTCAGCGCCGGGCATGGCCATGGCTCCAGACGGCCACCGTGGTGCCAGTCGTCGCGGGCGGCCTTGTTCTGATGCCGTATGCACTGCCGGTGCTGCCCGTCGAGACCTATCTGCAGTACCAGACCTTTCTGGGCATCCGAGTCCCCCAGGCCGAACGGGGCCATACCAGCGTGCTGCCGCAACATTTCGCGGATTGTTTCGGCTGGCGTGAGCTGGTCGCGGCGGTGGCCGGCGTCTACAAGGGGCTTTCGCAGGCCGACCAGGCTCGATGCGCGGTCTTCGCCGGCGACTACGGAAAGGCCGCGGCGATCGACTTCTTCGGCCCCGCCCATGGCCTTCCCAAGGCCATCAGCGGACACAACAGCTACTGGCTGTGGGGTCCGAGAGGCGCTACGGGCGAGGTGGTCATCGCCGTCGGCGTTTCTCGCCGGGAACTCCAGGAAGTCTTCGAATCGGTCGAGGAGGTGGCCGAGTCCGAGACCAAGTATGGGCTGGCAAGCAGGGCGCGAATCTTTCTTTGCCGCCGGGCCAAGAAACCCCTCGATCAGCTTTGGGCCGGGACCCGCGAGTACGGATAAGAGAAGTCCTGCCATCCCACAACAACCACCAAGCCGAAATGAGAAGTCTTCTACTGTGAACGATTGACATCGAGGGCGTTCAGGAACTGCTGCAACTCGCGGTATTGCAGCCAGAGCTTCTGATTCAGCGAGCTCAGCTCGCCCAACTCGCCGCGCGATCGCACCCGTCGGGCGTAGACGCGAAACAGGCGTTCAATGGGCGCAGAGTTGAACTCGTTGCGGGCGGACTCGGCGGCGGTGCGAAGCGCAGTCCCGCCGAGCTTGCCCATGAGATACTCCTCCTTCAGCCGGTAGGCCGGCTCGATCTTGCGTCCCACTTCGTCCAGCAAGAGGGTGAATCGGAGGTTGTCCGCCAGCCAATCAAGATTGCTCTTGTGTGTGACGTTTGCCGTGTGGCCGCTCACGCGTTCGATAACGGTGATAGTCTCCTTGAGCCGATCGACGAGGGTAAGCGAAAGGCGGCCCCAGCCGGGTTGATACGGATAGAACTCCGGCGACGTCAGCTCGGCCAGCCACTGTTCGTGATCCATCCGGGCCAGCAGCGGTGCCAGATCCGCGGTCGATTCCGGACCGTATTGTTGCGCTGCCTCACGACGGTAGAACTCTTCCACGGATGAAAGATGACGGGGATTCTTTACGGCCTCGGCGAACGCCTCCAGATTCTCGCGGACCTCCTCCGTGCGCCAGTGAATCGCGAGCACACCGGCAAGCCCGTCGCGATGGGCGGCCCGCACGTGTTCGATCATCATTCCTACCCGTGGCTGGAGGTGCCACAATGCGCCGTCGCCTTCCAACCAAGGGATCGACCACGTTGGACGGTTCCTTGCGATATGGGCCAATACCGGCAGGTGCCCCTGACTGCCCAAGCCGGGGTTCAGACAAGTGAAGACGATTTCACGCGGCAGGGCACGGTCCAGTCCACGCAGGACCGGCGGAAGCTGTGCCCCACCGCCCCAACCGCTGATGGCCATGCGGACCTTGGGTGCCCGGCGGGCCAAGTATTCATGGGCCTGGCGGATGTGGGCCAGCGACCAGATGCCGGTGAAGACGGTCTGCTCGTCGGGCGCGTCAGAAAAATGTCTTCGCTCCTCCTTGTAGAACTCCGAGAATCGCCCTGAGAGCTGCGGCTTGCCGACGTGCATCGTATGTTCGTGGAGCCATAACCACACCCAGTCGAGGCCGGGATATTCGCGCACAAGGTCGCTTAGGGCGGCGAGAAGGATCTCAATGTTCGCCGAATGAGTCGGGTCGGGCAGCATCGCCCCGCCGATCCGTGATTCGGGCGGGACGATGGAGGCCAACTCCGGCGGATGGATACCAAACTCGAATCCGATCGCGACTTGGATGCCGCGCTCGTGCGCCATTCGAATGACCTCGCGCATCAGATCGTGCGCCAGGCGATATCGCTCCTCCTTCGAGCGGGCGGCGGTGGCACACCGGCTACCGAAGGCCTCCACCCCCGGCGGCGCATTGAAGAGGCTGCCCGTCTCAAACACGAAGTCATGTATCGCCAGCGGCCGGTACCCCATCGTGCGGTGAGCGACGTGTCGAAGCCGGCCTCCGGCACCACGTTGCGATACTCGATGCGAATGATGGGCTCGACATACGGAGCGTATCGTTCAGCGCCGCCCGTATAGCAGTGGAACGCCACGAGGTTCAGACCGCGGCGTGCCAGTCCGTCGAGGTACGTCCGGTAGTCCTCTTCGTTCCATGCACTCGGACCGGACAGGAAGTTGTGCCAGGGTAGCGTTCCCCGAATAGCGAATGGGGCAGCGGATCTCGGCTCCGCTTCGGCCGACAGACCGGTGCTGCCTAGAATGGCCACCGAAACTAATCCTGCGATCCCGAAGATCACCCGTTCTCGAATATCCCATATGTGTTTCATTCGCCGATCATTGGTCCCCGGCCGGAAATGACGGGCCTGGTGGTTAGCGAACTTCGTAGATTGCACTGTCGTACTTCTCGCCCTTCCAGAAGCTGTCTTCGTCCCACCTGGCGATGTTCTGCTGCCCTGGCTGAATCGCAGGCGGAGCCGCAGCGCCTTGAGGGTGCCAGGGGTCGGGGCCTTTCCAGGGATCGCGGTTCTTGTTGGAGTCTTTCTTGCCGTGGGGGCGAAGCTTTCCCTCGCGATCCTCGTAGTAGTACCGCCCGCAGCGATTGCAGAGGAACTCCGGCCCGCCACGGTGATAGAGTCGCTCGCCTCTGCAGCCACGATACAGACAGTGGAAGTACCCGTCCGGGTCGGCCGTACCCCATTTGCCGTCGAGCACATGATCGTCGATAGCCGAGAGGGGAACCGGCGGACCGTATTCTTCGGTCCTCGCCGGCCAATCGGCCCGATCGCCTCGATCGGCGGGCACCCAGCCCGGATCATCCTGTAAGGGGTATCCGATGTAGTACGGGGCGTAGACGTAGTAGTTGTAGATGGCACTCGGTCGCGGATGGACACGGATCGGGCCAACGGGCCGTTGAACGGGCCGATTCTCTATGGGGCGAGGGCCGTTGCTACGGTAGAGCTGAGGCAACGGTCCGTTGGTGGAGTTGCCGAACTGGCTCTTGCACACCGGACACTGGTAGAGATTGGCCTGGGTCAACGACAGCTCCCGCCCGCAGTTCGGACAGATCGGCGGCATCTTCGGGGGGACATTGTACTTGTCGGGGTTGGTCTGATTGAGCGGCGGCATCGTGCGCGGCGGCGGCGTGACAGGAACGTAGGGTGCGCCACCCGGACGGGCCGCACCGCGGCGGATTGCCTCCGCCGGCGTTATGGTTGGTTGCTGGCCACGAAAAATAGCCGGCGCATACGCAACGAACGCGACGCCAATAAACGTCACCCGTCTCATCTTCAGACCCCTTATGAGACCCCTTATGCTTCCTTCGGAGCGCACATCATGCACCAGCATAAAGCCCGTTTTCACAACGAGATAGGGCTCGACAAAGACTGAATCCTACCCCTAAAGTCTATGTGGCTCTTGCATACAGGTCAATAAGGAGCGTCGGCACGCGATGCCGGCGTCACCCGGCGAAATTGACCCGCGCTCCATCGTCGACGATCCGATAGAATGGCTCCACATGAAGGCTATCGGAAGTTGGCCCTGTGTTGTTCTGTTCTGTTCGGCGGGAGCGACCGCATTGACGGACGGACCGGTCGCCTCACAGACCGCCTCCCGCCCCCTCAGCGGGTCGGGCGGGGGCGACCATATTGTGGTGTACAAACCCGGCGTGGCCATCAACTGGACAAGACGGCAGGTTGAACTGGCCGGACGGATCGCATTGCGTGAGGGACCGCTGGAGCTCTTCGCGTGTGCGACGGCCTTCGACGGGAGCGCCAAGACACACGAGAGCATCGTCCTTTTGGAAGGTCGGCCTCTCCACATCTATCAGGCGCTTGGGCTGGTCGGCTTGCAGCCGGGGCATCCCCCCCGATGGGACAGCCGGGCAAACAAGGCGGTGCCCGCCACCGGACAGCCGTTGGAGCTGCGAGTGGAGTGGGTCTTCGACGGGCAACGGCAGGAGGCGGACGTCGGCGAGTGGATGCAGTTTGGCGGCGATCCCAACCGACCTCTCGGTCACCTGCCTTGGGTCTTCGCCGGTTCCGTCGCTCGACCGGATGGAAGCATACTGGCCGATGAGGACGGCACGGTCGCCACGGTAGTCGACTTCGACGGATCGATTATCGGCTTGTCCGCGTCCCACTCGGCGGACAATTCCCAGCTTTGGTTGGCCGCACGCCCGAGCAAGATTCCGCCGCTCAACGCCCCTTGTACGCTGATCGTTCGTGCGTTGGGTCTCCGGCTCGAAATGGACCGTTTCGGCCGTGTTTCGGTCGACGGTCGGAGACTCGATCCGGAGTCTTTGGCGGACGAGGTGCGCCGCTACCTGAAGGCCAATCCTCAAGGCATCCTCTATGTCCTCGTCGCCCCGACGGCCTCGGAGGCGGACATCCAAGTAATGCGCCGACACCTGCGCGCCGCCGGCGCACCCGACAGTGCGGTTCGCGTCTTACGCCAACCCGACACGGATTTCCCCGCCAACGACCCGGCGGCAAGCAAGGCGCTGCTGCGAAGTCAATTGCCCTTACAGCAGTCCATGTTCGACGCGGCCCGGCGCGAGCACGCCCGCCTGATTGAGCAGATGAGCCGGCAACGGCGCGATCTTGAGAAGCGGACCTCGGTGGTGGCGGAGTACATATCGTGGTTGGAGGAGGGCTTGGCCCGTTTGGCCGGTCGGACGCCCGCCTCGGCTCCGGCCAGTCGACCGGACCACCGTCCGACGGGGACCGCGGAGGACAACTCGCCTTGAGTGTTCCTACTCGACGTGTCCGTCCGTGTGTTCGTGTTGTTGCGCAATGTCAGGCAAGGCAAGAAAGAGACGTTCTTCGGCTTGCGTCATCTTTATATTGCGCCGGGCCATCACCTTACGAGCCACCTCGATACCGCGATGGGCATCATAGGCATCGCGCCCTTCATCGGTGTACCAACTGAATGACGGGACGAACTTCGGCGGATAGTGACTGACGAAGACGTTGCAGCCAAAACCGACGACCGAGCCGGTGGCGAAGCTGAGATTGATGCCCGCCTTGCTGTGGTCGCCCATGGTCAGTCCGACGAATATCTCGCCGCTGGGCGTCGAGAGGCCGTTGATCGGAACGCACACCTCACCGTAGGTATTCTTCAAATCGGAGTTGATACAATCGGCGGCGACGTTGATCCATTCACCCAGGTACGAGTGTCCCAGGAAGCCGTCGTGCTGCTTGTTGCTATAGGCATGGATGATCGAATTGTCGATTTCGCCGCCGACCTTGCAGACCGGACCGATCGTGGTGCCCTCGCGAACGACCGCTCCGGGCTGAATCAGCGAACCGTCGCCGATGTAGCAGGGGCCCTGTATCGTGCACTGGGGATTTACGGTGACGTTTCGCCCGATGACGATCGGGCCGTCCTCGGCATCGAGTACGGCGCAGGGCTTGATCTTGCTGCCCTCGCCGATTCGGATCGCCCGTTCATTGAGCAGGTGTGCCCCGGGGTAGACCCTGCCCATAATGCCCGGCCCCGGTCCCGTTTCCCACTGACGAGCGAGCTCCGGCCCATTGCTCCTAACGAGATGCCAAGGCCAGCCGATGATTCCATAACGAGGCAACTCGATCGTCACCCGCGGATGACGCGAGCGATGGTGTTGCAGACAGGCATCGAGCCGTTGCGCGTCGAGCCAGATGTCCGGTGTGAGTTCGGACGCCAGCTCGGCGTCGGCATGGACATAGACGATCTCCTGTCCGCAGATGCCGATTCCGGGCGCATCGGGCCAGTGAACCGCCGCCGCCGCCGCCAGTAGCCGACCATTAACGAATAGTGCGGGTTCGTGGACGCGACTGTTGACGTTCAACGACCAGCGTTGGGCGACCACGTCGGCCAACTCCGGCCGGACCGCCAAGGAGACGTCGGCCGGTTCGACGGCGGCGCGGATCTTGTCGATAAGCTGATCGCAGCCGCAGCGCAACTCGAACGTGGCCCGCCAGTAGGTCAGCGGAAGAAGATGGGCATAGCCGCCGTCTTCAAAAAGGACAACGTGTCGCATGGCAACTCCGTGGGGCTTCAGCCCACTCAGCCTTGGATGCCTGCTTGCGGGGCGCGGATTCCCCTGCACTCCTTATCGGTTGTTGTGAACGCCAACTGAGATAGGCGGGCGCGAAGAAAAAGGGGTCCGGCGTCACGGACCCCTTGGGGTATTCGTGCAGAAGGGGGTCCACCGCAATGCCGGTGAGGGGGGATTTGATTGAACCCTTGCTACAACGTGGGTTACTAATGGATGGCCTGGGCCGCCCAGCCGGCCAGGTGGCGCCGGGTTCGCCCGTCAACCAACCGACAAGAACCCTGGGTTCGCGTCATCGGTTCTATCAAATGCTACCCCTCTGTCGAACATGGCAGACATCCTTCTGCATCGTTTTCTATAGCAGGTTTTCGGCACGAAACCAAGCGGGAATTACCCTTGATTCGAAGTGATGGACAGGCACTGAAAAGTCTGTTCTCATAACCCACGGCCGGGTAGCGGGTTCCATGGATCACGGGGGTAGACGCGATCCCAACGGAGATCGGGCGCAAGCCCGGATCAAGGCGGAGGACGAGCGTTGACTCATCGAAGCGGGTACCTTACGGGTTCGGTTTGTCTTGGGATGACCCTCGTCGCATGGGCCGATGGCGTGGAGAAATGCCCGATCGCCGTCGACGGCCGGCTTGACGATCCGGGCTGGAGAAACGCCCTGGTCTGGACGGTGGGCAACACGCGGGTCAGCAACGATCGTCTTACCATCCGAGTGACCTATGACGAGGATTCCCTCTACTTCTCTGCTGATGTGACCGACAGCAACGTTCGCGGTGCCGCAGGCGCGCCAAGAATCGCGGCCCTTAGGGACGATGCGATCGCGTTCTACTTTGAGGTCGACCGAGCCCGAGCAAAGGATCGGACCCCTCGGACGTTCGAATACGCATTCAGCCCTGCAGGTGGGTTCAGCAGTTCAAGGGGCAACGGGAAGGGGGACGGATCGAACTATCCCGGATATGTGTGGCCACCGAGTTTCAGGTCGAAGGTCGAGTATAAGACCGTCCTGAAGACCGGTACAACGCTGAACGACGGGGCGGATCGTGATCGGGGGTTTATTGTCGAGGCGCGTGTTCCATGGTCGGAGTGGCACGTGCGCGGCGCCGACATGATCGGCCGGAGCATGGGCTTCAATGTCATCAAGATCTGCAGACCGGAGCAGAGGGCTCCCAAGGAGACGCCGTTGAGTCTCGCGAGCGGCATTACGTTCGCCAACGAGCACAACCCAAGCTTGTGGCGGAACGTGTATCTGTTCCATCCGTCGCGACTGGTTCCACAGCCGCGCGAGCAGATCAAGCGAGCCACATCGCAGACCTACGGACGGGATCAACGAATCGTCGGCACGCACTATTTCTACTGGTATCGCTGGCCGGACCAGCACTTCTGGGATGACGCTTCGTGGACGGACGATGGTCAGCAGGATCACTACCCGATGCCCGAGCGGGTCTCGTTTGATTCGCCGGCGTGGCACGAACAGGAACTGCGGGACGTGATGATGGCCGGCATCGATTTCATCCTGCCGGTCTACTGGGGCGCGCCGGATCATTACTTGAGCGAACCGATCGCCTTCAGCGTTCTCGGCCTACCGCCGATGGTCGAGGCGCTCGATCGCCTGACGGCGGCCGGCAAGAAACCGCCCCGGGTCGGACTGTTCTACGATACCTCAACACTCCTGACCGGGGTGCGGGCCCTCAGAGAGCCGGGCACGGTGCTCGACTTGACGACGGATCACGGGAGGAAGATCTTCTATCGGACGATCCGGGATTTCTTCATCATGATTCCTCCGCGGCACTGGGCCACGATCGAGGGCAAGCCGATCGTCGTGCTGTACGCGACGTTCGGTGCCCAGCACGACCAGCGATTGTTTGATCACGTCTACCGGCACTTCGAGGAGGAATTCGGCTGCCGGCCCTATATCGTAAGGAACAGCGATTGGCGGGCCCATACCGAGGCCGTCACATCATGGGGTGCGGCCCTTTCCGGGGCGATGATGCCCGGCGAGCCGCGGCCCGGGGCGGTCGTTCAGATCGGACCCGGCTATGATGATCGTGCCGTGCCCGGCCGTACCACGCCCGTTCGACCGCGCGATAACGGTGGGTTCTACGAGGCGAGTTGGCACCGGGCAGCCCGAAGCGGTCGTCACATCGTCCTCATCGAAACCTGGAATGAGATGCACGAAGGAACGGACATCTGCCACAGCCGTGAGTATGGTCGGCAATACATCGACCTGACATACACACGCGCCCAGGCTTTCAAGCGCGGCGCACCTCTGCCGCCTTTGAACTATGAGCCGTCCGACATCGACAAAGCGCGTACGGATCTGGGCAAGGAATTCGCCACGGCCGAGGCCGTCTCATATCAGCCGGGTCGTGAGGCGGGACTCTACCCCACTGCCGATCAGGCGGACGGGCAAAGTCGCGCCGTGGTAATCGGCGGGGTCAAAGCCTTGCGGACCGTGGCGAACACGGTATCCGATTGCCGGTATCTGTACTTCCGCGTGGCCGATGCGTACGCTTTCAACGTGAAAAAGCCGATTGAGATCACGGTCGAGTACTTCGATGAGGGCACGGGTGCGTTCCGCCTGCAGTACGACTCGCGGGACGTCGATGCCGTGGAGTTGGGTGCGTACAAGGACGGCCAATCGGTGAAGCAGACGGGAACCGGAACATGGAAGACGGCGACGTGGCGCCTGACGGACGCCCGACTGGCCAATCGCCAGAATGGCCAATCGGATTTCCGGTTGTTTGTCGGCGGACAGGATCTGGCGGTGAGGAGGATCGTCCTGAAAAAGGCGGGGACACGGTGATTGAATGAAGGGGCGTATCGCGGCGCGCGTTGCAGGCCGGAGACACGCCGGCGTTGCGAACGGCGTTCCGAATGAGCCGCGGACAGGCCCCCTCAATCCCCCCTTGGCAAGGAGGAAGGACGCGGCGACTGGTTGTTCGATACGACGTGTTTGAGCGAGGGAGAGGCAATGAGTGCGTCAATTCGCCTGCATCAATCGTTCGGCGTCGTCCTGCTCGTAGCGGCTTCGTCGCTCGGCGCGACGCCGCTGCCTTGGCAGGACAACGATCTGCCGCATGTGAAGAAGGAACACGCGGTTGAGATCGCCGTACCGCGACACGAGTACAGCATCCGCATGGGGGGGACCGTCGACATGGACCACGCCATGACCCGCCACAACGAGACGTGGCACATCGGCTGGCAGCCGAACGAATCGCTGACGATTGCCAACGTCGGCACGACCACGGTTGAAAACGTTAAGGTGATCGTCAACGGTCGGGGTGACTGGTACACGATCGACAGCCTGCTTCGCGAGGCCCTCGCCTCCGCCAAGACCGACCAGGAGAAGATCTATCTCATCTGGGAGTTCAGCCGGTCAAATCGGCACCACGACGACCCGATCTTCGGCTCTCACTTTCCCCAGGAAATGCACGACCCGGTCAAAATGCTCATGGGGCTCGGATCGGGGCTGTGCGACGATGCCGGTTCGTTCGGATCCAGCCTGTTCCACGCAGCGGGGTTCCGTGAGCCCAAGCCCTTCGTGCGGTGTCTTCATGGCCACATGATGTGCGAGGTCTTCGCCGAGAAGCGTTGGCAGTTCATGGACATCGATGAGAGTGTTTTCTATCTTGATCGCGAGAACAACCTGCCGGTGGGCGGCGACGCGGTTGCGCGCGATCACGACCTGGCCCACCGCGAGCTGCACTATGGACCCCTGTTCAGTGGCTGGGGGACCAGCCAGTCCTGTGCCGCCATGTTTGGTCGTGACGACGGACGGACCGAGATCATTGTCCGGGGCTATCAGATCCGCGTGAACCTGCGACCCGGCGAACGGATGGAGTATCGCTGGGACAACGTCGGCAAGTGGGCCCGTGAGGAGGAAGGCCACGGCCGAAGATTCGTGGGCAATTCGAAGGTTATCTACGAACCGCCTCTGACCGCGGATCGCTTTGGCGCAACCGAGGCGCAGGACGTTTCGCGCGCTTCCTCGGAGGGCCGAACCGTCGTCGCCGGCGACAGCGCGGGGGGCGAACTGGTCTACACGATGACCAGCCCGTTCATCTTCTGCGGCGGGCGGGTGACGGCGGACTTCCACCTGCGCGACACCGGCGACCGGGCGGTTATCGAGGCGTGGTCCACGGACAAGACGAAGCCTATCACTGTTTGGGAATCAACGGGGCCGGGCGGGAGACGGGCAGACGTGGAGATCGACAAGGCGATCGGTCCGACCCAAGGGCCGCCGAAATATGCGTTTGGCGTTCGCGTTCGGCTGATGTCCAAGAGTGCGAAGAGGGCGGCTGTGCTGACCCATCTGAGCCTTTGCGGCGACGTCATGGTCTCACCGATCGCTTTGCCGCGGCTGCGGTTGGGGGACAACAAGGTTGTCTACACCGACGACTCCAAGGACGACCGCAAGGTCCGCGTGACGTATCGCTGGCGAGAGACGACGGCCACGCGGCCTCTGTCGGCGCCGACGTTGACCCACCCGCCCGACGGTGGGACGCTTCGCAATGACGTTGTGGCCTACACATGGCAGCCCACGACGGGCGCGGTCGCCTATCATCTGCGCGTCAGCCGAGACCCCGCGATGCGGTATCCCTATCGACCGGGCCTGGATGTGATCTACAAGGGCAACGAGTTCGCGGTGCCGTTCTGGGGCATCTATTCGCCGGAGGAGACGTACCATTGGCAAGTTCGCGCCCAGAACGACAAGGGCATCTGGAGCGATTGGACCCAAACCCGGACATTCCGCTGGGCCGGCCCGCGCGTGCCGGTTGCCGTCACGTTGGTCCCGGGCGACGGGGTATTCACCCTGTCGTGGCAACCGAATCCGCGCGGCGAGCGCCCCGTGGCTTACGAGGTCTACGGCAGCGACATCAAGGGATTCAGCGTCGCCAAAGAGCCCCACGAGGTTGCGACGCTGGGTAAGGTGCCCGGTAACTACCTGGGTCGGACGACCGAAACGAAAATGATCGTGGCCGGCAGCGCCGCAATCGAACGGATACCCCCCGGTGTCGAGCGCGGGGAGAATCTGAACCGGTGCTATTATCGTGTTGTGGCCGTCGATCGCCACGGCACGCACAGCGGGTGCAGCGATTACGTCGAGATGCCGCATCCGTTCATTTGGACCAAACCTGTGGTGGGGGCCCGCATCGGCGAGGCATATCGGTATGAACCCAAAACCATCCGCGACATGGGCGACCTCCAGCACCGGTACGAGCAACCGGAGAACAAGTTTTGGGAACAGGAATTGCTCAGCTTCGCCCTGGCCGAAGGTCCGAAGTGGCTGTCGGTCGATCCCAAGACCGGCGTGCTGACCGGCACACCGCCGGCGGGCAGCACGGGAACGCACGCGGTACGCTTGCGGGTGACGGCCACCTTCGAGCCGCGAACGGGCAATGACAGATTCACGAAGGATTTGCCGAGCCGGCAGGGCGATCAGGTCTTCGATCTTCTTGTCAGCCCGTCTTGACCTCGCCGAGCAGGTCGAGGAGGTTCCGGCCTTCAATCCGCCGGCGATCGGCGTCGCTGAGGAACGGCATCTTTGAGAACACGCCGAATGTCTGCGGGAACGTCAGGTGATCGAGGCACGGGCTGAAGTCGGAGCCCCACACCAGCCGTCCGACGCCGAACTCCTTGATCAAGGCCTGGACATAGGGCCAGGCGGCCTGATGGGGATACTCGTGGCGGGGGATCGTGCACCCGTAGAACCCGCTCAGTTTGACTCGAGGACCCGGAAACTGGGCGAGCGCGACGATCGCGCTCATGTTCTTGCGGACCACATCGGCGGGCGGCGGCTCGGACACCGCCTGGGGCTGACCCAAGTGCGACATGACCAAGCGAATCTCGGGGAATCGCTTCAGAACCGGGATCCACGCCGGCCAAAACGCCGGCATCGAGTTTGTGCTGATCAGCCAGCGGTGGGCCGTCAACCATGCCCAGATGTCATCGGTCACGCGTCCGAGGGAATCGGCCTTGTCCTGGGCCCAGATGTAGAAGCTGACGCCGACGAATCCCTGCTGCCGGCGTTCCTCCAATATCGATACCGTCAGCGTATCCGGCATGTCGACGTACGCGGTCGGCCGAACCCACTCGTGCTGAGGAATAATCCGGACCAGGAAGGCGTTGTTGCCCGCGGCCCACGTCGTCCCCGCATACCCGACGACCAGTGCGGCCTTCACGCCGTGATCGTCGGCCAACGACTTGTAGAGTGCCACCTCATTGATCCGCACGCCGGGTCGCTTCGTGAACGAACCGCCCAGGAAACTCGTCTCGAAGAGGTGGATGTGGGCGTCGGCGCGTATCGGCATGTCGGACATGGTGGGACTCCTTATTATGGGCGCTTCATTATTTCGAGGTACAGGTCGCATGCAAGCCTGAGTTGGTCCAGGGCAAGCCACTCGTCGATCGTGTGGGCCTGGGCCACGCTGCCGGGGCCGATCACAACGGCCTCGATGCCCGCCTGTCCGAGGTTGCTGGCCTCCGTGCCGTACTTGGCGCCCAACGGCGTCGGATCAAGGCCCAGCTTGCTCAGGACCGCTCCAATGCGGGCCGTCCATTGCCGATTGGCGGTCGAATCGAGCGATGGGTCGACGAACGCCTGATCCTGCTCGACGTTCAGGTTCGGGTCCTCACGGCGGAGATCGTCGAGGATCCGCTCGACGGCTGGAAGGACGCTTGCCGGGTCCTCACCGGGCACGACGCGCCGGTCGATATGGACTTCACAGTCGGCCGGGATGGCGTTGATCACCGTCCCGCCCTTGATCAGGTTGATGCTGCACTGGGCCTTGCCCGTCAGCGAATGCTCGGCGGAAAGGGCCGGGATGTACCGCGACTCGATGGCTTGAACGACCTTGCACATCATGCTGATTGCCGACCGGCCGCGACTCGGGTCGGAGGAATGGGCCGAGACGCCGCGCGTCCGAATCCGCCATCGCACCAGTCCATTGTGCGCAACAATCGGATGAAGATCCGTCGGTTCGCAGACGATCGCCCCCGCCGGCCGCCAACCCAGTGCCGACAGGTCATGGTTGATGAACGACAGGATGCCGCCCTTATGATTCTCTTCGTCGACGGTGAAGAGGATCGCAACGTTGTTGGGCTGATCGCGTTGAGATGCGTACTGCCGGAGCGCCCAGAACGCGGCGGCGCCTGTACCCTTGGTGTCGCAAGCACCGCGGCCGTAGATCCGCCCCTCACGGATCCGGCCGACAAACGGTTCCGGCATCGTCGGCTCGACGTCGACGGTGTCCATGTGACTGACAAAGAGTATCCAGGGAGCACCATCACGTACGCGGTGCGTGATCAGCAGGTTGTCCGCCTCGTCGGGAACGGGCAATCGACGGCTGGTGAACCCCGCTCCCGCGGCGAGCGAGGCCAGATAGTCCGCCATCCCGGCCTCGTCGGCCGGTCGGCCGGACATCTTCGGATTGACGGTGTTGAAGCTAACCAGGCGCTGTAGAAGCTCTTCCACTGCGGTTGGCCAGCCATGCAGTGTTGTTCCTGGGGAATTCGCGGTATGTGACATTGCAGACGGTCCAGTTATGATAATGATTCCCTTGCTTTGTCGGGCATGATACCGCAAGGGGGGCAAAATCGCGCCCCATCCCAACACACAATGGCATGGGGCCCTCGTCGAAAGGAGTTCACGTGAGGTCGCCTGGCATCACCGTCATCCTGTGTCTGCTCCTTATCGGGGGATTGGCCATGAACGCCGCTTCGGCCGCCGATCGGTATCAGGTCGCTGCCTACTACTTCCCGAGCTATCACCCCGATCCGCGTAATGAGGAACGGTACGGCCCTGGCTGGACCGAATGGGATCTGATCAGGGCCGCCAAGCCGCGATTCGAAGGTCACGCTCAACCCAAAGTGCCGCTGTGGGGCTATGAGGACGAGTCCGATCCGAACGTGATGGCCAGGAAGATTGATGCCGCTGCCGACCACGGCGTGACGGCATGGATCTTCGACTGGTATTGGCATGATAGAGGGCCTTATCTCGACCGATGCCTGGAGAGAGGGTTTCTCAAGGCAAGGAATCGCGATCGAGTGAAGTTCGCTCTGATGTGGGCCAATCACGACTGGATCGACATCTTCCCGGCCAAGGCAGGCAAGAAGGCCGAGCTGCTCTACCCAGGTCCGGTCACGGGCGAGACGTGGGAGAAGGCGACCGACCACATCATCAAGACCTACTTCTCTCAACCGAACTACTGGCGGATCGAGGGGAGGCCATACTTCTCAATCTACGAGTTGATGACGCTCGTGGACGGGCTCGGCGGCATCGAGAAGGCCCGCGAGGCGATCGACGGTTTTCGCGCCAGGGCCAAGGCCGCCGGCGTCGGCGAGCTGCATCTAAATGCGGTGATGTGGGGCATCAAGATTCTGCCCAACGAGCGGACCGTGAAGAACCCCGAGGAGATGCTGGCCAAGCTGGGCTTCGACAGCGTCACGTCGTACTGCTGGGTGCACCACGACTACCCGAACACGTTTCCGACCGCCTCCTATAGGGAATGGGCCGACCGGTCGGCGGCACTGTGGCCGAAGTTTCGGGCGCAGTGGAAGGTGCCCTACTACCCCAACGTGAGCATGGGCTGGGACCCTAGCCCGCGGACGAGGCAAACCGACGAGTACAAACACCACGGTTATCCGTTCACGACCGTCCTGGTGGGCAACACCCCCGAGGAGTTCAAGCGGGCACTGGCGAAGTGCAAGGCCTTTCTGGATGACCAAAAGTCCGGTCCGAAGATCCTGACGATCAACGCATGGAACGAATGGACGGAAGGCAGCTATCTCGAGCCTGACACGGTGTACAAGATGGGTTATCTTGAGGTGATTCGGGACGTGCTTGGGCGGTAGGGAGGATCGCGGGCCTGGTCGTCTGGCGCATTGTCCGCCTCGAGCGGATGACACGACTCGAATCGCCTGACAGAGTGTTCGACACGCGCCTCGCACTGTAGAATGATGTTTCACTTCCCGAAGGGGCTGTGACGAGGGCAACCATTGTGAACGGTGATCGAGTAGAACAGTCCGAGGCCAAGATCGCGGAAATGGTCCGCCGGATTGTGCACCATTTCCAACCCGAGAAGATCATTCTATTTGGTTCGTTTGCGCGAGGAAATCCGGGACCCGACAGCGATGTAGATCTCCTGGTGGTCACCCGCGTGACGACATCGAAGCGCAAACACGCGGCCCAAATCGACGCGGCGTTGGCAGACGTAGGCTTGCCTAAGGACATTATCGTGGTGACACCGGATGAGGTCGAACGGTACCGCGACGTCGTGGGAGGCATTATCTACCCGGCGCTTCGCGAGGGGAGGGTACTCTATGAACGAGCGGCCTGAGACCCTGCGACTGGTCCGTCAGTGGATGGAGAAGGCGGAGGAAGATCTCAGGAACGCCGATCACACGCTGACGTTGACGGAAGATTGCCCGCTTGGAACCGTCTGCTTTCACGCTCAGCAGTGTGCGGAGAAGTACCTTAAGGCGCTTCTGACGCTTCGTTCCGTGCCGTTCCCGAAGACGCATGATCTGCTGGATCTACTTCATCTGCTGTCGACTGAAGTCAATTTCGATCTCGACCGCGGAGAGATGGCCACCATCAATCGCTACTCGGTTGAGGTCCGCTATCCCGGTGAATGGGACCCTATCACCCGTGCTGATGCGGAGGAGGCGGTGAGTATCGCGCGCAAGGTCCGCGACGCAATTCGACCTCACGTTTCGTAACATGCTTTGTAGAGGCATATGCGCCAAGCTGCGCAGGCAGCCAAGGGAGGAGAGACGGTGGCTGGCTTGAATGGGTCTTCACGTCGGACGTTCTTGGTCAAGGGGGCGAGACTCGCGGCGTCGGCGTCGGCGCTCCCGTATCTGATCCCCTCCGGTGTGCTTGCCGCTCCGGGCCGCCCGGGGGCCAACGATCGCATCAATATCGGCTACATCGGTGTCGGGCGGCGGGCACGCGAGATCATGAACCTGCCCAAAGACGCGCAGATCGTGGCCATCAGCGACGTCAACCAGAGGCGCCTCGACGAATTAGCCAAGGGCAGGTCGTGGAAGACGCACAAGGACTATCGCAAACTGCTTGAGTCGAAGGAGGTCGATGCCGTCATCGTCACCACGCCGGATCACTGGCACGCCCTGAACTCGATCCACGCCTGCCAGGCCGGCAAGGACGTCTACTGCGAAAAGCCCATGACGCTGACCGTCCGCGAAGGGCGGGCGATGGTCGAGGCCGTCCGCAAGCACAAGCGGGTCTTTCAGACCGGCAGCCAGCAGCGGTCGATGGAACAGTGCCGATTCGGCTGCGAACTCGTCCGCAATGGCCGGATCGGGAAGATCCAGGTCGTCCACGCCAACAACTATCCAAGTCCGTGGGAACCGAACCTGCCCGAACAGCCCGTTCCAGAAGGTTTGGATTGGGACATGTGGCTGGGTCAGACGCCGTTGCACCCCTATCACGAGGAGATCTATTTGCCCCGTGTGCGCGGAACCGAGGCCGGCTGGATATCGTTCCGGGCCTGGTCCGGCGGCGAGATGACGGGCTGGGGCGCGCACGGGCTGGACATCATCCAGTGGGCGCTCGGCATGGACGAAAGCGGCCCGGTCGAGGTTTGGCCCGAGGGCCAAGGGCTCAAATGTCCCGTAACCTTCAAATACGCCAACGGAATCATGGTCAAGCTGGACGACAAGGGACCGCACGGAGGCGGGCTGTTCATCGGCGAGAAGGGCAAGATTCTCATCGATCGCGGCAAGTGCGTGTGCGATCCCGTGGAATTGGGCAAGGAACCCTTGAGCGGCTCCGACGTACATCTCTACAAGAGCCTCCATCACATGCAGAACTGGCTGGACTGCATCCGGTCCCGAAAGATGCCCGTGGCCGACGTCGAGATCGGCCACCGGACTGCGACCATGTGCCACCTCGGCAACATCGCGCGCTGGACGGGCCGTAAACTCAGGTGGGACCCGGCGCAGGAGACCTTCGTCGGTGACGAGGAGGCCAACACGTTTCTGGAACGTCCGATGCGGGCGCCCTGGAAGTTGTAGACGGACCGCCGCACGCGTTCCGTTGCCAACCGGCGCAGGCCGGGAGCGGATGGACGCGTGAGACCGGCAATCCCATGAAGGGCGTTTTCTGTCCCGAGGTTCGGATTCGGTATCGATTGTGCGGCGCCGGAGACGCGCAACGTCATTCGGCTCCAAGACCGCCGGCGTCGGGGTAGCTGCGTGCCGTTAGCATGAGTTTGAGAGGCTTTTGATCAGGTCGCGACGCCGGGATGCCGATAGGGGACGAGAAGGGGGCGGTCAATCCCCGTGCGCGATCTTGCGTAACCGCTTTGAATTGCTATTGTGGTCGCCTGTCACGTTCGACGGAGACGCGAGGATGAAGCTGTCTTTGGTGTCGGGTGCCGATGAGGCGATCGTCCGCACGGGATGCGAGGGGGATGTCACCGCCGCCGTCATGGTCGATGGGGGGGCGGATTTGTTCACCGACCTCTTGGGCGAACCGTGTTACGAACGAAAGGTCCTGGTCGACATGGCCAAGACGACCTTCATTGACTCGAGCGGGATCGGCTGGTTGATCACGTCTCATAAGCGATTCAAGGAAAACGGGGGAATGCTCGTGTTGCACTCGATTCCCCCACGGGTACGGCAGGCGCTCGACTTTCTCCGGATCGGTTCGATCATTCATCTGGCCAGTGACGAGAAAGCGGCGCTGACACAGGCATTGGGGGCGAGTTCATGACGGCATCGCAGACCGCCGAGATATTCGAGTTGCCCGAGATGGCCGCGGAAGAGGCCGTGGCGGCCATCATCGATCATGCCGTGTCCATGACGGCCAGCGACCTCTTCTTCGCCACGAACGAGGACCACGTGGCCGTGCAGATCCGCCGTCTGGGAATCGTTCGTCCGATAATGCGGCTCTCGCCCGAGTCCGGGCGAAGGTACATGACATACATCAAGACCGCCGCGTCGATGGACATCGCGGAACGTCGGCGTCCGCTGGACGGCCGGCTGATTCATACGTTGCGCGACGGACAGGTCGTCGACCTTCGAATCAACACCATTCCGACGCTGTACGGTGAGGACTTTGCGATACATATCCTCGAGCGGAACACGCGGCTGCGGTCGATTCAACAGCTCGGGATGTCGCCCCACGAACTGAATCAGTTCACCACGATGCTGAACAGCCCGAGCGGTCTGATCCTGGTCACCGGGCCCACGGGATCAGGAAAGACGACGACGCTTTATGCCTGCCTGTCGCACCTGAATGACGGACGACGGAAGATCCATACCATCGAAGACCCGATTGAGTATGCGTTGCCGGGGCTGCGCCAATCGCAGGTGAATCCCGCGATCGGGCTGGGATTTCCGGACCTGCTTCGCGCCTTGTTGCGCCAATCGCCCGACGTGATCATGATCGGCGAGATTCGCGACGACGTCACGGCCGAGACGGCGGTTCGTGCCGCCAATAGCGGCCATCTCGTCTTTGCGACGTTGCACGCCCCCGTGGCCGCCGCGGCGGTTCAGAGCATGCGCAGTCTGGGAGTTCGAGCCCACTTCTTGTCGACGTGTTTGCTGGGAGTCGTCGCCCAACGATTGATTCGCACCCTCTGCCCGAAATGCAGGGTGGCGTTTGACATCAGCCACGCACCGAAAACCTATGACGAGGTCCGCGCCTGGCTCGAACCGGAGGAAGGCAAGCACCTCTATGCCCCCAAGGGCTGCGACGCGTGCGACATGTCCGGCTACAGCGACCGGACCGGCGTCTTCGAGATCATGACCTTCTCCAACGAGATTCGCCAGTTGATCGCGGACGGCAAGCCGACGCGCGACATGAGGGCAAAGGCCATTGAACAGGGCATGCGGGAGTTCCGGCATGCCGCGCTGCTGAAGGTAGCCAAGGGGCAGACCAGCACCGAAGAGGTCTTCCGCGCGATCCCGTCGGAATACCTCCTGCTGGAAGACTGACCGTCCGCGAACCGACTCCTACGGCCTAGGCAACTCCTTGATGTAGATGTTCTTGAAATACAGCGTGTTTCCGTGGTTCTGAAGTTCGATTTGCCCGGTGGGGTAGATGGGCTTGTCGCGCTCCCAGTAGTTTTCCATGACGACATTGTCGACGACCTGTTTGCCGTTCAGCTTCACGGTCACCTTGTCGCCGACCATCTTGATGTAGAAGGTGTTCCATTCCCCGACGGGATTGTCCGCCTTGAGGAGTGGCTTTGACGGGTGCTTCTGGTTGTTGTACAGGCCACCCGAACCCACCCCGGCGGCGGGACCGGAGGCCGGATCCCAGATCTGTACCTGAGGCGATCCGCGGAGATAGATACCGCTGTCGCCGTTCTTGAGGATCTTCCAGTCGACGTACATCTCGAAGTCGCCGTAATCCTTGGCCGTGCAGAGACTGTCGCCCTTGCCGTCGAAAACGAGGACGCCGTCCTCGACCTTCCAGTGGGCCCGCATTCGCTCATCGGCCTTCTTTTGGGCCTCGGCAAGCTGCTCCGGCGTCATCTTGGCTCGTGCGGGAGGGTTGGCCACAAGCCCTTTCCAGCCGGTCAGATCCTTGCCGTTGAACAAGGCCGTGAACCCCTCGGGCGGGGTGTTGTCCTTTTTGCAGCAACTGTCCGAAGCCATTGCGGATCCCGCAAACATGGCCAGTGCGAGTACGACGACCCGATCAATCCTCATGAGCGCCTCTCCGTAAAAATCCTGTTTCCGTAATCGGCGAACCAATGCCGAAGGACTGTTATGTATCCCGCTCGCTCGCCGCCTTGTCAAGGACGAGGCGGCCATTCGAGCCCCGTTGCGCCTCGGGCGCGTGGAGTCACAGTGTCCATCCCTCGCGGTATGGCCGTCGAACGAAGGCGTTGGCGTCCTTGTCGTTGGTGACCTCCATCTTCTCGCCGTCCCAGAGGAGCTTGCGGTCGGGGAAACGTACCGCCAGGTTGCCCATGAGCACGGTTTCGGACAGCGGACCGGCATAGTCGAAGTTTGAGGAGGCCGGCTTGCCGCCCTTGCACGCCCGAATCCAGTCTTTCTCGTGTCCGTCCACACCGCCCGGAATCCGCTCGATCGTATTGGGCGGTGGCGGCACGTCCTTCATTCGCGATTCGGGAATCAGTTGCAGTTTTCGGCCGTAGTTGCCGCACATCAGAATGCCCTTGTCGCCGATAAAGAGCAGGCCGCCGTCGTCGTCGCCCATCTTCTTGCCCGGTTCGAACTCGTCCGGCCGGGGCGGCATCATCCCGCCGTCCCACCACGTCAGCTTGACTTCCGGCATACCTTCGCGTGCGGGGAATTGGTAGCGGATGATGGTCGATCGCGGATAGTTCTCATTCTTCGGCTTGACCGCCTTCCACAACGCGCTCCAATAGGTGGAGATGCAGCCCTCGACGCTGACCGGATACTTCAGTTTGAGCGCCCAGAAGGCCGCGTCCAGGATGTGACAGCCCAGATCGCCCAGTGAGCCGGTGCCGAAGTCGCACCACGCCCGCCACTCGCCGGGGTGGTATTTCGGATGATAGGGGCGCATGGGGGCGGGGCCGATCCAGAGATCCCAGTCCAGCGTCGGCGGAACCGGCGGTGTGTCCTTGGGACGTTCCACCTCGATGCTCTGCGGCCAGACGGGGCGATTCGTCCACGCATGGACCTCGCGCACCGGGCCGATGGCGCCGGACCAGATCCACTCACACACCCGGCGAATGTCGTCGCCGGAGTGTCCCTGGTTGCCCATCTGCGTCACGACCTTGTACTGGCGTGCGGCCTCGGTGAGCACGCGGGCCTCGCGCACGTCATAGGTGAGCGGCTTCTGGACGTAGACGTGAAGACCTTGTTTGATCGCCGCCAGGGCCGCCACGGCGTGCGTATGGTCGGGAGTGGCCACCACCACGGCGTCCAGGTCCTTCTCCTTCTCCAACATGACCCGAAAATCCTTGTAGCGCCGGGCCTTCGGGTATTTCGCGAATACCTTCGCGGCGTGGGCATAGTCCACATCACAGAGGGCAACGATGTTTTCACTTTCGCAACGAGACAGGTTGCCGCCGCCCATGCCACCGACACCGATCCCGGCGATGTTCAGCTTGTCGTTCGGCGAAAGCTGCCGTTGGCCGCCGAGGATGCGGCCCGGCAGGATCGTGAACGCCGAGGCGGCGCCGACCGCCGCGGCCTGTCCCAAGAACGTCCTGCGATTCGTCACACTGCCCGATCGATTTCCGCCGGTCTGGCTGGTTGTCATTCCGCATTCCTTTCAAGAAAACCCAATCCGACATGTGACACGAGCGGATTCGCCCTGTCAACAGGTCCGGCGAATGCAGCCCGTCTACGATGGGGCGGACCATCTTCCGTCGGAATCCGTCATCGACGAAGACCCCGGTTGATTCCGTCGGGGAGGAACTGCTCAAGGAAGACGGGATAGGAGCCGGCTCGTCCGGTTCTTGCCGATCGGCGATTGCGTGCCTATGATCGTCGCCGGAAGTCCCATGAGACGTTTGCGTGTTCACCTGATTGCGGCCGGTGCGCCGATCGCAGCCCGCTTGTCCAGGCTTCGGTACGGCGATGCGAGATGGCTGTGGCGCCGTATCGCCCGCGTCTTTGGCGAGCGGTACAGAGTCTCCACCGATCTTCGATGCCTTGAGGCGAGGGAGGACGATCGTCACGGCGGGCGCACCGACGATGCCCGGCGCGCCGGCGACCTTATGGGGGCGCTGGCCGATGACGGCGTCGCCGCCGTGATCGCCCTGGCGGGCGGGGCGTGGTTCAGCCGAATCCTGCATCGAATCGATTTCGACGTGCTTCGGCGCAGACGGACCCCGATCACGGTTTTCGGCTTTAGCGAAATGACCAGCCTGGTCAACATTGTGTCGGCCTACCCTATGGCGCAGGGAATCCACGATGTCGCGCCGGTCTTCGTACTGGATCGCGCCCGACCCCGACGAACAGCGATGAGACAATTCGACACCTTCATGGCCGATCTTCGCGCCATGGTCGACGGCGGGGCGTCCGCGCGGCCGATGTCGGGACGACTGATTTCCGGCAAGCTGCCCCGACGATCGGTGATCCGCGTCGTCGGTGGGAACCTGACGCTGGTGGCCGCCATGCTTGGTACGCCGTTCGAGCGGACCTTTGCCACCCGCGGGAAATGGCTCGCTCTCGAGGATGTCAACGAAAAGCCTGAACGAATCGATCGGATGCTGGCGCAGCTCCGACTCGCGGGTCTGTTCGATCGTGTCGAGGGCCTCCTCCTGGGCGACTTCAGGCGCGATCGGAAGGACCTTCACGGTGCCGTGGTTGAGTTGCTGCGGTTTCATCTGCCGTCACACAAGATCCCGGTGGTTGGGCACTGCAATTTCGGTCACGTTTGGCCGGCGGCGCCGTTGCCGCTGAATCGGCCGCTGTGTCTGGTTCGACAAGGCGACCGGCTTGTGTTCGAACGCTGCGCCTCCGCGTAAGTCTGTCCTTGCGTCGTGGGAGAAGCCTCAAACGTGCGGCGCGTGAACACAGACTCGGGCGTTTACCGATTGTGGATCCGCCTGGCCGCACCTCTCACGCTTCGGATCGGGCGGTTGGGCCGCTTTGCGTTTCCCGCCGGAACCTACGTCTACGTGGGTAGCGCGCGGCGAAATTTGGCTGCGCGGCTTGAGCGCCACCGGCGACGTCGCAAGCCGTTGCGCTGGCACATCGACTACCTACTTTCTCGATCCGAGGCGATGGTCGTGCGAATCGACGTCCGACCGTGGCGCGCGGGCGCCGAGTGCCGGTGGACCAGGCGGACCCGATTGCAGGGCGGCCGGGTCATTGTGCCGGGCTTTGGGTCCGGCGATTGTCGGAAGCATTGTCGGGCTCACCTTCTCCTCACGGCAGAAAGGTGAGCCGCCTTGGGACGTGACGATCATGTCGGACCCGCCGAGAGTCGACGACCGCATCAGGGAGCACTACGCCGATTCGGCACGATTGAACGCCCGCATCCGTCTGCACCGTCAATTCAGCACCAATAAACTGGATTGGTACAGGTGGGTCTACAATCTGTTTGAACTGCCGGATCGTTGTCGTCTGCTGGAGCTTGGCTGCGGGCCGGGCAGACTCTGGCGATCGAACTGTGATCGGATCCCGGCCGCCCACGAGGTCATCCTATCCGACTTCTCTCCGGGGATGCTGACGGAGGCTCGGGACAATCTGAAACATGCCGCCCGACGATTCGCGTACCTGGCCGTGGATGCACAAGCCATCCCCTTCGCGGATGAAGCCCTCGATGCCGTCGTGGCCAATCACATGCTGTACCACGTGCCGGACCTCGACAAGACCCTGAGCGAGATTCGGCGAGTCTTGAAACCCGGCGGTCGAGTCTATGCCGCCACGAACGGCTTGGACAATTTGATGGAGCTTCGGGACGTAGTCCGTGCCGTGGCGCCTGATTTGCCTTTCGCGGACAATACCCTGGTGAGGCCTTTCTGCTTGGAGAACGGCGCCGCTCTGCTCGAGAAGTACTTCATGGATGTGAGACAGGAACGCTACGAGAACTCACTCAGGGTCACGCTCGTCAAACCGCTGGTCGACTACGTTCTCTCGACCGTGGGAGCGCGGCAATTGCTCGCAGGTGAAGACGTGTCGCATCTGCGGCGAATTATAGAGGACCGTTTGGAGTCCGAGGGGGCCATTCACATCCTCTGCAGCACCGGTATGTTTGTCGCCCGCAGATTCGGTCCCTGAACCCGCGCCACCGGCCGGACGCAACCTGAGTCGATGTCTCGCTTTCGGCCTTGATCGAGCCCACGAAGCCGGCGCACCGCGTAGACGTCGAAGGACGCGTGCGATCACACAGGATCGATGCAACACCCCGACAGCGATGCCGCTGGCCTAAGATCCGAGTCGGGCCGCCACCTCCGCCTCCGTCAGCGCACGTCCGTATACGGTCAACTGGTCGATGTCGCAGTCGCAGTGCCAGTTGCCGAGTCGCCAGCCCAGGTTGATGCGCGTCTGCGGCCCGGAAGGCAAAGCGACCACGGCGTCTCCCGCCCGCTTGCCCTCGTCCGGTCGCGTCTGCTCCTTTCCGTCGAGATAGAGTCGCACCCGCTGATTGTCCCAGGTTACGGTGACGTGATGCCACTCGCCCGGCTCCCACTGTGCGATGAGGCCCTCGGCCGTGCCGTGCAAGTGGCCGACGTGATCCTTCATTCGAATTCGAAGATCGCCGTAGAT
The DNA here is from genome assembly GCA_964596165.1 of uncultured Planctomycetales bacterium. Taxonomy (GTDB): domain Bacteria; phylum Planctomycetota; class Phycisphaerae; order UBA1845; family JAFGLZ01; genus CAYUQT01. The sequence goes on along the minus strand of CAZQTW010000015.1, from coordinate 36,416 downwards.
CGTGCAGGCCTCCAGAGCATCGATCAGGGGAGTCGATCCCTCAATGCTGAACACCGCGCTCTGGCCCGGTTCTTCGGCCTTCTTCTTGAAATGCAGCCGGACCCACAGCTCGATCGATCCCGGCCGGCGAAGCAGGTCGGGGGGCGCGGGCAGCCATGCATATCCTCCCCGGCCGACGGCCACGGCCTGACCGCGTCGGCCCGGCACGAAGTCGATCCTTCCGACGCGGTCCCCCGATCGCTCCCCATCCTGCGTGTGACACTTCAGATCGCCATCGAAGTCGGCTCTCAGCAGGACCTCCGGCCGCGGGCCTTCAGGCGCTGCCGTGGGCGCCTGGACCAGCGGCTGTGGAGGCGGCGGCAGGGCATTCGGCGCGATGTGCTCGCGCGCGAAATACGCGGCGGTATACGGCGACCGACGGGTGTCGATCGAAAACGACTTGCCGTCGACCTCCGGCTTCATCTCGCGAACGCGCTGCCGGAACGCACGTGCCGCGACGGCCCAATAGCGCCGATCGCCCGTCAACTCGTAGCCGAACCGGAAGGCATCTACAATCTCCATATTTAGGTCGGCCGTTCCCACCATACGGTGCGGCCGGTTCATCGCATTGAATTCGTAGACAAACGTGTCCGTCTGCGGGTTCCACATGTGATCGATGAGCCAGTTGAGGCTCTTGATGATGACATCGCGCAGCTCGGGGTCCTTCGTCAGCTCGTAATAGGCGGCCAGGCCGTCGTGCACGATGCCGGTCATGAAGACCTTGGCGCCGTCCATCATCCATGATCGCCACCACTTGCCGTCGGCATACTGGGCCGGCGGGTCCTTGGCGTAGATCTTGATGTAGGCGACCACCTTTGCGGCCGCCTTGAGGTACTTCTCGTCGCGCGTCACTTCGTACGCCCGACACAGGGCCAACAAAGGCCAGCCGAGCTGCCGCTCCGCTCCCGCAAGGATGTCGCGAATACGGCCGTAGCCGTCGCCATCCGCGATGGTGGCCACTCGATCCGCGATCATTCGGACGGCGGCCAGACTCCGTTCGTCGCCGGTGAGGCAGTACGCATCGGCGGGACAGTCGGTAAATACGTGACCCCACTCCATGCCCGTCGTGACGGCCTCGTGAGTCTCGGCATGATCGCCGTACCCGTGATACCGCTGGTCGCCGGTTTCATGGTTGACGTCGATGTCGATGAAGTGCTGATTGCAGGCAACGGCGAAATCGTAGTAAGCCCGTCGGCCGCTGCGGGCGTAAAGCAGGAAGCACGCATGACCCGTATCGTACTCGAGATCCCCGCGAGTCAGCTTGTTGCCGTAGCCGCCGTGGTACCAGTCGCCGTAGTGAAGCAGACCGTTCTCGCGGCCCCAGGTCTCGCGCCGTTGCCGAAGCGTCTCGAAGGCAGCCGCGACCTTCTTGTCGTAGTCGGTCGTCTCGGGTGCGCCCTCGGGCGAGAGCGGACCGAGCGCCCCCGTGGCGCAGAAGTACTCGGGATCGGGAGTGGCGATCAACGGCTGCTGAAACGCTCTCAGACGGTCGAGTGCGGCGTCTCGGCCGCCGACCGCGCCGAAGTCGTAGAGGACATGATGGGTCTTGGCCCTCGTCCGGCCGAGCCTGAGGATCTCGCCACCGCGGGGGCTCCAAAGCGAGAGCGTGATCCGGGTCGGAGCCAATTCGATCGCCTTCGGGCACAAGTGCCTGAAATCGCGGATGGCTACGCCCACTGCTGCATTCTCGTTCCGGAGAAGTGCCCAGCCGTCCAAACGGGTCCTAGCCGTCGACTGGCTGCCGGCAAGTCCGGCCTTGCAGACCAACTTGGAATCGACCGATAGAACGGCAGTCTGCTTCGTGCTCAGCGTTCCTTCATTATGAATGGTATCACCTGGCAGGAGGTAGCGGGTGTCCGTTCCGGAAGGCGGGGCAAGATCGACGGCGATTTCCCTGACCTCGTGCAGTTCGGGCTTGCCCAGGCAGACGAAGGTGTACTCGGCCTTGACGTAGGCCTGCCCCGCGTAGAATCGCAGTCGCGTATCCAGTTTGTACAGCCGCTCGCCCTTGGGTCCCTGCAACCAGCCGACCATGCGAATCGTGGCGCGGATCGGTCCGCTTTCTTCGACTTCGACAAGGTCCGGCTTTGTGTTCGCTGACGAGTGTAAGGTCCCGTCGGTCAGTACAAACCGCATCGGTGTCCCGCCGGACAGCATACGCGTGTCTACCTCGTCGCAATGAAGCAAGACCTCGTCCAGAAAAGTGAGCCGGCTTCGAAGCATGCTGACGCGGAGCCTGCCGGTCGTGACGAGGATCTGGTCGTTGTCCGGGCGGACCGCCACGGGATGCGTCGGCAGCGGTCCGGTTCCCGGGGCTAGCGTGTACCCCCGCCGGCCATTGGCCGGGCAGTCGGCCACGAACTGCACGAGCAGCCATTTCACGCTCCCATCGGGCCAGTGGCCGAGGACCTTCGTCTGCGTCGGCAGTGGTTGACCGGTGTCGGTCACCATGTGCATAGGTTGGCTCGGCCGAAGCGACCCCTTGGCAAAGGGCACGCCCGAGCAGACGACCTCGCCATTGCGGGCCGCTCCCAACTCATCGTTTACGGTCAGGGCCACACGTGGGGACTGCGCTTCCGCCTCGGCCGGGACAGACCAAGCGGCGACCAGAAGAAGTGGTACCACGCTTCTGAAAAAGTCCGTCGATTCCATGGCGCACCTCGTAGGGGACAATGGGGGTAGGTTAGCAGATGAGTCGGATCATGCCCACACATGATGATCCGACGCCGCGCCCCTCTCAGAGGGTCGTCCTCACCTCGCGGCCCATTCCAGCCGTGCGATGCGAATACCTTTCAAGCTCGGCAGCAGGCATGCGATGTAATGTCCGCCTTCGTGCGAGATGATCTCCGGCGCGGCGATGGGCAGGCTGCACACATAGCGCTCGTCCGTATCGAGGCCGAAATCCATCGGGTCGCGGCTTCCATAGACATGCGTGACCGCGTCGTGGCCATAGCGCTCGGTCCGAAAGAGGAAGAACTCACCGGGCCGGGGTTCAACCACGTGAGGACACTCGGCCGCACAGAACCCCTTGCCGCCGCGACCGCCGATCGAGACGATCCGCGAGGGGTTCCACGTCAGCGTGTCGGGCGAGGTCCGACAGAAGATCGCCCCTTCGCCCCGAGGGGTACCGGCCGTGTAGTAGCAGTGCCAGAGGTCTTTGATTCGAATGACCATCGGGTCGCGGGTGTTGGCCTTGACGCCCTCGGTGAACAGGCCGGTCCGGCGGTTTGGATTGACACGTCGCTCGAAGGTCTTGCCGTCCTTGCTCGTCGCGCAACAAATGCTCTCCCAATCGCCGTAGAACATGTGGTAGAGGCCGTCGATCCGCAGGACGTACGGCGCCTGAAGCCCACCCGGCGTCTCGCCGTAATTGGGATCGGCCTGCATGGCGATACCCACGGGCCTCCAATTCGGCTCGGTCAGCTCGGCGCCTTCCCATCGATAGAGCAGGCGGCCGGTGCCGCCGCATCGGGTGCCGCGAATGCACGACCAGAGCTGCCAGGTTCCGTCGGCCGCTTGCCACACGGCAAAATCGACCGGCTGCTGCTTGTCGCTGTTGTACTTGCCGAGGTCCGGAGTCGTTGCGACCGTCCACCAGGAGCCGGCGATTCCGGGAACGACGGCGCTCTCGTCAGCCTCTGCCGAGAGAATGGGTAGCAGTGCGAGAATCAGGAGGCAAGACCGGCACATTCGGCTCACTCCTTCTCGATGATCGCGATGTAGCTTTCGCCCGCAGGCCCGATGAACCGTCGGATCCGCCAGCCGGTGCCGTCGACGATCTGCTTCATCTCCCACTTAGACACCATGAGGTAGTCGAACCACGGCGTGGCGGCCGTTCGATAGCGAACACGGAATCGCATCTGGCCGGCCATCCGTCCGCGGCCACGGTTCCAGGCTTGGTACGCCAGCTCGTCTAGGTCTGTCGTCTGGTAAATGTCGTAGCTCTCGGCAATGATCCTCGCGTGATCCGAAGTGAATCCGCAGAAGCGACGCAGCAGTCGTCGGGCCCGGTGCCGGTCGCCGAAGAGTCCAAAGTTGTTGCCCAGCATGAGAATGGTGTCAAATATGCCTGTGCGCCGACTGAGCTGCGTGATCGACATCACCTTGGCCTTCTTCAACCCGCGCTTGCGGGCGGCCTTGATGGCCAGCGGCGAGGTGTCGATGCCTAGGACGTCGAAGCCCTTGCCCTGTAGATAGAGTGAGTGTCGCGCCAGGCCACAGCCGATGTCGAGCACGCGCCCGCGGACCTCCTTCATTGCACGTCGCTGTCTTACGGGCCACCGCGCATAAGGCGCGGCGTAGTCCTTAAGGCTGGCGGCCATGATGTAGCCGTCGTCGCGCTCGAGGATCTCGGCCGTGTCGCTCTTGTGGAGCAAGTCATACATGGCCTGGCCGTAGGCGTCCGACTGCCGTCTCACAATGGCCCTCCAGCCTCCCTGGGCGCCTTTCTGTCATCAGGGCTTCGGATTCGCCAGACGACCCGCGAACAAGATGCTTCCGGTCTGACGGTGTCGGATGATGAACATGAACGGGTGGTCGGCCCTGAAGACCACCGGCTCCTCGGGGCGGGGCATTGCAGAGGCCTTCATGCCCACGGCGGTGGCCGCGGCGGCCTCCGTCCCCTCTTCATTCACGTCGACATAGGCCTTGTGGATCACCTCGCTGATGAACAGCCGTTGGGCAGTCGTCATGCCGCTGAAATCGGCGGCGTCAGGTGAGAAGGCATCTCTCATGCCCATCGCCTTGAGCACCTTCGACAAGTTGAATTGCGATGTGGTCTTGAAGCGCGGCAAGAACAGGTCCACCCTCCGGTTCCGAACCGCCTTGAGCCACTGATCGAGCGTGTCCGCCGTGAGCGTCCTTTCGAATTCGGGCAAGCCCGAGGTCTTTCGGGGCAGCATAACCAGCATGGACAACTGGTGCCCCACGTAGGGCATCTCAACCATCTGGAAGCCGTCCCCCTCCATATAGCCCATCCGCTGAACTTGGTGCATCATGGGAACGGTCACATCCCCGCCCGCCGCGAGATGAAATGGCTGGTCCCTGGTGGCTCGCTTCGTAAACGGTTCGGCCCAGTTGCTCTTGAAGTAGATGGCGTTCGTCAACACCATGCGGGTCATCGCGTCCAGCATCCCGCGAGCGATCAGATCCTTGATCTTGTCCTTGGTTTGTCTGGCCACCCAGGCATTGATCGTCTGACGGGCCTGCTCGGTCGCCTGGGCGAAATCGACGTCGTTCAGGCCGGCGCCGTAATGTGTCTTCACCAGGTTTCGGAAAGCCGGCTCAAACGGGCAGCCCGTCTGGCACCAGATGGCGTTGGCCACAACCAACTCGAACATTCGTCGGTCGCCACGCCCGCCGCCAGCATTCAGGTCCGCAATCAACTTGCCGAATGCCGGGTGTGTTCCCGCCTGTCCCATCGTGAAATGGAGTGTACTGGCCATCTCCTTGGCCGTTTCGGCGCGGGCCCCGCCGTAGGTCATGGCCAAGGCTGCGCTGATGCTGTACGGCGAGTAGAAGATGTTCTTGTCTTGCTCGGTGAGTCGGGTGTAGAGGTCCATTGCGAACGCGTTGTTTCCCTTTACCAGCGTCTCCATTTCCGGCGTTACGACATTGCCTTGGTGTTCCGCCGGCTTCATCTGTGAGAGGACCGGTGTCGTCACACCCAGGCTGAAGATTGACAGCGTAACCAGACCGGTTGCTGAAGTGCGTGTCATGTCAGGGTTCCTTTCAGGCAGGGAGATCGAGGGCTTCACGGACCCAAGTATACTGCGTGCCGCCCGGCCGCCAAGGCGCGGCGCAACCCTCGACCGCCAATACTGCCTGTTCCTTGGACGCAAGAAATCCGCTTGAGGTTTCCGACAGGCGTTGGGTTCAAGACAAGGCGTGTGGTCGACCGTTTCTTGCGTGTATCACGCCGGTCCGCAGCATAGAGCGCGGCACGGACAAGATCTGGCGTAATTACCTGACCTTGATCTCGCAGAATGCAAATAGAATATGGCAAGGTCTTTACAGGCGACAGTCGGCTTCATGCCGTGCGTCGCGTCAAGCGACCTGGCCTACAAAGGGCTTGCTTTGTTGGTCAAGGACGGGCCGCTCAGACCTCCATATAGACAGTTCGCCCCCCGAACATTGCATACCAAGTTGTCGTTCGATCGAGTGTGTTGCTTCGGCTCCACTACCTGCCTTTTGATCTCAGTCAAATCACGTCCAGACCTCGACTTTGAGACCGGCGACCCTGCGGAACTCCCTCTCATTGTCCGCCACCAGCGTCAACCCATGCGCCAGGCACGTCGCGGCGAGCCACGAATCATGGACACCTATCATCTGACCTCGTTTCTCCAGGGTGCTCCACAGTTCCGCGTGGCACCGTGCCGTCGCAAGGTCAATCTCAAGGATCGGCATCGAACTGAGCACGCCTTCGACGAACGCCAGGCGTTTCGATCTGATGGCAGGGCTCTTCGCACGGTGAACACCGTGCAGGAGTTCGCTTGCGGTGACGACCGATACGTAGACTTCTTCTTCCTCCCTGCCTTTCACGCGAGAAGCGATGTCGCTATCCTCTCGCTCGATATCGATCAGGACATTGCTGTCGATCAGGATGCCCATGGATCCTTCAATCCTCCCGGGGGAAGCGTTTTGCGGGCGCGACGGACGTCATCTGAGAAGGCCTTCGCTTCTTCCGGCGAAAGTCGCGCGACCGACTTCAGAAGCCCTTGCAGTTCCCCGAGTCGTGTTCCCGCCGGCACGGGACGCAACTCGGCCATTGCCCGTCTGCCCTTGCACAGAACAAACGACTCACGACGGTACGCCACGCGATTGAGGTAGTCTGAGAAGTGGCGCGCCGCTTCCGTAACCGTCACCACCTTGACGCCCATGAGCAACCTCCGAAGGGAATATGATAATTGCATAATACGATTTTCAGAGCCGCTCGTCAAACCCGGCCGGATCATCGGGCGGGCTCGCTCGCCGGCGGTTTCAGCGGCCCTTTGTGTTTCCACAGACGGTCCTTCAGCCGGGGGAACAGCTCCAGGGCGTTGTCGCGCAGGATCTGGCGGCCAATCCGCATGGCGTGCTGTTCGGCCAAGTCGCCGCGATCGACCTTCTCGGCCAGGACCTCGGCCACGCAGCGGCGGGTGAACTCGGTGGCGCCGTAGATGCCTTCGGCGTGGTTGCAGTCGCCGCCCCACAGGATTCGATTCGACGGCATGACCTCGAGCCACTCGTGAAAGGCCCGCTTGGCCATCGTGTAGCTGATCGTCGGCAGCCAGACCGAATCGATCCAGACGTGCGACGTGTGCCGTGTGACGATTGCCCCCGTTTCGCCGACCCACGGGTATCCGCCGTGGAACAGGACGAACTTCGTCTTGGGATTCGCCTGGATCAGGTCGACCAGCAACATGGGGTTCGAGCCCTGGATGCGGGCGTGGCCGGTGTGAATCTGGATCGGCAGGTCATGCTTGGCGGCCAGTTCGACGATCCGCCACATGATGAAATCCTCGAAGTCGCGGATCTCCTCGCGTGTGAGTTTCGATCGCGGTTTGCCAAAAGCGGCTGCTGCTCGCGCCTTGGGCACGTTCTGAAAATCCAGCGTTCGCTCATACGCCAGCGTGTTCTTCAAGCAGACCGCGCCGCACTGCTTGGCGTGGGCGATCATCCGGTCGATCAGGGTGACGTAGTCGTCCAGCGATCGCACGGGGACGTTGTGCTGCAGGGCGAATGTGTACGGATCGTCGAGCGGCTCCTTGAATTCGGACGGATGCGTACCCCGGAACAGCGTGTTCACGTTCAGCACCAGCACGACAAACGGATAGTCGGTCTTGAACGCGAACCGCGCCCAGTACGGATCTGAGAGGACCAGCTCGATGTTGGCCCGCTCGGTGATGACTTGGTAGAGCCACTTGGGGTCTCGGTAGTTCTGGTAGATGCGGTTGTCCAGGCCGGCGGCCTGCGAGTCCGTGATGTAGTCGAAGTCGACCCGATATAGATTCTGAAACGCCGGCAACAGGAACCGGTAGAAGCTGGTCGCGCGGGCGTTGACGAAGTCGTTCTTGGCCGTCGCCCACCATTCGTCGAATGCTGTCCCCGGCTTCCATGGCGTGCACGGGTTGTACCAGGAGTAATAGCTGTTCCTCCAGATGGCCGCCAGGTTCATCCCCTTGCCGCGGGCCGTCTGGGTCATGTTCGTCAGCTTGTCGAACGGCAAGAGGTGATCGTGGGTGTCGATGGCCGGCACCGAATCCAGGTAGGCCCTGATCTTGCGGTACGTGGCCGTCTCGCGGGTGTTCTGGGCCAGAGCGGATGTCGATACGACCGCGCACGCGAGGGTAACAACGGCGATCAGCCGGTGCGCGGTGATGCGGTCTCCGTTCATTCGTGATAAGGAAAGACTGCAAGACACGCGCACATTAGATTGACCTGCCCCGCCTGTGACCTCCCTCAATTCCCCCTTGGCATGGGGGGAAGCAATCTGATCCCGCTTGAGTAAAGAACTCATCGTATCAGTCTCCGTAAACGTTCACGAATTCGAAATCGCACTCACCCAACGGGCCGGTCTCCGTGTAATCGATGGGCTCGCCGTTGTAGGGCACCTTGCCGATCAACAGCTCCGCCGGCGGATGGTTCAGCGCGCCGGCGTGTTCGAAGGTCCACATCTTTTCGAAGTCCCGGCCGTCGCCGCTGCGCTCGACGACGCCGCGCGTGCCAAGCCATCGGGCACGAAGCCAGACCCACTGGTTGGTGTCATACGTGCCGCCGCACGTCTGGTTGCCCAGGATGTCCGACTGAAGCTTGCCGTCGCTTCGCGTGCCGATCCGCACGCCGGTCTTGTCGGCCCAGTGGATCATCGCCGCCGGTCCCCACGACTGGCCCTGGTCGGTGCCCTGTCGGACCTTCACGGTGAACCCTTTCACCTTCTGATTCAGCGGGAATCGGAGATACGCATACGTATTCCCGTGCGCCCGAACATGAAGCCTGTTATCCACGATCGAAAAGGGGCTTGCGTTCTTCGGCGAGATGAACGGCCTGGCCTCGGGCATCGTCTTGAACTCGACGGACAACGTCGGTTTGCGCCAGGTCGGCGGATCGCGAAGGGCCTGCATCTCCGCTCGCGCCGCTGCAGCCTTGGCGGATACCTGCGCCTGTCTGGCATCGACCTGTTCGTCGACCGTTTTGCGCAGATCCGGTGTCAGGCAACTACGATACTCCTGGATTACCTTGGCCACCTTCGGGTCATCAGGCCAACTGAAGATCGTGTGGAATCGTGCATTGGCGCGGAGGGCGTCCCTTACAAGTTCAGGTGTCATACCCGGCGGGCCGTTGTTGCACACGACGCCGATGCAGTTGTTGACGTTGTAGCCTGAGATGAAGAACCGCAGGTAGTCGAAGTCCGTGTAGCGTCCGCCCTGGCCTTCACCTCGCAGAATGAAATCGACATACGCATCCGCCTGCGGCAGGTAGCAGTTGCGCGGACCGAGCGCGCCGGTTGAATGCCACTCTTGGATGCCCTTCTCGCCGAGCAGCGCACGGGTCTGCCGTGCCAGGGCGTATAGGGCGGCCGGGTTGTCGGTGTACTGGCCGTCGAAGTAGAGGCCGTCGGGCTTGTACTCCTTCATCACCTTCGTGATCGCGGGCATGAAGAGCCCCATGTTTTCGCCGGTGGCCCAGCCGGGCGGAAAGCCCGTCGTCGCAAAGTTGTCGAAGTTGTTCATCGCCTTATTCTCGATGGGCGTGCCCTTCAGGAAGTAATAGGGGCTCGTGTAGACGATGAACCGCATGCCCAGGTCGTGGACGGTCTTGCGAACCCGTGCGAACTCCTCCACGCCCAGCCGCGGAATAAAGTCGAGGTTCCAGTCCTTCCACAGCATCACCTCCGACTGGAGCAGCACGATGTTGCCGTGGGCCTGCCATTTCTTCAGGACGTCGTCCGGGGGATAAGCCAGCTTGTCGGACCAATGCCAGACAACGTTGTCGCGGAGCGAACGTTCCCAATCGTAGGGTTTCGGCGGGCAGACGCCGACCCAGAGTACGTCATGTGCGGCCAGCGGATAGGTGGCCACCGTCTGCTCGAACGCGTCGTAGTGGTCGTCAAGATTGGTCTTCGAGCAGTAAAGCCCGAACCCGCCCCACTCGTCGACGATCAGGTGGTTCGCGCCGTAGGAATCGTTCCATGCCGGTGCGATGTGCGTTTGCACTGCCGCCTGAATCGGTTCGTGAACGTGGAGCATGAAGAGCGAGTCGCCGTTCACGCGGATTGTCAGCTTGGGTTGTTCGCAGGTGATCAGCGTCAGTCCGGGCCTGGATTGGATGATCTTGGCGCCCTGAATCGGCCGGCCCAGGCTGAGCGTCGCCACAGGGCGTTGGTGGCCGATCCGTTGTTCGAATCGCACGTCGCCCTTGGTGAGGTCCAAGGTGATCTGGGCCCCCGTCGTGACGACGCAGATCGCCTGCCCCTGGAGTGTGGCCGACTCGACGCGCATGCCGCACTGTGGGTCAGGCAGGAGGTTGGGGTCCATCAACTCTTGAAACGTCGGTGCGGCCACGCCGGCCGCCCGCGCCAACGACGCCACGTAGACGACCGCTCCAATAAGCCCGAGGACTGTTCGCATCATGTCTGCTCCCAAGACGTGAGAATGCATGGAACTTCGACTCGCGATGAGGATAACCCTGATCCGGGGCAAATGATAGCGTTGGGTGACGAGTGATTGTCCTCGCTATCGATTGGCGTACCCGCGGCCGGCTGTTGCGCGAAAAACCGGCGGGGGACATCCACCCATTCCGATCAGGTTGAAAAGGCGCAAGGCATAAGATTGCAGATGGTGGGTGTCCTGACGCATCGTCCGTCCTCGGATGAGGACGCATGGAGGTGCGTCGAATACTTCGTCTTTCCCTGCCACAGCCCTCTTCATTGTTCTTGGGCCTTTTGTGCCTCTTAGCGGCCGATTCTCTGTCGCCCGGAAAAAGCACAAGAACCACGAAATAGGTAATGCCGTCACCCCGGGCGCAGCCGTGCTACCGACAGTCTTGGGCGAGCCAACGCGTCAGGAACCGAATGCCCGCCTCGACGTGTGCCTCGTGGCCGGCGTCGCGAAGATCGATCTCGCATCGCTCGGCCAGGCCAAGCCTCACGTAGTGCTGTCTGGCGATCTCGAATTCCTCGACGACCTGTGGCCAATGGGCGATCCGGTCCTTCTTGCCCGTCTGGATTTGAATCGGCCGGGGGCAGATGAGGCTCACCACATCGTGGTCGGTGAATTCCGTCAGCCAACCTTTGAAAAACGCGTGCTCCTCGGTCGTCTCCAAGAAGCAGCTATAGCGGGTGTCCGGTACGGCCATCTTGTTCCGGCGATGATTGAACCACGCGCAGACGACGGCCGCCTTGATCCGTGGCTCCAGCGGCGTCCAGAACATGGTCGCCAGCCCGCCGAGCGAAACGCCCCACATGCCCACGCGCTCGCCGTCGACTCTCGAATCGGCCAGCACGGCATCGAGCATCCGCTGAACGCGGGCCAGCTCGATGCCGGGCAGTGTCGTGTCGGCCAGCCGACAGAGCCGCTCGATTCGATTGCGGCGATCGGCCGCCCGAAGGTTGAACGGCGCCAGGACGGCGAATCCCGCCTTGACCAACGCGCGGGCATAGCTGTGGTAGGCATCGCCGTCGTCCGCGACGCCGAAGGGGCGCTCGGGCCAACTCCCGATCCCGTGTTGGGCAATCACCAACGGTACACGTCCTTTGGCATCGGCCGGTACGACGAGAACGGCCTCCACATTCAGCGGACCCAACGGCAGAGTCAACCACTCGCCCTTCAGATCGCCCAGCGATTCACTGGGACGACGCTCCAGCGGTCCGGTCGCGCCAAGGTCCGGGGGATTCAGCAGCGCGCGCCAGCGTTTGCGATTCGGCTCGATGCTCGTAAGGAATGCCTCGACACTGCCATAGTCGCGATGCCATGCCTTACCGGCGCGTTCGGGGTATTCATCGACGAGCCGCTTGCGCAGATAGGTTTCAAGTTGTTCGGCGTACCGCTTGTTGCGAGCCTCCTCGAATGCCTTGAATCCGGTCGGTGCAGGCCGGCTCGGGGGTTCACCGGACCGAACCTGCGCGGCAAGAAACGCAATTGCAGCAGCGCTCACAACGGTTCGTATCGGCAACATGGCGTCTCCCTCCAGCCCAAACAGCATCGGCTAGACAGGTCATATCATATCCGCGAATGAATCTGTCTCATGAAAGGGCATAGCCCGCCGTTGGCAAGTGAACCCCGGCGGGCCGGTGGGCCGACCGGGGTTCTCTGAGGTCATCCACAGACCATCAAATCACTCAATGCACCGAGCGGCACGAAGTGGCCTTCAACCCCTTCGGACCTCGCTCAAAGTCGACCTCCACGATCTGGCCTTCGGCCAGGGTCCGGTATCCGTCCATCTGGATGACGGAGTGGTGAACGAACACATCCTCACCACTGTCGTCCATCTGCACGAATCCAAACCCTTTCTGATCGTTGAACCACTTGACCTTACCCGTCGGCATATCCAAATCCTCCCGCGATCCCACGACCCCCCTTGCCACGGCAGTACGACAGGCCCGGTGGAAAACCCGCCCCCAGGCTTGTTCCAGACCGGACCAGCTATTAAAGGTGTAGTTTGCAAAATCAAGGGAGGGTTTGTCAAAGGGAAAAAAGCTCCAATTCGGAATGCCAACCACGTGGTATAAACATGCCATAAGGCAGTAATACCCCCACGTCTGTTTCCGCCTTCCGGGACCTGCAGGAAGTGCCGCAGGAAGTTCAACGAGGCGAGGACGAGTTCCCATCGCTTCGCAACAGGCTACCGGGCAGCAGAGAACACGAGGGCGATTCTCCCCCGTTTTGTTCTCAGCGATTCCGTCGCTCGCGAGTCACCAACTGATGGGCCAGCCGTGCGGGTTCGGGCAGTCGAAAGCGGGTCGCGCAGGCGATCACGGTGTTCGCCGCGTCGTCGAGCGTCACGAGGTGGCCGACGCTGACGAAGAGGCAACGGACGCCCGGGCGAGTTCGCACGACCGTCCCGATGAGTTCACCCTTGTCCAGCAAATCGGTTCGGCTTCCGCGCGCCGGCGAGGGTTCCTTGAACGTCCCACAGAGTCGGCTCTTGGCGCAACCGATCGAAGCGATCCCACTCAGCAGGCCCACATGGCTTGCCAGCCCCATTCGACGCGGATGGGCGATGCCTTGGCCGTCAATCAGCAGCACGTCCGGAGATTGCCTCAATTGCCGCAGGGCGGCCAGCACCGCCGGCGCCTCTCGGAACGAGAGCAAACCCGGAACGTAAGGGAAACAGACCTTTCGAACGGCAATTCGTTGTTCGACAACCCGCGCGGTCCAACGATCCCACAGGACAACACCGGCAACACACCGCCGCCCGTCGGGCGTGAACGCCATATCGGCACCGGCAATCCACCGAGGGTCTGAAGGCAGTGGTCGGTGAACGACCCGACCGGCCAACTCGCGCTGGATTCGTATCGCTCGAGTGGGGCTGACGTTCCAACGGTGCGGCACGGGCGGAAGTCTCATCACATGCGACCGAAACACTCACGGATTCGACGGATAGCCTCGTCGATCTGCGCGGCCGACACGTCGAGATGCGTTAAGGCGCGAACCTGTTGCGGCGCAACCGCCAGCATCTTGACGCCGACCTGGTTCAACCGGGCGACGATGTCGGCAGCCGTGCCCAGCCTGGGCTCCACGTCGAAGATGATGATGTTGGTTTCGACAATCCCCGGATCGAGGCCGAAGCCTGGTATCTCGGCGATCGCATTGGCCAGACGCTTCGCATTGGCATGGTCCTCGGCCAGACGTTCCACATGATGATCCACGGCGTACAGACAGGCGGCCGCCAGGATACCCGCCTGGCGCATCGCGCCGCCCATCATCTTCCGAGCTCGCCTTGCGCGGGCGATGAACTCCTTGTCGCCGACCACGATCGATCCGGCCGGCGCACCGAGGGCCTTGCTGAAACACGCGGCGACCGAATCGAAATACCTCGCGTAATCGATCGGCTTGAATCCGCCGGCGACGCACGCGTTCCAGATCCGGGCGCCGTCCATATGCATGAGGAGGCCGTACTCCCTGGCCGCCCGATGAACGTCTTGAATCGCCTCCATCGGCCAGACCTTTCCGACGCCGCGGTTCTGCGTGTTCTCCACGATGACAAGTCGGCTGATGGGATAGTGTTGATCGGCGGGTCGGATCGATGCCCGCACGTCGTCGCCGCTGAACACGCCCCGGTCGCCCTGGAGCAGGCAAACGCTACACCCGCTCATGACGGCCGCTCCGCCCGATTCATATCGGTAGAAGTGGCTGGCCTCCGCCCCGATGATCTCTTCGCCGGGTCGCGTGTGGGCGCGAATCGCAACCTGATTCGCCTGCGTGCCGGTGGTGACGAAGACGGCTGCTTCTTTGCCGAACAGCTCGGCCATGCGGGCCTCGAGCCGGTTGACCGTCGGGTCCTCGCCCAGCACGTCGTCGCCCACTTCGGCCTCCGCAATGGCCTTGCGCATCGCCGGCGTAGGCTTGGTGACGGTATCGCTACGGAAATCGATTACGTCGGACAGTGTCATACTCGCCATGGCCCCTGGGGTCTCGATCGGGCTTGAACACGACGAACGCCACGAGCGTATTGCCGGCCGACCGAAACGTCAAGCGAACCCCATCGCGCGCCCCGTGCCTGAGCGTGCGAGAATTCCGGTGGGAGCTGTCACCCCGGGGGACCGCGATAGAGCAGCCGGGGAGCCGTCCGCCGAAGGCAAACGCCGGGCTATTCTCGCAACGTTCCCACGGGAAGAACATCACAACGGGGACACACCGTGACGGGACGAAGTGGTGCCGGATGGACGCACCGGCTTGTCAGGAAGGTATGGGGATCGGCGCGCCGGTGCGGGCGTCGCTTGGTCTTTCGGAGCCAAGGCCCTCTCTACGCGTCCGGGCGATGCGGCTCGGACGGGAGATCGCGCCCCTTTCTTGTCCCTTTCGGTCTCTGTCGAGGCGACCCCCTCCCTTCACCTTGACAGGGCGCGCTGATACTCCTCGCACGCATACAGCATCGCGGCCACCGCGTTGCAGCGGTGGAACGCCAGGACCCAGTAGTCATAGGTCGGCTCCCAGATCCCCGCCGTGTACCACCGTACGACCTCGCCGTCGCCGAATTGCCCACGGTATTCGTCGAGGACCTCTCGCATGTGTCCGACCGACCATCCCGAGTGCCGGCCGGGCGTCCACTGGATGGTCCCGGTGATCGACCCATTCGTGCGCGCCAAGAAATCGAAGGCCGACTTGATGCCTGCCTCAATTGCAGCCGCGTCCTCCTTCTTGCCGGCCTGGAGAGCGGCCCTTCGCGCCGCAAGTAGGCCCGAGAGTATGTTCTGATTGCCGTAGCCGATGTGACATTTGCCCTCGGCGAGGCAGCCGGCGTCATACCAGCCCTGGTTGGCCACGACGTGCTGCGAGGCCCGCTTGGCGAAATCGAGCGTCGTGTTCAAGTGCGATTCATCAAACGTGCCGCCGAGGGCCCGCTCGGTCAGGCAGCAGTAGGCCAGTCCCGCCAGGATCCGGCCGTCGTACACCTTACATCCCAGCCCCCCGCAGCCGATCGGGTTCGGCTGCGAGAACTGGTACCGAACGATCGGCTCGGCCCGCTTGAACAATTCGCGGGCGTAGTCGGGCTCGCCGGCCGTGTCGCGAAAGTACAACACGGCCTGGGAGATCAGTTTGAGGGCGAATCCGTCTTCCTGGCGGATGTGATAGAGGGTATCGAACGTGCCGTTCTTCCACGCCATGCCGTGTAGGCGACCGTCGGGCGTCAACATGAGATTCAGCAGCGTGTCGAGCGTGCGCTTGACGACCTGCTCGCAGTATCGCGCCCGCGGCATCTCACCGCAGCGGCGATAGACGCCGGCCGAGAGCAGAAATCCCGTCCCCCCGTCGTGTTGAAGCTCCGGGTGTCGATTGAGATCCGGTGAGATCGTCTTTTCATAGCCTGCCCGTTGATTCGGGTCGAACGGGTCGTACGTCGGCGGCAGCTTCTCCGGCAGGTTGCGGTAGTAGAGCTTGAGTTTCTCATCCCACACGTAGGCGATCCGCCCGAGGAAGTAGCTGCCCAGGACGTGCGACGGCGATTCGTCCTCCCGCGCAACGTAGACCTCGCATGAACCCGAAGCACCGGGATTCAGCACTGTACCCTTGCGGACCGCGTCGACGCGGACGTGATACGACGACGGCGGCAGCAGCAAATCGGCCGCGGTCACATCCACGGCGGCGACGCCGTCCTTGATCCTCTTCAACGGGCATTCGACCGTCGTGGTCCAGCCCTCGTACAGCTCGCGGAAGGTCAATCGCGCGACGTCGCCGGCCTGTAGCGCGCCCTTCGGTGTCGATTGAAGCTCGAACCGCAACAGAAACCGCCCTTCGGTCACGCAGGCGAACCTTGCGGGAGTGGTCGGTGACACCTTCGCACGGATCGCCGTAGGCTCGGCCGCGATGCCGGCGGCGGCAAGCAGGTGGCAAATCACGGAACAGCCCCGGGCGGTCGCAAGGCGATGCATCATCGTGACGACTCCTGACGCGAAGACAGACATCACAGTGTTTCGACGGTCCGCCGGACGTAGGCCAGTGCCTCGTCGGGAATTTCCGCCGGGACGGTGCAGCCCGCGCCGACGATCCAGCGGCGCTTTCCGGTGGCCTGGGCACAGGCCTTGAGCTGCTCGTCCACCCAGGGGCCCGCGTTTTCCGCGGCCAATCGCTCTCCGTCAATCCCGCCGATAACGGGCGCGTTCAGGTGCTTGAGCCCTTCGCCAATCGACAGGTTCGTCCGATCCGTCGCGTCCCAGTGAAACGCGTTGGGCTTCAGGTCGGCCAGGTGGAGTAGCATGTTGTTCGACTTGCACACGTGCAGCACGTTGAACCAGCCCCGTTTGCGGATGCGGTTCATCAGCCGCTCGTCGTAGGGGCGGCTGAACTCGTCGTACTGGGCCTCGGTGAGCCTCTCGCGCGTGGCCCAGTAGGTGGTGGCGAAGAAGATGCCGTCGACGCCGGCCGCAAAGCACAGGTCGATAAAGATCTCGAACGTCTCGGTAATCCGCTGCAAGCCGGCCTTGAGTTTGTCCGGCTTGGCAAAGTGTTCGGCCAGGCCCTTCTTGCCCGTGAGTTCGTCGGCCAGCGAAAGCGGCGTGAACACGGTCATGATCATCGGGACGTCCGGATCGAGTTGCGTCCGGATCTCGCCCAGCGCGATCATATGTTCGCCAAGGACGTTCTCGCTCGGGTTAAGGACGGGCAGCTTCTCCCAATCGGCGGGGGTCTTGATCCGGTATTCGACGAGATCGGGTCCCGCCTTCGGCGCGGGGCTGAAGTCATAGCGGTTGCCCCAGTCCTGAACGTGATAGCACGCCCGCGGATTGACCTTCATGAAATCCCAGTCGAATCGGCGCTGGAATCCGAGCATCGCGTCGACGAGGCCGTCGATTGTCTGTTCGAGGTCGTAGAAATGGCGCCAAATCGACACCGCCGGTCGGTCCACCGGTTTGCCGGCCAGCGTCGCCTCCAGTCGTTCTCGTCGAGTCATCGCCATGGGGCAACCTCCCGGCGCCTCTCGCGACGCTCCCACCCGAGAAGCGTTTCGATAGCCCTGTCCAGACCGGCTGCGGATGGGCTTCGTCCAAACGGTACATCCCGGTGGGAGCCGGCGCCCGTCCGAGCGCGGGCTCCTTGCCGCCGCCAATCCCCACGGATCGTTTGATCCGCCTCTCTGCGGATGCGGCTTCGTGATCCCTACACCTGATCCGGGATCACGAACGGGGCGCGATAGTCGCGTTTGAGGAACTTGTTGGCCTCGTCCGCAAAGTCACCCGTGAACTGCTCGGTCTTCGGATCGAACGTCAGTGTCTTGCCGAGCCGGTACGAGATGTTCGCCATGTGGACGCACGCCGAAGCGAGGTGGCCCCACATGATGTCCGCGTTGAGGTCCTCGACCTTGCGGCTCCGGACGGCCCGGATGAAGTTTTCGAAGTGGTTGCCGTCGCCGGCGCCGCCGACCTCGGGCAACTTTACCTCGTCGGCCGGCTTGCCGCCATAGGGCTTGCAGCCCTCGCCGACCTCCGCCTTCCAGCCGGCCATGTAACCGTCGGAGCCGTAGAAAAGATTGCCGACGGTCTCGCCCTTTTCGTCGTTGGTGAATCGCCCGCGCACCTCGAACACGAGCATCTTGCCGTCGGCATAGGTGAATGTGGCCACCTGGGTGTTCGGCGTCTCGCCCTGGTCCTTGTAACCGTAGCGGCCGCCCATCGAGCTAACCTTCACGGGCAATTCCTTTTTGTTTAGGCCCCAGATCGCCTTGTCCATCTCGTGGGCACCCTGGTTGCCGATGTCGCCGTTGCCGAAGTCCCAGAACCAGTGCCAGTTGTAATGGACATAGTTTGCGTTAAAGGGCCTTGCGGCGGCCGGCCCGAGCCAGAGATCGTAGTGAATGTGCTTAGGGGGCTCCGAGTCGGGCTTGATACCGATTGAATTCCGCTTCTTGTAACACAGCGCCCTGGCCATGAAGACGTCGCCGATGATCCCGGCATGGAGTTGGGCGACGGCTTTGCGGATGTTTCCGTTGGACCGGCTCTGCGTGCCGACCTGGACCATGCGGTTGTATTTTCGGGCGGCCTCGACCATTTTGCGGCCTTCCCAGATCGACCACGACGCCGGTTTCTCGACGTAGACGTCCTTACCTGCCTGGCAGGCCCAGATGGTGCCCAGGGCGTGCCAATGGTTCGTCGTGGCAAAGGAGACCGCATCAATATTCTTGTCCTCAAAGAGCTTTCGCATGTCCGTGCAGGTATCGGGCTTCTTGCCCCGTGCGCCCTGCACGGCGCCGGCCCGGCTGTTGAGGACGTTCTCGTCAATGTCGCACAAGGCGACCACGTCCACCCCCTTGTTCTTCATCGCCAGATACGCCCCGATGTGCGCATTGCCTCGCCCGTTGATCCCCACGCACGCAACGCGGATCTGCTCGTTCGCCCCGACCACGCCGTAGGCGGGTCCGGAGACCTTGCCTGCGACCGTGGCGGCCGCCGCGGCCTGGACGGACGCCTTCAGAAATGACCTGCGGTTAATCGGTTTCATGACACTCCTCGCTTGGTTTGTTAGAGACACTTGATCCAGACCCGATTCCCCACGACAGGAGGCCTCGGGCCGACCCCGCCGCCGTTCGGGCGTCATGAGTCGGAACCCCCAGCACCCACCGCAGCGTAACAGAATAGCCTGACTCGCGAAAGGCCTCCGGCAGTAGGAACCGCTTCCGGATGTCTACCCGTATGCGTCTTGCCGGTACCCACCGGCTTGTACCCTATACCCCTATGAGGTATATTGGTTTCAGGGCGGCATGCGGAGATCCTTTTCGATGAGCGTTCATGAACATCGAGACGACGTATTGCGCCGGATGAATCGAATCGCCGGTCAGGTTCGAGGCATTACCGAGATGATAGAGTCCGACCGGGCATGCCCCGAGGTGCTCACGCAGATGATGGCCGTTCGCGCGGCACTGGGCCGCGTCGCCACACTCCTCTTGCGCGATCACATGGATCACTGCTTGGTGCGGGCGGTCCAGGAGAAACGGGCCGATGCCGTGCTCGCCGAAATGCGCCGGATCCTCGACCAGTTCGTCACGTAAGGTTGTCACGCTGGTCGGAATGACGGTCCTGGCTTGCGCCGTGCCGGCGTGGGCGTCCGAGGATCACGGCAATGCAGCCGCCAAGGCCGAGCGGATATTCGCCGGCCTTCAGGAACGGTCGGGCGCTCCCCTTGTGCTGGCCGCCATCGGACTGGCGGTCGTCTGGGGCGCCGGTCATGCCCTCAGCCCCGGCCACGGCAAGGCACTCGTCGGCGCCTATCTGATCCGGTCCCGTGGGCGATACATCGATGCGGTTTGGCTCGGGACGGCGGTTACGCTGACGCACACCTTCAGCGTCATCTTGCTCGGAATCGGCTCTGCCTGGCTTCTTCACACAGAACGGGATCGCGAAAAAGTCCTGTTCTGTCTGGAGTTGGCCTCGGCCGGATTGGTCGTCGCCTTCGGGATCTGGCTCCTAATATCGCGGGCGCCGACACCGGCGCGAGGCGCCGTCGGCCGACATCGTAGCCGCCGCGGTCATCATCATGATCACCACAATGGTCATGGTCACCCTCATGGCCATTCGCACGATCACGAGCTTAGACATCCCGATCCTCACGCCCACCATCAAGGCGATCGGCACGGCACGCATCGGGATGGGCAGACAGCGCACGCTCATCCGCAGGCGGATGAACTGCAGTTGACCCGATTCGCGGAAGGCTACCGCGATCCCAACGCCAAGGTTCGACTGGGAGAACTGCTTGCGCTGGGCATTTCCGGCGGCATCGTCCCTTGCCCGAGCGCGCTAGTCATCGTCCTCTTGGGACTTCATTTCCGAGCGCCGTGGACGGCACTGGCACTGGTCGTGGCCTTCTCCGTCGGCCTGGCCGCCGTGTTGGTGGCGGTCGGCTGCATGCTCGTCGGCGGCAGCCATCTGATCACGCGTTCACCCCGCACGGCGAGCTGGATGCGGATTGCTCCATTGATCAGCGCGGCGGTTATCCTGTTCGTCGGTTTGGGCATGGCCGGCGCGTCGTTGGCTCGTCACGGTCTGCTACGGAACGGCGCGGAACACGGACACGTGCAGGTTCTTCATTCTGACGACACGGGAAGGCCGAGCCAGAACCGTACACCCTGAACGTTTGTCGTCGGCATCCATGCGTTGTGCCGGAGAAGAGTCATCATGAAAGACCCGCTGCGTTGGGGAATACTGGGCACGGCCGCGATCGTCCCGGCGGTGATGGAGGGCATCCGGCGAACCACGAGCAGCGTGGTCAGCGCGGTGGCCAGTCGAAAGGCGTCACGCGCCGAGACCTGGGCCCGAGAACACGATGTGCCGCACGCCTTCGGTTCGTATGAGACACTGCTGCGCTCGGGCCTGGTCGACATCATCTACAATCCGCTGCCGAACAGCCTTCATGCCGAGTGGACGATCCGTGCACTGGAGGCCGGCCTCCCGGTCCTCTGCGAGAAGCCCTTCTCCGTGACCGCCGCCGAGGCCCGGCAGGTGGCCGCCGTGAGCCGAAAGACCGGCATGCTCGCCGTCGAGGCCTTTATGTACCGCTTTCACCCGATGTATGACGTCCTTCTCAACACGATTCACGACGGCGCCATCGGGGACCTCGTTTGCATTCAGAGCACGTTTACCTGGTATCTGGAGGACCGCACACAAATCGTGGCCTCGGCTGAGTTGGCCGGCGGGGCACTCATGGACGTCGGGTGCTATCCCGTCAACTTGGCCCGCCTCGTCGCGGGCGAGGAACCCGATACGGCCGCCGCCTTCCAGCATGGTGGCGCGGTGGACGACACCCTGGCCGGCGTTCTGAGATTCCCCAGCGGCGTCCTGGCCTATGTCGAGTGCAGCATCGAAGGTTACGAGCGCGCCCGGGCCGAGATCGTGGGGACCCGCGGCTCGATCGTCGTCGAGTCACCCTGGCATCCCGGCGACGAGCAGGCCCGGTTTATCCTGCGGCGCGACGGACGCGAGGAGACAATCGCCACCCCGGGCGCCAATCGATATCAGCTCGAAGTCGAGGATTTCGTCGAGGCCGTCCTGACCGGCCGCCCGCCGCGATGGCCCGTCGAGGATGCTGTCGCCAACATGGCCGCGATCGACGCCTTACTCGCCTCCGCCCGAACCGGTGCGGTCGTGCCGGTTGAGCGTGTCGCACCGCAGGACGGGAACGGAGGGTAGGCCGAAATCCATTCGTCATGTGGGCTCTGGCGGGTCAGGGATGCTTGCGAAGCGATAATAGAAACGCACGACCCACACAAACATGAACGTGAGATAAAGGCCGAGCAGCACCCACACCCCGTCGGACAGCCGCCGGTCCGGGCGGAGGTTAGCCTGGAACGAAAGCTGGAACACCCCGGCCAGGAAGACCAAGGTCGCGCACCCGATCCCCCGTATTTCAGTGCTCAGAGCTTTGTGAGTCGCCTCGCGCCGTTCCGGCGCGAACCAGTAGTCCTTATGCGGCATGCGCACCGCTGAGATGGGGATCCTGCGCAGGATGGCCTCGGTACCTAGAAAGAGGGCGATGACAAAGGCGGTAACCCCCATGAGAACCGCCACATCCGATCGCCGACTCATCCCATCGTCCGGATTGCCCGAGGCGTCGAAGTGGGAGGCCACGCGATCGGGCAGTCTCGGGTAGTAGTAGGCCGCCTGCACAGCTATCCCAGCGCCCAGCAACAGGTACACCACAAGGGCCTTCTTCATCGCCCGCCTCTCCTGGCGTTCGAACCTGCCCTTCGGCTAGGCTATTGCCCCGGTTGACGTTGTCAAGCACGGCCGCTCCGGCCAGGAGAACGAAACGTGTCGAGCACGAAGCGCATCGGACATTACGTTGTCAGCACACATTGGGACCGCGAGTGGTACCAGTCGTTTCAGGATTACCGGTTCCGCCTGGTCAACATGCTGGACGAGGTGTTGGACACCATGGCGCGCGAGCCGCGCTTCAAGTACTTCCAGTCGGACGGGCAGGTCATCCTCTGGGAGGACTACCTGGAGATTCGACCCGAGCGCGAACCGCAGATCCGCGAATTTGCCAGGCAGGGCCGGCTCAAGATCGGGCCATGGTACGTCCTGCCCGACGAATTCATCGTCAGCGGCGAGTCGCTGGTCCGCAACCTCGAGTACGGCTTAAAGCTGGCCCGGGACCTGGGCGGCCCTTCCCATGCGGGGTTTGTGTGCGACCTCTTCGGCCACACCTCGCAGATGCCCCAGATCTACCGCGGTTTCGGGATCGACAGCGCATTCGTCTGGCGCGGGCTGGGCGAGGACCCTCAGGGGGCGGTCTTCCGCTGGATATCGCCGGATGGTAGCGAGGTCATCGGCTACCGCTTCAGCTCGTTGTTCGGCTACTGCTCCTACACGTATCTCTCGCGAAAGTGTCACCAGCAGGACATCGAGTACGACCTCGACGACGCCATGCTCGGCCTGCGCGATCAGCTCGATTTTGAGCTCAAGCGGATCCCCACCTCGTCATTCCTGATCTTCGACGGCGGCGACCACATGGAGATCGAGCCGCGGACCCTGGAGGTGCTCGATCGGGCCAATAAGGAATTCAAGGACGTCGAGTTGGTCTTCTCGAACCTGGACGCCTTCGCCGACGATCTCCGCAAACAGCGCGATCAGATCCAACGCGTGATCCGGGGAGAGCTGCGCGAGCCGGGCGAGGTCGGAGACGAGGGCTGGCTGATCCCCGGCGTGGTCAGTAGCCGCATCCACCTGAAGCAGGCCAACGCCCGCTGCGAAAACGAGCTCTGCCTCTGGGCCGAACCGTTCAGCACCTTTGCGGCCGGTCTCGGGCGGCCCTATCCCACTCGCTACCTGGAAGTCGCCTGGCGTCACCTGCTGCAGAACCATCCCCACGACTCGATTTGCACGTGCAGCATCGACCAGGTGCACCGGGACATGGTCTACCGCTTCGATCAGTGCCACGGCATCGCCGCGCACCTCACCCGCGACGCCCTGGATCACATTGCCGCGCGGGTACGGCTCCCTGAGATGGGCGACAGGGACCTTGCGTTGATCGTATTCAACCCGACGGCCGATCCGATCGACGGACCGGTCGACCTGACGCTCCGCTTTCCGACCACGACCGACTGCGTCTTCCAGGAATTCTTCGGCTACGAGCCCAAGATGGGCTTCCGGCTCTACGACCCGGATGGCCGCGAGTTGCCGTATCAGTACGTCGGCCATCGCCGCGATGTCGCGGGCTTCCATCGGAGGCTCCGCAAGTATCCGCAAGGCGACGTTCGGCACGAAGTGGACGTCACGGTCCCACTGAAGGTACCGGCCTACGGCTACACGCGGGTGCTCTGCAAGCCGTTGCGGGAGCCGACGCGGCACCTCGGCACAATGCTGGTCGACGACCACACGATCGCCAACGAAACCCTCCAGGTCTCGGTCGCCTCGAACGGGACGCTGACGCTGACCGATAAGCGGACGGGACAAGTCTTCGAACGTCTCTTGACGCTGGAGGAAAGGGCGGACATCGGCGACGGCTGGTATCACGGCGTGGCGGTGAACGACGACGTGTACACCTCGATTGCCTCATCGGCCGACGTGGCCGTTGTGACCGACGGCATCGCCAAGGCGACGCTGAAGATCCGCGTGACCATGCAGGTGCCCGAGCGGTTCGATTTTCCCGCCCTGCGGCGCGAAACGCGTCTCACGCCACTGGTCGTGACGCACTTCGTAACACTCCGCAAGGGCAGCGACCACGTCGAGGTGCGAACGGAAGTCCAGAACACCGTTCGTGACCACCGGCTTCGAGTGTTGCTGCCGAGCGGGGCCACGGAGGCGAAGACCTATCTGGCGGACGCGGCTTTCGACGTGGTCGAGCGGGCGATCGCCCTGCGCGCGGACAACGCACGGTACAAAGAGCTTGAAGTGGAAACCCGCCCCCAACAGACCTGGACCGCCGTCCACCACGCCAAGCGGGGTCTGGCGATCGTGGCCACCGGTTTGCCGGAATCGACCGTTCGGGACGTCCCTGAGCGGCCGATTGCCTTGACGTTGCTTCGCGGCACGATGCGGACGGTCTTTACCAACGGCGAGGAGGGCGGCCAGCTCCTGGGCCACCACGAGTTCCGCTACCTGATCGTGCCGCTGGCAAGCGCCCCTGACGCGGGGAAGCTCTGCCGGCTCGGCCAACGCCTCGCCGGCGGCGTGCGGGCCGTTCAGATCGAACAACGAGACCTCCGGGAACAGGCAGCAGACAATCCTACCGAACGCACGTTGCCCCCGAGCCACGGCTTCATGTCGGTTGGCGCCGCTCAGGCGGTCGTGACGTCCGTTCGTCGTCAGACGGGAACCGAAGCGGCCACCATCCGGCTGTTTAACCCAACGTCTGGGGGGCTGGAGGTATCGCTCGTTCTGGACCGTGCCCCGAAGCGTGCCCAGCTCGTCGACCTGAAAGGCCGGCCCAACGGCCCGGTCAATGTCGATGCTGGCGTCGCCAAGGTTGCAGTCAAGCCGAAACAGATTGTGACGGTGAGGCTGACGGATTAACCCACTCACAGCGCGTTCCGTGCGGCAGAGGGAGGCAAATCGATATCAGGATCCGTCATCCCCAAGGCATCATCATCTCTTTAACCAACGCGCAGAGACCGGAGATATCGTTCCCCCTTGGCCTCGCCACGCCTTGGTGACTGTCCCGTCCGTCGGTTTTGTTACTTGGTGGCCCAGTAGTCCACCACGCACACCTTGTCGAGATACGGCCCGAGTATCTTGCCGAAGGCCTTATGTTCGGGATGCGGCAGATAGGCATCCCGGTCGGCCTCGGTGAGGAACGTCAGAAAGAAGCAGTGCGTGAAGCCCTGGCTATGCTTCTCGGGGCTGTTGTTGGTACCCCATTCAAATGCGTGGATCTGTTTGATCTTGGACGGTAAGGCGCGGAACGCCTCTTCAACACTCTTGATTTGCTCGGGCGTCGTCCCGTCCTTGAATTTGAAGAGGACCACGTGCCGCAGGACCTTTCCATGCTTGGCCTGCGATTTCTGGCAGGTGCTTTCCATCGTGCCTTTGTTCTCGGCACATCCCGGCAGCGTGATTACCGCGAACCCCAGGCACAGGCCCACGGCCATCGATCTTCTTGCCATTGGTCAATTCCTCCCAGAACCAGTACAAACTCCCAGCACCAGTTACCCAAGAGGGACACGAAGCTAAGGGAATGTCCGGCAAGGGTCAATGTGCGATGAGCGTGCGGTTCAGTGGTGCTCGACAACAACCAGCTTACCCGCGTTTCGGAGTTTCTCGGTGATCAGGGGGACGATCTTGTCGCGCGTCAGGATGCCCATCTGCCGGAAGCTGATGTCGGCATTGGCGGGATTCGGAGCCACGCCGAGCATGAAGTTCACGCGATCGGCCGACCTCAGCAGTTCGATCAGCTCCGTGACGCCGCTCCGCTCCTCAAATCGGGAGGGGTCCTCCTCCAATACGTTGTAAGCCTGGTTCAACGTGACAGCCCCTTCGGTGACGAGATCAATGCCGTCGAGCAGGTATCTCGGAGGAGCGAGCGCCAAGTCGGGGTTCTGTTCCACCGTCAGCGGCTTCTCGAGGTAGTCGGCCACGATCTGAGCCGTTGTCCCGCCGCAGACCACTTTCCGTCCCTCCATCGCCAGGAAACGTTTGACCACGGCCCGATCCTGAGTCTTATCGCTCGGCGGTCCGGTGAGTATATTGACGGTATTCCCCCAGCGGCACGCCGCGAGGACGACCGTGCAGTCGTCCCCGGCCTTCTCGCCGTCGTAGTCACGCGCCTGACGGTGCACGAGCCTCGGGATCGATTTCAGATCGGCGCCTTCGACCAGGCAGTCGTTGACGTACCGACAGGCCCCGTCGATGCGCCAGCCGTTCCTCAACCCGTGCCCCAGGCCGGCCTGCGTCACGCCGTCGCTCACGACGATTACGCCTTCGCCGGGCTCAATGTAGCAGTTCGCCTCGCCGGCGAAGACGCCCTCGATCTGCAGCGTCTGTTGCCGAAGTACCGTCGCATGTCGGGCACCCACAAAGATGGGCGGCGGCATTTCGTACGACAGGATCGTCGCCTGCCCGTCGTTCAGAATCCGAACCACCGTGAACACGGCGTAGGGCAGTTCCGGATCGCGAGCCTTCTCCATCGTTCGAACGAGACTGACGAAGGCGTTTCGCGGCGAGAAATCGCGACGCAGAAGCTCCATGAGCCGCGAGACGCACATCGTGGCCGCGATGTTGGCCTTAATGCCGCTGCCGATTCCGTCGCTGCAGATCAGCGTGGTGGCCGAGGCCGTCCGTTCAAACATCAAGACGTCGCCGCAGGGGCTCGCCGGTCGCTTGGCGCTCTGGCAATACTCAATCTCGACGTGGATATACCCCACTACGTCTCGTCCTCAATCGGACCCGGCTCATTCCGCCCTTCGTTGGCCAGTTGGACCAGCTTCTCCACGAGTTCTTCACCGCGCGAGGTGCTTTCCCCCAAGAAAACGGCGATCTTCTGGGCCAAACCGATCTGGTGTTCGAGGAGGTCGCGGGCCTGTCGAACCGTCTCGGATCGCAGTTGGTCCAGCTTCTCACGATCGGCCTGACTCTTGGTGATGTTCGCGAAGATGCCTACGTATTGGCGGTCCTCACGCAAGGGATAAAGCTTCTCATGGCAGACCAAGCCGTACTTGTCGTGCTTGACGATGGACTCGATGAAGTCTTCGTCGCCGCTCGCGAGCCGCTCAAACGGTTCGGGGTCCATCAGGTACGAGATGCGCTTGCCGCACACGGCCTCCGAGCACATGAACATGCGCCGAAACGTGGGGTTCATACTGACGATGGTGAGCTTCTCGTCGAGGATGACGATGCCATTCGGGCTGGTCTCGATGATCTTGTCGGTGCGCCGCTCCGCCAGGTGGCGGAGGTAGGGGATGCACATTTCCGGCTCGGCCAGTCCGCGCACAACGGCAATGGCCTTCTCGCGACACGACGAATAACCACAGGCGCCGCAGTTGAGCTGATCCTCGGGCCGCGACTTGCCCGTCTTCTCAAGCACCTGCCGGATCTGATCCTCGGAGATGTCGTCGCTCGTCTCCACCCGCGTCGCCTGGAACGTCGTCGCGAGATCCTCGCGAGACGGTTGAACGGAAGGAGTCTTTCCCTTGTGCCGGCCGGCAAAATCCAGAACGTCCAATCGCCGATCGTACAGGTTTCTTTCGCCGGGAATTGCCGGTCCGTTGATGCAGCCCATGGGGCACAACAGGGCCTCCACCAATAGCGCTCGATCCCCACCGTTCACGCTTTCCAATGCCTCTCTTGTGTCCTGGAAACCATGGACGTCCAGGACGTCCTTCGTCAGCAGATCGGTATTCATGTGAGCGGTTCGAACCGCCCCGCCCAACAGGGGGAAGAAACGCGCGTCGCCCTCGGGTTCTTCGTCGAACCGACTCTCTTCCAGACTGGCCAGTGTGATGTTCTCGCGCCCCAGCCATTCCAGGAGTTCCACGAACGTCAAAACACAGTCCACGAGGCCGGCGTGTTCCGGCCGCTCCGCCTCGGCCTTCTTGGCCACGCACGGACCGATGAACACCACCTTCGTGTCGGGACCAAGCTTCTTCTTGATGTGCCTTGCATGCGCCAGCATCGGCGAGACGACCGGGAGCAGGTATTTGATCAGATCGCCCTGATACCGTTCGACGTAGTTGACGACCGCCGGGCAGGCGGTGGCGATATGAGGATGTCCGGCCTGCTCGGCGACGATGCCGGCCATGGCGCTCGCGACGTGAAACGCGCCGATCGCGGTCTCCGCCACATGAGAGAAACCGAGCTTCCGCAACGCGGAGGCCAGGCGGTGCCTCTCCCAATCTCGAAATACCGAAGCAAACGACGGAGCAATGCTTGCCGCCACCGGCTTGCCGGAGGCAATCAATCGTGCGGCACGATCCACATCGTTCCGGAACGTTTTGGCGCCCTGCGGACACTCACGGATGCATGTCCCGCAGGAAATGCAACGCTCCTCGTCGACGAAGGCCTGTCCTTCATGCATGCGGATCGCCTTCACCGGGCAAACGCGGACGCACCGGTAACAGTCCCGGCACCGCGCTTTGTTGGTGAAGACGACCTGACCCGCCCTCTGAGGAGTGACGGTATTCATTTCAGAACGCCTTCCAGTTCCTTGGCCAACACGTCTTTGGCCTTTTCGAACGTGCACTTCTCGATCACCGTCTCGCCCACCTGGACGGTCGGACCGCGCCCACATCGCTCGAAGCAGAATGTGGCCTTCACGTCGACGAGGTGGTTCAATCCCTCATCCTCAATGTGCTTGATCAGAGCGCGAAGGATGTTCTGCGATCCTTTCAAATAACAGCTCGTTCCGACGCAGACGCTGATTTCGACGGACGTCTCGCGCGACGTCCCGTTACTGACCAGGGCGAGATCTTCGTCGCTAATGCGCCGGCGACTCTTGTAGTGCGTATGCAGGAGATGATGGGCCTTCTTGCCGCCGACTTCGCCGAGGTGACCGGCGTAGAGCTCCAGGATGTACGGGTTGTCCTGGGATTTGTGAAGCTCCAGCATCTTGTCCGCCTCGTACAGCCCCTGGGTCCGCTTGTCCTTGGCCTTGCCGTCGAACGACACGGGTTGGCCCGCGCCGCCGATACACCCCTGCGGACACGTCATGACCTCAATAAAATGGTAGTCGCACGTGCCGGCCATTACGTCCTCGCACACCTTCCGTGCATTCGCCAGGCCGTGGACGATCGCCAGCTTGACGGGCGTCCCGTTGAGCACGATGGTCGCTTCGCGCAAACCCTCACGACCGCGAACATCATCGAAGTCGACCGCCTCGAGCTTCGTCCCGGTGACCTTCTCGTACGCGAACCGGAGCGCCGCCTCGGTGACGCCGCCCGAGTTGCCGAAGATCACGCCCGCTCCGGTCTTAAACCCGAACGGCATATCGAGCGAATCGGGGCGCAGATTGGTGAAGAGGATGCCTGCCTCCTGGATCATCCGGGCAAGTTCCTGCGTGGTCAGAACGTAGTCGACATCCGGCACGCCGCCTTCCTGGAACTCCGGCCGCCGCGCCTCAAACTTCTTGGCCGTGCACGGCATGACCGACACCACGACAAGATCCTCCCGTTTGATGCCCATCTCGTTCGGCAGGATGTCCTTCAGCAGTGATCCGAGCATCTGCTGCGGCGACTTGCAGGTCGACAGATTCGGTAACAGGGACGGATAGTACTGCTCGGCGAACTTGATCCAGCCCGGGCAGCAGGACGTGAACTGGGGCAGGTTCTTTCCGGAGCTCAGCCGGTTCAGAAGCTCCGTGCCCTCTTCCAGAATCGTCAGGTCGGCGGTGAACGACGTGTCAAACACCTTGTGGAATCCGAGTCTCTTCAATGCGGCGACCATTTGGCCGGTGGTCACCGTGCCGGGCGCCATGCCGAATTCCTCGCCCAGGGCGACCCGAACGGCCGGAGCGATCTGTACCGCCACCTTCTTGGTCGAATCATTGAGAACCTTCCAGACCTCCTTGATCTCCGACTTGGGCGTGAGTGCTCCGGTCGGGCAGGCGCTGGCGCACTGGCCACAGTTGATGCACTCAACCTTGCCCAAGTCCTTGCCGTACGCGGGCAAGACGGCCACCTTCGCCCCGCGATGGGCGAAGTCGATCGCGCCGATGCCTTGAATCTCTCGACAGACTCGAACGCAATCGCCGCACAGGATGCACTTGTTTGGGTCGCGAACGATCGACGGGGACGACAGGTCCACCGTCATCGGCTTGTGCGTCTGCCGAAACCGAACCTTCTCAATTCCCAGCCGCTTGCCCAGGGCCTGGAGCTTGCAGGACCCGTTCTTGCCGCACGTCGGACACCCTTCGCCGTGATTGGCGAGCAGAAGTTCCACGGCGATCTTGCGGATCTCGCGGATCTCTTCGGTGTTCGTCCTGATCTTCATGCCCTTTTCCGGCGCCGTGGAACACGAGGCCATCAACCCCCGTCCCTCCACGTCCACCAGGCACATGCGGCAGGCGCCGTAAACGCTGAGCTCCGAGTGATAGCAGAACGTCGGAATGTCGATGTCGGCCTTGCGGATGACCTCGAGGAGGTTCCGTTCGCCGTTGATCGGTACTTCGACCCCATCCACGAAGAGACTCTTCTTACCCGTCACGACTTATACTCCTGAGATCGCTTTGAACTTGCAGAGGTTGACACACGTACCGCACTTGGTGCACAGGGCATCGTCGATCCGATGCGGTTTGCCCTTCTCACCGGAGATGGCATTGACCGGACATTTCTTGGCGCACAGCGTACACCCTTTGCATAACGTTGGGTCGATCTTCGGAGCCATCAGGGCCTTGCACCGACCCGCCGGACACCGTTTCTGGAAGACGTGCGCCTCGTACTCGGCCCGGAACGCTCGCATCGTGGACAAGACAGGGTTCGGCGCCGTCTTGCCCAGCCCGCAGAGCGAACCCTTGCCGACCGCAACGGCCAATCGCTGGAGCAGCTCGAGCGTCTCGGCGGTGGCCCGACCTGCGACAATGTCGTCCAAAAGGGCAAGCATCTGCTTGGTTCCCTCGCGACAGAGGACGCACTTGCCGCACGATTCATTCTGGATGAACTCCATGAAGAATCGCGCCACGCTCACCATACACGTGTTCTTGTTCATGACGACCAGGCCGCCCGAGCCGACCATCGCCCCGGCCGCCCGAAGCGAGTCGTAGTCCAGCGGCAAATCGAGGTGCTCTTCCGTGAGGCAACCGCCGGACGGTCCGCCGATCTGGACGGCCTTGAAGCCGACCCCGTTGGTCTTGCCCAGGTCGTCCGTGATGCCGCCGCCGATGCCGAAGACGATTTCACGAACCGTCGTGCCGAACGGGACCTCGATCAGACCACAGTTCGCGACGTGTCCCGTCAGGGCGAACGTCTTGGTTCCGGGCGAGCCCGGGGTGCCGCGAGAACGATACTCGCGGGCGCCGACGGTCAGAATCAACGGCACCGTCGCAAGGCTCTCGACATTGTTGATGACCGTGGGCTTGCCCCACAGTCCGCTCTGAGCCGGGAACGGCGGCTTCGGCGACGGCATGCCGCGTTGTCCCTCGATCGAGTGGATCAAGGCGGTCTCCTCGCCGCACACGAAGGCTCCGGCCCCTTCCATGACCACGCATTTG
The DNA here is from genome assembly GCA_964596165.1 of uncultured Planctomycetales bacterium. GTDB lineage: Bacteria > Planctomycetota > Phycisphaerae > UBA1845 > JAFGLZ01 > CAYUQT01. Next base: position 4,617 of record CAZQTW010000015.1, on the reverse strand, counting down.
AACCCCATCCCCGAACCGAAGACGTTGGGCCCGAGCACGCCTATCCTCTCGGCGTCGGCAACGGCCTTGCGAAGCCGTTTGACCGCCAAGGGGTACTCGGCCCGCACATAGATGTAGGCCTCATCGCTGCCGATCGCCCGGCCGGCGATCATCAAACCCTCGATGACCGCGTGGGGGTTGCTCTCCATCACACTTCGGTTCATGAACGCCCCGGGATCGCCCTCGTCGCCGTTGCAGATGACATACTTCTTGCCGTCCGGCTGCCGGCGGGCGACATCCCACTTCTTGCCCGTCGGAAATCCGCCGCCGCCACGCCCGCGCAGCCCCGAGTGGGTGATCTCCTCGCAGATCTGCTGCGGGGTCATCTCGAGATAGGCCTTGCGGGCCGCGGCGTAGCCGCCGATGTGGATGTACTCGCGGATGTCCTCCGGATCGATCGCCCCGCACTGCTTCAAGACGAACAAGGCTTGGCGCTTGTAGAAAGGAATCTCCGCGGAGGACGTGCACTTCTCGCCCGTCGCCGGGTCCACGTAGAGAAGCCGATCGATAACCGCGCCCTTCGCCAACGTCTTGGCGACGATTTCCGGCACGTCCTCGACCCGCACCCGCGTGTATAGGATGTTCTCCGGCAGGATCGTGACCAGCGGCCCGATCTGGCAATATCCGGGGCACCCCCCCTTGGAAACCAAGACGCCCTGGTTGGAATCGTCGTCCTTCAGTTCGGTGATGACCTTCACGCCGGCCGCCGCCGATTCCTTCACGAATGCGTCATAAACCTTCAGCGCGCCGTTGGCCACACAGCCCGTGCCCGCGCAAATCAATACCCGACGCGTCGGCTTGGCCAACTCGGCCTGGAACTTCCTGCCGATCAAATCAAGATCCGTCGTTGCGGTACTCATTTGTTCCCTTCCTCTCTCTTGATGATCGCTTCGACCAGCGCCAATGCCTTATCCGGCGTCATCGTGCTGTAAACGTCGTCGTTGACCACCACCACCGGCGCCAGGCCGCACGCCCCGAAGCAGTAGACCGTCTCCAAGGTGAACATCAGGTCGGGCGTCGTCTTCTTCTGCTCGCTCAACCCGAGCCGCTGTCGCATCGCCTCGAGAATGGGGATGGACATCTTCACGTGACAGGCCGTCCCGTCGCACACGCGGATCACGTACTTGCCCTTCGGCTCCAACGTGAAATGGGCGTAGAACGTCGCGACGCCGAACACCCGCGCGGGGGGCAGGCCGAGCGATGTGGCCACGTACGTGAGAACCTCTTCAGGAAGGTACCGATACTCCTCCTGAACGGCCTGTAGAATGGGGATCAGTTTGGTCGAATCCCGCTGGTGGGCGTCCAAGATCTCGCATACCTTCTCGAACTTGCGAGCTTGCGCCGCCGACCGATTCGTCGTTGCTTGCACGGAAATCCTCCTCGCGTTCTCTAATCAGGGCTTCAGTCAGTCTGGCCGTCAGCACCGCCAGGCTTGTGTACAGTTGCGTGTTTTCAACAATCGTCTCGGGTGGAACCTTCAACACAACGGGGGCAAAGTTCCAGATGGCCCGGATGCCGCCCCCGACCATCATGTCGGCCACGTGTTGGGCCGCTTCGGCGGGGACGGTGATGATCCCGATTCGGACCTGCATCCGCTTGGCCAAATCCGTGAGTTTGCTGATCGGCAGAACCCGCTTGCCGTGAATCGTCTTGCCGATCTTGGAGGTGTCGAGATCGAATGCGGCAACGATGTCGAGACTGCAGCCCCTCAACCCCTCATAGCCCAGAAGCGCGGTACCCAGGCTGCCGGCTCCGACCAAGAACGCCTCGGAGAAGTTGTCCCATCCGAGGGCGCTTTCGATCGCCTCAATCAGCGCGGGCACGGGGAAACCAATGCGGGGTGAACCTACGATGCCGGTGTATTGGAGGTCCTTTCTGACTTGTACCGGATCGAGTTTCAACTCGCCGGCAACTTGAGTGCAGGACACGACGTCCTTGCCCGTGGATGACCAATTCTTCAGCAACCGCAGATAGGACGGCAGCCTTCTGAGCGTGGGGCTGGGAATAGCCGTGATTTCATTCCTATCAGATTGCACGACGCCCGTCCACCTGTCCGGAATGGGGAGCAAAATATCGATAATTAGTTATCGATTAAGTATACTACAGACTTGAGCCGGGTCAAGCAGAAATCGTGATTTTTTTACCGATAAAGTTAGCGTTTACTATTGCGATTGAAATCAAAAACGGTATTTGACGGAGAGAGGTCACCCTGCCAATCATGGAAACAAACCCCCAGAAACCTGGGGGTTCGTTTCACCCCAGAGCTGATGTGATCAGACTCGACGGCAGCGAACGGCCAAACCGACCGGTCCGTCTGTCGTCAGGCTCAATCCGTGGCCCACCAGACAGGCTCGAAATTCGCCGTTTCGGTTTGGGCGCTGTCCGCACCTGCCAAGGCTTGAGCGTGAGCCTCCGGTTCGGCCTGAGCAACCGATCCAGCCGTGCTTGCACATCCAACGGGCAGGAACCCAACGACCGCAAGCAGAAGAACCACGACTATTCTGAGATACATGACAAATCCTCCCCTTTGGAAGAGTCCACTTGTATAGTACACCAATAAGATGCTGGGGCAACATCCTTTCTTGCCGCGAATTACGAATTTGGCACCGAGAAACGTAAGGGGGGGCCTGCGGGCTCGTGATCATCGATCTTATGGGCCCTACCCATGATGTACGGCACACAACTCATTCGCGAACCACGGGCAGGACTGCGGCCCTTGTCACCACAGGCCCACGCCTAAGATGATCCGCCCCGAAATCCACCGACAACGCGGATCATGAACCGCTACCCTTCCATCACGACCCTCATGCCCATGAGCTGGGCAAGGTCCTCGACGTTGGCCACGTGGTTGCCGTAGAAGACCACGCGGTGCAGCAGCGTCATCATGTCGGTCTTCTCGATGACGCCGCTTCCCCAGTTGGCCAGCATCTTGCGGGCGTCGGTCACCTGCGCGGTGCACTGGGTGCGGCAGCCCCGGTCGTCGAAGTCGGGGATCTCGATGATCTTCTGAGCCGACAGAAGCATCGTATCGAGGTTGACCAACTTGGCGCAGGTAATCTCCTGGCCGACGCGGAGCTCGACCTCGACGGCCGCCCCCGCGTTGTCGTCGCGGTGGGTGCGAATCGTGAACGGGTGGCGCTCCCCACCGGGACCGTCCATCTTGGTGGCCGCCACGCAGTGGGCGTGGATCACGGCGTTCTTCGACGTGTCGAACAAGGGATCGGTGATGAAACCGGGCTTGGCGAAGGCATAGCCGAACATGAGCATGGTCAACGTCGAATCCATGTCGCCTTCACAGGCCCCCACAAGTCCCAGATCGTTCAGCTTGCTGAACGCCAGGCACGCATTGACGGGGTTGCTCATGCACAGCGTGCTGGTGACCGCCTGGGCCCGATTCTCGATCATCATCTTCTTGATCGCCAGGTAGAGCCGGGCGGAGTTGACGATCTCCTCGCGCGACGGCTCGACGATCTTCTTGGCCGCCTTGAGCCAATAGGCTTCGGCCTCGGCCTCGGCGGCCTGGGGGTCGATCGCGCGGTACGCCGCGAGCTGCTGCTCCCCGGTGATCGGCACCAGTTCCGTGCCGAGCTTCTGTTTGACCTTCTCGGCCGATCGAGCCGGCTCGGTCCCCGTGGCGCGGCCCACCACCAACACCCGCGACTGGCGCATTCGGATCGGCACGCGCAGCAAGGCCGCCAGCCGGTCGATGTCGGCGACATCGCGCGAGGCCGCGATGATCACCCGCTTGCCCGCCTTCTGCCACTGCGGTACGTACATCCAGTCGTGCCCGCTGAAGGGCTGCGAGAAGATCGCCGTCGGCAAGCCGGAATCGACCAACTTGAGCAGAGGGGCGCCGCTGCCGAACGCCAAGTGGAAGATCAGGAGGGCGTCGGCGCCGGTGAGCTTGGGCAAGACCTCGGTTGCGGCCTTGTCGTTGTTGGGGATCAGCTCGCCGCCGACGAACTCGACGTCGCCCATCCGTTGTTTGAGGGCCTCGAGGTGCTTCTGGAACCTGGCGACCTCGGCCGGCGCATCAAACTCCGGCTTGGGCCACGCCCCACCCAGACCGACATAGACCACGTGGATCTTCACGGACGGCATCCTGGGCCAGCCGGCGTCCTCCGCGGCCTGCAGGGGTCGGATGGCCGGTCCGCCGGTCATCAGCATCCCACCGGCCAGTGCCGTGGTTTCCAGGAATTCACGCCGAGAGAGTGTCTGAGACATGCAACGGCCTCCTAACGGTAGCGATGGGAGATCGGAATGGCGGTGGACTTCGGCTGCCCCTTGCCCGCCTGCACCCACCATCATGCGCAGCGGCGACCTGCGAGTCAAAGGGCAAAGCCTGGGATCGACAGTCCGCACGCGACTGCGTCTTGCAGACCCGGTGTTCACAAAACCCACTCAAGCCCTTTCTATTGTGATGCGTCGGACAACACGTTCCTGGCGAGCGTTACGTACGAGTTCAGGGTCGTCGGATGAAGGAGGTGCGGAATACGACGCGGCCCGACGCGCGACACGCCAATACGCCCCTGGCGGACTACGACTACATCGGCCCGGCCGTATCGCGAAGGCGGGTGT
>CAZQTW010000014.1:0-100886 GCA_964596165.1 uncultured Planctomycetales bacterium | reverse complement strand
AGCCACCGGTCGGATTCGAACCGACGACCTGCGGTTTACAAAACCGCTGCTCTGCCGATTGAGCTACGGTGGCGTAGCAGTCAATCCTTCTATACTGAACGCAACCGCTTACGGAGTCAATCGTCGGATGGTCGAAAACGGACTGTCACTCGATGACCCACCTCCAGCTTCTCAGTGCGAATGACGACCGCTTCCGTCACTCCGTGGATCGTCTTAGGGGTGGGTTCCTCGGCGATCGGCTTGCTCATCAACAGCGTGATGGGCTCCCCGGGCCTGAACCCGGAAGGCAGGATGGTTGTTTCAAAGACAACACCGTCCGAGGTTGGACTCACCGTTCGACCGAGGTATTTGTTTTGACCGTCGCCGGTTACCAGCCAGACTGAACTCTCCTTCTCCATTGTGCGCGTCCGACTGGCCGACCAGAGATCGGCGCGAACCGATGAACCATGGATCGTCATGAAAGACCTCCCGGCGGAATCAAACGCGGGGCGGGTCGCCGGATGACGTGTCAAACAGCCGGGCGAGCTCACCAAGGATGTGAGACTGCTCCTGTTTCCACAACTCGCCATGAAAACGTAACGCTACGCGCTCGAGCGACGGCTCGATGGCGTCGGTTCGAAGTACCGTGGCGTCCTCCAACAAGGTACGCGACACGCGGGGGTCGAGGTTCGTATCCGGGCTGAGCAGCGAAAGGCTGATCGGGTCTCCGACGGCCGGTCTCGCTCCCTGGGTCGTCAGCAACGCTGCACCATGAGCGGAGAAGTCCAGCATCCATGCCTGGCAAGGGATTGGGTTTCCGCCGCTCCGCCACCAGACGGGGAAGGGCGCGCGAAACCTGGGTTCGCTGCGACGATCTCTGGTGCATGTATGACTCACGTCCGTCCTCGCGGCCATCGGTATCGTTCGTTACTGAACGTGGCATCCGTCCCGTTTCCGGGAGAACCCCGTGGATGTGATCGGTTTTCCTGGGGCAGTGCTTAAGATCCTTTAGGTCTCCCAAGAAGGCCTTTCAACACCGCCGAATTGGCCGCAAGCCATGTTGAGGCGACGAAAAAGTCCTATAATTGTGTTCGAGCCACGGACGGTGGTCGCCGGAGGACACGGCGGACGTTCGATGAGCCTTACGGGCGGCGCGCCGCGCCCCCAGAGAGAGATGAGGGCGTGCCAAGCGGACAAGGGCGTCATCCGGAGCATCCTGGCCGCACTGCGCAACTCAAAGAGGATTGGTAGGATGTGCCCAACACCGCCATCACTTCCAAGACACTCGCCTACCTATCATCTTGGGGCGGTTTCGTTTCTGAACACGAGGCCTCTGGTTGCAGGACTGGAGGTGAATCCTCGTGTACGGCTGGAGTTTGCGGTGCCCTCGTCGCTTGCCGAGAGGCTCCACGGCGGTCATGTGGATGCCGCTCTCGTGCCGGTGGTTGATCTGGCCTTCCGGTCCCGGTTCATAATCGTGTCGGACGCCTGCATTGCCTCGGACGGCGAAACACTGACCGTACGCGTCTTCACTCGCGTCCCTCCCGACCGTGTTCGCTGCCTGGCCGTCGACGGAGATTCGCACACCTCGATCATCCTGGCTCAACTGATCTGGCTGGAGCTTTTCGGGCACCGGCCCAATACGATTCCGCTGAGCGGTAACGTCGATTCAGAGAGCCAGGAAGCGGTTCTCCTGATCGGTGATAAGGTCGTTTCATCACGTCCCCGCGGATTCGTCTTTGAGATGGACCTGGGTGCCGCATGGCGGGAACAGACGGGCTTGCCTTTCGTATACGCCGTTTGGGCTACGACATCGATCGATCGTGCCGACGATCTGGCGGCCCTGTTGTCGGCATCTCGCGACGAAGGGATGAGTCGATTGGACGAAATCGCGGCGGCCGCCGCGCCGGCGGCCGGTTGGCCCACCGAGATCGCCCGCCGCTATTTTCGCGAATACCTGGAGTTTCGGTTGACGGATCGGCACCGACAGGGCATGGAACTGTTTCTTCGCAAAGCGGCGGATGCGGGGTTGTTGAAGGCGGCTGGAACCCCATGAGTGGACAAGGCCATATGGAATCGTGGGGATGTGCCGTGGCGCCTCATCGCGGGGGACGTGATTCCGACGTACCGCGAAGGACGCTACGGCGAATCTCCGATGCCGAGGCCCTGCGGATGTACGATGAATGCTCGCTCACGGAGCTGGGACGGATGGCCCACGAGGCCTGCCTGACGTTGCATCCCGAGACATACAGGAGCTACATCGTCGACAGGAATATCAACTACTCGAACATCTGCTCGGCCCATTGCACTTTCTGCAATTTCAAGGCCAAGCCCACAAGCGAAGCGGCGTACGTAATCAGCCGAGATGAACTGCTCTCGAAGATCGACGAGTTGATTTCCATCGGAGGAACACAAATCCTTCTCCAGGGCGGACTTGTGCCGGACTCGTTGCTCGATTTCGACTGGTATTTGGACCTGTTGCGGTTCATCAAAGGTCGTTATCCAACGATTCACCTCCATGCCTTCAGCCCGCCCGAAATACACGAGTTTAGCCGGGCCTTTGGGATGTCGGTTCGCGACGTGCTGTTGCGGCTGCGCGATGCGGGGCTGGACACGATTCCGGGTGGGGGGGCGGAGATTCTTGTGGACCGGGTTCGCGATCGCATCAGTGTGGGCAAGAGCCGAACATGCGAGTATCTCGATGTGATGCGGCAAGCGCACAGGATCGGCATGCGCACGACGGCCACGATGATGTTTGGACACATTGAGACCGTCGCGGAACGAATAGAACACTTCCGTCGGATACGTGAACTGCAAGACGAGACCGGGGGGTTCACCGCCTTCATAAGCTGGACCTTCCAACCGAAGGGCACCGCCCTAGGGAAAGTGCCCAGGTGTGCTGCCGAAGCAAAGACCGGTTCGGACGGTCGGTGCTTGGCGTTGGCGGGCTCCCACGAGTATCTCAAGATGCTGTCGCTGGCCCGGCTTTACATAGACAATATTCCGAACGTTCAAGCCAGTTGGGTCACGCAAGGTCCCGACATCGGTCAACTCTCGCTGTTCTTCGGGGCGAACGATATGGGGTCCGTGATGATGGAGGAGAATGTCGTATCGGCCGCCGGCGCCTCATATCATCTCACCGAAGCGGAGATTCGCCAGCTGATCGAGGACGCCGGTTGGCGGCCTTGCAGGCGCGACTGCTATTATCACATCGTGGAACAATCTTAATGGTTGCCGAATGGCGGGGGATCGAGTACAAGTGAACCACAACGGGATACATTTGATCGGCCGATCGTTTGGGGCCGTCGCGCGAGACAGAACGGGCTCGATGAGGAGGTCTTGCGATGCCCCGGAGGGACTCTCATGGCCGATGAGGATCCGCTGCTCCGACAGGCGCGGGTTGAATTGACGCTGGGTGGTCCCGGCAAGACGGCGGACCTGACCCTATGGGAGCATTCGCTCCGCGTGGCGGCCAATGCGGAGACGATCGCTTCATTGCCTGAGCTGGCGAACGGGCGCATCGATCGAACGGCCATGAAGGTTGCCGCGTTGTACCATGACGCCGGTTGGGCCGTGCAAGTCGCCAGCGGCGAAGTTCCGCCTCACCATGTTCTCTCCCGTCCGACCAGCGATGTCCAGCACGAATTGGCCGCCCACCTGGTCGAATCGACGCTGCACCGACACCTTCCGCCGCGCACCGTGGAGACGGCCGCCAACACCATTCGCGGCATGAACAACCGAAAACACGATCTTATTGAATCGCACATCCTGAGTGATGCGGACAATCTCGATCAGATCGGCCCCGTCGGCCTGCTGCAGAGTCTGCGCCGGAACGTGATCGAAGGGCGAGGCCTTCGTCATCTGATGGACGGGTGGAATCGTCAGCAGGAATACCACTACTGGGAGGCACGGATTCGCGAGGGAATACGGTTCGCGTGCGTGCGTGAACTGGCATGGCGTCGACTGGCTGCGATGGAACCGTTCATGCGATCGCTCGACGAACACCTGGAATCCCGCGATCTGATCGAGCTGCTGCGGAAGAGTCACGCCGACTCGTCGGCGCGGTCGCAGAGGGTTTCCTGACGCGGAGAACCGTCCCCGATCACGTCCGGGACGGTACGGGTGACGTGAAGCATTTCGGATGAGGGTTGCGTCCATGGGGGTGCGGCTGGCTTGTATCGGCGGAGTGGGGGCATCCGTTCTGCTTGAACGAGACGCCTTCGATGCCCGGCGGATTGGACCCTTGGACACCCCGTTCGGTGTGTCCGGGCCCGTCTACGAATGCGGCGGATCGGACAGTTTCTACTTCGTGCCTCGACACGGAGAGACGGGCTACGACGTGAGCAGCACGTTCGTGAACTACCGCGCGAACGTCTACGCGCTCAAAGACCTGGGGGCCGAGGCGATTATTGCCTGGTCCGCCGTCAAGGCGCTGAGCCACAATTTCCACATCGGGCAGTTCGTTGTCCTCAGCGACGTGATCGACGAGACGCGTCGGCGTGCGAATACCTTCTTCGAGAACGGTGGATGGGGGGCCATTCGGCAGTGGCCCGTCTTCTGCCCCGAACTCCGGCGGCTTCTGGCGGATACCCTGGCGTCACGCAAGGCCCATTTCAAGGAGGAGGCCGTGTATCTGTGCACCGAGGGCCCTCGACACGAGACGCCCGCGGAGATTCGAAAATACGTCATCTTGGGCGCCGACCTGATCGGTGACAGCATCGTGCCGGAGGTTTTCCTGGCCAAGGAGCTTCAGCTCTGTTATGCCGTGTTGACCTACGTCACGGACTACGCCGAATCCGGAGGTGAATACCGACCGTACGAGCCGGGCGGACTCTTCGAGGCGCTCGGCATGGTGACGGACGAACAACGGGTGAGCGACGCGGTTGAAATGCTGCCGTCCGTGCTTGCCGAACTCGTGGCGACCGTCGCCAAGACACCGCGCAAATGCCGCTGCGACGTCAGCATGGATCATCACATCGCCTTGGGGCAGATCGGGAAGGACTGGCGAACGTGGTTCAACGCGAAACACGTGAGTCGATGATCCTGTTGGCCCGATACGTCGTGCCGGTGGCCCGACCGCCCATTCGCGACGGGGGCGTGCGGATCGTAGACGGTCGAATCGTGCAGGTCGGTCCCCGCGAGGAGTTCACCGGGCCGGAGGTGGTGGACCTCGGCCGCGTCGTCCTGCTGCCCGGCTGGGTCAATGCACACGCCCATCTCGAACTGAGCGTCTATGCCGGCAAGGTGCCTCCGTCGAACCTCCTGACATGGTTGACGCGGCTCGCCATGCTTCGGCGCAAGGGTGATCCCGCGCTGGAGCAGGCAGGCGCTACTCAGGCCGCCGTCGAATCATTGAGGGCGGGCGTTACCTGCATCGGCGATGTCTCGCGCCGTGGCGATGCATGGAAGGCGCTGCGCGACGTTCCCCTTCGCAAGGTCTGCTTTGCCGAATTGATCAGCGTGGCGTCGGAGCCGCCGCGAAATCCCGTCGAGTTGGAAAAGGTGCTGGACGAGGTGGCGCCCGACCGTGGGGTGATCCCCGGCGTCTCTCCCCACGCTCCCTACACGGTTCGGGCGCGAGACGTTGTAGGCGCGGTCGAAATCGCCCGTCGGCGCGCACTTCCCCTCACCACCCACTGGTCCGAAACCATCCAGGAGTGCCGGTGGCTGAGACAGGGCGGCGGCGTGCTGGGCGTGCTGGTCCGGGGTTTCAGCGCGGGCGATCCCATCCGTCCTCCCAAGTGTTCTCCGATGGAATACGCCGAACGGCTGGGGATTCTGGATGCCGGCGCCTTGCTCGCCCATGTGAATTACATCGACGACCGCGAACTGGGGCGACTGGCCCACTCACCGTCGAGCGTGGTGCTCTGTCCTCGATCGCATCGGTTCTTCAGACACCGGAATCATCGATGGCAAGAGATGCTTTCGGCGGGCATCAACGTCTGCATCGGAACCGACTCCGCCGCGTCGCTGCCGCCCGGTTCGACCCTCTCGATTCTGGACGAGCTCCGGTTTCTCCATCGAGAGCACCCGGAGGTCCCGTGCGACCGACTCCTTGCGATGGGTACAATCAACGGGGCGCGGGCGTTGGGTTTGGCCGATCGGATCGGCACGATCGAATCCGGCAAGTATGCGGACTTCGTTGCCGTTCCCCTGAGCCGCGAGGACGTAGCGGATCCGGTCGAGGATCTCCTTCGGAATTCGGCATCCCCCGTCGGGGTGTGGGTGAGCGGCATACGCCATGTCCCGACGCCTTCGGCCTCCTCATGATCAGACTTGCAGACGGCGGGCTTTGGAAGACAATACTCGCGGTTGCCTGGGCGGCAGGTCACGTGACACGCCGCCGCCGTTGAAGGCGACCCCAGGATCGCGACGCAGGCTGAAGAGGGGTCGCGGAGAGGAGTCCGAACATGGCGAAGGTGGTTCGTTCCGCGCGCAAACATGCATTTACCGACGTGCCGGTGATGAATTCCCAGCAACTTGGTGGCATCGAGACATCCGTTCTGGACAACGGGCCCGGACGGGGCACCCGGATCGCGTGGGTAAACACCGGCGGCGGGTTGCGGTACAAGGTTGTTCTCGATCGCGGGATGGACATCGTCGATGCCGAGTATCTGGGCCAGTCGCTTACCTGGCATTCGCTGGCGGGCGTTACCAAACCGTCATTTGCCTATCACCTGGGGCTTGACTGGTTGTGGTCCTTTGCGGGGGGGCTGGTGACGAGTTGTGGACCCTGCAATATGGGGGCCCCGTGCGTGGATGGCGACGAGCAGCTTGGGCTGCATGGCACCCACTCGAGCACGGCCGCGATCGTGGAATCGATCCGCAATCCGGACCTGAAGACGGGCGATCGCGAGATGGCCGTGACCGGCCTGATACGGACGGCGAAGGTGTTCAATCCCAACGTGGAACTGCGCAGGACCATTCGCAGTTTGCTGGGTGAGCCGACGATCGAGATTCGCGACCACTTCGTCAACTACGGCAACGAACCGGTTCCGCATGCCTGGTTGTTGCACATCAACTTTGGATATCCGCTCCTGGAACCCGGTGTGAGCACATACTGCTACAAGGGAAAGGTCACTCCTCGCGACGACAGCGTCGCGTGGTTCGGCCGAAAGGACTTTCGCCGTGCGGTCGTCCCCCAAGAATCGCACCGCGGCGCCGGGGAAGCCTGTGCCTACATCGATCCTGTTCCCGATCGGAACGGCGTGGTGACGGCGGGCGTCGTGAACGAGAAGCGCCGTTTCGGCGTCAAGATCGAGTTCAATATCCGCCAGTATCGGCGGATGATCAACTGGCAGCACTGGGGGCCGGGCGGCAGCTACGTCGGAGCGTTGGAGCCGGCGAACGGCGGTGTGGAGGGCCGCGTGATCGATCGACAGCGCGGCTGGCACGACCGTCTCATGCCCGACGAGACACGCGACTATTGGTGCCGTATTACCGCAACGCATAATGAGACGGAACTGAAATCGCTTCTGGCGATGAGATAACGGTCAGGATGCGTATGCCTCTGCCATGACAAAGAGGATGGCTGCCATGTCCGATACCGCCGTGCCTTCACCACCGGCTTCACCCAGTCCTGAAGTGCTTCGCAAGGCGCTCAAGGCGTTCAAGAAACGCCTCAAGCTTGCACGCTTGGACGACGAATCGAAGCTGGGCCATGGTCCGATGAGCAAGGGCAAATCCGCCATTGTTGCCGTCACGCCCCCGTTCGAGTACCCCCGAGCGGTCTGGGAAGCCCTGGTCGAGCAGGGTAAACTCAAGCGAGCGGGGCAAGGCCTTTACGAATTGGTGGGAGAGTGACGGGGCGACTCCGCCGTCCAAACCCGAGATCCGGACTTGACATGCCTTCGGCCATTCCCCAGTCCGATGAAGGCCTCCTGGCGGAATGCGACGTCGAGACCTTCCGCGCGAGCGGGCCCGGCGGGCAGAACGTCAACAAGCGGGAAACGGCCGTGAGACTCCGGCACCGTCCCACGGGGCTCGTGGTGTGTTGCCGGCAGGAGCGCAGTCAACATCAGAACAAGCAACGGGCACTTTCCATCCTTCGTCGCAAGATCGAAGGCCTGTCGCGTCGTCGTAGGCCACGCATTCCGACGTCCATGCCGAGGAGCGCCCGCGCGCGAATCCTCTCGCAGAAGAGGCGACAATCCCTCAAGAAACGCCTTCGCGGGAGAACGACTGCCGACGAATGAACACTCCGCCAAGACAGTCCTTCCACGCAAGGTCCCGCGACGGGCGTGTGCTAATGAAAGGGGGAGGCCCCATCCGGTGGCCTCCCCCCGTTGTGGTCAATCGCGTGGTCTAGTAACGTTGTCGACCGCCGCCACCGCCGCCGCCACGGCCGCCGAATCCACCGCGGCCGCCGCCGGATTTCGGCGGGCGAGGTCGAGCCTCATTGACCGTTAGAGTCCGTCCCTTGAACTCCTTGCCGTTCAGGGCATTGATGGCTGTCTGAGCTTCCTGATCGGTGCCCATTTCGACAAACCCGAATCCCTTGCTCTGGCCGGTCATGCGGTCCGAAATGACCTCCGCGCTGATGACGGTCCCGTGTTGCGCCAGCAGTTGTTCCAGATCCGAACTGCTGACGTCGTAACCCAGGTTCCCGACGTACAACTTCTTGCCCATCGTAAGTCTCCTGTCGATGGCATCATGGACCCATTGTTTCTCTTTCAGGGTCCCGGTTGAAAGTGGCCGACGTTCCGGCCAAAAGGTAGGAAAGCGATCCAGGCAGTGCGGTCGGACTAGAACGAACGTCGCGTGCGCGCCCTACTCGACGAACCAACCATTGACAGTGTATCACCTCAGCGGCGCGAAGCCAACCCATTATGAGGATTTACCTGCTCGCCGGCGCCCCGAAGCGGCGTCCGGGGACGAGTCTTGCTAGCGGACACTCACCCCTCGTTCCCGCAGGTATCGCTTCAATTCGCCAATATCCACGATATGGAAATGAAACACCGAAGCGGCCAACAGCACGGTTGCACCGGCCTCGGCCGCCTCGTGGAAATGCTTCATTTCCCCGGCGCCTCCTGAGGCCACGACGGTTGCCTTGCAGGACGTGGCGATCGCGCGGATGAGGGGCAGGTCATACCCCGTCTTGGCGCCGTCGGTGGCTTTGCTCGTGGGCAGTAGGGTCGCCACGCCGTAACCGTCCACTCTCTTGGCCCATTCGAGCGCATCGGCGCCGGTCGCGGTGCGACCGCCGTCGATGTAGACCTCGTAACCCGAAGGCATGGCCTTGTTCCGATCGACGTCGATGGCCACGGTAACCTTGTCCGGGCCGAATTCCTTGACCATCTCCACGATGACCTGCGGATTGCGAAACGCCGCGCTGCTGGTGGAAATCTTGTTGGCCCCCGCCTTCAGCACGGCGGCGGCGGAGGCAACGTCGCTGATGCCGCCACCGACGGTGAAGGGCACTGTGGTTACCGCCGCCACCCGGCGAACAACATCGAGCAGGGTAGGGCGACCTTCCACGGTGGCGGTGATATCGAGCATGGCAAGTTCGTCTGCGCCCGCCTTGCAGTACGCAATAGCGCATTGAGCCGGATCGCCCGCATCCTTGATGTCAACGAAATGCACGCCCTTGACCACGCGGCCGTTCTGCATGTCCAGACACGGCATGATGCTGACAGGTTGTCCCATGAAAACTCTCCCTGCTCGTGTGAATTGTGGATCGGGATTCCCATTCGACTAGCCGGTCACCTCTACGGCTTTGCTCGTCGATCCCGGCTTCTCCGGTCGACCGGCTTGGGCGGCGGTCTCGATCATGATCTTCACGTGATCCGAAACACACTCGGACAACGCCTGAAGGTTGTAGCCCCCTTCAAGAACGCTGGCCGCCTTGCCGCCGCACTGCTCTTTGGCCAGATCCAGCGTCGCCCTTTGCATATAATTGAACCCCTCGATGGTCAAGTTCATGCCGGCGAGCGGATCCCGCGTGTGTGCGTCGAACCCCGCGGAGATCAGAATGAAGTTGGGCTGAAACTTGCGTGCGGCCGGCAGGAAGCTCTCTTCGAAGGCCTTGCGGTAGGCCTCGTCGCCCAGGCCGGGGTTCATCGGCAGATTCAATTTGGTCCCCCGTGCGCGGCCCTCTCCGATTTCGTGCGGCCACCCGGTGCCCGGGTAGCACGTGCTCGGATGCTGATGCAGCGAGCAGTAGAACACCGTGGGGTCGCGGTCGAAACTGTGTTGCGTGGCGTTGCCGTGGTGAACGTCCCAGTCGAGGATAAGGATCTTCTCGTATCCGTACTTCTGCAGCAGGTGACGAGCGGCGCTCGCCACATTGTTGAAGAGACAGAATCCCCTCGATCGGTTGCGCTCGGCATGATGGCCGGGAGGACGCACGGCCGCGAAACCATTGGCGCATTTGCCTTCAGCCACCGCATCGACCAAGGTCAACATCCCTCCGACCGCAAGCAGAGCGATCTCGTATGAGCGAGAGCAGATCGCCGAATCCGGCGTGTCGATGAACGGAGCGCCTGCTCGGCACGTTTCCTGAACGCGTTCGATGTAGCGCCGGTCATGGATCAGGGCGATCTCATCGAGGTCGGCGGGTTTGGGCGGAAGACGCAGTGTCTTGGCGATCAGGCCGTCCTGTTCAAGCTTCTTGGCGATGGCGGCAAGGCGATCGGCCCGCTCCGGATGCCCTTGTCCAGTATCATGAAGTTGATAGCGATCGTCCAGGACCAAGCCGGTCTTTTGCATGGAGATGCTCCCAGGTGGTCACAAGGATCAAGCTGGGTTTTTCGACAGGCTACACTATACCATCGCGGTGACGTAGGCTGTCAAATGGAATCGTCGGCCGAGACACGATATAGTTGGACCATGGCGGGGCGGGCTCGGATCTCATGACAGGCCTGCGGAAGAATCCTGATATGCAAGGCTTCAAATACGTCCTCTTGCCGTTGATCGCCGGACTTGTCTATTCGCCAGGGGTCCGGGCGGACCCCTGGACTCAGTTCCGTGGGCCCAACCGGGACGGCATATCGAGAGAGACCGGCCTGCTTCGCAAGTGGCCTGCGGGGGGGCCCAAGGTCCTCTGGAAAGTGGATGTCTGCCTCGGCTATGCGGGGCCGGCGGTCCACGGCGGACGGGTCTACCTCAACGACTATGACCGCCAGACGTCGGATTGGCTCGTTCGCTGTCTGAGCCTCGCGGATGGCAAGGAGTTTTGGCGGTACCAGGAGAACAAGAAAATTCGGCCGAACCACGGCATCACGCGTACCGTACCGGCGGTCGACGGGAAATACGTCTTCTCGATGGATCCGAAGTGCGTGTTTCATTGCCTCGACGCGGCCTCCGGTAAGGAACTCTGGCGATCGGACTTGGTCGGCGACTACCACACCAAGATTCCGCCCTGGTACGCGGGACAGTGTCCGCTCATTGAGGCGGATCGCGTGATCGTTGCCCCGGGGGGCGACGCCCTGATCGTCGCCTTCGAAAAGGCCTCAAACAAGGTGATCTGGAAGACCCCGAATCCTCAAGGGTGGGCCATGTCGCACGTGTCGATCATGCCTGCCCAGATTGACGGCGTGAATCAGTACCTCTATGCCACGCTTGAGGGCTTGATGGGCGTCTCGGCCACCGACGGCAAGCTTCTGTGGCATTTCCCGTGGAAATTCAACGTCGCCGTCGTACCGTCGCCGCTGGCCGTCGGAGATGGGCGGGTCTTCCTGACGAGCTGCTACGATGCCGATGGCGTCATGATCCGAGTCCGGCGGAATGGCGAACAATTCGTCGCCGAAAAAGTCTACATGCTGCCCTGCGCGCAGTGGAACAGCGAAGTCCACACGCCGATTCTCTACAAGAATCACCTCTTCGCCGTGGGCAAGAAAAAGCGCGGTCTGTTCACCTGCCTCGACCTCGACGGCAAGGAAGTCTGGACCAGCGAGGGTAAGGCAACGTTCGGCCTCGGCAGTTTCTTAATGGCCGACGGGATGTTCTTCGTCCTCGACGGCGACACGGGTATGCTCCGGCTGATCGAGGCCGTCACCTCCGAATACAAAGAACTGGATAGCGCCCAAGTCTTGAGCGGCGACAACGTCTGGGGACCGATGGCACTGTCCGACGGCAAGCTGCTTCTTCGCGACATGACGAAACTGGTGTGCATTCAGGTCGGCAAGTGACTCGGGCCTTCGGACCGCATAAAATAAACGAAATGTCCGCGTCGAGGCATGCCGGTCGTCGTGCCTTTCCAGGATCGATGCGAGCCGCCGTAGGGGTTCAGATGCGATATCGCCGGATTCGTGTCATGAGTGGCAAGGGCGCCTCGCCCGGCCAATTCACCGAGGCGATTCGAGGCATTGCGGTTGCCGGTACCGGCCCTGTCTACGCGGTGGGCGATGTCGCGGTCAAGGTATTCCATCCCGAAGGGGATCTTGAACGCGAGTGGCCAACGGCGTGGCCCGGTTATTCCGTGGGCCTGACTTCGAGCCCGGCCGGCTCCGTCCTCATAGGCGAGGAAGGCCGCGTCGAGCAATTCAGTCCCGATGGACGACTGCTGAGCACCTTGCAGGACGGTGATCGACTCGGGAGGGCGACCTCCGTGGGCGTCTTCGGCGATTTCATCCTCGTCGGCGATGCCACGCATCGCTGCATTCGCCGGTATGACAAGGCAGGCGCCTTCATCAACGATATCGGTGCGGACAACAAAACAAAGGGATTCGTGATCCCTAACGGCCACATCGACTTCGCGGTTGACTCCGACGGCATCATACACGCGGCCAATCCGGGCAAGCACCGCGTCGAACGGTACTCGCTCGAAGGCAAGCTGCTAGACTACTTCGGAAGATTCGGAGGGACCGATCCGACCGGTTTCTGCGGCTGCTGCAATCCGACCAATCTGGCGCTGACGGCCGGAGGACATGTGATTGTTACCGTGAAGGCGCCGCCGCTGGCCAAGGTGTACGACAAGAGCGGCGGACTCTTGGCGGTGTTCGCCACGGACGTCTTTGACCCCCACTGCAAGAATATGGACGTGGCCACGGACTCCAAGGGTTGCGTCTACATCGTCGATACCGTCAGGCTTCAGATCCAGGTGTTCGAACCTTTCGACATTACGAGTGAAGACAAACGCGCAGCCGAAGGAAAACAGACGCCATGAGTGACGAACCGACCCGCCGTGACGTGCTGGGCCATACCGTGCGAGGCGCCGGCCTACTCGCGCTTGGCGGCGCGGCCGCCTACCTCGCGGTGAAGGCGGGGCGAGCGGGGGTCTGGGCGATCGACTGCGGCAAGTGCGTCAACAGCCGGCTCGGGGCTACCAACGTGCCCGCGTGCGAGACATGCTCGACGGCATGCGTCCTGCCGCTGTCGGCCGTGCGTGCGGTCAACGACTACGCCAAGTGCGGTCGCTGCTACATCTGTCCGGCTTATTTCAACGTGACCAGCGCGGTCGGCAAAGACGGCTTGCCGAGCGAGAAGCTCTGTCCGCGCGACGCCATCCAACGGCGGCCGATCGGTGACGTCGATCCCCAAGACCCGGCCAACAATTACTACGAATACGTCATCGACGAATCCAAGTGCAATGGATGCGGCAAGTGCGTGATGGGCTGCAAGGAGCCGGCCGGGTTGGGTTCAATTCGTCTGGAGGTCCGCTACGATCTGTGCCTCGACTGCAATCGATGCTCGATCGCCATAGCCTGTCCCGACGACGCCTATGTTCGCCTTCCGGTTGGAAACGCACCGCGGACGGGAAACCATGCCTGAACTGCCCTCCCAAGTCGGCATCACAAGCCCTGTGCGTCCGATCGTCCCGATCGTCGCCCAAGGGACTTGCACGTGCGTACGCGACGAGGGGCGTTTCGAGACACGTGTCGACCGCGGTTTGAGTCGTCGCACCATCAAGGCGCGGTCCGTCGTCGCGGCCGTCCTGTTTCTGGCCTCGTCGCCCGCAACCGCGAAGGAGTACACGCGTCCGGTCGACGCAGCTCCCTCTCCCAATGACATCGGCGGCGGGTACGTCTTGCCGGAGGTGCAACGCCCGACGCCCCGCGCGACGTGGCTGCGAGTTGCGGATGTGCTGCTGTTGGCCGGCGCGATGGGGATGAGCGCATGGATGGTCTTAGGGCGTCGTAGTCGTCGCGGCGCCGTCGTGGTGACCGTCGCGTGCCTGCTCTACTTCGGTTTCTACCGAAAGGGGTGTATCTGTCCCATCGGCACTATTCAAAACGTCATCGTCGCGCTGACAGACCCCACCTATGCGATCGGGGTTGCCGTCGTTGTCACCTTCTTTATGCCTCTTATCGCGACCCTGCTCTTCGGACGCGTCTTCTGCGGGGGGGTCTGTCCGTTGGGGGGCATTCAGGAACTGGTCTTGTTGAAGCCGGTCAAGGTCCCGAGGCGATTGGATGTCGGGCTGAGCTACCTGCGATATGTCTACCTGCTGCTGGCCATCGTTTTTGTGTTGCGACCCGCGGCCGATCGCGATTTCATCATCTGTCGATTCGATCCCTTTGTCGGGCTCTTCCGGCGGACGGGCACCGCCGAGATGTTGATGCTGGGCGCGGCATGCCTGGTGGCGGCGATGTTCGTCGGACGTCTCTACTGCCGCTATCTGTGTCCTTACGGGGCGCTGTTGTCGATTCTGTCACGATTCGCCTGGCGAGGCGTGACGATCACGCCATCCAAGGAGCTCGATTGCGGCCTGTGTGCCGAGGCTTGTCCTTACGGCGCCATTGAGAACATGCGGGCCGTGCGTTCGGCGTGCCTGTCCTGTGCTCGCTGCTATGCGCTGTGTCCGGTGGAACGGGCAGGGCTTCATGACGACGGCTCGACGGGGCCAAAGGGGCGCGGCGCGCAGTGAGTCCGATCAGTCCGAAAACTCAAAAAGTCATTGCCTGGGGAATCCTCCTCCCGTCGATCGTGGTTCTGATCGGCAGTGTCGCCGTCTTGCTGGCAGACGGCATTGGCGCTCGCCGGCGGGCGCCATCCGACAAGGCCATCGTCGAATCCCTTCGGCAGGCCGTCAAGAAGGATGCCGCTCAAGCGCCGATTCTGGCGGCCGAACTCGACCGGCAGACCGCCGAATCCCTTCGACGTGAGGACAGGTCGCACGTTCTGACAAGATTCCTCATGGTCTCGGTCGTGGCATTTCTCGTCTGTGCGAAGTGGTTGACCTGGCTCGGCATCAGGGCGGCTCCGGCGCGAGCACGCTCGGCGACGCGGCATCCTCGCCGCCCGTCGAACGGCCACCCAACGCCGCGGCCGGCTACGATTGACGCCGGCAGGCGAGTCGTTTCAGACGGCGCCGCGCCGTCGCCGCCCCCGTCGGGAACGAATGTCGCTCACACCGAGACCGTCGACCTGACCCCCGTCGAATCGATCGTCGCCGCCTGCGGCCAAACGCCCGATGCAATCCTTCCTATCCTCCACGCGATCCAATCGCACTACGGCTACCTGCCCGATCCGGTGCTGGAGCACGTCTGCCGGTTGACGGATATTACGCCCGCGCAGCTCGTGGGGGTCTCGACGTTCTATCCCCAGTTTCGCCGTTCGCCCGCGGGCAGGCACATCATCAAGGTCTGTCACGGCACGGCCTGTCACGTTGCGGGCGCCGTGGCCGTAACGGAGGAGATCCGCCGCGTTCTTGACATTCCGCCCGGTTCAGACACGGATCCGCAACGACTCTTTACCATCGACGAAGTGGCTTGCCTGGGCTGTTGCACGCTGGCACCGGTGATCCAGATCGATGGGACGACCTATGGCCACCTGATGCCGGACAAGGTCTCCGACGTGCTGGCCGACTTCCTGGCCTCCGGAAAGACCGGCGCCGCCCCGGCGACGAATGCACAGGAGGCGAACCAGACCGACGGCGTCGGGGAGATTCGCATCGGACTGGGATCCTGCTGCGTGGCCGGCGGCAGCGCGAAGGTCCGTCAGGCCATCGAGGAAGCGGCCTCGACAACCGGTGTTCGGGTGTCCGTGAAACGCGTCGGTTGCGTCGGCATGTGCTATCGAACGCCCCTGGTTGAGGCGATTTCGCCGGACGGACGATCGGTCCTTTACGCATCCGTATCGCCTCGCGACGCCCGGGCAATTATTCGGCGTCATTTCAGACCCGCAAGCACAGCCAAGCGGCTTCGGAACTTTGCGTCGGATGTGATCGATGCCCTCGCCGGCCGGGGCCCACGGCAACCGATCGAGCGGCGGGCGATTGAGCCGCGAGACCCACCCGTTGCGGCCTTTCTGGGCGGCCAGCGGCACATTGCGACGGAACACGGCGGCCGGATTGATCCGGTTGATCTGGATGACTATCTGTCGCACGACGGCTTTGTCGCCTTGCGACGATGCCTGACGCAACTGTCGCCGGAGCAGGTTATCGACGAGGTTTGGCGGAGCGGGCTGCGCGGCAGGGGCGGTGCAGGCTACGCGACCGGCCGGAAGTGGTCACAGGTTCGTTCCGCCGCGGGCGAACCCAAGTATGTGATCTGCAACGGCGACGAAGGCGATCCCGGCGCGTTCATGGATCGTATGCTGATGGAGTCGTATCCGTATCGAATCATTGAGGGAATGGCGATCGCCGCCTATGCGGTTGGGGCAACGCAGGCCTACTTCTACGTCCGAGCCGAGTATTCTCTGGCGGTCCGACGAATCCGGGAGGCGTTGTCGCGGTGCGAGGAGAAAGGCGTGATCGGCGACCGCATGTGCGGAGGCGCCGGGCAATTGACTTTCACCGTCAGGGAAGGAGCGGGGGCCTTTGTATGCGGCGAGGAAACAGCGATGCTGGCCTCGATCGAGGGACGCCGAGGAATGCCCCGTCTGCGCCCGCCCTATCCGGCGGAGAGCGGGCTGTGGGGCAAGCCGACGCTCGTTAACAACGTCGAGACCTGCGCCGTCATTCCCTGGATCATCCGGAACGGCGCGGCGGCATTTGCCGGGTTGGGCACCGGCGGCAGCAAGGGAACCAAGGTCTTTGCCCTGGCGGGCAAGGTAGCCCGCGGCGGCCTGATCGAGGTCCCCATGGGAATGACGCTCCGGCAGATCGTCGAGGGCATCGGCGGCGGGGTGCGGAGCGGCCGGCGGTTCAAGGCCGTGCAGGTAGGGGGGCCGTCCGGCGGGTGCATTCCGGCGAAGCTCGCGGACATCCCGGTGGACTACGAAGCCCTGAACGGCGTCGGCGCGATCATGGGCTCGGGCGGGTTGGTCGTGCTGGATGACTCCGACTGCATGGTGGATATCGCGCGCTACTTCCTCCAGTTCACCCAGAATCAATCCTGTGGCCGGTGCACGTTCTGCCGGATCGGCACGCGGCGGATGCTCGACATCCTCAATCGACTGTGCGAAGGCCATGGTAAGAAAGGCGATCTTGACGAGCTGGAACGGCTGGCACGGAGCGTCAAGCAAGGAAGCCTCTGCGGATTGGGTAAGACAGCACCCAATCCGGTCTTGACCACGCTGAGGCATTTCCGCGATGAGTACGAGGCGCACCTGCACGGACGATGTCCGGCGGCCAAGTGCCGCGCTCTCATCACGTATTCGATTACCGAGAAATGCATCGGCTGCACGCTGTGCGCGCAGCATTGCCCGGCCGACGCCATCGCGTTCAGGCCCTATGAACGTCACGAAATCGACACGGCCAAGTGTATCCGATGCGGTATGTGTAAGAGCAGATGTCAAGTCGACGCGGTCAAGGTGGAGTAACCATGCCACGGCTCACGATCGACGGGTCGGATGTCCAAGTGCCGGCGGGGACCTCGCTCCTTAACGCCGCGCGAACACTCGGCATCGACATCCCGGCCTTGTGCTACCTCGAAGGGTACGCACCGACCACGTCCTGCATGGCCTGCCTGGTTCGCGTCAGGGCAAACGGTCAGGATCGGCTGGTTCCTTCGTGCGCGACCGTCGCCGAAGAGGGGATGGAGGTCGAAAGCGAGAGTCCGGAGATTCACGAGGCCAGACGAACAGCGCTGGAACTGCTCCTAAGCGACCACCTCGGAGATTGTATCGCGCCGTGCCAACGGACGTGTCCGGCGCATATGGACATTCCCCGGATGATCCGCCAGATCGCGGTCGGCGATCTGCGATCGGCCATCGCCACGGTGAAACGGGATATCGCGCTGCCGGCGGTCCTGGGCAGAATCTGCCCCGAGGTGTGCGAAGCCCGTTGCCGGCGCGGGCATGTCGACGCACCGCTGGCGATCTGCCTGCTGAAGCGGTATGTGGCCGATGTCGACTTGGCCACGGGGTCCCCGTATCGGCCGAACGGCAAAGAGCATTCCGGCAAACGCGTGGCAATTGTGGGGGCGGGTCCCGCCGGGCTGGCCGCGGCATACTACCTGCTCCAGGACGGACATGCCTGCACGATCTTCGACGATCGCGAGCAACCGGGCGGTGCGCTTCGTTATGCCGTCGAACAGACCCGGCTGCCTCGCGCCGTGCTGGATGCCGAAATTGCCGGAATTGAACGACTCGGCGCCGCTTTCCGAACGCGAACGCGAGTCGGCAAGGATGTGTCGCTCGAGGAATTGAAACGTGATCATGACGCCGTTCTGGTGGCGACCGGTCGGCCGGCTGAGCGGGACGTTGAGCTGTTCGGTCTGCCACTGAGCGAATGCAAGCTCCCAATCGATCCCCACACCCACCAGACCAGCCGGCCCGGTGTCTTCGCGGCAGGCGATGTTGTGCACGAAGGTCGTCGGAGATTGGCCATTCGCTCCGTCGCCAACGGCAAGACGGCTGCATCATGCATCGCTCAGTACCTAGCCGGGGGGACAATCCGGGCTCCGCACCTGCCCTTTACCACGCGAATCGCTGCCCTCGGTGAGGAAGATCTGAGGCGGTTCATGGAGGGCACCGACCCCGCCCGTCGGACGACTCCCGCCGATGGGGAAGCGGCGGGGTTCCGTCCGGACGAAGCCCGGGCCGAAGCCCTTCGTTGCATGAGGTGTGATTGCGAACGGTCCGAAGACTGCAAGCTGCGAAGATACGCGGCCGCCTACGGCGCCGGCGCAGCGCGATTCGGAGCGACGAACAGACGGTTTGAACGGCACCTGCAACATGCAACGATCGTCCATGAGCCCGGAAAGTGCATCGCATGCGGATTGTGCATACAGATTGCCCAGACGTCCGGTGAGTCCCTGGGGCTGACGTTCATCGGCCGGGGGTTTGATGTTCGCGTCGGAGTGCCGTTTGACCGTTCACTGGCCGACGCGCTGCGGCGGGCCGCCGAGCGATGTGCCGCGGCATGCCCAACCGGCGCCATCGTGCGGCGCGACTAGCCTGGATTCCCACGGCCCGACTTTGCCTAACATAATGAGCTGATAGACACCTGTCCAGCCGAGGTATTCCCGCCATCTGAATCAGGTAATCAGTAGACGTATATATACTTCCCCTATGTGTTATCTGTGCCCACGCCTTCAACTGCACGGGCAAGATCACGTAGTCATCAACAGAAACCAAAGGTGTTTCGTGGATTCTAGGGGTTTCTCCGCACATCGCTTGACAGGAGGCCTTACACATGATGTAGTGGTGGTATATCTAACAGTATACCAGATAAGCTAACTGATCTGACCCACGTCTTCCTGACCCCCGCCAACACCACCTACCGCCAGTACGAGGCCCTCCGGGCCTATTTCGTCGAACACCTCCCCTCCGCCGTCGCCGCTCAACGCTTCGGCTACTCCCCGGGGAGCTTTCGCGTCCTTTGCCACCAGTTCCGCCAAGACCCCCACCGGCCCTTCTTCCTGCCCTCCGCCAAGGGCCCCAAGTCCGCTCCCAAGATGGACCGGGCCCGCCAGGAGGTCATCGCCCTCCGCAAGCAGAACCTCTCCATCTATGACATCAGCCAGACCCTCAAGCGGTCGGACCGCGCCCTAAGCCCCGCCGCGATCGCCCTGATCCTCAAGGAGGAGGGCTTCGCCCGACTGCCTCGACGCCGCGACGACGAGCGCCCCTACCACTCGCGTCCCACCGCGGCCGATGTCGCCGACGCCCGCCAACTCGACCTGGGGACGCGGCATTTCCGCACGAAGTTCGGCGGACTCTTTCTCTTTGTGCCCTATCTGGCCCAGGTCGGTCTCGACGCGATCTTGGCGCGGATCGGGTTTCCGGGAACCCCGATGATCCCCGCGGCTCATGCCCTTCGATCCCTATTGGCCCTCAAGCTCTTCGGCAACGCCCGGCACAGTCACGTGATGAGACACGTTTTCGATGAAGGCCTGGCGCTGTTTGCCGGCCTCAATGTCATCCCTAAGCGGGCCTTCCTGACCGAATACAGTTGTCGGATTGACCCTGCCTGCTACGGCCCCTTGATGCACCGCTGGTTCGATGCCGTCGGCAGGCTGGGGTTGCCCCGAGGCCCGTCGTTTCATCTGGACTTTCACACCATCCCCTTCCACGGCGAGGACGCCTTGGTGGGAAAACATTACGTTTCCAAGCGAAGCCGCCGTCAGAAGGGGATGCTCGCCTTCGTGGCCGAGGACGCCGAGCAACGGGTGTTCTGCTATGCCAACGGGGATGTTCGGAAAGATCAGCAAAACGACGAGATCCTGCGGTTCGTGGCGTTCTGGAAGAAGCGGACCGGACGACTGCCGGAAGAATTGGTGTTCGACTCGAAACTGACCACCTACGCGAACCTGGATCGGCTCAACCGGATGGGCGTCCATTTCATCACGCTGAGACGGCGGTCGAACAGGGTCCTGCGCGAGATCTACCTGAGGCCACCGTCGGCGTGGAGGCGGATCGAACTGGAAGGCATCACCCGGATCTACCAAACCCCCCGCATTCTGGATGAGTCCATCTCGCTGAAGGCCCATGACGGATCGATCCGGCAACTGACGATCACCGACCGGGGGCACGAGAAGCCGACGCTGCTGCTGACCAACCAGCTTCGACGCTCACCGGCCAAGCTGATCGAACGCTACGCCCAGCGGATGATCATTGAGAACACCCTCGCGGACGGCATCGATGTCTTCCACATGGATGCCCTCTCGTCCGCGGTGGACATGAAGGTGAACTGCGACCTCCAACTGACGCTGATAGCCAGCAGCCTCTACCGCCTGCTCGGCGCCCGGATCGGGCGCGGATACGAGCGGGCCGGGTCTCGGCACATCTTCCGCGACTTCGTCGACGCGACGGCCACCGTCTCGATCGACGACAAGCGGATCGCCGTTCAGTTCCAGAAACGCGCCCACAACCCGCTACTCGTCGCGGCGGGTTTCGACAAGACGGACATTTCTGTCCCCTGGCTAGGCGGCAAACGCCTGACCCTCGCCTTCGGCTGAAAGGCACGTGGTGTTAGGTCGAAGAACTTCCATGGGGATCCAGGCTAGACCCATTTGCCCCGGTTCTTCACACGGTACGGCAACAGGTCTGTTCAGCGTCCCGACGGCGTTTGCGGCCATTGGAACCACGCACATGGTGGATACGGACAGAGGTCTGGAGCACTTGGCGCACGGGAACTCTCGATTGGCGGGCAGACCCTGCGCGTCATCGCCCTCGTAGGACTCGCCACAATAGGAACAGACGAATTTCACGGTGCCCGGGCGAAAGGTGTAGTTGGTGACATCAAACGGCGTGTTGCACTCCGGGCATCGAGGCTCGGTCAGGTTGAACAGTGCGTAGCCGCAGGTTCGACAGTTCACGAATGCAGTCCCGGTGATTGGATGGGGCTTCGTCGGCGGGTAAGACCCGCCCACTGAGGAATGCTAGCCCCTTGTCTTCGCGGTGTCGATCCGCGGTCGGAGGTCAAAGGCATGCGCCTTTTGAGCCGATCCGTCCTCGGCGCGTTTGACCGGGCGGAGGACCGCCCGGCTCGAAACGACAATCGGACCGATACGGTACAGCTCCGTCATTCACGGGGCTTACACAACCCGGCTCTGTCAGGGATCGCGGCTCGCAAGCACACTCGCCCTCCCGATCCATCCCGCGCGAACACTGGCGGACGAGCCGCCAGTGGCACGCACGCGGTTTTGCCAGCGGATTGTTCGCTCGTTACCATGTCAAACCGTCGAATCGAGAGTAGTCGATGAGCCAAGGCATGGGGGCGCATTCATGGCCACACGGTCGCGCGAGGGCAGGCAGGCACGGGCAAGCGTCAAGATTGCCATCATCGGCGGCGGGGCGCTCGGGTGGACACCCTCCATCGTCACGGACCTGGCACTCAACAAGAACCTGGGCGGCGAGATCGTCTTGTTCGATATCGACTCCGTACCGCTGGCGATCATGAAGCGGTATTGCCGGGCCGTGCTCAGCCACCGCGACGCGGGTGGACGATTCCGGGTCTCGGCCACTCAGGAGCGGCGCGCAGCGATGCGAGGGGCCGACGTCGTGGTGATCACGATCAGCGTCGGCGGCCTGGCGATGATGGGCCATGACCTGGCCATCCCATGGAAATACGGCATCATTCAGTCGGTCGGCGACACGGTCGGGCCGGGCGGATTGCTCCGCGGCCTGCGGAATGTGCCGGTCTTCGATCGTTTGGCCGACGACATCCTGCGATATTGCCCGGACGCGTGGGTCATCAACTACACCAACCCGATGACGGTCCTCACGCGAACGCTGAGCCGGCGCGGGGTGAAGGTGATCGGTTGCTGTCACGAGGTCTTCGGCACGCAGAAGCTGATCGCCAAGCTGGCGAATCGGGTGTTGGGGCGAAGTGACCTTCGCCGCGACGACGTGGACGTGGCGGTCACGGGCATCAACCACTGCACCATCATCACGCGGGCCAGCGTGGCCGGACACGATGCCCTGGACATGATTCGGCGGCACATGAAACAGCCGGGCGTAATCCGAGAGTACCGCGCCGGCGAGCCCCGGAAGGCCAAGGGCCTCTTCGCCCGCCATCAGGTCAAGCTGGAGTTCCTGCGGCGGTACGGCGTCCTGACCGCCTCGGGCGATCGCCATACCGTCGAGTTCTTCCCCGGGTATCTGACGCCCAAGACCTTCGAGGGCCAGCGATGGGGGGTCGTGGTCACCACGATCCAGGACCGCGTCGGGCAGAAAGAGAAGGACTTGGCCAAACGAAAGGCCTGTATCCGAGATGTGACGGCACTGCTCCGCAGACCGCTGAAGCCCAGCGGGGAAGACACCAGCGAGATCATCGCCTGCCTCGCCGGGACCATGACCATGAAGACGAACGTCAACCGGCCGAACATCGGGCAAGTATCCGACCTTCCGACCGATGCGGTCGTCGAGACGAACGCATGGCTCTCGCGCGACAGTGTCGAGCCGATCTGCGGCGGACCGATCCCCCCTGCGCTGGTTCCATGGTATGTTCGGCACGTCACGAACCAGGAGGCGATCATCCAAGCGGCGCTCGACGGCGACCGGAGGCTGGCGCTGCATGTCTTGTTGAACGATCCGCTGGCCGCCGAACACGACGGCACCGAGGACATGCTGAATGAGATGCTGGAGGCGGAGGCCGACTATCTGCCGAACTTCTTCCGACGGCGCCGGGTCCGTATCCCGCGGCGCGACACGGCCAAGCTCGTAGCGATCCATGGCGCGCTCGCGGCCGGTCTGCCTTACGGATAACACGCCGTCATTCGATCGACCGCACTCCGGGCAAGGAACCCGCCGCGCATTCCGAAGGAGGGAGACACCCTTTCGGTTATGGACGTTCACAACGCCCGCAGGGACGTTATAATCCTCGCTCGACGAAAGGAATACCTACACATGCGCGACAGCAAGCTCCTGAAGAAGCTCCGTGCGGGCAAGACCGCTCTCTCGTTCAGTGTCTCGTGTGGCTTCAACCCGAAGGCCGTCGAATTCGCCGGGCGGCACGGTTACGACGCCGTCTGGATCGACATGGAGCATCGGAACTTCACCGACGCCGAAATGGAAATGCTGATTCTGGCTTCGAGGATGGCGGACATCGACGCCCTCGTTCGGATCCGCAAGGGAAGCTATACGAACTTCTTCCGGCCGCTGGAAGCGGGAGCAGCGGCGCTCATGGTCCCGCACATCAAGAACCGGGAGGAGGCGCTCCAGGTGGTGTACAACACGCGATATCCTCCGATCGGCCGGCGCGGGTTCGACAATGCGGGCTCCGACGGCGACTTCGCCATGGCGCCGATCCTGGAGTATCTGGAGCACGCCAACCGCGAGACGCTGATCGTCGCCCAGATCGAGGACCCCGAGGCCATCGATCGCCTCGACGAGATCATCGGCGTGAAGGGCATCGACGTCCTGTTCATCGGACCGGGCGACCTGAGCATCGCCATGGGCATCCCGTTTCAGTTCGATCACCCGCGGATGCGGGAGGTCTATGAGAAGGTGGCCGTTGCGGCCGAGAAGGCGGGGAAGTGGTGGGGTACCGTCGCGCTCAGCCCGGAACAGGTGAAACGCGACTGCGACCGAGGCGGACGTCTGTTCAATCTGGGATCGGATCACGGACTTCTGCTCAACGGCATGAAGCAGAAGTTGGACGAGTATCATACGTTGCTGGCCGGCAAGGTTTGAACCGGACATGCAGGACGAGCCTCCGATCATCTCCGTCGTCGTGCCCGCTTACAACGAACAGGACAACGTTCGCCCGCTCGTCGAGCACGTCCGTCGCGTACTCGATCCTATCACCCCCCGCTACGAGATCATTTTCGTCAATGACGGCAGCACGGACCACACGACCGCCAACGTGGAGGTCTTGCACGCATCGGACCCGCGCGTCAAGCTCATCGAGCTGAGCCGAAACTTCGGCCACCAGCTCGCCATCATGGCCGGTCTGGACATAGCGTCGGGCGACGCGGTCATCACGATGGACGCCGACCTGCAACACCCGCCGGAAATCATCCCGCAATTGTTGGCCCGCTGGCAGGCAGGTGACGACGTAGTCCATGCCGTCCGCCAGACCGGTGGCGGAAGCTGGTTTCAGCGCGCCTCGTCGCGGTTTAGCTATCGTCTCCTTGCCCGACTGTGTGACGTCGATATCCTGCCCAACGCGGCGGACTTCCGGCTCCTGGATCGCCGCGTCGTAACGATCATGCGGCAACTCCGCGAACGGTTTCGATTCGACCGCGGACTCGTCCAGTGGCTCGGGTTCAGACACGGGCAGGTGCCGTATCAGGAAGCGACACGACACGCGGGCCGGCCGGCTTACCGCTACGGTCAGCGGGTTCGCCTCTTGGCCAATGCCGTCTTCTCTCTGTCGAGCAAACCCCTGACGATGGTCGGGATTCTCGGGTTACTGATATCGCTGAGTACGCTCGTCTATCTGGGGCTCGTCGTGGCGGCCAGATTGATCGCCCCGGAACGATTCGGGGTGCAGGCGGGCTGGGCCAGCCTGATGGCGGTCATCCTGCTTGTCGGCGGGTTTCAGTTGGTGGCGGTTTGGCTTCTCGGACAGTATGTCGGAAGGACCTATGAGGAGACCAAGCATCGCCCGCCTTACATCATCGCCCGTGGCCTGGGTTTTAGGGATTCTGAGATACCCAGCCATGTGCAGCGGCCGAGGCTCCCGCTGCCACCCTCCGCGTGTGGAGGGAACGATTCCCCCACTTGAAAGCCCGTTCAGTGTGAATCATGCGCTCCGAGAATCGTCCGGTAAGTGAGAGGAGCGAACCCGTGACGGAAATTCATCATAACCTATTATTTGGAAATAGATTAGAGCTTTGATCCGGACTCCGTGATCTGTGGAAGGGCGAACCAGGCTGAGGACGCGCCCGCTGCCGCTGTTAGCCCAGATTGCCCATACTACCAGTGTATCGTACCTTTTGCTTCGGCGAGCATGCCGTATGAGGAGTCTGTCTTGACCTTGCGAAAGCGAAAAACTGGGTACGCATCGATCCGTGTCCGCGCGCAGGTGGCTTCCACCGCCTGCATCGTGCTGGGCATCGCCGCAGGATGTGCACCGCCCCAATCGCCACCCCTACCCAACAACCCCGATAGCGA
Organism: uncultured Planctomycetales bacterium; assembly: GCA_964596165.1. Classification (GTDB taxonomy): domain Bacteria; phylum Planctomycetota; class Phycisphaerae; order UBA1845; family JAFGLZ01; genus CAYUQT01. Next base: position 75,080 of record CAZQTW010000014.1, on the reverse strand, counting down.
CGTTGCCGGCACCGTCGACTACGGTGATGAGCCCACCTCTATTGACCCCGTCGATGAAGGCAACACCTCGGGCGACGGCGGACAGGCGGGTCTCTCACCGGTCATGTTCACGCTGAGTGTCTCCGGAACGTCGCGGCCTGTGACCATCACGGGTACGGCGGTCCCGGCGCCGGGGACCAACCTGCCGGAAGGAAGGTATACCTGGCGTCTTAACGGACTGGAGTACTCGGGCCCTCTGTCCACGCACCGCCAGAGAAGTTGCGCTCTGGATGTGGGCGGCAGATATGTCGTCAGCCTGACCGTGCTTCCCGAAGACGGGTCCGCAACCATCCTCTGTCCGGAGCAGGCCACGGGATTGACCGAGGCTGTCCTGATCGTCTTGCCGCGAATATCGGGTAGAGTCCGCGACGCACAAGGTCATGGAATCCCCGGAATCCCTGTCGTCGCGAACGGATGTGGCGCGACTACCACTGCGGACAGTTCGGGAGACTACATTTTGGAAGTTCCATACGCTTGGTCGGGATCGGTTGTGCCCCGACTGGACCAGCACACCTGCGACGTGCCCAGTCGCGCCTATTCAAACCTGACGACCGACGTCATCGGTCAGGACTACGTGGTCACCGGCGGGCAGGTAAGGATCGGGGGATTCCTTCGTGATGCCTTGGGGACCCCCTTGGCCGATACTCTCGTAGTAGCGGACAACGGTGGAGGCAGCACAAGGACCGACTCAAACGGCCATTATGAATTCCGGGTGCCATTCCACTGGAGTGGCACTATCGGGCCGGACCAAACGATCTACGCCTTTGCTCCGCCGGTTCGGTCTTACTGGTCCGTCCTCGTCGACGCGGCAAACCAGGACTTCACCGCGGGCTCATTCACGCTGGCAGATGCCGCAACGCTTCTCCAATCGATCCCCAGCTACGCGGGCGGTCCGCGAATTCTCCTCTTGAGAAACACCGACTTTGGGGCTCAAGGCGAGCAGATCATGCGCGAGTTGGCTCGCGTATGTGGAACAATAATGTTCAACGTCAATGGCTGGGCAAGCGTGACCTCGGAGTCGCCTGGTGTTCGCCTGGCAATCGAGTTGGCGGACTCGGGTGTTCCCGTGTGGTTCGAACTGGGTGACATCAGCGGACAGGGCGCCTATGCGAGCATCTCGGCTCTTGACCCCAACTACCTTCACGTCACGCCTGCTCCGCATGAATCCTACTTCAACCCAGTGAACCAAGGTGAGACCACGCCGAGCTTGTGGCTGTTCTGCCCGGGGAGGCACGCGGCACGCCGTCAGATTGCTCGGTTCTTCGCGCTCGGCCTTCGGCTGAGAGAAGCCGGGCTGTCCGCACAACGGGTCACCGGTGTCTGGATCCATGATGAATCCGCTTACGTCGCCGGACGGTGTGGGGAGTACTATGTCTACAACACGCTGTACTCCAACTGCAGCGCGTGCGGCAGCATTGCGGAACATAATCGGCTGCTGGCCGAGCTTCGCGCCGACATCGTGCATGCTCTGTTGCGCGGTTTGGGAGCCGAACCCGTGGGCGACCTGAACCGCAATGGCGTCGAAGACGTACAAGACGAGGCCGTCTATCAACAGGCCGTGTTGAGCAACGATCCCATCGGCGATTTCAACAATGATGGGCAGGTCAACGCGGCCGATCTCGCCGCTTGGCATTCCATCGCCCCCGGTACTCCGAAGGCCATCACCCGATTCTGGTGGTCGGGGGGCTATGGATGGGGTGGCGACGGCCGAGGGTACGTTCCTTCTCCTTGGTTGCCGATCGAGTCGTACCCTGGAACACCGATCCAGAACTATGCCAATTTCGCGAATTACGACACGGACCCGAACGCCGTGGCTAGGCTCGCCGGCACAATCGACTACAACCTGACTCACACCGGCCTGCCCGTGGCGCCGTTTTTCTCGCTGACCTACGACGGAACGGCACGCAGGGAATACGGCGTCGACCCCGAACTGAATCGCGCCAAGGCGCAAGTAGCCGCCTCCCGTGGCTGTCCGTTGATTTGCTGTTACGCATTGAACCCGGCCAGAGCGTCCTGGATGACACCCGAACTATTCCGCAATCAGTTTGAGTCGATCAAGGCGATTGTTGAAGGAAGCCGCTCTCCAACACCGTAGGGAATCAGGAAGCAGGTATCAACACGATCTTGAACACATCGGATTTTCGCTGAGTGATCAGGTCCATGGCCTCGGCCAGTCGTCCCAGAGGCATGATATGAGAGATCACTGCGCGAAGGTCGAGTTGACCCGCGCAGACCAGTCGATGCACCATCGGAAACGTATCATGCGAGCGAACCGAGCCTAGGATCTCAAGCTCTCTCATCAGGACGGCGGCCATGTCCACGGCGGGTTGTCCGTGCACATAGCTGAAAACCACGTGTCGGCCCCGCGGTCGCAGGCAGTGCAATCCGAGGGTTATGGCGTCGGGCGCCGCGGTGGCCTGGAAGACCACATGTACGCCCTGTCCTTCGGTCGTCTGGAGAACGGCACGAACGAGGTCCTCGGAATGGGTGTTCACCGCAGTGGCCCCCGTGGCCGCCGCAATGGTCTCCAATCGCTTCGGATAATGTCCGGCGACCATGATTCGGCTTGCGCCCGCGGAGCGCGCCAGTTGAGCAAAGATGAACCCGAACGGACCATCACCGATAACCAGGACGTCTTCTCCGGCCACCAATCGTGCCCGATGTATTCCTTCCAGACACACAGCGCCGGGTTCGCTCAAGGCGGCCTCTTCGAAATTGACGCCTTCCGGAAGATGATGTGCGTTCATACGGTGGATGACAACGTACTCGGCAAACGCACCCGGAACGCCGTGAGTGCCCAGATGCCGCACGTTCGGACAGAGATGGTGCAGCCCGCCGTGACAAACGCTACAACGCCAGCAGGGCTGCACGGGGTCCAGTGCCACACGATCGCCCACACGAAACGGACGCGGCGGCGACGCCAACGTGTTGCCTGGGCAAGTCGTGGGGCCTACGTCAGCCACTTCACCGGCCGGTTCGTGGCCCAGGATCATCGGTGGCCTGCCGCCAAAGGTCTCCACATCCAGGTCGCTGCCGCACAGCGAAACCGCTTTGACCCGAATCAGAAGTTCATCCGGTCCGGGTTGTGGCGTTGGGACATCCTGCATTTCGACGCGCCGACCGCCCAACCACATCGCTGCCAACAAAGTCGAGCTCCTTAATACCGACGAGGGCGGCTCTCGACGAGACCGTATGCGAGGACGCCGAACCGCCGGTTCCCACTGAGTATAGCGAGATCCCGATCTGTTTGCCCGCTCCGCGGGGCCACTTGCGGGGATCCCACCCGATTCGACTATGCTTGCACTCATGCGATGAGAACGGCTGATCTTGCGAATGACGGATTGCCAACGATCGGACGAACATGTTATCCTCTGCTTATGGACCTCGACGATCCCGGCAAGCCGCTCCCAACAGACGCCTCTGCGGAGGATAGGTCGGCCGCAACGAGCGCGCGAGAACGACTGGAAGTGGCTCGCCTTGTGAATCGACAAAGGCACGTTTGGCGAGTACTCTCGATCTTAGCCGCCTCCGTCGTACTTCTTCTTCTCGCCGTGATGCTTCGGCGCGATCAGATAGCACGTGATTCCGCAATCCAAGAGATCTCTGTGGTGGCCAAGGCCTTTGAGAACTGGGTTAACATGCATTACGGCTTCCCCCCCACTCTCAAGATGGCGATTGGCGATCGGTTACAGAACGTCGAAGAAATGTATGAGTACGCCGATGCTCCGCGACTCGATCTGGTCCGACAAGGGAACGAAGCCGTTGTGATTGTCGCGTCCCGCTCCCCCATCACGCTTGCCCTGGGACAGAACGGTCGGACAGTTGTGCTTTGCAGACGAAGGGCGTTTCAAGTGAGTTTTCAGGCGAAGTGGATGACCGAACAGGAATTCGCCAATCAGCGTCGCCTGGAAGAGACTTGGATTGCCCAATCCCGTTCAACCCCCCCCATCAAGACCGGCACGGACCAGGCTGGAGAGCACGAATAGAGCCGAATGCACGTCCCATGGCGGCCCGTGTCCAACCCCGAAATGGAACGACGTGTAGTGAACCGCAGAACGGCTCGCTTGCGGAAACATCGGAACAAGTGGGCAAAAGTCCGCGGGATACTAACGATTGATGTCCACCTCGACGTCGTCTTGACCCGAGACATGATTCACCTGTCGTGCCCAGGCGAATAGGAGATCCGACAGCCGGTTGATGTACTGCTTCGTGTGATCGGAAACCGGAACGACCTTCGAAAGGGTCACGATCCGTCGCTCCGCCCTACGACAGACGGTTCTGGCAACATGAAGTCGACAAGCCAGCTCGACTCCTCCCGGCAAGATGAAGTGAGAAAGCGTCGGCACAGCGGCGCAGGACTGGTCGATCCACTGCTCCAACCGACGGATCGCATCTTGTGTTGCCGCCGAGTGAGGCTGATCCGGCGCCACGACTCCCATGGCCAACTCAGACCCCAGAATGAAGAGATCCCGCTGAATCGTCGCCAGTCGGGACCTCAATTCCTCGTCCTTGCAGATGCAGCGAGCCAAACCGAGATGCGAGTCCAATTCGTCCAGTGTTCCGTACGCCTCCGGACGAGGATCATCCTTGTCGACTCTCATGCCGTTCGCGAGGTCGGTCCGGCCGGCATCGCCGGTTCGGGTGTACAGTGACATGAATCACACTCCGCATGTGCCACCGCTACCATAAGCGAAGAGGGTGACACGGCCGGATCGAACGACCGTGTCACCCCGGTATGCGTTGTCGTGCCCGGGCGCGATGCTATTTCACGTCGGCGATCTTGACGGCCTTGCGGGCCTTGGCGGAGATCAGGGCGGCTTCGAGAACACGCTGGGTCTCGTAAGCGTCGGCGAAATCGGCAATCGGAACGACCGGTTTCTGACCGCCCAATACCCGCATGATGTCGGCCGCCTGGTTCACGAAGGAATGCTCGTATCCCAGGATATGGGCGTCGGGCCACCAAGCGTCCACGTAGGGATGGTTTCCGCCGGACGTACACATGATCCTCGTCCAGCCGCGCATCCGCTTGCTGACGGTGTTGTCGCAAAAATCGAGGTAGTTCATATCCTCGAAGCGGAAGCGCAGCGAGCCGAGCTCGCCGTGGACCTCGATGCCGTTCTGGTTCATATAGCCCATCGCCAAGCGGGTGGATTCGAAGCTGGCCACGGCGCCCTTCTTGAATTTCGCCAGGAAGAGGACGGCGTCGTCGACATCGACCTTCCCCTTTTTCGCGCTGCCCTTCGCGCCGGCCGCTATCCCGCCGGCTGAGCCCTGCGTCGGAATCGTCCGATACTTGATGAACGTCTCGGCAATCGCGCCCGTGACCTCGATAATCTCATCACCGGTGACGAAGCGGGCCATATCGATGATGTGGGCGTTCAGGTCGCCGTGGGCGCCGCTGCCCGTGAGCTTCTTCTGGAACCGCCAAAGGAGCGGCGTCTCCGGGCCGCCCCAGTCCTGCAAATAGATACATCGCACGTGGAAAATGCGGCCGATCTTGCCCTCTCTGACGAGTTGGTGGGCCAGCGCCACGGCGGGGACGCGGCGGTAGTTGTACCAGACGAACGTCTTGACCTTCGTCTTGCGGGCCAGTTCCGCCATCATACGGGCGTCCTTGAGCGTGCCGGCGATCGGCTTTTCGGTCGCCACCGGTTTGCCCGCCTTCATCGCCGCAATCGCCACCGGCATGTGCATGTAGTTTGGCGTCACGATGTCGACGAAGTCGACGTCCTTACTTCGGATGACCTTCCTCCAGTCTTCCGAGAAATGCTGCCAGCCCCATCGAGCCGCGAACTTCGGATCATCAACCCCCTTGATTCCGAAACTCGTGTGCATCACCGGGTATCTGGGCAGATCCTTGAAGAACTTGCCGACCTTCAGATAGGCATTACTGTGGGTCCGCCCCATGAAGCCTTGTCCAATCAACGCGACATTGCACATCTTCGCCATGGCGACCGTCTCCTTTCACGAACTCAGTATCATGCCAAAGGTGTGCGTATGGTAAACACGGGTGCGTATGCGGGCAAGGGCCTAGTGAGAGTTTGGCGAGACGAACGAGGTGCCCCCCTCAGGGCACCTCGCCCGTATGCGGCACACCCACCATCACGGCGCGCAGGTGTCCGGACATGCGCAGTTCGCGACCGAGCGACTCGGTCAGGTGATAGTCGAGCAGTTCAAACGCCTCCGGCACGAGTTCGGCGGTAACCCCATCGCTTGTCACGGCGAGGGCAGCCGCCGGATGAATCCGACGCTTCTCGACAAGAGGGGGTTCGCAGTCGCGACAGATTAGTCCCCCCTGTCGCGCCGAGAACCATGGCTCCGTCTTGCCGGACCATCGTCGCCCGCACATGACGCACCGCGTCAGATCCGGCATCAGACCGATCTCCTCCAATACGACCCGCTGGAACCGGACCAATGCCGACAGACCCTCTTGGGGAAGAACCGACAATAGCCTGACCAAGGCATCGTAGATCCGAACCGCCGGGTCATTGTCTTCGGTGCCCGCATCGACAAGTTCGGCTGCATATTGCGCCGCAAACATCCATCCCAGTTCGTTTCTCAGCGCGGCGAAGACATCCTCCTGGTGCCATTCGGTAAGGAGACCAAGCCGCCCCTCCCCTTCATCCTTGCGGGAGAACACCACTTGCCCCTTCTCCAGTAGATCAATGCCGACGGCGAATCGAGTCTTGGTGCCGCGCCTCACGCCTTTGGCAAGCAGCCTCTGCTTCCCGTTCTCACGTGTGAAGAAAACAAGGACCTGCGAGGTCTCGCTGTAGTCCAATCGGCGAATCGCCACGGCCTCGTCCTTCACCAAGGACATGTGCTCCCTCGCACGGTCAGTCTCTGTGGATGGACGATCGTGCGAATGGATTCTACCCGATGCCGCAGCAAAAAAGGACGAGAGCCGCCCGATTGCCTCGGATGACCCCCGTTTCAGAGAACGTCGGCTGGCCCCAAGGAATGCATCGTGGCATTCCTCGTTGTCCGCTAGGCAGCCACACGACCGTAGACTCGGTCCAGATACTCGTCCACCTGTTTAGGCTCACAAAAGACCTGGTGAACGTTGCAGCCAAGTAACACGGGTAAATCGCTCAGGTCCCCATGGTCGGCATTGTTGGGTGTGGCCACAACCAGATTGTCGCCCCACAACCTCAAGGGGACGATGTGGTAGAACCTGGCCAGCACACTGCTCACCCGGTTGATGGCATTGGTATCGATGCCTACCTCATCAAGGTCGACATGATGGTGCTGTTCCGCCAGTTGCTTGGACCAAGCTTCCCAGATCTGTTCAGGAGTGGCCAACCCCCACGCCAGGGCAATTTGGCCGAACTTCCTGCCGGTTCGCTCCTGCTGATCGAGGATTTCCTCGATGTCCTTGTTTGACAGCACGCCCATTTCGAGCAGAATCTGTCCGATTGGCGGAACCGTCATCATCAGGCTTCCCCCCCAGATGACACCCTGTGTGCGGTATTGGGGTGGCGTACCCACCCGTGTCTCGATTGAGATAAGATTTGGCGGAACCGAAGTCAAATGGCCGGCGACCCATCACATAATAGGTCCCATAAGATGCGTCAAGAACCGACGACCGACACGCATGAGGCGATGGCGTCACATCCTCCATCGAGTGGTTCGAAGGAGAGGGGCAAGGCACGGCCATGTCGGCAAGTACGGAAGGCCTCGCCGAGGCGGCAGCCTACTTGCCAGGCAGCTCCTTACTGCCCACAACGGTCAAGTTGGCACCCACCTGTACGGTCACCGTCTTGCCGCCGACGGGAAGGGTAGTTTTTCCGTTCAGGTACCACCCAAAGGACCCCGTTTTGAACTCCTTGACCTCCGCGATCATCTCAACGCCGTTGATCACAACCTTCACCGGCTGAGCGGTCTTGTGGAATTCCGCCCTGGAAATAGGACACGTGGTTGCCATGGTGTGGCTCCTTTGCTTGGGATTGCCCGTTCATGCTAACCAGGAACATGCGTTATGCAAGCCCATTTGAGAGACGAGAACGCGCCCAAAGGGACTGCCTTACCGGTTATTGTCGGCCTCACCGATTCGGGCAGGCCCCCTTCGGCAGACAGATGAGAAACTGGAAGTCTCTTTCGCAAAAGGACGTGCGGCGCACACGACAGGCGATTGTATCGGAGCGGTGAAATCATGATAATACAGAGAGATTCATGCATGTCATAGCGACCATTCAGGGGTCCGGCGGCGCGTCGGACCCCTGACGAACGGAGTCGACAATGAGCAACGGACATGTGCTGGCGATTGATGTCGGCGCGGCAGTCGTACGAGCCGGTGTATACGACATGGGAGGACGCTGTCTGGCCATGCGCGATCGGCAGGTGGAGATCAAATACCTGCAACCGGGTCAGGCGGAGGTTCAGGCCACCGCCTATTACGATGCGGTAGCCATGGGGGCCCGGCGTGCATTGAGGGCCTCCGGCGTCGCGGGAGCCACCATCCAGGCAATCGGAATCAGTTCTCAGATGGGTGGCGTGTTGGGCATCGACGAAGCGTTCAAACCGATCACACGGTTTGACGTTCACTTCGACGATCGGTGCCAGCCCATCCGGGAACAACTGATGCGCGAGCATGAGTCCACGATTCGCGAACTGACCGGTTGCCTCCCCTACCTCGGTGTAAAGATCAAATGGTGGCTGGAGAACGAACCCGCCGCGGCCGCCAAGGTTCGCAAGTGGGTCACGATCGGAACATACCTTGCCGGTCGAATGGCGGGACTGAACGCCGACCACGCTTTCATCGACCAGACTCAACTCGGGCTCTCAGGACTTGCCGACAACGCCGCGGGCGCCTGGTCGGATGTCCTGCTCGGCCTCTGCGGCGTCTCCCGCGAGGTCTTGCCTCAGATCGTCAGACCAAGCGAGGTCATTGGCCAGTTGTCGGCCGCAACCGCCGAGGACTTCAAGTTGCCGGCCGGGATACCTATTGTGGCGGGGCTGAGCGATCATGTGGCCACGTTTCTCGGCGCGGGGTTGACCCGACCCGGACGGCTCTGCGACATGTCGGCCCACATCTGTCACTTCGCCGCAACCACGGATCATTTCGCCGCCGATACCCGGCATCGGGCCCTTTCCACACTCGCCGGTCCGGCCGAGGGTATTTGGTACGCGATGGCCTATGTGAATGCCGGCGGGACCACGTGCCGATGGTTTCTCGAAGACGCGTTCCGCCATCCCAAAGACACGGACAAGTTGCCGGTACGAGTTCGTCTGCTCGAAGAAGAGGCGGACAAGATTCCACCCGGATGTGACGGACTCCTCTTCATCCCGCACTTGGGCGGTCGGCATTGTCCCTGGGACCCCGCCATTCGGGGATCGTGGCTTGGGCTGCAGTCCCACCACACGCAGAAGCACCTCCACCGGTCGATCCTCGAATCGGTGGCCTTTGAGTATGCCTACTTCCTCCTGGTGGCTCGTGAGATGTTCAACCTTACGACTTTCGAGGAGATCCGCGGAATCGGAGCCGGCTCGCGGTCCAGACTCTGGTCGCAGATCAAGGCGGATGTGCTCGGCGTCCCGTATGTCACTCCGACTCGGGACGATCAAGCCCTCTTGGGAGCGGCGGCCGTGGCCGCGGCAGGAATCAACGCCGTCTCAAGCGCCGGGGAGGCCGTGGATCACTGGACAAACCCGGGCGATCGGCTGATGCCTGATCGCGGACGACATCACGAATACGCCGCCCTTTTCCAAGTGTATATGAAGGCCCTGACCGACATGAGACCCCTTTTCGCCGAGCTCCGGAGTCTCACACGGCGACAGAATTCCGCGCAGACCGCATAGGAGAATAAAGCGGCCGCTACGCAGGCCTCTCACCTGCTCGCACGATGTTCCTCGTCTATGCGCAATGCAGGCTCCTCAACAACCAGCAACCCGAGATCCCATGGCATGCGCCGGACGGCCGCGCCTGCGGAGCGTCTACACCGAATAGAACTCCACATGAGCGAGGGGTTACTGAATACACCCGTTCACGATGCATAGACACATACGATTTTGAAATGGCACTTCAGAAATAGGGGAAGGCCCCACAGTCGGCGGTGTTTTCACGTAGCCGCGTTTGATCAATTCGTGGCTCGTGCCGTCCGATAGCGAATCTGGAGTGATCCAGTGGTTCCATCAGTCCCTTCGGCACGACGTAACGCCTTTCCTGCGTCATCGGCACCGGTGACGAGGTAAGTGATCCATGTATCGAGCAGGAAGGACAGACTGCACCGAACAGATGTATCAAGCCGTCTTTGAGACCACCGGCACGGCCACAATCATCATCGACGAGGACACGACGATCCGGCTGGCCAACGCCGAGTTCGAACGGCTTTCCGGCTATTCCAAACAAGAGGTGGAAGGCCGGATGCGGTGGACGGACTTCATTGTCAACACCGACATCCCCCGAATGCTCACCTACCATCATCTTCGCCGCGTGAAACCGGGGGTCGCGCCGCGCCAGTACGAGTGTCGATTCATCGATCGGGGACGCCGTATCCGCAATACGATCCTCACCATCGACATGATTCCGGGCACGAGGCAGAGTGTGGGCTCGTTCTCGGACATCACCACGCAGAAGCGACTTGAAGAAGAGGCCAGACAACGCCTGGCCGAACTTGCTCACTCCTCGCGCATCAGCACGTTGGGTGAAATGGCGGCCGAAGTCGCGCACGAACTCAATCAGCCGTTGTTCGCCATCGTCAACTATGCGGAAGCCTGCACCAAACACATACGATCCGGTCGGATAACCGAGGACACCCTTCTGAGAGCCCTGGCGGACATCGCAAAGGAGGCGGAACGGGCCGGGAGAATCATCTACCGTTTGAGAGACTTCATCCGAAAGGGCAAACCCGAACTCGCACGCCTAAACCTGAATGACGTTGTGCAAGAAGCCGTTGCGCTCGCCGAGACGGAGGCCAGGAGAAAAGCCGTTCCCATTCGAACGGAACTCAGCGCCGACAACCCCATGGTGAAGGCCGACCGGGTTCAAATCCAACAGGTCGTTCTGAACCTCTTGCGGAACGGAATGGAGGCCATGTCGGACGTCTCCCCCTCCGACCGCGAACTCATCCTGCGGACCTCGGTCGACGCGGGGCATGTGGCGGAAGTCGAGGTGGTCGATCGAGGACACGGCCTGACGCCCGCAATCGCCGACCGGCTCTTCGAGCCGTTCTTCACAACGCGGCCCGACGGAATGGGCATGGGCTTGTCCATCAGCAAGACTATCGTGAACGCCCATGGCGGTCGCATCTGGGCCAGTCCCAATCCCGACCGAGGATGTACGTTTCGCTTCGCTCTGCCCATGGATGCAAGAGGAGGATCCGCGTGCCGTCGCAACCCGTAGTCCATGTCGTTGACGATGACCCGGCGGTTCGGCGGTCATTGGAGTGCCTGGTCACTTCCGATGGTCTGGCCGTGGAGACGCATTCGTCCGCGCGCGAGTTCCTCGACACGTATAACCCCGCCCAACCCGGCTGCCTCGTGCTGGACATTCGAATGCCCGGAATGAGCGGTCTTGATCTTCAAGATGAGCTTCAGGCCAGGGGAATCACCGTGCCCATCGTCGTGATAACCGCCTACGGCAAGGTGTCGATGGCCAGCCGAGCCATGAGAGCCGGCGCCGTCGACTTCATCGAAAAGCCCTTCAGCAGCCAGATCCTGCTGGAAAGAATTCACGAAGCGCTCGACCGCGACGCGAAGGCAAGAGCCCTCAAGGACCAACAGGGGCGCCTCCGAGACCGTCTGGGTTCTCTGACGGAACGCGAGAGACAGGTCATGGCGCTTGTTGTGGAAGGCAAGCCCAGCAAGGCCATCGCCGCGAAACTGGGGATCAGCCCGAAGACCGTGGCTATTCACCGAGCTCACATTATGTCCAAGACCAATGCGGAGTCGGTCCCCCAACTCGTGCAGTGGGCTCTGGCAACAGGCACCGGCACGCCGACGATCTGATCCAATAGGGCAAACTACCTATTCATGTCCGCAGGCTTCCAGACGATTCAAGGGTCGGCGTTCCGGGGGCCGGATTGAAGGAGATCACGACTCGGCATTGTCACCGATCGCATCATGTCCATGATCGGCGCCGAGGGGTCACGGACGGACCGAGTTTGTTCGGCTCTGCACCGGATCCGTTTAGGTCCGAATCCGCCGAGGGCTGAACGGATGGTGTCGAGCGTTGGAACGTCGAGGCACTCGCGCACGGCAGCAGAAGGGCGACATCGCACCGTCGCGCGCGATGGTACGGAAAGTGGCCCCTTCGACGGGGCATATGACCATGGGCCTGCTTGACCGTCGCCCGAGTCTGTCCGGGACGGTCAAGCACCACGTATCGAGGAGACACAAAAATGTTCAAGAACATGACATTGGGTCGGAAGATCGGCGCCGGCTTCACGGCAATGATCCTGATCACGGTCGTCATCGGCGGCATTGCCGTCTGGAAGATGACTACCGTCGGGAGACAATCCACGATCCTGGCGCAGGAGTACGTCCCGGAGGTCTCCGCGATAACCGACGTGGAGCGGGCCTGGCTCAACACGATCTTCGAGGCAAGGGCCTATAACTACACCGAACTGCCCAGCTTTCTGGAAACGACGAGAAAGGGGTTCACCGACGTAAGGGAGCGGCTTCAGGATGTCAAGACCCTTGCCGACAAGGCACGTCATCTGACCGGACTCAAGGACACGGCGGCCACGCTTGAGAGTCAGGTGGCCGAGTACGAGGGGCTCCTGAATCAGACTGTCAAGAAATATGAAGGGGCGGCTGCCGACCGTAAGAAACTCGATGAGATCGCCGTCCAATACCTGAAGCGATACGGCGACTTCCTGAACGCCCAACAAGACGCACTTAAGAAGGAAATCGCCGAGGGATCGAAAGCGGACAAGCTCAACGCACGTCTTCAACAGATCGCCGTCGCCAACGAGATCATCAACACCATGAACGGCGTCCGGGTCGCTTACTGGAAGGCACAAGCCAAGCGGGATTCGAAGCTGATGGCCGAAGCCGACAAGCAGTTCGAACCGATCATGAAGCGATTCCAGGATCTGAAGGGCATGACCAACGATGCGGACACCGGAAAGCTCGTGGGTGAGATCAGCGACATCGTCGTATCCTATCGGGACACGATGAAGCGAATCACATCGTTGATGGCGGACGCCGAAGAGCTGGCTGCCAAGCGCGTGCCGTACGCCATCAAGGTCAAGGAGGCGACGGGTGCGGTGACGACTCAGGGCATTGCCGCGGCCACGGATCGTTCCACGGAGGCGGCCTCAGCGCTCTCGCTGGCATCCACGATCATGGTTGTGGGACTCGTGACGGCGTTGGTCGTCGGCATTCTCCTGGCTGTCTTGATCACTCGAGGAATCACCAAGCCGATCCATCGGATCATCACGGGATTGAACGAGGGCGCCGAGCAGGTCCATGAGGCGGCGGGGCAGGTGTCCAAGGCCAGCCAGCAGCTTGCCGAGGGGTCCTCGGAACAGGCGTCATCGCTTGAAGAGACGTCGAGCGCGCTGGAAGAGATGGCCAGCATGGCGCGCCAAAACGCCGACAACAGCAAGCAAGCGAATGAGTTCATGCTCGAGGCCAAGGCCGTGATCGGAGAAGGTGATGCGGCAATGAAGGAAGCCACCAACGCCATGCAGCAGATCTCGGAGGCCTCCGACAAGATCAGCAAGATCATCAAGGTGATCGAGGAGATTGCGTTCCAGACGAACCTGCTGGCCCTCAACGCCGCCGTCGAGGCGGCCCGGGCCGGCGAGCACGGCAAGGGTTTCGCCGTGGTCGCCGACGAGGTTCGCAACCTGGCTCAGCGTGCCGCTCAGGCGGCCCGCGAGACGGGTGATCTGATCGAGCAGACAGTCAGCCGGGTAACGCGCGGGGTCGAGTTGAACCAGACCACCGCGGAGAGTTTCACCAAGATTGAAAGTGCGGCCAGCAAGGTCGCCGACCTTGTGGCTCAGATCACGCACGCGTCGGCCGAACAGGCCCAGGGCGTCGATCAGGTCAACACCGCCGTCGCCCAGATGGACAAGGTCACACAGGCTACGGCGGCCAACGCCGAGGAATCGGCCAGTGCGTCGGAGGAACTGTCGGCGCAGGCCGAGAATGTCCGAGCGATGGTCAACGAGTTGGTGGCCTTGGTCGGAAGTACGGCGGCAAACAAGACAACGGACCCCGGCAGTCGTCGCCCTCGCTCGTCATCTAAGATTCAGGCAAGAAAGGCGCTCGAACGGATCACCGCAACCGATTCCTCCACGAAGGTCGAACCCTCGCCGGCCGGCGCCACATCTCACGGAGACACAACAACCAAAGACCTGGACGAGTTCTGATGCGTCCAACACCCCCGGGCGGCAACAGGCTTGCCCATCCGGTTGCACCGCCCGGGGTCCAACCTTCTTCAGTTCCTGTCACCGCAGCATGTGAGTCGATCCAGACACTGGACCGGCTCACACTGTATTGCGGGGCGCGTGCAGAGGTATCCCCAATAACGCATCGGCCGCCTCGGCAACGGGCTCGGCCAATGACGGGTGCGCGTGGATCGTATCGGCGATCTGATGGATGTTCATTCCGGCCTTGATCGCGACGGCAACCTCGTGGATCACCTCGGCCGCGCGGAAGCCAACCATCGTGGCCCCTAGAACCCGACCCGTTCCCGCCTCGGCCACCAGCTTGCAGAATCCTTCCGGCTCGCCGAACGCCTGGGCGGCGCCGCTCGCCTGGTAACGGAAACGCCCTGTCTGAACCTGGATGCCAACCGCCTTGGCCTCATCCTCGCTCAGGCCAACTTCTGCCGCCTCCGGGTGCGAGAAGACAACGGCCGGTACCACGCGGTAGTCCTCCGTCGTCGGCGAACCCATGATGTAGCCGGCGGCAACCATCGCCTGCCGATAGGCCACGTGCGCGTAGGGGCCTTTGCCGGTAATGTCGCCGATGGCATGGATGCCGGGTACGTTCGTCATGCAATGCTCGTCGATGTGAACGATCCGACCGTCGTGCCGGACGCCCGCCTCATCGAGTCCCAGCCCCTCGATCTGCGTTCGGCGACCAATCGCCACAATGACCACGTTCGTCTCGACCGTATGACCATTGCTCAATCGGCTCACGGCGCGGTCGTCACGACGTTCGACGGCGTCGACTTTTGTAGCACAATGGATCGTCACCTTGCGTTTCTTCAGTGACTTGGTCACTTCTTTCGCGGCCTCGGCATCGACCGTAGGCAGGATGCGATCCAATGCCTCGACGAGCGTCACGCGACTGCCGAACTCGGCCAGCATCGTCGCGAACTCCACGCCGATCGGGCCCGCGCCGATGATCAGGACCGACTCGGGCAGTGTCTTCATCGACAGGACCTGGTCGGTGTTCAAGACGCAGCGGCCGTCGGGTTCGAGCCCGGGTAGGACCGCCGGCACGGTACCGGTAGCCAGGATAACGTTGGGGGCCTGGATTCGCAGGGCGCCTTCCGGCGAGTCAACACCCACCGTTTGGGCGTCAACCAGACGGGCGGTTCCCGAGATCACCTTCACGCCCCGAGACTTGAGCAGCGTGTTCAGGCCCTTGGTCAGGCCCGCGACCACTTTGTCCTTGTGCGCGATCACCTTGGCGAAGTCGAGGCGGACTTGTCCCACCTCGATGCCCATCGGCCCGGCGGAGGCTAACTCGGAATAGAGCTTCGAGAGATGCAGCAACGCCTTGGTCGGGATGCATCCCGTGTTCAGGCAAACACCGCCCACACAGCTCCTCTCGATGAGCGTTGCCTTGCCGCCCATCGCCGCGAGCCTCAGCGCGGCGACGTAGCCGCCGGGACCCGCACCGATGATAACCACCTCGCGCGAGCGCAGGGATGCGGGAATCGGCTTTCCGGCGGAGACCGGCTCCGCGGTTGCCGCCGACGGGGAAGAACCCACCGAGCCCGCATCCAGGCGAAGCGGATCGGGCTGCTCAATCGCCTGACGGACCGCATCCAGGAATCGGGCGGCCGGCGCGCCGTCGACCACACGGTGATCAAACGTCAGGCTCAACGTCATCACCTCGCGTGGTTCGATCCGATCGCCGACGAGAGCGGGCCGACGCACGATCCGCCCTATGCCGAGCACGGCGCACTCGGGCAGATTGATGATGGGCGTGAAGGCCTCAACGCCGAAGAGGCCGAGATTGGTGACGGTAAACGTTCCGCCCTGCATTTCGTCAGGGGTCAGCCGCCGCGCCCGTGCGCGCTCGATCAGATCGCGCGATCGCGCCGTGAGCCGGCGCAGACTTAACGAGGGCACATCGCGGAGCACGGGCACGAGTAGGCCCGCCTCGGTATCCACGGCGATCCCGATGTCGATCGTGTCCGGCCGGATGATCTTGTCTTCACCCCAACGGGAATAGAGCAGGGGATGATCGCGGAGCACGGCGGCCGTCAGCTTCGTAATGATGTCCGTCAAGCCCGGAACGGCCTCGTTCCGCGCCTGGGCCTCCGACTTCAGGCGCGAGCGCAAGGCAACAAGGCTTGTCACATCGGCTGTCGTTGTCAGTGTAACGGGCGCGGTCGTATGGGCACTGGTGGCCATCCGATCGGCGATGCGCTTCCGGATCGGGCCGGCTGGAATGACCCGACCGGACGCGACGGTCTCGGGGGTCGGTCTTTGCCCGCCGACCGCGTTCGCCGGCTCTCGGACCGGGGCGCCGACGGATCGCTGGGCGGCGGCCGCACGGACATCTTGCTCACGAATGCGACCCGTCTTGCCGGTGCCCCTGATCTGCGACCAGTCGATGCCGAGTTCGGCGGCAACACGGGCCGCGCGGGGACTGACCCTTGGACCTTGCATGCCGGATGTGGGGCGCACGCACGAGGTCTTCTTTCCGCCGTGTGACAGCGCCGAGCATTTGCCGGCGGCAATTGGGGCGACGACAACCGCTTCGGCGGATGCCGCCGGGGACGCCGGCTGGGCCGGAGCGTGAATTGCTCCATCAATCTCAAAGGGAGCCATCTCGCCCTGTTCCACGATGTAGCCCAGGAGAGCGCCCACCTTTACCGTGTCGCCTTGCTTCGGAGCGTCCGGGGGGATTCGCAGGATGCCGGCGTCGATCGCCTCAACCTCTTGGACGGCCTTGTCGCCCTCGAGGACGAAGAGCGGTTCGCCCTCCTTGACGGGTTCGCCATCCTTTTTGAGCCATTCGACAAAGACCGCCTCTTCCATCTCCCAGCCCAGGCGCGGGACGGTAATCGCGGATGCCATTGCAACGTTCCTCGTATCGTGTGTGAGCGGCTGCAGTCGCTCCGTATCAAGGCCTCGAAAGACAACCGACAAGGAATCCATGGCGGACGCCCGGCAAGACGTCATTCCCAAAGCCCGGACTCCGAGCCGGTGTTGCGTGCCTCCTACTCCTCCATCAGGTCCCGAATCGCCTGCGCGATGCTATCCGGATTCGGCACCACTGTCGCCTCCAGCGTCGGGCTGTAAGGCGTGGGGGTATGCAGGCCATTCAGTCTGCGGACGGGCGCGTCCAGATCGTCCAGCCCTCGATCGGCCACTTGGGCGGCGACCTCAGCCCCGAAACCGTAAGGTGCAAAGCTCTCATCGACAATCAACAGGCGACCCGTCTTGTGCACCGACTCCAGGATCGTGTCGACGTCGAGCGGGGCCACCGTCCGCGGATCGATGACCTCAACCGCGATGCCTTCGGTTGCGAGCTTCTCGCAGGCCTTCAGCGTCTGTTGCACCATGAAGGCGATCCCAACGACCGTAATGTCGGCGCCCTCGCGAACGACCGAGGCCTTTCCGAACTCGACCTGATACTCCTCTTCCGGCACCGGTCCCTTGAGTGTCAACACGGAACGGTGTTCCAGGAACATGACCGGGTCGTCGCAGGTGAGCGCTCGCTTAAGCAGTCCCTTGGCGTCGTAGGGAGTCGTGGGCACGACGACGCGCAGCCCGGGGAAGTGGCCGTACATCGCGTAGTAACTGCCCGAATGATGGGTCGCGGCCGAATGCCCGATTCCAATGCAACCGCGAAGCAGCACGGGCATCTTCAATCGGCCGCTACTCATGTATTGCATCTTCGCGATCTGGTTGATGATCTCCGCGGCGCCGTCGAGGACGAAGTCGGCGAACATGAAGTCGACGACGGGGCGCGTGCCGGTCATGGCCGCTCCCGCCGCCAACCCGACGAATCCTCGCTCGCAGATGGGCGTATCGCACAATCGCTCAGGGCCGTAGAGATCGTATAACCCCTGTGTCGTATTGAAGTTACCGCCTCGCTTGCCGATGCCTTCGCCCAAGACGAAGATCCGGGGGTTCCTCGCCATCTCCTCAGAGAGGGCCTCGAGCGTCGCCTGCATGTACGTGATTTCACGCACGGGCCACCTCCTCGGAATAGACAAAGAGCGAGGCCGTCGCGGGGTCGGGCAAGGGGCTCTGCTCGGCGAACCGCACGGCGTCGGCAATCAGTGCCTTCACCTCCGCATCAATCTCGTTCAGTTCCGCTTCGGTTGCGGTGCGTTTCGAAATGAGAAGCTTGCGCAGGTGGACGATGGGGCAGCGGCCTTTCCATTGTTCGACCTCCTCTCGCGTTCGATAACCGAAGTCCTGCATTCCCTCGCAGTGCGGCCGCAGACGATAGGTCAGGCACTCAATGAGCGTCGGACCGCCGCCTGTCCGAGCCCGTTGAACGGCCCGGCCCGCCGCTTCGTGGACCGCCAACACGTCGTTGCCGTCGACCTGAACGCCGGGCATCCCGTAGCCGGCCGCCCTGGCGGCGATACTCCCGCCGGCGGTGGCGTAATGGAACGGGACCTCCGTGGCGAACTGATTGTTCTCACAAACGTAGACCACCGGCAGCTTCCAGATGCTGCCCATGTTCAGCCCTTCATGAAAGGCGCCGTTGTTCGCCGCGCCATCGCCGAAGAACACAACGGCGATCCGATCGACCTTGAGCAGCTTGAAACTGTAGCCGGCACCGGTTGCTTGGAGAATGCTGGGCGCAACGATCCCGCTGGTTCCCATCAGACCGAACTCGGGGGCAAAGAGATGCATGCTTCCACCCCGACCTCGGGAACAGCCGGTCGCGCGGCCGAAGACCTCCGCGATGATCTGTCGTGGCGGGACCCCCTTGGCCAGGGCGTGGCCATGCCCGCGGTGCGTGCTGAATACGACGTCGTCGGTCCGCAGATGCGCGCAGACACCGGCGGCGACCGCCTCCTCGCCGATATACAGGTGGCAGGCACCGGGGATCAGTCCTCGCTGATGCGATTTGGCCAGGGCTTCTTCCTCCTGCCGGATCACCTGCATCGTGCGGTAAAGCGAGAGCAGTTGATCGCGACTGAGGCCCCTCCCGGCGTGTCGATCGCCCCTTGGACCCTTCGGAATCGTTCGTTTCGCCTTTCGCTTGATCCCACGAGATCGAATCTTTGACATCACATGCTCCATCGGCCGGATTCTGTTGACGGAACCCGTTCCGGTCCGATCACCGGACCGGCTCGTCGATCACCGGATTGGTGAGCGTGCCGATCTTCTCGATATCGACTGAAATCGTGTCGCCGTGCTTCAGAAGGACGGGCGGCTTGCGGGCAATGCCGACACCGTGCGGCGTCCCCGTCAGGATCACCGTTCCCGGGAGCAACGTCGTGCTGCCACTGAGGAACTCGATGAGCGTCGGTACGTCGAAGATCATGTCGTTGGTGTTCCAGTCCTGCATCACCCGGCCGTTGAGAATCGTCTTGATCCCCAGGGCATTGGGATTGGGGATTTCCTCTCGCGTCACCAGACAAGGACCGAGCGGAGCGAACGTGTCGAACGTCTTTCCGCGGCACCACTGTCCGCCGCCCCATTTGCCCTGCCAGTCGCGGGCACTCACGTCGTTGGCGCAGGTGTAGCCAAGCACGTACTCAAGAGCGTCGGCCTTCTTGGCGTTCTTGCATCGCTTGCCGATCACGACGGCCAGCTCACACTCGTAGTCCACCTCGTGGCTCTTCAGGTGAGCCGGGATTTCGACGGGATCGCCGGGGTTCTGAACGGCCCCCGGCGACTTCATGAACAGCACCGGCCACTCCGGAATCGGAGAGTTGCCCTCCGCCGCGTGGCGGCGGTAATTCAGACCGATGCAGAAGAAGGCGGCAGGTTCGACCGGGGCGAGCAGCTTCTTCACGTTCGCCGCACGACGGGTCACCTGGAAATCGCCGAAGATGTCGCCGTCGATCTCGCGTGCCGTCCCGTCCGGCTGTTCAGCGGCGTGCTTCACCTTGTTTCCGGTATCCACATAGCGGATGATTCTCATTCTGCGTATCTCCTTGAAAAGCGCCATGCCCTGTCCGGGTACGAACGTTTCGCCCGCTCGTGTTGTCATCGCCACGGCGGGCGAGATGCGTGCGACCCCTACTGCTCGTGACACGCCTCGAAAAGCGCTCGAAGGTTCTCCAGCGGAATCTCCGGCGTCAAGATGTTTGCCGGCCCGGCCAAGTACGCGTTGCCGTATGGCTTGCCGAGCGTGTCGATGGTCTTGCGGACCTCGTCCTTCAATTGCCGAGGCGTATAGACCGCCAGAAGCTGGTCGTCAATCCCACCCGAAAAACCGACCGTGCCGCCGAACCGATGCCCGATCTCGCTCGGGTTCATCGCCCCCGGCTGGATGGGATCGACCACGTCCACGCCGACGTCGATGAGATGCGAGACGATGTCCGTGACGTTACCGCAACTGTGGAAGATCACATCCATGCCGTGTCGGTGAACCTCGCCGAAGATCCGTCGGTACGGTCTCTCAAAGAACCTTTTCCACATATCGACGCCGATCATCAGGGACTTCTGCGTCCCCCAATCGTCGGTGAACAGGAGGGCATCGGCGCCGAGTTTCGCCCAGGCACGGACAAGTTGGATCATGTACTCCGTAAGGACCTCGCTCAGACGATCCACTTCGACCTCGTTCATGCAGAAATCCATGAAAAGCTGTTCCATGCCCCGCAACGCGTGCATCCGTTCGAAAAGAGTCAATTGGACCAGGCCCACGCAATACTTGGAGTCACGATGCATGTCGATGATACGTTTGGCCTCGTCGAGGCGGCCGGGGGCGTTGGGATCGGGCACGCATTGGGCCAGATAGTCGTCGAGTTGCGACCAGTCTTTGAGCGGGTGATCCACCGGCGTGGCGCCTACGCCGCCGTACGCATGGCCCCATGTCGTGCCCCATTCGTCGGTCCATTGGGCCTCCGTCATCAGCGCCTTCACCGGATTGATGCGGTTCGGCTTGTCGGGCGGCTGGTAGCCCATCGTGATGTCATAAGGCGCGACGCAAACCACGTCGTCCGGAAACTCGCAGAACAGGTCGGCAAAGGTGTCGCCGTACTTGATGACCACGTCCAACGAGTGGCGCTTGATCCGAATGGGGCAGCGGGCGGCGCCCTGCCGTCGAAGGGCCTTTCTCACCCATTCCTTGCTGGGCGGGGCCTTCTTCTGGGCCTCGTGGAGGCGCTGTTCGAAACGCGCTACGATCGATTCCATCTCGTGGAGCGGTAGCTTCAGGAAGTCAGCCTTTCCTGCCGTTTTCGTCTTCTTGGCCATGATAGGCTCCATTCGCCACGGCGCCGGCCTATACGCAGAGTGCCGACAAGTACCGTTTCACCGTGCCCGTCAACGCGCGGAAATCGCCGGCCTCAAAGGCCTCTTTGTCGAGCCCCTGACCCGCGACCGTCACCGCACTCGCGCCGGCCGCGAAATACTGTTTCGCCAGATCCGACGGAATCGGACCGCCCGCGGCGATGAACCGAACCTGCGGAAACGGCGCGACCAAGTCGCCGAAGTAGGGTAATCCGATATTGGCCGGAAAGACCTTGATCAGGTCGACGCCGAAATCCAGCGCCTGCATGATCTCGGAGGGAGTCATCGCACCGGGTACCACCGGGATGCCGTATCGATGGCACGTCTCGATGACCTTCGGCGCCAGACCGGGTGAGACGATGAACTGGGCGCCGGCCAGGATCGCCAGGCGAGCCGTTTCCGGATCGAGAACCGTCCCCGCGCCGAGCCTCGCGTCGGCAGGAAGCTCGGCCCTGGCCTTCTCGATCCACTTCAGGGCGTCCGGCATGGTCATCGTATACTCGACGACCTTCATGCCGCCTTCACAGTACGCCTTGGAGGCCGGGATCAGCTTGTCCGTCCGGTCGGTTCTAAAGACCGGGACGACGCGGATGTCGCACATCCGGTCGATGATCGTCGGGTGACTACTCATCAATGATCCCCTTTCTTGGAGGGCACAAATCCGGGGCCCACCGGTACACCCGCCCGATCCTGGGGCCCCGCACTCTCCGGTAGCTATCGCTGCACCCTTCCGAGGCCTTGACCCGCCAGGAGCGCGCGAACCTCGTCGAGTGACACGTGGTTGAAATCGCCATGAACCGTATGCTTAAGGCAGGACACGGCAACGGCCAGCTCAACTGTCTCTTGCGGCGTCATGCCCGATAGAAGCCCATAGATCAGCCCGCCGGAGAAGGCATCGCCCGCACCGACGCGATCCACCACATGGATCCGGTATTCCTTGCTCCGGTGGCACGCCCCCGCCCCACACAAAACCGCCGACCAAGCCGTGTCGGACGATGACTGCCCCGTCCGAGACGTGATGGCCGCGTATTTCAGGCCAAAGCGGGCACAGAGCTGATGCGCCACATCCTCGTCGCGGTCGGCACCGGACGCGACCGCCTTGGGCTCGACACCCAAGATCTCCCGGCTGTGCTCCTCGTTGGCGATGAGCACATCGACCCACTCCATCAGCCGCGTCATGACACGTCCGGCCTTGTCGGGCGGCCAGAGCATCCGGCGGTAGTTCAGATCGCAGCTCACTGTCAGCCCGGCCTTCTTGGCCCGTTGGCAGGCGTCTTGAACCACCTCGGCCACGGTGTCGGCCAGCGCGGGAGCCGTTCCGCAAAAGTGGAACCAGTCCTTGCCCGCCAAGATCGCATCCCAGTCCAGATCGCCCACCTTCAGTTCCGTAATGGAGCTGCCCGCGCGGTCGTAAATGACCTTCGACGGCCGCTGCGACGCACCGGTTTCCAGGTAGAAGATGCCCAGCCGTTTTCCCGCTCGCTGGATGAAGTCGGTATTCAGGCCGAATCGGCGCATGTGGTTGACGCACGCCTGGCCGATCTCGTGATCCGGTACGCTCGAGACGAGATACGCCTCCATTCCGAAGTTCGCGAGCACAACCGCGGCGTTGGCTTCGGCGCCGGTGAATCCCACGTCAAACTCGTCGGCCTGGACGAACCGTTCGTACTGCTTCGTGCCCAACCGCATCAACAGCTCGCCGAAGAAGACTGCTTTCTTTTTCGGAGTCATGTCGTCACCCCCACAACCACGTGTCGAATCCGGGGGCTCCGGCTTCGTTCGGAAAGAGGTCCCATCACCCTTGCGACGTCGCAATCAACCGCTCACGAGCGCCTTGTTCAACCCCAGTTCATCCGCCACGGCCACCAGGCCGTCCACGACTTCCTGTGGAAGCGGAATCCCATTCGCCGTGGCGTCCTGCATCTTTTCGAACTCCATCTCGCCGGGCAGGAAGATGCGATCCGAGCCTTTGGCCTTGGGCGCTTCGCGAATCTCTCGGATCATCCGGTCGGCCCGATCCTTGAACAGGTCCGGTCCCGCGATGGCGCCGATGTCAAAAGCGAGGAAGGCGTGGCCATGCCCGGTTGGTACCGATGGGTCGTCGAAGATCCAGCTGCCGACCTCGAATCGGCATCGTGCCCCGCTAAGAAGCGACGACAGCACTTCGACCAGCAAGGCGAGGCCGTAGCCCTTGTGGCCGGCCATCGGAAGCATGGAACCCTTGTGCGGATAGGCGGACCCGTCGGTTGTCGGTATTCCATCGGCGTCAACGATCCACGTGTTGGGGATCGGCTTGCCCTGACTCACCGCGGCGTAGACCTTGCTGCCCGCCACGGTGCTCATGGCAATGTCGAGCAGGATCGGATGCTCCTTGCCCGCCGGGATCGCCACGGCCAGCGGATTGGTGCCCAAGACGTGCCCGCGCGCGCCGGGTGCGGTCATGCTGGGGACGTCGTTGCTCATCGACAGCCCGATCATCCCGTTGCGGGCCGCCATCAGCGCGTAGTAGCCCGCCGCACCGAAGTGGCCGCTGTTTCGCGCACCCACGTAAGCCAGACCGCTCGTCCGAGCCTTGGCGATCGCGGTCTCCATCGCCTTGCACGCGGTGACCATCGCCATGGCCGCATGGCCGTCGACGATAGCCCATGCAGGTCCTTCGCGAACGATCTCCGGCATCGCCTTGGGGTCCAGCCCCCCCGCACGCAGTCGCCGGAGATACTTCGGCAGGTTGCGCGTGCCGTGCGTGAACACGCCCAGGACGTCGGTCGTCACCAGAACGTCGGCGGCCGTCCGCGCGTCGGCTTCTCGCATGCCGACCCTGCAGAAGGCCTCGATGCAAAAGGCTCGGAGATTCCCAACGGATACTCGTCCGGTCATCGCCGCCCCACCTTCGTTGTCCAAGTCCTTCTTGACAGAGCAATCTGTGAGCCGCATCGAAACAGGGGACTCCTCTATTCTTTCCGACCGGCGCGGGGCGTCACGCCATTGACGATGTTCGGCAGCGGCTCACCCCTGACCGAGCAGGCAGCGATGTTCGCCGCCGACTCGCGAAGTTTCTGAACGGCCTTCGCACTGGCCGATGCAATGTGAGCGCTGACGACCACGTTGTCCCTCGTGAGCAACGGGCTGTTCGCCGGAATCGGCTCCGGGTCCCAGACGTCGACGGCCACGCCGCCCAGATGGCCCGATTCCAGCGCCTCGACAATCGCGGCGGAATCGGCGAGCGTGCCCCGTCCCACGTTGACAAGTATCGCCCCCCGCTTCATCTTCGCGATGGTCTGCCGGTTGATGATGCCGCGCGCTTCGGGGACCGAAGGGCAGTGAAGCGTGATGACGTCGCTTTCGGCAAGAAGGCGGTCCAGTTCGGCCGGCTTTCCGCCCTCCCGTTGGATCTCCGAAGCCGACACCACCGGATCGCGAACCAGCACGCAACACTTGAACGCGACGAGCCGTCGGACAACCTCACGACCGATCCGCCCGAACCCGATGACGCCGACGGTCAGATCGCGCAGTGTCTTCATGGCGGGCAATGCGACCGCCAGCCCCCACTTTCCCTTGCGGATGGTGGCATCGTTCGGAACAATACCCCGCGTGGATGCCAGGATGAACGCCAGGGTGTGATCCGCCACTTCGTCGATACAGTAATCCGGCACGTTGCAGACCGGAATTCCCTTTTCCCGAGCCGCCTCGAGGTCGACGTTGTCGACGCCGATGCCGTAGCGAACAATCACCCGGGCCTTGGTCATCGCCTTGACGACCTCGGCATTCACCGGGGCAAACTGCGTGATGACGTGATCCGCATCCGAAGTCAGCTCGATCAGCTCCGCCGGCGTCTTGCACCGACGACCCACAACCTTACAGCCGAGCGGTTCGAGAATGCCCCTCTCGATGTCGAGCGTGTCGAATGTGTAGTCGGTAATGGCGACCTTGATCATGGCTGGCGTTTCCTCGCGTGTCCTTGGACCCAAACAAAACACATCACCTCAGGCCGGTGATAGTATCGATTGCGACCCCACGGGGATAGGACGACTTTCCACGGTCTTGCAAAGACCGGCACCACCGTCCGGGCCCCTCAATCCGCCCGCTGGAATATAGCATATTATATGATAATTAGTCGCCGGTGCGTGTCAAGCGGAAAGACGTTTCGGAATGCCTTGGTATGGTGGGGCTCCACGTAAGGCTGCTGGCCCTTTTCAGTTCCGAGGGACTCAGGTACCTTGATGCGAATCGGGCGCCGGCCTTGCCGGCCAACGCAAACGTACAACTCCGTCGAAGAGGAACGTCCATGACCGACTTGCATCGATTACAAACCGGAATCATTCTCCTGAGCATCGCATCCAAGCTGGCCGACTCGACCATGGCGGCTGAGCCGCGGCCTGATTGGGAGAACCCCCAAATCACCAGCATCAATAAGGAAGCCCCGACGGCCGTGAGGATCATCTACGCCGATGAGGCCTCGGCCCGACAGGGAGAACCCGCGGGATCGCCCTACTTCCTCTCGCTCAACGGTCAGTGGAAGTTCCATTGGGTCCCGAAGCCTTCGGATCGGCCG
Organism: uncultured Planctomycetales bacterium; assembly: GCA_964596165.1. GTDB lineage: Bacteria > Planctomycetota > Phycisphaerae > UBA1845 > JAFGLZ01 > CAYUQT01. Next base: position 48,926 of record CAZQTW010000014.1, on the reverse strand, counting down.
ACGGATTTTTTCCGCTCCGACTTCGACGACAGGGGGTGGAAGACCATTCCGGTACCGGCCAACATGGAGACCCAGGGTTACGGCGTACCGATCTACACGAATGTTCCCTATCCATTCCCCGCCAAACCTCCGTTTGTCCCCGCGGACGACAACCCCGTGGGCTCGTACCGCACAAGGTTCATCCTCCCGGAGGCCTGGAAGGGCCGGCAGGTTTTCCTGCGGTTTGAGGGCGTCGCATCGGCCTATTACGTGTGGGTCAACGGTCAGAAGGTTGGGATGGGCAAAGACAGCCGCACGACGGCCGACTTCAACATTACGCCGCATGTCAAGGACGGTGAAAACTCACTGGCCGTCGAGGTCTATCGCTGGTCGGACGGCTCTTACCTTGAGGATCAAGACTTCTGGAAAATCAGCGGAATCTTCCGTGACGTTTCACTGTTCGCCGCGCCGAACACACACATTCGCGATTTTCAGGTCAGCACGGATCTGGACGATCAGTACCGCGATGCGGAGCTACGCGTAAGGGCATGGGTCCGCAATTGGGGAGGCGAGTCCTCGTCCGTGACGCTGGCACTCTCGCTCGAGAACGCTGCGGGTAAAGCGGTCTTTGCACCGTTGTCGCAGTCGGTAACCGTCGAAGCCGGCAAGGAAACGGCTTTGGATTTCACGGCGAAGGTGGAAGACCCGGCCAAGTGGTCCGCCGAGCATCCCGTCCTCTACAGGCTCCTCCTGACGCTCCAGGACGGAAATGGCAAGGTGACCGAAGTCATACCCTGCAATGTCGGGTTTCGTACCGTCCGAATCAAGGACGGAGAGCTGCTGGTCAATGGCCGCGCGGTCCTGCTCAAGGGCACCAACCGTCACGAGCACGAGCCGGATCGTGGCCAGGCGATCACCGTCGATTCCATGATCAAGGACATCCTGCTCATGAAGCAGCACAATCTTAATGCGGTCCGCACGTGCCATTACCCCAACCAGCCCATCTGGTACGACCTGTGCGATCGCTACGGCATCTATCTGATCGACGAGGCCAACATTGAATCGCACGGCATGGGCTATGGGCCGGCATCGCTGGCGAAGAAGCCGGAATGGCTCGCCGCTCACATGGATCGTACGATCCGCATGGTCGAGCGGGACAAAAACCATCCGTCGGTCATCATCTGGTCGCTGGGCAACGAGGCCGGCTTCGGACCGAATTTTCAGGCGACGTCGAAGTGGATCAAGGAGCGCGATCCGAGCCGGCCTGTCCACTATGAACGGGCGGAACTGGACCCGGCGACAGACATTGTCTGCCCGATGTACGCGCGGCCGCACCAGTTGGCGGAATACGCGAGCAAGCCGCAAACGCGACCGTACATCCTGTGCGAGTACGCCCACGCAATGGGCAACTCGTCGGGCAACATGTGGAAGTACTGGGAGCTCATCTATTCCAAGAAGCACCTCCAGGGCGCGTTCGTCTGGGACTGGGTGGATCAGGGTCTCCGCAAGCCCTTGCCCCCGCGATACGTCATCAAGGACCACGGACCCAACGGCATGGAAGGGTTGTTCCACGGCGAACTGGCAGACGGTGAGATGACGCGTGGCTACGCCCTGTTTCCGCCCGACCCTCGTTTCGACGTGACCGGGCCGTTGACCGTCGAGGTGTGCGTCAAACCATTGAAGCCGTCCTACGCCGCTCCCTATGTGGCCAAGGGAGACAGCCAGTACGGAATCAAGCAGGCGGGCCAGAAGGTGGAATTCTTTGTCCGATCGCGAGCATCGGGCGAGAGGATCACCGCCGCGGCGTCGTTGCCGAAGGAGTGGTACGGCCAATGGCACCGGCTGACGGGGGTATTCGACGGCCGCGAGGTCCGCGTCTACATCGACGGCAAGAAGGGAGAGGCCAAGGCATTCGACGGCAAGATCGCTACGAATCGCTTCCCGCTCGGGATCGGAATTGACCCTGAGCATCCCACGCGGTTCTCCAATGCACTCATTCGCGACGTACGCATTTACGGTCGCGCGCTGAATGAAAAGGAAATCTCGAACCCGGACAAGCAGGAGAAAGACGCGTTGGTCCTCCATGCGGACATCAGGGATTCCAAGCCGTCCGGCTCATGGACAGGACCCGGAGCAGAAAGAGGTTACTTCTGGGCTTACGGGGGCTGTTTCGGACCTCCGGGCACGCCCAGCGACGACAACTTCTGCTGCAACGGCCTGGTGAGTCCGGATCGCGCTCCCCATCCGGGGCTGTACCAGGTGAAAAAGTGCTATCAGTACGTGCACGCCAAACCGGTCGATCCGGCACAAGGAAAGATCGAGATCAAGAACTGGCACGACTTCACCCACCTGGAGGATCTGCTGATCTGCCTATGGCGGATCATGGCCGACGACAGAGTCATCCAGGAGGGCCGACTCGACGATCTGAAGTTGGCCCCTCGCGAAAGCAAGGTGATTCAAGTGCCCTTCAAGGCCATTTCACCCGAACCCGGCGTGGAGTATTTCCTGGACCTATCGTTCCGATTGAAGCAAGACACGCCATGGGCCAAGCAGGGCTTCGAGCAGGCGTGGGAACAGTTCAAGCTGCCGATCGAGGTCCCTGCAAAAGTGCGGGCGACAGCCGAGATGCCCCCGGTCAGGCTGGAACGGAAGGGTGACCAAACGACGATCACCGCCGGCGAGACCGTGTGGACGCTGGATATGACGTCGGGGTTGCTGACCTCCTGGCAGTACAAGGGAACGGAATTGATCGGCGCCCCGTTGCGGCCACACTTCTGGCGGGCCCCCATCGACAACGACCGAGGCAACGATATGCCCAGGCGTCTGGGCATCTGGCGTCACGCGGGTAGAGAGTGGAAGCTCAAGGATGCGGGCGTGAGAGAGGTGTCCGCCCAGGAGGTTGAGGTCAACGTGGCCGCGGACCTGCCGGCGGTGGAGTCCACCTACCAGATGACGTACCGTTTCTTTGGATCAGGCGATGTCGTGGTCGAAGGCAGATTCGCGCCCGGCCCGAAGAACCTGCCGGAATTGCCGAGGTTCGGGATGCAGATGGCCTCGGCACCGGCGGCCGGCTTGGATACGGTGAGTTGGTTCGGCCGAGGTCCGCACGAAACGTATTGTGACCGCGACGATGCCCGCGTCGGACTGTATTCGGGAAAGGTCGACGACCAGTTCTTCGCGGACTATTCGGAACCCGGCGAATCGGGCAATAAGGTCGACGTCCGTTGGATGGCGCTGACGGGCGGAAAGGGAGTAGGCCTGCTGGCGGTCGGCATGCCACGGTTGAGCGTCAATGCCTTACCGTACAAGACCGAAGACCTGGAGGGCATGAAGCACCCCTACCAGATCCCGCATCAAGACTTCGTGACGATCAACCTCGACCTGAAACAGATGGGTGTCGGCGGTGACGACAGTTGGGGCGCTCTGCCGCATGAGGAATACCGCATCAAACCGGCGGCGCACTCCTATCGCTTCCGCATGCGAGCCTTTGATGCGAGCAAGGATTTGCCTAAGGAATTGAGCAAGATCCGACTGCCTGATTAGGGTTGGGCGCCGGCAGGTCATCGGCCCGCCGGCCGGCGCGGGATGGCTGATGAGCGATGTCCGCCACAGAACGGCCCAATCGAACGGAAGGAGTCGCCACCGTTCAAGGATCCGATACAGCTTCAGGGCCGTCGCACTGGCGGTCCTCGTCTATCTGCTGTTCGCGTACGTCGCGATGCCGGGCTGGTGGCGGTGGCACACGCGGTCGCTCCATCCCGCACTCCAGGATGTGCCGCGTCACGCCTACACGCATAGCGGCATTCAGGGCGATCCTCTGAACGTCGCCATCATCGGCACCGACGTTGAACTCACAAAGGCCATGTTGGCTGCGGGGTGGTATTCGGCCGATCCGATCACGCCGGAGAGCGCCGTGCGAATGGCCGAGGGAGTCGTCCTGCGCCGTCCCTACCCTCATGCGCCGGTCAGCAACCTCTACGTGTGGGGGCGCAAGGAGGACAAGGCCTTCGAGCAACCGGTGGGACATGATCCGCGACGGCGACATCACGTCCGCTTCTGGCAGTCGGCCGTCAAGGATGACCTGGGACAGCCGCTCTGGATCGGATCCGCAACGTATGACACGTCGGTGGAAGTCAGCAGAACGACGGGGCAGATCACGCACCACGTCGCAGCGGATGTTGACGCCGAACGGGATAAGCTCGTACGGGATCTGCGGGAAACCGGCTTCCTTGCCGGTATGGAGTGGCTCGACGGCTTTCAGCCGCAGTCGGAAGGCCGCAACGGCGGCGGCGATCCGTACCGCACGGATCGCCGGCTGGCCGTGGTCCTGCTTCGCCCGCCCGGACAGCCAACCTCCAGGTGACAGACCTCACGGAATCGCTACTTGCCGAGAAAAACCGACTCGAGATACTCGCGCCCGAGGCGGTGATTCTCCACGATGCCGCGCGTGACCTTGGTGCGCGGCTCCACGGCCAGTTCGAGCGAAAGCCATCCGGTGAACTTGATCTCTCGCAGGTATTTCGCGATGGCCTCGTAGTCCACGTCACCCGGCCCGAGGGTTTCCAGCCAGACGCCATCCTTGCCGTTGCGAAGGTGAACCGCCTTGATCTTGCGGCCGGTCGCCTTGGTCAGCTCCACGGGATCACATCCGCCGCGCTTGAACCAGTCCGGATCGATGCAAAACCCGACGAAGGCAGGGTCGACGTGTTGGACGTTGTAGCGATGTTCACGGGCGTTGTGGTGAATCTCCGGCGCGTGCTGGTGAATGACGAGCTGCATGCCCATTTCCGCCAGTTGCTTGCCCAATTCGTTCAGCAACCGAACCTGGATGGCGAGTTGCTCGTCGGACTTCTTCGCCCCCCCCGGCAACGGATCCGGATTCACGTCGATGAAAGGGTTGGGCGATGCCTTGGCACGTCCGGCCATTTCGAGAATGGAGGCAATAGCCTTCTTGCCGGCCTCTTCCTCGTAAAATTTCCCGCCGTGGTACAGCCCCGCCAACGTGATTTGATGTTTGGCCGCAAGTTGACGCGTCCGTTCGGCCCGCGCGTCATCGCCGAAGAAATCACCGAGGAACCCTTCGACGGCGTTGAAGCCCGCCGCACGGACTTCACCGAACACGGCGTCGAGATCGTCCCAAAGGTTCGTCCCCTTCTTGCCGCGGTCCTGAACCCACGCGTAAAGTCCGACGCACAGCTTGGGGCGATACCCGTCTTCGGCCGTCTGAGCGGGCGCCGCCTTAAAGGGCAGCAAGACGGACCCGGCAAGTGCCACCGCGGTAGCGAGCCTCGCACCGAGGGGCACCACGGACCGGTGGTTATAGATCGGCCTGGTTGCTGAACGATGGCGTCCGCGCGTCATGGTCGGTTCCTCCTATGGAAAGACAGCAAGAACTAGATAATATGAGGGTAGAGTGGGCTTGGCCAGCCCCCTGTCGCGTCGCTCGCGCTCAATCGCCGTTCATCGTCGCCGCTAGGGATTCCTCGTGGTATGCTGGGGCCGCCTCGCCGGCTTGAACGTGCCTGCGGCGTGGCGAAGCGCCATGATGAATCGAGCGTGCACAGTGGTCGTGTGGTTGTCGGGCATCGCGGGGACTGTCTGCGCGGAGACGGTTCGGACACCCATCGCGGACACCCCTTTTGTCCAGGAGACGCACGAGGGCTATCCGCTTGGCGAACCAGCCGGGGCAAGCGACGTCCGGGCGGTGGCGGTCGATCCCGCAGGCGGCGTCTGGGCGGCGACACAGGCCGGTGTCTTCAGGCTCGACAAGGACAAGAGGCAATGGTCGGCCGTGATGGCCGAGGCGGACGCCGGTCCGGCGTTTGCCGCAACCACGGATAAGAACGGAACGGTCTGGGCCGGCGCCTGGAATGGCCTCTATCGATCCGTCGGCACGGGTCTGGCGAAGGTCGAAGGGATAACACACCCCATATCGGCCATCTGCACAGTGGACAAGGACATCGTGGCGCTGGGACCCGACGGCCTGTGGCGCGTTCGAGACGCCAAGGTTGGGCAAGAACCGCTGCCCTGTGCGCGGAGTGTGCGGACCGTGCTTTCGGACGGCAAGGGGGGCCTATGGATCGCGACCGACCCTGGCTTGTACCACTGGACGGCCAAGGGTACACGGTGCTTCCAGACCGATGCGGGTCTGGTCAGCGCACGCGTGCGTGGGCTGGCCCATGCCCCGGACGGAACCCTGTAGATCGGGTGCCTGGGGGGCGTCGCCCTGTTCAAGGACAGCAAACCCCTTGGCCGGCTCACGCCGAAGGAAGGACTCCCGCACCCCGATGTGCGATGCATCCGACAGGGTCCCGGGGGCATGTGGGTCGGTACGCCGATTGGCGTGGCCCGATACGACGGACACGCCTGGTCTTTCCGCCACAGCCGACGTTGGCTGCTCAACGACGAAGTCCGCGACGTCTGCTTCGACGCCGAAGGAACGGCATGGATCGCCACGGCCGGCGGCGTGAGCGCGATTCGTCGGGCAACGACAACGCTTGCCGCCAAGGCCGGTCACTACCTGAGTGTCTGCATGGCTCGACACATTCGCGAGCCCGGCCTGGTCGAGAAGTGTCGGCTCGAAACCCCCGGGGACGTCCGAACCTGGAAGCCGCGCGACGACGACAACGACGGCCAATACACAGCCATGTACCTGGGCATGGAATCCTTTCGGTATGCGGCAACGAAGGACCCATCGGCCAGGGCAAACGCTCGCCGTGCGTTTGATGCGCTGAAGTTTCTCCACACGGTCACGGAAACGGCCGGATTCGTCGCCCGAACGGTCATACCGGCGACGTGGACGCAAATGGCCGACGCCAACAGGACACTCTCGGATCGGGAGGTGACCAACGAGCGAATCCAGGATCCCAGGAGCAAGTACGTCCCCGTTCGCTGGCGGCCATCGAAGGACGGCAAGTGGTTGTGGAAAGGCGATACCAGCAGCGATGAGATCACGGGGCACTTCTACGGCTACCTGACGTACTACGATCTGGCGGCGAACGAAACAGAGCGAGTCCGCGTGGCGGCCCACGTCCGTCGCGTCATGGATGCCATCATCGACGGCGGATACACGCTCAAGGACCTGGACGGCACACACACGCGGTGGGCCGTTTGGAGCCCGGAGAAGCTTAACGGCGATCCCGACTGGCAGTTCGAACGAGGGATCAACTCGGTGGAAATTCTCTCCTACCTGAAGGCCACCTACCGCATGACCGGCGACGAGAAGTACCAGCGCCACTACCTCGAACTGCTGCACAAGCACAACTACGCAAAGAACGTGCTTCGAGCCAAGACGACGGACCCGGCCTGGCGAACACACATTGACGACGAACTGCTCGCGCTGGCCTGGCCGGCATTGCTATTGCACGAAAGCGACCCGAGGCTTCGCGAGGTCTATCTCAAGGCCCTCGACGGATGGTACGCGGCCTGTGGTCGCGATGAGAGCCCGTATTTCGATTTCCTTTACGCTTCGCTCACGGGCAGGAAGGTCGATCTGAGCGCCGGCGTCCGGTTCCTCCGCGATGCTCCGCTCGATCTGATCCGCTGGCGGGTCGACAACTCACAGCGCGAGGACCTGCGGATCGTCCGCTTTCCGGAAATGGAGAAGTTGCAGATCGACCGCGTCCTGCCGCCAAGCGAGCGCGGCGTGATCCGATGGGACGACAACCCCTATCTGACCGTGCAAGGCGACGGCGGCGAGACCGAAAGCGACGGCGTCTACTGGCTGCTCCCCTATTGGATGGGGCGGTACTATGGGTACATACAGTCCGCACGGTGAAGGCGAGCCTGGGGACCCGGCTGGCCTGGGATTACTTCACTGGGAATCGCCAACAGTCTGGGATCGCCTACAGAGGTGCGAACAGACTGCGAAAGTCAATGATGTCTTGCTTTCGCCGATAGAACCTGCGAAGAATAGGGTACGTAAGAGAGATTCTGCATCTGCATTCTGTAGGGACAACGACAACGCAGGAGATGGTCTTCGAGGTAACGCAAGAATCCGAAGGCGGCTACGTGGCCAAGTGTCTGGGCGAAGACATCTTAACCAAGCTGATACGTGGGATGATCTTCAGCAGAATGTGTTAGAAGCCGTCAGAGTCTTCTACTTCGACTCTACCCATGAGCTCCCTCGCATACGGTTGCACATGGTTCGTGACGAGGTCATGACTTCATCATGAAAGATGAGTAAGGAGACAACGATGAGTCTAGAATGTGATCAACGCATGTCGCGACGGGGTTTCCTTGGGGCCGGTGCGACCGGACTGGCCACGGCGGGTCTGATGCCCGCGCTGCTTCGTGCTGCGCAAGGCGCCGCCGCCAAGAAGATCCCGATTGGCCTGCAGCTCTATTCAGTCCGGCACCAGTGCGCCAAGGACCTGCAGGGCGTGCTCAGGGCCGTTAGCGAGATGGGCTACAAGGGGGTCGAATTCGCGGGCTACTACGGCCGCAAGGCGAAAGAACTCCGCAAGATGCTCGACGCCAACACGCTCGTCTGCTGCGGGACTCACACGGGGCTGGATACACTGCTGGGCGACGCCCTCAAGTGGACGATCGAGTTTAACAAGACCCTCGGCAACAAATACCTCATCGTCCCCGGCATGCCCAAGTCGCACACGGGAAGCAAGAAGGCCTGGCTGGAGAACGCCAAGCTCTTCAACGAACTCGCCGAGAAGGTCAAGGATCAGGGCATGCGCGTCGGCTACCATGCCCACGGCGGCGACTTCAAGAAGTATGACGGCGAGACGGCCTGGGATATCCTCTACGCCAACGCCAAGCCCGAGGTCGTCATGCAGCTCGACACGGGCAACTGCATGGAGGGCGGCGGCGACCCGGTGGCGATACTCAAGAAGTTCCCCGGTCGAGCGACAACGATCCACCTCAAGGAATTCGGCGGAGGCGCCCGTGCGGTCATCGGCGAGGGCGAGGTGAAGTGGAAGGAGGTTTTCGACCTCTGCGAGGCCGGCGGAACGGAGTGGTACATCGTCGAACACGAACGACCCGGGCCCGACCCAATGGACGACGTAAAACGCTGCCTCGAAGGGCTCAAGAAGATGGGCAAGTAGAATCCGAAGGGGCGTTCCGCCCGATCATGGCTGCGGAAGGCCCCTTTTCGTTGGCCTGACGTCGAAGACCATCACACGCATCCCGGAATCAGAACCCCAGCAGGAACCCCACCCAACGGCGCACCGGGAACTTCGGATCGAGCATAATGGTGAATGTGAAGATCTGGTAGAGCGTCGTCAGCAGCCAGGACAGGCCGAGGCTGAGCCGTCCGCCGGCGAGGCCGCATCGCCGGAGCGCCTCATATCGGTGTGTCTTGGCCTCGCGTTGGGCGGTCCAGTAGAGATGCCACCGGCGGTTCACGTACAGTCCGACCGCCTGCGACAGGCCCCACAAGGGTTGGTTCCACCGAAAGTCGTGCCAGAGCCCGCAAAAGACGAACGTCACGAGGTAGTTGATGAAGACGTGCTTTCGATTGCCGCCGAGTGGAACATAGATGTACTCGAACAATATCGAGCTCATCGTATTGTGATACCGTTTCCAGTATTCGCGAACGCTGGTGGCCAGCCACGGACCGGTGAAGTTCTCGGGGATGACGAAGCCCATCATCCGCGATAGCCCGATGGCCACATCCGCGACGCCGGAGGTCCACAGATACAACGTGAAGGCCACGAACATCGCCGTCGCCAGGACCCACAGTCTGCTGAGCGTTGCGGGGTCCTGCCAGGCCGCCTCCGGGACCAGGTAGTCGCCGGCCTTCACAACAATCACCAATCGGACTAGTCCGATGACGATGCGCAGCAAGCCGGTCAACGCGTTCCGGAGGTTCAGCCGCTCTCGCCATGTCTCGAGCTGCGGGATGAATTCCTGGAAGCGTATGACCGGCCCCAAACGCATGGTCGGCACGAAGAGGACCCACGTCAGGTAATCAACGAACCCCACCCTGGCGATCTTGCCGCGGGCCACGTCGATCGAGAGGTGGACCAACCGGAGGAACAAATAGGCCGGGCCACAGACGTTGACCCATGCGGTCCAGGTATCCCGAAGCTTCGGCGTGCTCGGGCACCACGCAACCCACGCCCAGAGCATGGTGGGTATGAACCAACCGAGCAGGGCGATCCAGGCGAACGCTACGGCGGTCCTTGACGATCGGGTGGAGGTAGCTTGTGCCGAGTTCGCCGGCTGGGGACTCGCCGGCGGTGAGGAAGAATCGTCGTGAATCTCAGGCGCCAGCCGCCGGCACAAGCTGATCACGAGATAACCATAGCCGATGAACGTCGCCATGATCAGGCGCCACAGCGGCTGCTTCCACGTGACGATCGCGAAGATGATACTTGTGACGATGATGCCGCCGCGCACCCACCGCTTCGGTAGCATCCAGAATAGGGGCACCACGACCAGATACAGCAATACGCCAACCGGGATCTCCTCCAGGTGCGGATCGCGCTGAAATTGAACGGTGCCTCGCATGAAACGCCCTTGCAGGTGGCAAATACCCTACCCCATAGGTCACCCGGTCATCACGATCGAAGGGGACAGCGGGCTCATCGGAGAGCCGAGCCCCGTGGACGGATTATGACGCGGCGGCGCCATGTTTCCAACGTCCAATATGCCGACAAACGAAGTTCTTGCCGGGGGGGTACAGTTCACAGGTGTCGCGCTGTTTGACATGCGGCACGCCCTGACTACACTGATCGGCACTTCCATAACACCTTACAGCTTGAAAGGAGGATTCAGATGTCCTCGACCACGACTCCAAAGGCGCGGCGACCCTCGCGGCGCGATTTTCTGAAGACATCGGCCGCCGGGGCGGCCTTGGGCACGCTGGCGATGAACGCCGGCGTCCATGCGGCCGGAAGCGACACGATCAAGATCGGCGTCATCGGTTGTGGCGGCCGCGGCGCCGGGGCGGCCGCGAACGCCCTGAACGTCGACCCCGGCGTTCGCATCGTGGCCCTTTGCGACATCTTCCTGGACCGCATCAAGGGCAAACGGGAGGCTCTCAAGAAGCTCAAGCCCGATCAGGTCGACGTCTCCGACGATCGGTGCTTTACGGGTTTCGACGGCTACCGCAAGGTGATCGAGTGCGTAGACGTCGTCCTGATCGCCAACGCGGCCAAGTTCCACCCGCTTCACATGAAGACCGCCGTCGAGGCGGGCAAGCACGTCTTCGTCGAGAAGCCGCACGCGATCGACCCGCTCGGCATCAAGACGGTGAGGGCGGCGTGCGAGTTGGCCAAACAGAAGAAGGTCAGCGTGGTTTCCGGCCTGCAGAGTCGTTTCGACACGGGGATTCAAGAGACGGTGAAACGGGTCCACGACGGCGCGATCGGCGACATCGTGGCGGTCGAGGAGAACTTCCTCCGGGGGCCCTATGGCGTCATACCCCGGGCGCCGGGCCTGACGGAACTGCAGTTCCAGTGCAGCACCCAGTACCACTTCACGTGGTTGAGCGGCGACGACGTGCCGCAATCGCTTGTCCATAACATCGACCGCTCGCTGTGGGCAATGCGGGAGCAGACGCCGGTCAAGTGTCACGGGCTGGGTGGGCGGTCCGCGATGTTCGACAACATCTATGGCAACGTTTTCGACCACCACTCGGTCGTCTATGAATTCGCCAACGGCGTCAAGCTGTACGCCTTCTGCCGGACGACCACCGGATGCTACGACGAGTACTCGAGCCTCGTCCTCGGTACGAAGGGGCGGGCCCATCTCTTGGCCTGCCGGATTGAAGGCGAGACGAACTGGAAATTCGAGGGCAAGTCCAACCCCTACGACGCGGAGATCAAGGCGCTGCTCGATTCGGTCCGCTCGGGCAACCCGATCAACAGCGGCTACCACATGGCCAACAGCACCCTGGCCTGCATCATGGGGCAGATCAGTTGCTACACCGGCAAAGAGGTCACCTGGGAGCAGGCGGATAAGAGTGACTTCTGCTACCTCCCAAAACCGGAGGACTGCAAGGACGACATGGAACCGCCGGTGAAGCCCGGCCCCGACGGGCGGTATGCGACCTACATCCCGGGGCAGACGAAGCTGCTGTAAGGGGCGTCTTTGACACCGACCCGATCATCTGCACGACCGCCAGTGGGCGCGATGGCGATGATCGGCTAGATTTCATGGAGTGAAACCCGTTCTCGAGAAGTCAGCACCATGGTTTCGATGAAGGACATACAGGAATTCGCGGATCGAGTCGCGCAAGAGTTTCACCCCCGCCGCATCCTCCTGTTTGGCTCTTACGCAAGCGGTAGTCCGAATCCCGACTCAGACGTGGACGTCCTGGTGGTCGCATCGTATCCCGGCAAGAGCTGGGAAATGGCCACCGACATTCGCAATCGCGTCCGGCCCAAGTTTCCGCTGGACCTCCTCGTTCGATCTCCCGAGGAGCTTCGCGGGCGGCTGGCCCTGGGGGATCCCTTTCTCGCCGAAGTGACGCAACACGGGACGGTGCTCTATGAAGCCGATGACGAGCGAATGGGTGGATAAGGCAGAGGGCGATCTGATCACGGCGCGGCGGGAGTTGCTGGCGCCGACATCGCCCAACTACGATGCCGCCGCCTTTCACGCGCAGCAGTGCGCGGAAAAGTATCTGAAGGCGCAGCTCATCGAAGCAGGTGTGTCGTTTCCCAAGACGCACGATCTGGGAGCGATTCCAAATCTGCCCCTGCCGCTCGAAACAGATTGGGACGCCCTTCGTAGTGAGCTCAACGCCCTGACTGCTCTGGCGGTCGAGGTTCGGTATCCGGGGACCTCCGCCGACCTGCAGACAGGCACCCGGGCCGTTGACATCGCTCAGAAGGTTCGTGACACCGTGCGTGCCAGTCTGGGGATATGAGGTATACGACGTGGGTGAGGGCGATGCGCAGAAGGAGACAAATACCGGCAGACCGAACGGTCGTGGCCCGGTGGCTGGATTCCTATACCATCTGACCGTGCGTTTGTGGCACAAGTACTGCTCGATTCCGTCGATGCGACGGATTAGGAAGGACAGAAAACACATCTCTTGGAGAGATGTCTACTTCCTCCTGACGTTGGTGTTGTCTGCTCTTTCGCTTGGGGCAGCGGTCGAGCTGGCTCGTGCCGGAACGAAGGTATCGACGTGGACCTCGCGCGGAATTGCGGGGGGTGGCAGGCAACAGTGAGTCCCTCGGCCGACTCCATCCCGAATCGTCGTCGCTACCGGTTCTTTCTGAACCCATACGATGAGTTTGCCTGCACCAAGTGTCCCACGTGCGATCGCCCGACGCGAGTCCGCAAGTTCCCGCTGGTAATTCATATCGATCCGGATCAGATCTTCGTGTTGAACAAGACGTGTAGGTTCTGCCCCACGTGCGAGTTGCTCATCGGACGGAAGCGGGACATCGAGCCGCTCCTGGCGGCTGCCTTCTCCGAACGGCGACCGGAGATCGTCGGGAATCAGTATCTCGTCATCGGCACTCGATAGGGCGGATTGGAAGGCACTGAACCGATCCGAAAGGACTCCAAGCGACATTGCCGAAGCAGCATACCTTTTCGAAGACGAAATACACTTCGAGATCACCGGAGGCTGGCAGCCTATGTAGGCAAGCCCATAGGCGTTACCGCGACGGCGACCTGCCGAAGGAGTCGCTACGACGCCTTGATCCGCTCAATGAAGCGTTGACCGAAACTCTCGTACTTGGCCGAACCCACGCCCTTCACCGCCAGCATGGCGCTTCGGGAGGTGGGTCGAACCTTGGCCATCTCTCGCAACGTCTTGTCGCTGAAGATCATGAACGCGGGCACGCCTCGCTCGGCCGCAATGGTCCGGCGGAGCACCCGCAATTGCTCGAACAAGAGTCGCGAATCGGCGTCAAACGGCTTGGCCGAGCGCGACGGCTCGTCGTCGCCGCGAGAGGGTCGATCGTCCCGACCGTGGACGACCGCCTCGCGTGCCCGGCGCCGCCTCTTCCTTGCCGGCCGTTCGTCCCCGGGATCGCGAAGGACCGCCTCGGCTTGCCCCCGCAGCACCTCCCAACCCCTGGGTGTGACTCTGAGAATCCCAAACTCCCCTTCGCGCGACAACATGTCCAGATCGACCAGTTGGTCCATCCATCCTGTCAGCACGTATTTGGGCCGCTCGCGAATGAGGCCAAACGTGCTCAATCGGTCGTGACCGCGCCGCGCAATCGGTTCGATGGCCTCACCCCTCAAGACGTCGGCCACGTATGCCGGACCGTAGCGCTGGCCGGTTCGTACAATGCACGACATGATCTTCTGGGCCGTGACGGTGGAATCCGCGAGCACCGCGAAGTCGTTCCCGCAGATGTCGCACGCACCGCACGACCCCGCGTTCCACCCCTGGCCGAAGTAGCCGACCAGCCGGCGGTGACGGCACATCATCCCCGTGCAGAAGCGGTACATCTCGGAAAGCAGCCGTATTTGATCGTCGTGGTTGGGCGATCCGTTTTTGGCAAGAATGGTCTGCCACAGGCGAAAGTCGCTGCCGCTATAGAACAGGATGCATTCGGCGGGCCGGCCGTCCCGGCCCGCCCGGCCCGTCGCCTGCTGATAGTGCTCGATCGATTTGGGCAAGGCCGCATGGACGACGTAGCGGATGTCCGCGCGGTCGATACCCATGCCGAACGCCACGGTGGCCACTACCACGTCGACCTGTCCGGCGGCGAAGGCGTCCTGGGCGGCCGTTCGCTCATCGTCACTCATGCCGGCGTGGTATCCGACCGTCTTGATCCCCATGCCTTTCAGCAGAGGCGTCACCTCGTCGACGTCGGCGCGGCGGATGCAGTAGACGATGCCGGGCTTGCCGCGCCGTTCCTGAACGGCGGCCAGCACGTCGTCAAGCCGGTGTCGGCGGCGCACGATGCGATAGTGTAAATTGGGGCGGAAGAAATCGCCGACCAGAACGGCGGGATCCCTGAGCCCGAGCTGAACGACGATGTCGTCGCGGACGCGCGGGGTGGCGGTCGCCGTGAAGGCGTGAACGGGGACGTTCGCAAACCGCCGCTTGAGTTGTCCGAGTTCCCGGTAGTCCAGGCGGAAATCGTGACCCCAGTGACTGATGCAGTGGGCCTCGTCGATGGCGAATGCCCCGACGCCGGCCTGCTCGAGCAAGTCGAGAAAGGCCTCGGAGCCGAATCGCTCCGGTGCGACAAAGAGCAGCCTGAACGTTCGGCGCCGGATGCCCGCGACAACCAGCCGCCGCTCATCGGACTCCAAGCTGCTGTTGAGAAACGCGGCGGGAATCCCGCGCTGGATGAGGGCGTCGACCTGGTCTTTCATCAGCGCGATGAGCGGCGAGACGACCACGGTCAGGGTGTCGAACAGGAGTGCCGGGGCCTGGTAGCAAAGCGATTTGCCGCCGCCTGTCGGCAAGACTACGAGCGAGTCACGGCGCTCCATCGCAGCCTCCATGGCCTCGCGCTGAAGCGGACGAAAAGTCGAATAGCCCCAATACTTCTCAACCGCCGCCGCGAGCGGATCGGCGGGGGCACTCCGGAGCGACTTGTCTGGCGAGTATGAATCCATGCGTGGCGAGTCGAATACTATCTCCCAGGCCTGTCTGTGTCGAGTCAGAGTGAGGCGCTACAGGGCGGCCTGCGACCTCCCCCCTTGCTCAGGGGGATTGAGGGGTATGGGCCGCGGAGCGTTTGGCAGTCTGCATGGAACTCCGTGAATGGAAGGCGTTTCTCTTGTCGTTTGCGCCCCTGTCCTTGCTGAGAGGGATGGGAAAAAGCGCCGCATCATGTGCCATGATTTGCCCGATGCACCCCGGAGAGCGTTCCGGCTTTGTAAGACGAGAAGTCTGACACTACAATCACCACCGGCCGCAGCGGCAGGACGGCGGACGCACATGGCGGCGGGGCGTCCGGGCCGGACCGGTCGCTGAAAAGAGACATTTCATCCAGTCGGAGGAGCCATCATGCCGACGACCGCGACCGTGGATATGTATCCTCAACCCCGGGTCGTCGAAACGCGACCCGGCACGTTCTCCTTCAGTGGCGCCGCTATGAATCTGCGAGTACGACCCGGAGCGCCGAGGTGGGTCGAGGCCTCCACGGCGATGGCCGCCAAGGAAGTTGAACGAGTAACCGGTAAGAAGGTGGTCGTGCAGGCCGATCGCGGCCTGGCGGCATACACGGCCATGATCGGCAACGGCAACACCGCCAAGCCGAAACCGCTGCGGGCGGATCGGTCCTTAACGCCCGGCACCGCCGATCAGGCGTATGAGCTCGAGATCCAAACCGATCGTA
Organism: uncultured Planctomycetales bacterium; assembly: GCA_964596165.1. Taxonomy (GTDB): domain Bacteria; phylum Planctomycetota; class Phycisphaerae; order UBA1845; family JAFGLZ01; genus CAYUQT01. The sequence continues at coordinate 32,721 of CAZQTW010000014.1, read as the reverse complement.
TCATCATTCGAGCCGGCGGTTGGCCGGGCATGGCCTACGCCATGCTCACACTGATGAATTGCTGCCAGACCGACCTGGCATGTGTCCGCGTGTCCGATCAGCCGCGCTTCGGCATCCGGGCCTTCCTCCTGCACCTCAGCTACAACCAGTGGAAGGACAAGCCCGACGACCGCGTGGTCTACGGCTTCAGCGACAAGCTCAGGTTCGACCGAGCGGTGTTCAACGACGTCGTCACGCTGATGGCCAAACTGAAGATGAACATGATCGTCCTCGATCTCGGCGACGCGATCCGATACCGCTCACACCCGGAGATCGCCGTGAAGGGCGCCTTGACGCCGAAACAACTCGTCGAGTTGCTGAACCAATGCCGTGACCTCGGCATCGAGCCGATTCCGAAGCTCAATTTCGCCACGACGCACGACATCTGGCTCAAAGAGTACGAAAGGATGGTCGGCACGGAACAGTACAATCGCGTCTGCGACGACCTGATCGCCGAGGTGTGCGAGCTGTTCGGACGGCCGCGGTTCTTCCACATCGGCATGGATGAAGAGGATCTGCCGAACCACCGTGGGCTGAAGCTGGAGCACATCGTGATTCGTGAGGGGCAGGTATGGCTCGATGCGGTCAAGCGATTCGACCAGACCATTCGTAAGCACGGCGCGCGAACGTGGATGTGGGCTGATCCGCTCTGGCCCACGCGCGAGGGACCGAGACCGGCGATTCCCAAGGACATCCTCATGAGCGACTGGAATTACTCGCGACAGAAGGAGTTCCCGACGCTCAAGGCGATCGTCGACATGGGCTACGACAACATCCCTGCCGGCGCGAACTGGTCGGAAGACCAGAACATCTACTTGCTGTCACGCTATGCGGCCACACAGCTCGACCCCAAAAAGGTGCCGGGGATGTTGATGACGTCATGGAACCCGACGCTGGAGAACTGCCGGCACAACCTCCTGAACGCGGTCTCGCTAGCCGCCGGGGTGTTCTGGAATCCCGATGGCCCGTCTATCGCACCGTGGCCACGAGATCATACGGCTGGACAACTGGACAAGAAGCGGCGATAGGATGTGGATACCAAGCCAGTCAAAGACGGCTTTCATGGCGAGCATCAAGGACCCCTGGGCTGTGAACCCAGCGATGAAGCCGCACGAATGGCCGTTGCGATGATCCAGTATATCCTAAATGGCAAAGCCGGTTGCCTGGGAATACCCTGACTCAACTCGGTCATTCCTACACGCATTTGACAGACCATAGCATATGTTGTAGCATAGACTTAGATTCACTGACCGCGGGGTTGTTGGCTGCGCATCGATGGTGGGCAGTACTCATAGTCAATTCGACTCGGTCGCTGTCTTGGGGTGATCCAAGAAACGCTTTTTTGGTGACCACATCGCAACCCCAATCGGTTCAGGACCTGTTCGCGTCCTGATATCCGGCGAGTCCACGGAGCCCGCAAGGCATGAACCACTCTGGAAGAGGCAGCAAGAGGGTGAAGCCGCCGATTCACTCCGAAGCGATTCTTCGAACGGTAATTGACAACCTTCAACAACCCGCATTCCTCAAAGATGCCCAACTCCGATACGTCGCGGTCAACCGGGCCCTGTGTCGGCTCCTGAGAAAGCGCCGGGCGAGCATCATCGGCAAGACCGACCACGACATCTTGCCCGCAGAGCAGGCTGACAGGCAGCGTGCGGACGACCTTCGCGTATTGAATACCGGCCGGCCAGGAGGGGCGGCAGCATTCGGACCAGAAATCGACCAGGCCGGACTGACGTTGTGAGAATACCGATCAAGGACGACGGAGGAAGGGTTACCGGCGCAGTGGGAGTCTTCGAGGATCGGCTCGCGCGAAAAAGGACACGAGAAGAATCGACGCGCACGGAGGTGCTACTCAAGGCCGTCGTCGAGCAGTCGCCGATTCCGATCGCCATCGCATCGCCGAATGGAACCGTGGAGATCTTTAACGACGCGTGCAGGCGGACGCTCGGAGTCGAAGATGAACCTGCCATGAGACGAGGAGTGAACCTCATAACTCTCCGGCAATCCTGGAAGGACTGCGGGGCCGATGGCCGCCCGATTCCCAAAACTGAACTCCCTCTGGCTCTGTCGCTGCAAGGCAAGGTGACCACTCAGAAGGAGATGAGGGTCGTCAGGAAGAACGGTACGGAAAGATGGATACTGGTGAATGCGGCGCCCGTACGCGATCGATCGGGCAACCTGATTGCCGGCGTCGTGATGTTTCCGGATATCACCGAGCGCAAGCGGGCGGAGGATACCCTGAAACGGACATTGGATCGACAGGCAAGACTGAGTCGTCTGTTCCAAGAGGATCTTTTCGCTTTCGACACGCTCGATGCGAGGTTGAGAGGGATTGCCGATGCCGTCGTGGAGGCATTCGGCGCCGACTTCTGTCGCATCTGGGTGACAGGGCCCGGCGATCTCTGCAACTCAGGATGCGTGCATGCCGAGGCGAAGGAAGGTCCCCATGTCTGTCTACACCGGGATCGGTGTCTTCGCCTGGCGGCCAGTTCCGGGCGATATACCCATCTGGACGGCCGGATGCACCAGCGAGTTCCCTTCGGCTGCTACAAGATCGGCCGAGTAGCCGCGGGAGAAAGTCGCAAGCTCCTGACCAACGATGTAACGAACGATCCTCGCATCCACGATCGCCAATGGGCAAGAGACGTCGGATTGGTCTCCTTTGCCGGCTATCGACTGGTTTCCTCCAACGGAGAAACGATCGGCGTGTTGGCGCTGTTCGCAAAGCACCCGATCGATCCGGATGAAGATTCGCTTCTGGAAAGCGTGGCCATCAGTTGCAGCCACGTGATCCAGTCGGCCATGGCCGAAGAAGAGCATCGGAAGCTGGAAGCCCAAATCCAACATGCCCAGAAACTTGAGAGCCTGGGCATTCTCGCCGGAGGAATTGCCCACGACTTCAACAACCTGTTGACGGGAATCCTGGGTAACGCCGGACTGGCGCTAATGGACATGTCCCCGGAATCGCCCGGCCGCCACAGCGTGGAACAGATCGAGCTTGCCGCACGTCGGGCGGCTGAACTGACGAACCAGATGCTCGCTTACTCAGGAAAGGGGAGATTCGTCGTTGAACAACTGGACCTCGCGCGGCTGGTCGAGGAGATGGCGCATCTGCTTCAGGCGGCCATATCGAAAAAGGTAGTCCTACGGTACAACATCGTACGAAACCTCCCGGCAATCGAAGCCGACTCCGCGCAAATCCGGCAAGTGGTCATGAATCTGATTACGAACGCCTCGGATGCCATAGGCGACAAGAGCGGCGTGGTTACCCTCAGTACGGGCGTCATGCTTGCCGACAAGGCTTATCTGGCCCAATCGTACCTCAACGAGGATTTGCCCGAGGGAGAATACGTCTTTGTGGAGGTCGCCGATACGGGATGCGGAATGGACGAGGCCACGAGGGCAAAGATCTTTGATCCCTTCTTCACCACGAAGTTCACCGGCCGGGGCTTGGGACTGGCGGCCGTCTTGGGCATCGTCCGAGGCCATCGAGGTGCTATACGCGTCTACAGCGAACTTGGAAGAGGTACGAGCATCAAGGTGTTGCTGCCAAGCTGCGGTCAAACCGCCAGGACGTCGAGCGAAACAAGAGAGGCTTCGCCGTCTTGGTCGGGCAGCGGCACGATACTCGTGATCGATGATGAGGCATCGGTTCGTCGGGTCGCCACCCATACGCTCGAGCGATTTGGGTTCGAGGTCGTTGCTGCGGAGAACGGGCGCAAGGGTATCGAGGCCTTCCGTCAACTCCAGAACGAGTGTGTGGCGGTCATTCTGGATCTGACGATGCCGGACATCGACGGTCAACAAGCTTTTGCCGAATTGCGACGGATTAGCCCTGATGTGCGGGTGATCCTGTCCAGCGGCTTCAGTGAGGTCGACGTCGAAAACCGGTTCACGGGTCAGGGCCTATCCGGCTTTCTCCAGAAGCCCTATCATCCGTCCGAACTGGTCGAGACGGTTCGGACCGTCTTGCAGACCTGAGCCGGTATGATCCACCACCGCAAACCAGCCGGTGATCTACAACATCTTGACCATCGCACGTCTCAGGAACTCCAGACGATGTCGCATCGTATGATGCTCCGCGATTAGCGATCGCGTTCGTTCCGCCATCGCCCGTCGCGCGGACTCGTCTCCGAGCAGCCGCTTGACGTGATGGACCGCCTCGCTGTGGCGCCTGAAGATCAGCAGGTCGCGTCCCGGCGCCAACAATGACGCCAGCCCGGTCGGACCTTGGTCGGTCGGGTGTGCCCTGGCAAGCACGACCGCGCCCGACGCGGCCGCCACGAGCAGGTCGGTCGCGACGTTCCCCGTGACGTCGACGTAAAGAACCATACGGGCGCGGGCGCACAGGCCGGCAAAGTCGCTGTTCGGCGCCGGTCCGCGACACGCCGTTCCGATCCTGGGATGAGCCTTCCAGCCCCAACCCCAAACGGTAAGGTCGATCCCGGCGCGCAGCAGCGACTCGAAGACCGCCGTTCGAACAATGGTTTGAGCCAGCACCGTATTGATCTGATCGCAAAGCTCTCGACGGACAATCGGATCACCGAATCGGGCCCCCGTATCGTTCTCCACCTGATGCAGGATACGCTCGACATCGCCGTCGGTGTAGTGTTCAGCCCCTTCGCGGATGCGCTGCTCGACCAGCCGCCAAACGGCCCGATGACTTTCCAGGGACAGACCGTTCGCCTCGGGGTCCAGCGACGGGGCATTCGCCACGGCAATCACACCGTATTCTCTGACGTGTGAGTCCTGCTCCGACGCCGGTCCGACGGCCAAGACCGCCGGGGGAAGCCGGCTCAGTTGGGCGGAGGCGGCGCCGGCCTCCTCAAGGTCCCTAATCGTTCCGCTCGACATGCAGAAGACACGGTCTTTCGGTCCGATTCCTTCAACCGCCTTTCGAGTGAACCTTGCCCCACGGGTCATCCAGGTGGCTATCGGAAGTGCCGCCGGAATCACTGGGCCAAACGCCCCGCGGATCGAATCGACCAGAATCGCGAGCTCAGGATGAAACCTCACGATCCGTCCGGCCAGCGACAGCGGGTGAACCATGCCGGGACTGTCCCCAAGCCACACCTCGCATGGCCAGTCCGCGTCGTTCAGTCCCGATTGCAGTTCGCCGGCCAGACGGTGAGCGTCGCCATGGGGATGCGGACAGACCACGAGCGTCCTGGGTTTCTCGGCGAGGACCGGAGGTGTCGCGTAAAGCCCCTCAAGCTGAAGGCTGATTTCGCCCAACATACTCGACCGCCGTCGGTTGATTCGCGTCACGGCACGCTGAAGGACCAGCGTCATTTCGTTGAGGGCCGGTGGCTCCATCCAAGGCCAACTCAGCATCCGCTCGGGCACCAGATATCCGTCGTGCCGTTCAAAGAAGCCCACGAGCGATTCCTCGAGGTTGGGCCCCACGATGAACACCAGTCGGCCCTGTTCGATGGCCGCCGCCAGATCGTGGACGTGCAAGGCCAATCGTAGCAGGCCGAGATCGGATTCCAGGACGAAAACCGCACGGTTGCGACCGAGCCGTTCCGTCAGCAACCGCGCTTCAGTGCCCTGGCCGATCCCCGGCAGCGCAACATTGCCGCCGCCGGGGTCGAAGTTCGCCAACAGCGCCGGCCCGCTGATCGTCGGCATGGACGTGAAGCCCAACCAGTGTTCCCCGTGCGGGGTTCGGAGCTTGAAGGTGCTCGAACCATCTCGGCCGACGGCTGGAACGGCCATGGGAGGCAGAGGCAAGGCGGCCAGGCAATTCGCCAGATCCGGATCCATGTGGCGGAGTGCGGAGAGGTTACGTTGCCATGCATCATCCGGTAGCAACGTGCCGTTGGTAAAGGTCATGTCCGCGTGATGCGCTAGACCACCGACGTGCGTAAGCGAATGACCATCAAGATCAGCAGTAGCGCAACCCATACAATGTAGCCCAGGACTGCCAACACCAGCGGCCAGCTTGGCCGAGGCGGAGAACAGCCCGGGGGCACGCCTTCAAACGGGTCGGGCTGCGGAGTTCCTGAGAGAGTCCCCTGCTGTTTTGCTTGTTCATCGGCCATGGAACGATCTCAAACCTGCTGATCTCATCGACAACACACACAGCATATCCCCCCTCCTCGCCACACACAAGCCTCCGACCCAAGCCCCGGGGCGATTGCAGGACCCCTGCGCCAAAAAGGACTCGGCGATTCTCCTCTTGCCGGAAATACGATAGAATCCACCCGGTTCACACACCGGCGACCGGCGGGAGTCGTTCGCCACAACGAAAGGCGGACGCGCATCATGGGCGAAGAGGGCAGACTGTCTGAGTTGCCGTTCCCCGAGGAGATATCGCAACAACCGAGCCGCGTCGGCGTGGTGGCAGTACTGGTGTTGGCCTCGTTTGGCGCCCTGTGGGGCCTGAGTGGCGGACCAGTCTTGGGCGACCACGAGGCGATTGTCGCACAGTGCGCCCGGGAAATCCGACAGACGGGACACTGGCTGATACCGACCTTCAACGATGTGCCGTTCATCCGAAAGCCCCCCTTGCAGCCCTGGCTCGTAGCGATAGCATCGCGCCTGGTCGATCCCAAGCATCTGAACCCGCCGGTCAGCGTCATGGCCTCACGCCTTCCCTCGGCCATCGCGGCGATCCTCGCGGTATGGGTCGTTTGCCGAATGGGGCAATCGATGTACGGCCGGCGAACGGGACTGGTGGGCGCACTGATTATGGGGTGCTGCATCGCGACCCTGTTCTTCTCACATAATGCCCAAACCGAGATGCTGACAACGATGTTCATGGCCTGTGCGATGGCAGCATTTTGGTTCGGAATTCGACGGCCCAGCCGCCGCACTCGCTACATGATCGCGTTCTATGTAATGCTTTCGTTGGCGATGCTCGCCAAGGCACCGTTGCCGTTGGCACTAGTCGGCGCGTCGTTGTTCGTCTACTGGTTCGGGACCGTACCGCTGGCCAAGGGGCTTATCCAACACTCACGAATTGAAGGTCGCGACGGTTCACCGCTTGTTCAACTGGGACGAGCGCTGGTCCGGCAATTCCGTCGTCTGCCTCAACTCTGGCTGATACCGGGAATCATCCTTTTCCTCGTATTGGCGTCGCTGTGGCCTCTGTACGTCTACTTCAAGGTGGAGAACGCCATTGCACTGTGGCGAACCGAATTCGTCGACCGCTATGCCGGCATGTTGGATGAGAAGCCGGAACCGTGGTGGTACTATCTGCCTCTCGCATTCGGCGTTATGGTCCCGTTCTGCCTTTCACTACCGGAGGCATTGGCGGCGCCGTTTCTCAAGGCCTACCGCAAGGAGCGGGCCGGACTTCTCTTCGCATTCACCTGGGTAGCGGCTCAGGTTGTCTTTCTGAGCACCTCTGCCTTTAAGCGACCCCATTACCTGCTCCCCGTCGTTCCCGGACTGTGCCTTTTGTTGGCGCCGGTCATCGATCGGCTGTTTCTGGCCCCGCGAACGTTCGACGTGAAACGGGTGCGTGCGGCGGTGATTGGAATTGTCGGGGCCTTGGTCATCGGTCTGCCGATCGGACTCTATATGTTCTCTAAGGACGAACCGGGCCTCACTCGCGTCACGTGGCCGGGAGCGGTGTTGCTGATTATTGGTACCATATCAACCGGTTGGCTGTTCGTCTCGCGCCGCCGGTTGGCCAGTCTGGGCGCGCTGTCGCTGACAACGCTCACCGTATTCGCATGGTCGTGGTCGATGCTGGGCCGTGCCGATTTTAAGCGGGAGGCGGTCAAACTGGCGGACGAACTCAAACGTCTGAATGTGGGACCGGAAGACCGCATTACCTGGGCGATCGGCCGGGCGGACGCGCGGGTGGTCTATCACTCAGGCATGAAGATCCGTCCCGTGTTCACTGAACTTGAGATGGCGGCGCGCCGGCGCGGACGGCTGGAAGTCCCCGGTGAAGTCCTGGTCGAAGGTGCCCACCGCCTCAAGCAGATGCTGAACAGCCGGCGAAAGGAATACATCATTGTCGAAGCCGACAAGCTTGAGCAATGGGGAATGATCAAGGGAATGCAGGACTTGACCTACCGCGAGGTTTGCCGCGTGGAAGTCAATCCGCGAGACCCCGACGACGCGCTGATCGTCATCACCAATGCGTGGAATACGGGCGCGACGTCGGCGCCCGCAAGCAAACCCTCCACAACGACCGCATCGCATTCGGCCATTCAGTAGCGATCGGTCCTTTCGCCGCGCCGGTCTCACGGAGACGGAGGATGCGACCATCAGAATCCTCACGCCCCCCGCATGGCCCCGTCATTTGCTCTCGGTCCGCTCAGTTCCCTGCCGCCGGCCGAGGCGGACCGGCCGAACACAGAGCCCGCTTCAGGATCTTGCCGGTCGGACCGCGAGGAAGCTGTTCGGCGATCCAGACCGTTTTCGGGACTTTATACTGGGGCAGGTGTTTGCGGCAGAACTCGCGGAGTTCGTGGTCGTTGGTGGTGTGCCCCTCCTTGAGGATAACGAAACCGACCGGCACTTCGCCGCGGGTGCCGCCGACCTTCTCAGGGATGACCGCCGATTCGGCAACGGCCGGGTGCCGTTCAAGCACGGCCTCGATCTCGCGAGGATATACGTTCTCGCCGCTGACGATGATCATTTCCTTCTTGCGGCCGGTGATGGCAACGTAACCCTCCGCGTCGACCCAGCCCATGTCGCCGGTTTTGAACCATCCGTCCTTGTCCAAAACGGCGGCGGTCTCCCGGGGCTTGTTGTAGTAGCCCTTCATCACAATGCTGCCGCGAACGGCGATCTCGCCGGTATTCCCGGGCGGCAATGGACTGCCATCCTCGTCAATTGTCCGGGCCTCGACGCCCGGCAGAAGCTGGCCCGCCGTTCCCGGGTGGTTTGCCCAGGGTCGATTGAACGAAACCACCGGCGACGTCTCGGTCAGGCCATACCCTTCGAGCAGCGGGAACCCGAACCGCTCCAACCAAGCCTTGTACAACTCCGGAGGCAAAGCCTCGCCGCCGGTAATGAAGGCCTCGATGCTCTTGAAGTCCTCGGGCGTGGCGCTCTTGACACGCAACATGGCCGAACACATGCTCGCGATGGCATAGACCATCGTGGATCGTTGGGTGGCGATGGCTTTGATGACCTGAGCCGGCTGAAATCTCGGTATGTAAAAGACGCTCGCCCCCAACGTAATGGGCATGACCATCATCGTGGTCATGCCGAAACTGTGAAAGAGCGGCAGCACGCCGAGGTATCGCTGGTCGGGCCCGGGGCGAAGGTGCGCAATACAGCCCCGAGCGTTGCCGTCGAGGTTCTTGTGCGTCAGCATGACGCCCTTGGGCTCGCCGGATGTCCCGGAGGTATAGAGGATCACAGCCACATCGTCCGGACCGACCTTCGGAGGACGCAACGACGGTGCGACGTCACCGCCGGCAGTCCTCTGCCTCAGGGGCAGATCATCCAGGACGATCTTGCGGACGGGCAGGTGGTCCACCACGTCGTTCAAGTGATTGAACTCCGGAGGAAAACGACCGGTAACGATCAAGTCGATCTGGGCATCGGCGATGATCCTGCGCAGTTCGTCGGGATGCAGAAGCAGATTGAGCGGAACGGCGGCGCGGCCGGCCCAGATAATACCATACCAAGTCAGGACATATCCGACGGACGAAGGACCGAAGATCCCCACCCTCTCGCAATGGGTGCCCTTCTCGACGGCCCGTTTGATTACGTCGGCCAAGTGAACCAGGCGCGAGTAGGTAACTTCCATTCCGAAAGGATCGGCCACGGCCAATCGATCCGGGAATCGGTCAGCCGACGATAGGAGGGCTTCTATAAGCATGCTTGCCTTCGCAGAAAAGAATGATTGACTTTCCTCAAGGGACTTCCCAGCTCCTCAATCTGTCGTGGGCGCCGCACCGGACGACTGGGGGGGTCCGGCCGGGTCGAGTGCTCGCTTCAGGATCTTCCCGGTGGGACCGCGAGGCAATTGCTGGGCGATCCAGACGACCCGGGGAACCTTGTATTGGGGCAAGTGGTTTCGGCAGAAGTCGCGGAGATCCGCATCCGTGGTCGTCTGGCCTTCCTTGAGAATCACGAAGCCGACGGGCACCTCACCTCGCGTGCCGCCGACCTTCTCGGGAATGACCGCCGACTCGGCCACCGCCGGATGCTGTTCGAGCACCGACTCGATCTCACGTGGATAGACGTTTTCGCCGCTCACGATGATCATCTCCTTCTTGCGACCCGTGATGGCGATGTAGCGGTCGGCGTCAACCCAGCCCATGTCGCCGGTCTTGAACCAACCGTCCTTGTCGATGACGGCGGCCGTCTCCACCGGCCGGTTGTAGTAACCTTTCATGATCAGATAGCCGCGGATAACGATCTCGCCGACGGTCCCGGGTGGAAGGGGGTTCCCGGCATCGTCGATCGTTCGGGCCTCGACGTTGGGCAGCAGCTTGCCGGCCGTGCCGTTACGATTCGCCCAGGGCGGATTCACCGAGACGACAGGCGAGGTCTCCGTCAGACCGTAGCCTTCCAGCAACGGAAAGCCGAACCGGTCGAGCCAGGCCTTGTAGAGGGCCGGCGGCAGCGCCTCCCCTCCGCTGATGGGTAGTTGAATGCTCTTGAGGTCTTCCGGCGTGGCGCTCTTCAGTCGGACGAGGGCGGAGTACATGCTCGCGATGGCGAAGACCATTGAACTTCGTTGCTGCGAGATGGTCCGCACCACCTGAGCCGGTACAAACCTGGGCAGGTAATGGACCGTCGAACCCAACGTGATAGGCACGACCATCATCGTGGTGAGCCCAAAGCTGTGAAACAGCGGCAACAAACCCAGGAACCGCTGGTCCGGATCCGGTTTCAGGTGTTCGATACACCCGAAAGCATTCTCCTGGAGGTTCCTGTGCGTCAGCATGACGCCCTTGGGTTCTCCCGCGGTTCCGGACGTATAGAGCAGCGTGGCCAGATCATCCGGCTCAACACGCGGCAGGCGCGGCTGCGGCAGGAAGAAGGACGTGACGACCTTCCGTTTCAGCGGCAGATCGCCCAGATAGATCTTGTTGACCGGAAGCCGCTCGACCGTCTGATTAAGCTGGGCAACTGCCTGAGGGAAGCGAATGGTAACGACCGTGTCGATCCCGGAGTCCTCAACGACCCGCTTCAGCTCGTCCGGATGGAGAAGCAAATTCAAGGGAACCGCGACCCGACCGGCCCAAAGGATGCCGTACCAGGTAATGGCAAATCCCGCCGAGGAAGGAAGAAAGATACCCACCCGGGGACAGTTCGTTTCTTTCTCGATGATCTTCTTGATCACGCCCGCGACACGAACCAGCCGTGCGTAAGTCAACTCCATGCCCAGTTCGTCGGACACGGCCACGCGGTCGGGGTACCGTTCAGCAGAAGCCAAAAGACTCTCTACGAGCATACTCACTCCTGAAGGCGCGAAGGCCGCCCTAATCCCTAACTCCACCCCCTGATTGTCGCGGCATCATAACGTCGAGGCAGAACGGGGTCCAGCGGTCTGGAGGACATCGGGATACCCACGAACGACTGGCCGACGTGCCGCCGCGGGGCACCGGATCAACGCGCTACCGCCTTCGTCGAAAGGATCGGTCTTGAACCTTGGGCACTGCCACGGTGAAACGCCACCATCTCAGTTTCCTTTCGTCTGCCCAACGAACGTCGCGTATGCCTCCAATGCCTTCTCATCGGTGATGTCGCGTCCGACGATCGTACGGGTCAGCGCCCGCGCGGACTCACCGGCCTTCAGATCGCCGCCGAAGAGTGAGAAGTAGATCGAACGATGGCCGGCCACACCGTCCGGGGGAGTCAGGTTATACGGCATCTCGACGGCAAAGCAATCTTGTGGGCGAGTCATTTGAACAACGGTGATGTCGCTCTTGCCGTCCCGCATGAGGGCCAGCGGGGCGGCGATGAATCGCGTGACGGACCACTGCACGGGGCTATGTCCTTGTTCCCAACGCCCGTCATAGATCATCTGAGCGGCGCGCAGGTCACGTGGATAGGCCATGTAGGTACCGATCACCATCGGATCCCCATGCGGGGCGAGAAAATGCGGTTTGCCCGGGGCGAAACGCGGCGGCTGAACGTAAACGAAGTTCTGGAAGCTGTTGCTGAAATAGGAGGAGATGAAGATCTCGAACGCCGGCATGTCGACCTTCGGTTTGACAACGGTCTCCACATCCAACGTACTCGGATCAACCCAACGGAACGTAGCGGTCACCTCGACGGGATGGTCCTCGGCCGCCGGCCAGTGGATCGAGACACCGCCGTCTGAAAGAAGCTGGGACGTCTGTGGCCAGCCGCGGAAGGTATCACCCTTTTGCATGTCGCCCCATCGCTTGCCCGCCGAGAAGAGCCGGTAGAAGCTCATGATTCCGGGATTGCCTCCCCCATAAGCCAGTTCCGTGCCCGTCTTGACGTCGACGAAGCTCGGCATACCCTGGCTCTTGCCGTCGCATTGCAGTCTGCCCTTAACCACACCCGTATCGAACGCAAACCAGCCTTCGCCGACTGGTTTGAATCTCGGGTCGGCCGATTCGGCCGCCGCGGTGGCTGTCAGCAGTGAAATGATCAGACTGGGGATCACAACGGAATCATGCATCGTACCATCCTCCAACTCATGAGAGTCAGTAACACCGGTTGCCGGTAGGTCACATCCTAGGCCTCTTGTGCTAGACTTGCCAGTCGTCGAACGAACGGGCCTTCTCCGTCAAGGTACGCCGAATGGATGGATAATGTATTCTTCGCCATACTGCAAGGAATGGTAGGGATTCCGCATGCGACCCGAACAATGGCAGACATTCAAGAAGGCGGCCAAGGGACAATCGGTCGGCCACATCCCCCTGTCGCTGATCATCGATAGCCCGTGGCTGCCGGGGCACGTGGGCATCCGCCACCTGGATTACTATCTCGATCCGGAGGCGTGGTTTCAGGCCAACCGCCGCGTGATTGAAGAGTTCCCGGACGTCATCTTCTTCCCCTCATGGTGGGTAGAATACGGCATGGCGATCGAGCCCTCGGCAATGGGCGCGCGAATCCGCTTTTGGCCCGACCAGACGCCGAGCGAATCTCACATGCTTTTTCACCTGGAAGACCTCGATCAACTCTCGCCGGTGGATCCGCACACCGACGGCATGATGGCCCTGGCGCTGCATCGCTACCGGACGCAAAGGCAACGCATCGCCGATGCGGGTTACACCATTCCCGTAGTCACAGCGAGGGGCCCGCTTTGTGTGGCCTCCTTCTTCCGGGGACTGACCGAGTTCACCATTGACCTCCTGGACAATCCCAAGGGGGCTCACCGGCTGCTGGAATTCACCACCCGGGCCATCATCGCCTGGCTGAAGGCCCAGGCCGAGGTCGTCGGTGAAAGCATTGAGGGCATCTTCATACTGGATGACGTGGTCGGAATGATCGGACCGGATCAGTATCGGGAGTTCGCCCACCCCTACCTCAAGCGGATCTGCGATGCCTTCCCGACCGACTGGGTCAAAGTCTACCACAATGACGCCAACATCCGTCCGTTCCTTGAAGACCTGGCCGAGGTGGGATTCGACGTACTGAACTGGGGAAAGGACCTCGACGTTGCCGAGGTCCGCCGCCGAATGGGCCCCAGGATGTGTTTGATGGGGAACGTCAATCCGCTAAAGATCGGCGTTCGGGGAACGCCCGAGCAGGTCAAGGCCGCCACGCTCGAGGTCCTGGTCAAGTCCGGCGGCGAAAGAATCATTCTGTCGCTCGGCGGAGGCGTAAGCCCGGGGATGCCGGCGGCGAACATCCGCGCCATGATCCGGGCGATGAGAGAGTTCAATGGTTCCCGATGAGGAACCTGATGATCAGGCGTGCTCCTCGGACTGTCGCAACCAGCACTTGGTGGCGGCGATGATCAGGTCGGCCGTTGCGCGCGGCCCACACTTGCCCACGTTGAGGACCAGATCATACAGGTGCGGATCTTCGGGATCCTTGTGAAAGAAGCGGTGAACGAAATCGCGACGTCCTTTCTCCTTCTCATCAATGTGCTTCTTGGCGGCGTCGGGGGTCAACCCTTTCAGTTTCATCACGTATTCGATCCGATACTTTTCAGGTGCCAGGAGTCTCACAGCCAGTCCCCGGTCGCGCGGCAACAGGAATTGGGCGCCCCGACCGACCAGGACGACCTTGCCGTGATAGGCCGCCAGGAGCAAGATGGATCCCAGTCGCTTCACGTAGGCCTGCTGGCTGATGACCTGTCGATCAATCAGGTTGCTGAATGCCTCGTGCAGCCAGTTGGCCGTGGTCTCGTCGACAAATTCGAGGATGTTTCGCTGGAGGTTGTAGTGCTCCGCCATGAAGTCGAGGATTTCCTTGTCGAGCACTTCCCATCCAAGCCCCTGGCCAACGAGATGAGCGATCTCGCCGGCGCCCGTTCCCTCCTCCCGAGAGATCGACAGATAGGGTCCGAGTCTCGATGTGACGGCCTCAAGGGGTTGCTCATGATCAACCCGCTTGCGGACCTCTTGGAAGCCGAGCCATCGCCGCAGACGACGGTCGGCATCCTCGGCCAGCGGGGAGACTCCGCCTGGTGCGTGCGCAGTCATGGTCGTGGCTCCTTATCGCGCGGCCGCCCACCCGCGGTCGCGGCGGATATGAAAACGAACGGACGTGAATCTGCTTTCAGCCTACTCCACCACTCATTCTATTCCGATCGGTGTTCCAATTCCATCCGGCGCTCGCGGCAATGGTTCAAACAACCGATCTCACGCCACACCCGTGCCGTCGTGGATGTGCTCGAGATTTGGGCCGGCATAGGCCGGCACAAAGAGGTTCTCTTGACGTGACGCATGGGTCAGCGAGGCGATGCCGTTATGACCGGCTCGATGGAGCAGCAGCACCGCCACATCGTCGACGACGACGATCGTCACCGGACCGTGCGCCAAGATCAGGCTATGTTCGGCCGGTTTGGTAAGGCGAACGTTCGGATTGGTGAGCGAGGTCCTGCGAGATGAACCGGGTGTCTCCGCCGCGAGATCGCAACGAATCGCCGCTACCCCGACCATGGAACAAACAAGGAATCCGAGACTTCTCATGAAACGACCTGCGAGCGTGCCGGACAGCCGTCTGTCCCCAAGTGGCCGTTCTCACGTGCCGAACGGTAGCTCACACAATGCCATGCGAGGGTCGATGCACGCTAAAGCGTTGTTTCCCAATGCCTTAGAACATCGTCTAGGCAAGCCTTACGCTGGGAGTCAAGAGGCGGCGGGATCTGCTTGGCGCAGACCATCGCCTTTTCGCGAGCCAGTTGATACGTGTCCTTTGCGCCGGCCTTTTCCCAGGCCGCCCGCGGACCCCGGACGGAAACACGAGGTTCCAGATACTCGTCCGACCGCAACCAGTTCATGGTGTGGTCGGCCATTAAGTAGCCTGCCCCGTGGGGACCTATCTCGATGATCAGGTCCTTGGCGATCGTCTCCTCGTTCACACGGATGCCGGCCGCGATCCGCTTGCTCATGGCCGAGATTTCTTCATCCATGATGAGCTGCTCGTGGCTGCAGGTCATGCCGGTGGCGAACATGCCGCAATTGACGATCAGGTCGTTGCCCGCGGCAACCGAGCAGAAGGTGCTGAAGGTCTTCTCCCAGGCGTTCTGCTCGTCGTGAGCGTGGTTGTCGGAGTTGGGGGCCGTCGTGTGTGAGGGCACTCGGTAGAACCGTGCGAGTTGGGCGCCGGCGATCCGACAAATCGACGTCTCGGTCGAGCCCACCAAGGCTGCGGCGTTCCGCATGTCCGTAACGGTCCACGAATTGGCATACATGACCTTCATGCCCGGCGCCAGCATTTGGCACATCGCCAACCCCGAAAGGCACTCGGCATTATTGACGGTAAGCAGGCCGGCCAGGGTGTACGGTGCCGAGATGCCCGCGTTCGGTTCGGGCAGGACCGCCAGTGGCACGCCGGTACCGGCCATGTCCATGATCGCCTCGCAGACGCCCTCCTCCCAAAACAACGGGGCTGTCGGCGAAAGTTGACTGATGCCGTAGACCTGTGTCTTCAGATCGCCGGGATAGACGGCTCGAAGCATCTCGATGACCGCATTGTTTACGCTCGCGCGATCGGTGGAAAAGTAGACGGGCTTGCGACAGTTCTCGATGACGGCGCGAACGCCGTAGAGCAATGTGGCCGACGGCGTCGGTACGTCCTGCGGCATGACCGGAATCCCAATCATGTCGATCGCCGGAAGATGCTCGCAAATCCTGCTGAATTGTTCCACGTCGGCAACGGTGGACGGGCGCGTCTGCCCTGTCCGCGAATCCACCCAGAACACCGCATTGTGCCCCGCGGCAATCTTGGACACGCCGTCGCCCAGCACGAAGGCGGGCTTGCCCTCACGATCGAACACCTCGAACTCCGACGGGATGCCGGCCAGGGCGTCTTCGATGCATGTCCGCGAAAACCTCACGACCTGCCGATCCGCGTCGACGTCCAATCCGTTCGACTTCAGAAAGTCGAACATCCGCCGGCTGCCGATCCGAACGCCGCAGCGAGCGAGGATATCGATGGTGGCCTCGTGAATCCGACCGATCTCAGCGTCCGAAAGCACGGCGAGTCTGGCAAGTCTCATGAATGTCGCTCCGGTGTCGTTGGGTCAAGGGGTCCGACCGGATGCCGCTCAGATCCACTTCGCGGCATTCGGATCCTCGGTGCAGTAGGCCGACAATGCCTTGTTGATCCCCTCGGCCACGTTGCGGCAGTCCTTTGCCGAGAACCACTGGTTGAGAGGAACGTTCACGACGCGGTCGAAGAGACTGTCCGCAACCGGACACATGCCCCGGGCATACTCCATGCGGCGCCCGGCCCGCTGGATGTATCTGGGACAGTCCAGGGCACAATTGGCATCGTTCGGCTTGACCATCAGCGGATACATGTATCCGTAGACATGCCAATCGGGCGCCGGGTTGTGCCCTCGCGTGTTGCAGTTGACGCCCTCGGCCTGAAGAGCCTCGGCGATCTTGACCGACAAATCGACCGACGCGGGGAAGAACCGCAGCAGATAACCTACTTCGCCGTTCGGATCGTTCGACTTCTGCGGCACGATTTCCTGGAACGTCTTGAGCCGGCTCACCACGCGCCGTTTGACCGACCGGAATCGCTTGGCGATCGCCGGCGCTTTCTTGAGCTGAACGACATCCACCGCCGCTTCCAATTCCGACATCCGATAGTTCAGCCCGCAGAACAGCTCCCCTTCATACCGTTCGGGCGCGAACCGGACCGGCCGCCACAGACCGCCGCCTTCGGCCAGGCCATTCGCACGCTCCCAGAGTCTCTCTTCATCGGTGATGATCAGCCCGCCTTCGCCGCCGCCCACGGTCTTGTAGGCCGAGATGCTGAAAACACCCATATCGCCATGCGTGCCGACGTACTTCCCGTTGAACATCGCCCCACAGGATTGGGCGCAGTCCTCGACAACCTTGAGATTGTGCTTGCGGGCTATTGCCATGATGGCCGTCAGGTTGGGAACGCCGCCCATGACGCACGTCGGCGCGATGGCCACCGTTCGGTCGTTGATCAGCGGCTCGATCTTGGCGGGATCCATGTGCAACGATTCGTCGACGTCGCAGAACACCGGTACGCCCTTGGCGGCCACCACCGCCGCCGCCGTGGCGAAGAAGCCGATCGCCGGGCAGATCACCTCGGTGCCCGGCCCGACGCCGACGGCCACAAAGGAACTGTGAAGTGCGGCCGTGCCCGAACTGACGCCGATCGCGTACTTCACACCGAACAGCTCGCGGGCGACACGCTCATACGCCTTCACCTTGGTTTCTTTGAGATCGGAGTAGTAGTTGGCCAGAAACGGCCCTTCGCCCGTGTCGGCCTTCTCGACGACCGCCCGGATCTTCTTCAGCGTCACCGAATCGAATCCGAATCGTTCGGCCACCGACATGAATTCCTCGATCCCGATCTTGGGCTTGCCTTTGCCCTCGATCCGCGTGACCGCCTTCAATCCGCCCTGCAACGCCAGCTTCTCTTTCTGCTTGGACATACTCCATCCTTCCCTAGCCTCTTCCGGTTCCGCACATTCCCAAGAGCAGTGTAGCGGCTTTTTCCGCAAGGGTGGAGTCCGACGAATCGAACGGCATTCCCCCGGCTTGACGCGCAAGGAACGCCGGAGAAGACGTGCCATTGGGTTCCCCGGAACCCTCCCCATCTTTCGGCCGGACATGCGAGGGATATCGTCTCCGCGGAACCGCCCCTATAATGCGGCGTCATGTGGTGCTGATTGGGATAGGAGAGGAAAAGCCGTGAAGCGACGTGACTTCATCAAGGCGTCCGGATCGATTGTTGTTGCGCTGGTCTCCGATCAATTACCCGGTGCGGGACAAGACCTCACCAATGCCCTCACAGTCCGACAGGTATCGACGGATCAATTTGAACTCGCCTTCTCGCCCCGTGATCCCAGACCGGTACGGATTCTGCAGATCACAGACACCCATCTCGGCAGCCTCAAACCCGGCGATCGCGAGAAGGATCGTCGGACCTATCAGACCATTCGCTCGATGGTCGAAATCCACCGGCCCGATCTGATCGTTCACACCGGCGATTTCATCTGGAACGACCGTAAGGAAACGAGTTGGGAGGGCCTCGATTTCATGAACTCCCTACCGGTGCCCTGGTGCCATGCCTTGGGAAATCATGATGTCGACCCGGAGAACGGTTCGCTTCACATTGAGGACTACCGCAAGAAGATGAAGAACGCCGCCTTCGGCTACTTCGATCGAAACGGCAAACGAGAGTACGCCTATCGGCTCGATCTTGTCGCCAAAGGCTCGTCGAAACCCGGCTTCGCGATCTACTGCTTCGATTCGGGCTACAAGGAAGGGCTCAAACACATCAGCGACGGGCAACTCGCCTGGTTCGGCGAGCAGATGGACCGTGACGCCCGGGTCGGCATTCGCTGCCCGATCCTGGTCATGATGCACATCCCCATACTCGAGTACAAACTTCTAAGGGCCTCCGGCAAGTTTACAGGACGATGCGATGAGGAGGTGTGCCGCGAGACCGACGCCGGGCAAACATTCAAGGCCTTCAAAGCATCAGGCCGCGTGCGCGCCACGTTCTGTGGACACGACCATGTGAACGACTTCGCCGGAATATGGGACGGCATCGAATTGGTTTACGGCCGCTGGACCGGCTGGGCCGCCTACGGCGACGGCAATCGCGGCGGCAGACTCATTGAGATCGACCTGACGAACGGCACCTACGCACACAAGGTCGTCTATTCATCAGAGGATGGGTCCTGACTGCCCATACGAAACGGGGATGAGGAGGATGGCCCGGCCAGGAATGCGGACCGTGCCCGACGAGCAACGGTCCCTCTATCCCTGCCGACTACCCGGCGTTTCGCTTCAGTCTCATCAGGACATTCAGGCGGTCCCGAGCTTCGATGTCTTCCGGCTGGAGCTGGAGAATCGCTCGGTACTGGCGAATGGCTTCGTCAATGTTGTTCCGGTTGACCAGCGCGGTGGCCAGATACTTCCGGGCACGGATGTGGCCAGGTCGCAGTCTCACCGACTCCAAGAAGTGCGGAATGGCAAGGTCCGGCTTCCCCAACTTGACCAGGCCGATTCCCAGGTTGATGTGCGCATCCGCGAACTCCGGATTGATCGCTAGCGCCTCCCTGTAGAGTTGCATGCCTTCGTCCCAACGACCCTGACCGCACAGAATGGTGCCCAGATTGTTGCGGGCCTTGGACTGACGTGGGTCGAGTCGGCACGCCTCACGGTAGTGGTCTGCCGCCTCCTGCGTCTTTCCCTGGCTTCCCAGCACCACGCCAAGGTCGTAATGAGCGTCGGCGTAGTGGGGGGCCAGCCGCAGTGCCTCCCGGAAATGCTGGATCCCTTCTTCTGTCTTTCCAGAAAGGATCAACGCATTGGCCAATGCATAGTGCAACGTCGGCACGCCGGGAGTCTCCGCCAGCATGTGCCGACAGAGGGTCTCGCTGTCCTTCCATAAGCACAGGTAGTCTCGGTCCTCCGCAACTTCAAAGACTCCCACACAAACCACAAGAAGCAGCACGCCGACGTTCTTGAGACGGATCAGGGCGAGACGCGGCGTGCTCCCCCAGAGTTCTCCGAGATACCATGTCAGCGGCAACAGCAAACCGACCCACGGGAAATAGATGTACTTGTCCCACACGATAACCCAGGTGAAGCCGGTGACGCCCATCGTGGGAAAGAGAGCGATGAAGAAGAACAACCAACCCACCACGATCGCTCGCGTCCATCTCAGTGAGAGCACCAGCAAGGCGATCAGCAGAATGGTGCCGATGACACTCCCCAGCAACAGGGGGTGTCCGAACGAGAGCGGTTCGGGAATCGTGTAGTGCGTGGCCGGGCCCACAGGCCATACGACCTTGTAAAGGTAGAAGACGATGTCGTGGCACACGATGAGGAAAGACCTGGCGATGGAAGACCCCGCGGATTGATGTGCCGTTGAGTCAATCCTCTCAGAAATGATCGTGATGACGGCTGAAGTCCATCCGACGATGAAGAAGGGTACCTTCTCAAGAAAGGCATTCTTGTTCAGGCGCCGGAGCGGCCAGTAGTCCATCAGGAGCATGAGGACGGGCAGCGGCGTCATGGTCGGTTTGGAGAAAAGCGACAAGATGTACATCACCAGGGAGCCCGTGTGGAACCTCCAGTCCCTCTTCTGTCCATGGGGTACATAGAGAACGAGAGACCAGAGTGCGAAGAACGAGGCCAACAGGGACTTGCGCTCACTGAGCCATGGAACCGCTTCCATGGTCAGTGGGTGAAGACCGAAGATCAATCCGGCAAGAACGGCCCGCCAGGGTCGGCGAAAGTGCAAGTAGAGGAAGACGCAGACGAGTACCGTGTTCGCCACATGAAGCAGAAGGTTCGTCACATGGAATGGAAGGAGGTTCTGGGGACCTCCGCCAAGGGCGAAGTCCAACATGACGGATAGTGCAGACAGCGGCTGGTAGTAGCCCGGGACAACCGTTGGTGCGAAAACCTCGCTGACGACCCGCCACGCTGAGGCCCAGCTCGGATTGGAGACCAGGTAGCTCTCGGTCAGGTAGAGATTGTCGTCAATCCAAATCGCTCTTGCCGAAAGGGCCGGCCACGCAACAATCGCCACCACAATGGCGACCAGGGCGGTCAATACGGCAAAGAGACGAGGTTGAGAGTATGCGTCATCACCTCGTCCAGTAGGCAGCACGGATTCACCCCCCAGTGAAAGAAAGGAAACTCCGGTCCATCGATTCGCACAGACAGATTACAGGGACAGGCCCCCTTGCACCAAGGGCCCAGACTCATATCCCCATCGCCCGAGAAACGCGGCAACCCGTCCTACAGACACAACCCATTGTGTACCAATGGCTAATGGTCGAAGTCAAGCCTTTCCACCCCATTTATCGTCCGTTTCAGACGGGGGCATGACGTATCGCGGCCTCCTTCAGATCGGCCACGTGGTGCGATAGGACTCAAGTTTGCGATTGGCTAGCGAAGACATATCACTGCAATGCGAATCGAGGTGAGTCGGACTCTCCTGCCTCTCTGTCTTGCTCACAAGGTATGCCCCGCCACCGGATTCGGACTTGCCCGTTCGCCACGCCTGGATTAGAAGAACGCATCGGCATCGGCATGCCGACCCAGAGATCACCACGGCGATGACGTTCCGCCGCCGTCTACAACACACGCAGGGAGGCGGAAACTCGACAGGAGCACAACCATGATGACGAATCCCTCGACGACGACAGACCCAGTCAGACCCATTCGCCTTGTGTACGGTCAGTTGCAGGCGTCAGCACATGTCGGAACCAGCCTGCGGCGAATCGAGCTTCTGCTTCTCGCATGGGGGCTGGCGGTCTCCATTATCGCGCCTGCCCTGCTTGCCGAGGAGGGCCGTCCCATGGACGTCGTACCATACGGGCAGATCATGAAGTTTGATGACCCCGCCAAGGAACATGGTGTCATATGGGAAGACCCGCGCGACGTCTTTCGCGTCGTGACGGTTTTCGCCGACGGTGCCCCGCTGCCCAAGCCCGATGCCATCAGGGTGCAATACTGGCAGTCTCAGTGGCCTCATCGGCGCATCCCGCGCGACCAACCGTGCGGATCCGGTAGCTCCGGCTGGCTCGACATCGGCGATTGGTTCCAGGGCAAGTGGCGGGACGCCGACACGACCCTCGAAGTGGCCGGCAACAGATACATCTGGACGTTCAAACCGGTGAACGCAAAGGAATTCCGGGATCTGAAGGACTTCGCGGCCACCTATCGAACGACGCTGAAGCTACGAGTCGTCGGCAACGCACCGCTCCCCAAGGTCAAGACGTTCGAGGCCTTCACCGATTCAAGGCTGAAGCCCTTGAGCTTCGAGGTGGAGTGGGGCGGGACCGCCGAGGAGGAGCAAGTCTGGGACGGCCACCTCGAAGTCTTCAACGGCACGACCGAACGCGTCGATCCCCTATCGGGCAACGTAAAGCTTGATCCGAACAAGGCGTGGGCCTCCAGGGTAAAAGGCAAGACCGACGGTATCCGCGCAACGATTCTCTACGCGGAACCTAAGGGATACAACTCGTTCGACGAAACGGTTGTGACCATCCGCGCGAGTCAGCAGACGTTTTCGTTCTCGGCCACCGATCTGATCAGAAATGGTCACATCCTGCTGCCTGACTTCGGCGTTCTGGTCCGCAAGGCAGGCGCGGGGACCACGTACGTCGCCGCCCTCCAGGCCGTGCAGAAGGCTCGCCGCAACGAGAAGACCCGGGACATCTACTCCCGCGTCTTTGACGTACCGGAACAGACCCTTACCCAGGCCTGGAATGACACCCCGCTCAAGGATCCGCACTACATTCCCCTTAGTTTCGAGGGCGGCCGACAACATTTCATGCTGGACGAACATGGTAACGTCCGGTGCATCAACAACTGGATTTCGCGGATTCGCGGAAAAGACACCGATCGCTGCCGATGGAACGGGCACGACATCGAGTATTTCTTCGGCCTGCCCGATTCACGGCCCGTGGAACGAGAGCTGACGGATGGTTGTCTGCCGATCATCTCCGCCGCGTGGGACCGAGACGGCGTTCGCTATCGCCAAACGGCCACGGTCGTGCCGCTTGCCGGCGTCCCCTCGGCAGGTGCGCGAATCTGGGGCGACGACACGCTTGTTCTGATGCTTCGATTCGAAATGAAGCGGACCGGCCTGGCGGATTCGTCCGCCCGGCTTGCGATTCGCTCCGTCGACGACACGGGCGACGAGAAACTCAACATCGACGGTGACCGGATTGTGGCCTCCGCCGGCGATTCACCGAACGTGCGGATGCTGGTCCGTTCGCCCGATCCGGCCGATCGCTACAGCCTGACCGCGCCTCAGGGCGGCGGCACGATCGCGTATTCGGCCCTCCTGACCACGCAGATGCCGACACGGACGTTGGAGGTGGCGATCCCCTATACCACGTTGAACGATCCCAAGGAGTTCGCGCTCCTCCGCCATCTGCCGTTCGAGAAGACGGTGGAGGCAGTTCGCGCATATTGGAAGGCTCGGGTCGCGGCCGGGGCGCAGATTTACACGCCCGAGCCGATGATCAACGACTTCTACAAGGCCCACGTCTCGCACCTTCTGATCAACACCGAGCGCGAGGCCGGCGTCAGCGACCGATACATGGCCAAGGTGGGGACATTCCAGTATGGCGTCTTCAGCAACGAATCGTGCATGATGATCAGCGATCTCGACCGACGCGGTTATCACGAACGGGCGGAGCAGGCACTGGAGACGTGGCTCCACTATCAGGGAACCGTGGGACTTCCCGGCGATTTCTCGACGACCGACGGACAGTTCTATGGTGCCGGCGGTTATGAGCACGGCGGATACAACCAGCACCACGGATGGGTGCTCTGGTGCATGGGCGAGCACTACTGGTACACCCGCGACACCTCATGGCTGAATCACGCGGCGCCCTACCTCATCAAGGGATGCGATTGGATCACTAACGAACGCAAGCGAACGATCGCCGAGGCGGAGAAGAACCCGATCCGGGCCATCGAACGGGGATTGCTGCCGCCCGGACGTTTGGAGGACATCGGCGATTGGCGCGGCTGGCTGTCGACGAACGTCTATAGCTGGTGGGGAATGCAGAATACCGCGGCGGCAATGGCCGACGCGGGACATCCCGACGGCAAACGCCTCCTGGCCGACGCCAAGGCCTACAAGAACGACATCCTCGCGGCTTTCGGCGAGGCCATGCGCCGATCACCCGTGATCAAATACCGCGACGGAAGCTGGGCGCCCCACGTCCCGTCGGACGTCCACCGCCGCGGCCGGTCGTTCGGCTGGATCACCGAAACGCTTGAAGGCGCAATCCACCTGGTCCGGTGCGGAATGCTCGAACCTCACGACCCGATATCCACCTGGATCGTCAAGGACTTCGAGGACAACCTCTATATCTCGCAGCAATACGGTTACGAGATGAGGCCGGAACAGTTCGATCGCTACTGGTTCAGCCTGGGAGGCATCTCGCAACAGGCGAACCTCCTGTGCAACCCCATCCCCTACCTGCTTCGCGACGAACCGAAGCACTTCCTCCGGGCCTACTTCAATGCGTTCGCCGTCAGCTACTTCCCCGACACGCGGATGATGACCGAGCACGCTCTGCCCAACATCGGCGACTGGCGCGGCGACCACTACAAGTCGTCCGACGAGGCGAACTCCACCTATTGGCTTCGAATGATGTTCATCCAGGAACGGGATGACGACCTCTGGATCGGCGCCGCCATCCCGCGGTATTGGCTCGCCGACGGACAGAAGATCGGCATCGAGAACGCGGCCACCTACTACGGTCCGATGTCCGTCCGTCTCGAGTCACGCGTCGCCAAGAACGAGATCGAGATGACCATCGACCCGCCTCACCGAAATCCGCCCCGGCTGATTCGAGCCCGGTTCCGACATCCGGAAGCCCTGCGGATAACGCGGGTCGACATCAACGGAACACCCAGCCACAGGCTGGACGCGGCCAAGGAGTGGGTCGAGTTGGTCCCCACCATCGGCCCCATCCGTATCATCGCGCGGTACGACTGACTCGTATCCTATCGAGGAGCCAAGACGCAAGGCGACGATCCCTCCGACTCAACGAGGGGTCGTCGCGCGGGTGGTGGCGGACGTGGGCGTCGTCTTCGCTTCCGGCCTCGGTGGCGGCGGAATCTTGATTTCCGTGATCGACAGTCCCGCCATCCCACCCGTCAGCCGAGCAGGCAACAAGCGCGGACTCTTGGGCGACACGCCGCGAGAGACGAACTTCAGCGTGTGTTCACCGGCTTGAAGATACGTCAGCCCCAGTGGCACCGGGCGCGCATCGGTCGCCGGATCGCACGTGTCCACCGGACCGATCGTCGGCTTGTCGTCGAGCAGCGGCTCCCAGATGCCCGTGATCACGACAAAGGCCAACCAGGGCTCAATATCATACCAACCGCTTCGTTCGACCTTGAACGGCACGGTGTAACTCGCCCCCACATCCGGCGGCACATAGACAAAGCCGATCCGCTCCGGCCTCACGACGCCCTTGGGCTCGAACCGAGTGACCGGCAGTAGGTCCTTGCCGGCAATAAACCGGTGGGGCATGACGCGGTCCTCAGCCTTCGGCATCTCGCTGAGCGGCTTGCCCGTCCCCTGCTGGTACCAGTACGCGACACTGCTGAACCAGTCCTTCCTGGGCACGAACCGACCGGTCTCGATACCAAGTTGGTTGTAGACGCTGCCTTTGTGCTCAATCGTTACCTTGAGCGACGTGCTGAAAACCACCGGATCCTTGATGTGCCACCGATAAGCGGTGATCCGGCCGCCCGCGAGGTTGCCGTCTTGGAAGATGCTCACACCGTGAAAGGGAAAACTGCACTTGCGGAAGCCCCACGCGTCGCCGAAGTAGTCTTCAGTCCCGGTGCCGCGAATGGACGGCTCGGCCTCGCCATCGATGAAAAAGCGATCGTCCCCTTCGCCAAACCACCCGTGATACAGGTTGCGGACCGACAACACCGTGCCCACATAGTGTCCGCGTCCCCGAATGTCCGCGATTAGGTAGTCATCATCGCCGCAGGGATGTTCCTGGCGATAGCGGGCGTGGAAGTAGCCGACGTCGTCCGGCAACGAGGGAAGCGATTGCCAGTCGACGTAGAAGTACACCGAGTCGATCCGTGCCCGGGTGGAGTCGTTGGTCAACGTGAGCCGGGCCCGCTTTCGGAACGGCATCGGCCACCAGCTATTCAGACCGCGTCCCTCCGCCGACACCGAAATCGGGTCGCTATTCAAGTCGGTCCGATGACCGTGTCCCATTGCGAAGAAATCGTCGATTGGGGTCTCCACGGCCGGGATCGGGGAATCGTCGTAGTACACGCGCAACGTGAGCATCCGCGGCCAGAGGAGTTCCTCCGCCGCCACCGTGAACCAGAGGTGCGTGACCACGCCCGGTCCCGTGAAGTCGCCGATGATCAGCGTCTCGCCGATGTTGATCCCACGGCAGTCGCCGTTCGCGTTTCGCCAGTCTTTCGCCGAACTGCTGCTCCGGCCGGTCCGTCCTTCGCGCATCCGTGCCAGGTCGAACAAACCACTCGACACCGTTTGACCGTCCACGCCGTTGCCCCACACGGCAACCAACAGGACGGTTGAGAACACCGTTGCCTTTCCCTTACGGTCCATGATCGGTCCTCCAGCCATCTCAAGGGCCTTCTTCCGTCAATTCACCGTCGCGCAAGAAGTAAAGCGGAGCCGCGGGCGCCTTGTTCCGGAGCACCTTTACGCTCTCTGGGTGACACGTGAAGAACAAGACCTGGTGCGTCTTGGCCAATTCAAGAATCGCTTCGGCCGCCCGCGCCGTTCGACCGGGATCGAAATTGACCAGGATATCGTCCATGACCACCGGCAACCGCTCCCCGTTCCTGGCGCGATGCCCGATGTAACCGAATCGAATAGCCAAGTAGAGCTGCTCGGCCGTGCCCCGACTGAGTTGCTCCGCTCGCTTATGCTCGCCCTTGGGCGTCACAACCTCGACGGTCTTCTGACCCGGCGGCGCGACAATGCTCGAATAGGCGCCTGCCGTGAGGGTCGCGAAGAACCGGCTCGCATCCTTGATCACCTGCGGCTGCTGTTCGCGCTCGTAAACCTGTTGCGCCTCGTCCAGAAGCATCCGAGCGATCGAATATCGAGCCCATTCAATCGCATATTCCCGGATTTCCGCCAGA
Source organism: uncultured Planctomycetales bacterium (assembly GCA_964596165.1). Classification (GTDB taxonomy): domain Bacteria; phylum Planctomycetota; class Phycisphaerae; order UBA1845; family JAFGLZ01; genus CAYUQT01. The sequence continues at coordinate 5,479 of CAZQTW010000014.1, read as the reverse complement.
AGGCCTTCCTCCTTCTCTCGCAGCCGGGCAATGTCGTCGGTGCTCTGCATCGACTCGATGGTCTTGTTCAGTTCGGCCTTGCGATCTCTGAGCCGATCCAGTTCGGCCTCCGACTCCCGGCAACGTAAATCCAGCGCGGAACGCTGCGCATTTAACTGATCGAGGGTCATCCCGCGAAGCCTGGTCATCAGCTCATCCACGTCGGCCTCGCCGGATATCTTCCGCAGATTGGCCCGCTTCTCCTCAATCACCGAATGCAACTCGTTCCGCCGCCTAAAGAGATTCCCCTTACGGCGAAACGCGTCAACGTCGTCGGCCTTCCCCTCCTGCAAGAGGTCGGCCAACCGGCGCCGGCATGCATCAAGGCTCTCTGAGGCCTCCTTGTGCTGAGCGCTCAAGAAGACGATCTGTCGTTCGGCCGCTCGTTTGCGCCCGTCGATCTCGCGAGCCTGCGCGAGCTCTCGCTCGAGCCCCGCAACCGCAGCGGCATACTGTCCTTCGGCCGGCTCGATCCGGCCCAGACCGGTCATCACCGCGCCCACATCCTGCTCGTACTCGCCGATTCCGCGGAGGAGAACGTTCATCTCTTCCGTAAGCCCCTTGTGAGCGGCGAGTTGGTCCACGCACGTTTGCACGATCTGCAACGCCTCGATGGCCGTTGAGGGCGACATGCCCACGTCAAAGCCGCGATCGCGCAGCCATTGCCCCCAAGCCGACAGAACCGCCTCCTTCGCCCGCTTCGTTTCGTCATACCGTTCTTGGGATTCGTTGAGGCGCCGCCGGGCAGCTTCCACCTGCTCGGCCTTGTCTTGGTACACGCGCCGTGCAACGTCACGGGCCCTGATTGACTCTTGTCGCTGCCTCCAGTGCTCCAAGAACCTGTCGACCCGGTTGAGGAATTCAGCCGGCATGCCTTCCGGATGGGCCGCGAGCGCGGGGATTCGACTACCCAGCGCCATATAGCTCGCCTGAGCGTTTCGCATCCGCTCGATTCGAGACTCGAGATCGCTCATCGTCCGCACTTCGCGATGAATCGCATCTACCTTGCCGTGCACAAGACCGACCGTCTGAGGAGACATGTCGATTGGAAGCATGAGCTCGCGCAGATACGCCTGCCATTCGCCCGCAACCGTCTCCTCCGCCAGTCGGGCGGCATTCAGCCGCTCTTCCGCTGAGGCCAACGCCTCCCGGCGCCGGCCAAGCTCCACACCAAGCCTCTGAATCTCCGATTCCAGATATGAGCGTTCGCGCAATGCCTCGGCTTCGCGCTCGATTGCCCGCTGAAACGCGCGAAGATCCTCCCAAGATGGGACGGACGGTAGTCCAAGTTCGCCGGCCAGCGCCTTGACGTTGGCGCCCGCGACACTCAACCGTGCCCGAACCTCGGCGACTTCGCGATCAAGCTGCGAAATCTCGCCCTCGATCGCGGCACGAAGACCCACCGGGTCCACCATCGGTCCCGCGGGCCCACGCCGAAGCGATTTCAGAACCACGAACAGCATCGCGCCGACCAGGAGTCCGGCGCCCGCCACCACGGCGCCTGCCGCGACCTTGTCCAGCGCCCAGCCTAGAGCGACGCCAACAGGAATCATCGCCACGGATATCCCCATCGACCGGCGAAGGGCCCTCGACACGCCGGCGTGGACGACCGGGGTCAGCCTGGCCAGTTCCTGGCGTTTGCCCCTGAGCACGGCCTCCAGGGCGCTTGCCTCACGCGAGGCGTCTTCGCTCTTTCTCAGTTCTTCGCGAAGCAACTCCACGTTGTCCCTGCGTCGCGTGAGCTCCTGAGGTGAAACAACGCCGGACGTCGCCGCCTTCTCCAGCCGCTCTTGGACAGTAACGATTTCCTCCTGCTTCGCCTTGAAAGCCTCCTCGTGCGCCGCACGGGCTGTTCGCGCCGCATCACCCTCCCTCCTTGCCTGTTCCAGGCGCGCGATGAAGTGCTGGACTTTCGTCTGCGCCTGAACCGACGGATCGAAACGCCGGACCTCATCCAATCCCCACGCGGGACTGACGCCCTTGATTTCACGATCCACTTGCTCGCGAAGTCTGTTCCACTCGGCCTCGACGACGGGCAAGTCGGTCAAGATCCGAAGGAACTCGCCGCGACGCATCTGGAGCTCCTGGATGGCCGCCTCGTCCGCCGGCTCCTCGATGTGCTCGAACCCCTTCAACGTCTCCCCGGCGATACGCTCTTCGTCGACTGCTCGCCGGTATTCCTCCTGCCGGGCAGCAACATCCTGTTCCGCACGGGTCACCGCCTCGCCGGCATCGGCCAGCCGTCTCTCATGTTGGCGAATCGTCTCGCGCGTGGCCAATGAACGGTCGAACCCAAGCACCTTCGATTCCGTCCAATCGCCGCCCAATCGGACCAGCATATTTCGGATTTCCGCCTCGATGGCTCGGAGCTTCTGCTGATTCTCAGGCAGCTTGAGTAGCGCGTCCTCATACCGGCCGCGACCCGCCACCAGCGCGTCAATCCTTGGTGAACGATCGAGAATCGCCCGGTCAACGACCAACGATTCCGACGCTTGTCGTTCCGCAGCCAACGATTCGGCCAGTGCCGCCAAACGGTCCTCGTGGCTTGCGATTTGCGGCAACAGCGCGTCCAACCTGGTCAGACCGTCGGCGGGAAAGCGTTCGGCGCCCGCCGGTAAGCCCTGCAAACAGGCCTCGGCCTCCTGCAACTCCGTCCAATCCGACCAAAGCTTCACGTACGTGTCTGCCCGGGTCAGTTCCGTTCGGGTTTGAGCGAGCGATTGCAGGCCAAGACATATGCGGCCTTCGACCTCGCGCAAGTCCCGCACGCACTCGTCGTATCGTGAGCTGTCCTGCACGGCCAGCCGAAGGGCGTCTTTGACGCGCTCCAGTTCCGCCAGCTTCTTGTTGATCTGGGGATTCTGACCGGAGCGGCGGTATAGCTCGCCCAGACGATCATCGATCGCCTTGCGGGCTTGGGGCAGGGCCGAGAGCGGCGTCCCCGCACCGGCTCCATAGATCGCGTCTGAAACGCCTTGGTCCCGTAGCGTGTCGAAGGTTTGGAGTTCGGTCAGACTGAATCCGTACACATTACGATAGAGCTCGCGCGTGCTCCCTGCCAGAAGGCGGCGAAGAGTGTCTTCATCAGCCCGGTCGCTGTGGGGACTGCTCACCGTCACGGTCCCACCCCGCTTGCCCGCCCGTCGGGCAATCGTGAGCTCTTCGCCCGCGTCGGTCGTCACAACGAGCCGGCCGCCGGGATCGCCGCCGCGAAGCGGAGGATAGGGCAGTTGTCTGTTTGGAAAGCCAAAGAGCATCGTTCGGATGAATTCGAGCAGCGTCGACTTGCCCGCTTCGTTATCCCCCAGAAAGAGCGAAAGGCCGGACGCGAGACGCTCGACGGACACATCGTGGAAGATGCCGAAGCCGTCGATGTGGATCGCCGAGAACCTCACTCCTCGCCCTCCAGCAAGTCCACGCAAAGCAACTCTGCCTCCTCCAACAAACGCCGAAGATCGTCATCCGGCGGCCGGTCAATCGCTTTGCCCACCCGGACATGTTCGTAGAGGTCGGATAACGCCGGCGACAGCTTGGCCGCGAAATCGGGGGCCTCACGTATTCGACCCGCTACGCGTAGCACCTGCCCGAGAAAGTCGTCGGCCCGGCGCCTCTGCTCCAAATCGATGTCCGGGCGGACGCCGGACTCGACCGCCTGAACCCAGACAAGCGGGTCATTTCCAAGCCCCGTCAGGCGGAGCCGCTCCAACAGTCCCGCCATCGCACCGCATCGAGTAAGATCCTGATACAGCGGTCCGCGACCCGAAAGCCGGATGCGGCAGACGACCGGCCGGCCGCCGCCCTGCTCGCGGAGATCATCTACCACCTTCGACACCGCCCGATCCAAGGCGTCCAACGTCTGCATCCCGGCAATCGACACCTCGGCCGTCAGCCACCGCACGGCGTCAAGCTCGCGAAACTCCAGGCCCACGGCGCCCGAGTCGTCAACCGTGACGAGGTAGCAGCCACGGGGACCCGTCTCACGGATGCTCAGCCCTTGCGCGTTGCCCGGATACACAATGTGCGGGACCTCATGCAAGATCCCCCGGGCGTGAACGTGACCCAGGGCCCAGTAGTCCATCCCGACCTGAGTAAGGTCCTCAACCCGGCACGGAGAGTAGTCCTCGTGGCCGGTATTGCCGCCGCAATTGCAGTGCAGCAGTCCAATGTTAAAAAGCCCCGATTCCGAGCGGCGGAATTCGCCTGCGAGCCTCCGGTTCTCCCTTCTTGTCCGAAAGCTGATACCCGAGACCGTCGCAAGATCGTACCCGTCGCGCGACACGGTCACCGTTTCCACTTCGTCCGCCTTGAAAATGTGGACACCGTCAGGCCAATCCATCGCCGATGTCCAACCATCCGAAGGGTCGTGATTGCCGTGAACCACGAACGAGCGGATCCCGCGGTTGGAGAGCTCCGTAAGCCCATCGCGAAACCGGAGCTGCGCGCGGAGGCTGCGGTCGGCGCCGTCGTAGACATCGCCGGCGATCAGGACAAAATCCACCCGGTGCTCTATCGCCAGCTTGATGAGCGAGGCAAAGGCGGCAAAGGTGGCCGATCGGAGCACCTCGGCGACAGCATCCGATTCCCCACTAATCCCCTTGAACGGGCTATCCAGGTGCAGATCGCTGGCGTGCACGAATTTGAACATCGATCCTCCATGAATGCACGATCCCGCCCGCCGGCCGGGCACGCCCACCCGATATGGGCTTTGCCCCAAACCATCAGACCAGCGATCGGGTCGGACTGCAAGTGGGACGACGGGCAGAGCCTCAGCTCGGAATTGTCCGTTTCCCGGCCGGAGTGCCGATGAGATTCCGGAGGCCGTGTCGGAAGAACGCGGGGCAACAGAGTAGAATACGGATAATGGGTTCTGCCTCTTGACTGCGATGTATCCTCGACGGACACAACGTGACGGATCGGACGTCGAGGCGGGCCACGCATCACGGAGGAAAAGAGAATGGACAGGATTCCTGCCCGGGCCGCCCTCGTCTGTCTTGGATGTGTCGGTCTGACCTCCTGCTGGGTTCCCCCCGGTTCATCCAAACCGCTGAGGGTGTCGACGCCGACGCTCAGTGTCCCTTCCGGCGTATACACGCACAACATCACCGTGCAGATTCTCTGCGACACGGAGGGGGCGACGATCCACTACACAACGGACGGGACCGAACCGACGCAGGCGTCGGATGTGTACGATGGGACGCCCATCTCGGTCACAAACCACGTCAGCGGCGCCGCCCCTCTGGATCCGAACACTGGCTATCGGCCGATGACCACGATCTCGAAGGTGATCAAGGCGATGGCGTCTGCCGACGGCCTGCAACCGAGTGGAGTCTGCACCGGCATCTATGCGATCGACAAGGTGCAGACCGCCTTCAACATCTCGTATGACGCGCCCCCCCTTGCAGGAGGCGACGTGCACAAGTTGGACATCTATCACCCCCGC
>CAZQTW010000013.1:0-112001 GCA_964596165.1 uncultured Planctomycetales bacterium | reverse complement strand
GCTTAACCCACAAGTAGGTCGTAAAAAAGAGGCCAGTGTGAATAATCCGGGCTAGGGTGCTTTTCCAGGTTGCCTGCAACCGCGTTAGGGAAGCCAGACCATGGACCTCAAGCGGCTTCACATTATTCACTACCCGGACCCCAGGCTTCGGAAACACAGCCAACCGGTCGGAAGTTCTGACGGTAATCTGGCCGGCTTGGTCAAGCGGATGTTCGAGCTGATGTATGAGGTCCGTGGCCTGGGACTTGCCGCCCCACAGGTCGGTCTGAATATGCGACTGTTTGTCACCAACCATACGGGGCGCCCGGAAGACGAGCTGGTCTACGTCAATCCTGAAATCGTGGAGACGCGAGGCCAGATCGAGCATGATGAAGGGTGCCTCTCCGTGCCCGAGGTCTACGTGCCGCTCAAACGGGCGCAGTGGGTGAAGCTTCGCGCTTTGGGCATCGACGGTCAGGCTTTCGAGATCGAGTGCGAGGATCTTCTCGCGCGGGCGCTGCAGCACGAAGTGGACCATCTCAACGGGGTGTTGATCACCGATCGCATGTCACCCACATCCCGAATCGCCAACCGTAAGCTGCTCAAGAAGCTTGATGACGCTTACAATAGAGGATCGAAGGGCGGATCTGTTCCCGGATAGGTGGGAGCTTGTTGAACTCCGGGCAAGGCCGCAAAAGCCGAGTATAGGTCCGACACAGAAACCAACCTATTCATGGAAGGGTTGACATGCGGGTCATTGTGTTGGCGTCCGGGTCCATTGCCGTACCGACTCTTCGCTGGTTGCTGGGCTCCTCTCACGATATCCTCGCATTGGTGACGCAGCCTGACCGGCCTGCCGGAAGGGGGAGGCGCACCACAACCTCGGCTCTGATGTCCTGCGCCCGCTCCGCGGGTTTGGAATGCATTCAAGTGGAGGACGTCAACGAGCACAACGTCGTCGACCGACTCTTGGGTTTTCGAGCGGATTTGGGCATCACCATCTCATTCGGCCAGATGATCGGGTCATCTCTCCTCGACGGCATTCCCTTCGGTTGTATCAACATCCACCCGTCCCTATTACCGAAGTATCGTGGGGCGGCTCCGGTGAACTGGGCGGTGATTCGGGGTGAAGTGAAAACCGGGGTGACGGTGTTCCGTTTGGTTCGCCGGATGGATGCCGGACCCATTCTCACGCGTCGTGAGACGATCATTAAGCCCGACGAGACGGCGGGTGAGTTGCAGGAGCGTTTGGCCCGCATCGCCCCGGATGCCTTGGGAGCGGCGCTGTCGATGTTTGAATCCGGTTCGGTTCCATCCGGAGAACCTCAGGACGAGAGCCAAGCAACCTATGCGCCAAAGCTGACCAAGCAGACCGGTTATGGTGTCCTGAACTACCCCGCGGCCGAGGTGATCCGATGGGTAAACGGGTTGTTTCCCTGGCCGGCGGTTCACCTCCAGTATGTCCCTCGGGATGGAAGGAAACAGGTTCAGGTTCGATTATGCCGGGCCACCGCTCTTTCGGATTCGTCCGATCTGCCGGTCGGTGCGACCGGCGAGATCTTGGAGGGCGGTGCGGTTGCTTGTTCTGGGGGGGCATTTCGTATTCTCGAGTTGCAGCCGGCGGGCGGTCGGATCATGTCGTGGCAGGACTTCGTGAACGGGCGACGAGTGGAAATCGGTGACCGTTTCGAGCCCCTCCAAGGTTGAAACGGCGGCGGATTTCCATTCGCACGGGAGGACGGTATAGGGTATCCTTTGACTCCGTACTCTCTGTTCCAACGTAGGCAATGCCACGGTGAGAAATATGTCGCGAAACGCCGAACTCCGAACGTTCATATCCTGCAGCATCGCGGTGGTTTTCTTGCTGAATGAGAGTGTGCTGTCATTGGTCGTTGCCGAGGAAGCCAAGGGCAAGTCGGGCATCCCGCGTTTATTTGTGGCCGATTTCAATGCCTCAAATGATAGAGACGAATCCTCGTGGGTGGCCTATGCCGTTTCAGAGTGCCTGCGAGAACGGCTGCGGCGGGCTCGGGTGACGACGGTGGTCTCGGAGATGCGAACGGCCAGCGTGATGAGCCGGTTGGGGCACGGCTCCACCTCGCTTCAGGAGCAGATTGTACGGAACGCTCGGTTCCTTGGCGCTGATTACGCGGTAATCGGCGAGGTGAGCAAGAACGAGAAAGGGTACGGCATCCGGGTTTCGCTCATCTCGACTCAGACTGGCGACAATGCGATGACACAATCGTCGCAGGCCCCGGCCGTAAGGTTGCTGATCGACGCGACGACCGATATCGTTCTCGGGCTGCTCAAGGTGAATCCGGACGATGCTGAACGTCGCCGGTTGCTGGGAATTCCTCACGGTTCAGACAGTGCGATTGAATACTATGCCAAGGCCGTTCGAGCGTTGCGGGCCGGCAAGCCGAGCGATTCGCTGCATTACGTGAGCGAGTCGGTTCGCTATGACAACACCTTCTGCCCAACGATGAAATTGTTGGCGCAGATGAACATCGCTGCCGGCAACGACCGGGAGGCCCAGTCGATTTACGAGCGGCTGTTGCGTCAGGCCAAGCTCAACGGCGACCCCGTGGATGAAGCGTTCGCCATGATGCAGATGGGGATGTCCTGTCAGCGACGAGGCGAACCGAGTACGGCGGAGAAGTACTATCAAGCCGCCTTGGAGCAGTCAAGGAAGGCGGGTCTAGCGGACCAGGAGGCGATGGTAATTGGGGCTATGGCATCTTTGCGGGTGGACCAGCGGCGCAAGGACGATGCCCTTGAGCTCCTGGGTCGGCGACTGAAACTGTTGGAGGCCCAAGGTGACAGATTGGCGCTAGGTCCGGCCTGCATGACGGTCGCCCTGGTCCTGTCGGCGATGGGCGACACGAAACAGGCGATTCAGTTCCTGAACAGAGCAGCGGAATTGGCGGACGATGTCGAGATGCCGTCCGACAAGTCGGTCGCACTCTATCAGATGGGCGAGCTGTATCGGGAGTCCGGCGAGCTCGATGAGGCCTTGAAAGCCTATCACGCCTCTTTGACTCTCAGTGACGAAGCGGAAGCGGGTTCTGCTTGTCGGCAAATTGCCGAGATCTATGAAAAGCAGGGGAAGGTAAACGAGTCGCTCGAAATGCTGCGGCGCGCGGCCTCTATTCTTTCCAAACGGAAAGCGTACGCGCAGCAGGCGAACTGTCTGGCGAGGATCGCTCGGCTTCAGTTGAAACAGGCCGAGTCTGCCAAGGCCTTGGAAACCATGACCGAGGCGGTCGAGATTCTGCGGGATCTTCGTCATCCGGACTTGGCGGCTTATGAGAAGGAGCTCGCAGAGATGAAGGCGAGAGGGAAGACGAAGTAGGCGGCTCAGGTCGCTGCCGGATGGAATAAACCCGATTGGAGGTGCGTCGGACTGTCGTTGCCCTTGTGATTCGGAGATCAGGGCGACCGTTGGTCTCAATCGGTCGTGGCCACGGGTCGAAGGTTGTCGGCGGCGGGATCGGAGGAGAGGCCCGATCGCTGCAGGATGGAACGAATCGTTGCGATCAGTTTCTTTCGATCGATGGGTTTGGTGGCGAAATCGTCGCACCCGGCCCGGATGCACTTCTCGCGGTCGCCGGTCATGGCGTGGGCTGTCAGGGCGATGATCGGTCCGGAATAGCCCTTTTGGCGCAAGAGTGCGGTTGCCTCGTAACCGTCCATTACGGGCATCTGCATGTCCATCAGGATCACGTCGAACGCGATGCCCTGTTCGTGAGCGTCCAATGCATTGTCCAGGGCCAGCTTGCCATTCTCAACGATGGTTACTTCCGCCCCTGCCTTTCTGAGTACATGTGCGATCAGGCGTTGGTTGTCAGGTCCATCCTCGGCAAGTAGGACGCGGCAGTCGAGTGCGTCCGACGACAGGTTGGCCTCCTTGGGTTTTTCCGCGGCGAGCATTGTCACGTCGGTGGGGTCGTCGATCATTTCAACGCCGTCCAACGGGCCGGTTTCGACCGACACCCGGAAGCACGTACCCATGCCGACCTCGGAGTTCAGGATAGAGATGTCGCCTCCCAACATTTCCGCGAGCCGTTTGCTGATCGACAGTCCCAGTCCTGTGCCGCCGAACTGTCGGGTGGTCGATGTGTCCGCCTGGGTGAACGGACGGAACACCGCGCTCATTTGGCCGGGAGTCATTCCGATGCCCGTGTCCAGCACATCGAACTGCATCATCGGCTTGGTTTCATTCACGAAACGGGCGATGAGTCGGACACCGCCGACCTCGGTGAACTTTATGGCGTTACCAATGAGATTGATGAGGATCTGACGAAGGCGCGTGGGGTCCGTGTGGATCTGTTCCGGGACCGCGCCGAGGTATTCGACGTTGAATGCCAATCCCTTCGCATCCGCCCGGACCTTCATCAGAGAGACCACTTCGGCGACCACCTGGCAGGGCGAACACGGAATGTGTTCGATTGCCATCTTGCCCGCCTCGATCTTGGAGAGATCGAGAATGTCGTTGATGATGCTGAGCAGATACTCGCTATTGCGTTGGATGGTTCGTACGGCATCGAGGCGATCGGCTTCCGACTGATCGGGATCAAGGAGCGCGTCGGCGAAGCCGACGATGGCGGTCATCGGCGTACGAATCTCGTGACTCATGTTGGCCAAGAATTCACTCTTCGACTGAGTGGCGGCCTTGGCTGCTTCCATGGCGGTACGGAGCTGTTCCATCGCGGCTTCGAGCTGGGTCGAAACCTGTTTCTCGCGCCGAAGCGCCCCTCGCAACATGGCATTGCTTTCCTGCAAGGCTTCCTCCGCGCGTTTTCGCTCCGTGACGTCAACGACGATCGCATGGATGCGCGGCGCGCCACGAAATGACAGCCACGTGAAATAGCACTCAACGTCGCGGACCACGCCGGACGCCAGACGGTGGCACGTTCCAAACTGCTTGCCGACTCCCGAACGCGATCCGGCAATCAGTTCGGCCCACTGTTCCTTCGGCATCGGTTGTATCTCAGTGATATTCAGCCGAGTGAATTGCTCGTGTGAGAACCCATAGTACGAGCAAGCGGCCACGTTGGCATCCACAATGTCTCCGGTTACAGGATCGATGAGCATCACGGCGGCCGCATTGTCTTCGAACATGCTTCGGTACTGTCTCTCAGATCCGGCAACGCGTTCCGCGACATCCTGCATTCGTTGGCGAACCAGGAGAAGCAGGGTTAGAGCCTGTGCGATCAAGAGCGTGATGATGATGGGAATGAGACGGTGCGCGGCGATGGTCCTTTTCCACTCGTGGGTGCATATCTCCAAACCGAGGACCCCGACACGCCGCTGAGTCGTCGGGTTATGGAGCGGAGCAAATCCGGCAACCAGGTACTCGGACAGGTCGTCGTACGGGCCGACCGCAGTGGCGCGGTCCGTATCAAAGGCGTCACATGCCGTTTGAAAGGTGTCGGTGGATTGTCTTCTGGGGCTCGCCCCCGTCACGAGAGAACCGCGGATCGACTCGAGTGCAAGCGACGGCGTCCGCTCGCCTGGACGAAAGACGTATATACGTCTGATGTGAGGATTGCCTTCCTGAATGCGGATCAGCTTTCGACAGAGCGCGAGGCGGCTCTTACGCGACAGATCCGGCGATCCCGAATGCAGGTCGGTGATGCCGTCAGGGTCGATGGCGCCCGCCAGGAGCGTTGCCTGGCGCATGGCGTTAATGCGCTGCTCGGCGGCTCGTTCCATGCCTGCGTATTCGGTTAGGACCCACCCACCCGTCAAGACGGCTCCCATGGCAAGCGTAAAGGCGCATGCAAAGCGGGTGTTCTTCTTGAGAACGAGGTCGTCGGCGTCTTGGGTGGTGTGTCCGGATACGAGTTGGCAGTGCCAAAGGGCTGCCGCGATAAGCAGGGCCATCAGCCCGGCGAGTAGCTGGAGGGGGAATCCGGTGAATGCAATGAAGGAATCTTGGTTGACCAGCGACGCCGGCACGAACGCGGCCGGGGGAACGAGGATGCCGACGGTCGGTGTGTAGATTCCCATGCCGATAGCGGCGGCCAGCAGCGAGCGGCGTGACCTGGAGCAGACCGTCGATGCTCGCAAGAGCGTCAGGAACGCGAGCGATCCGCTTACCAGACCGAGGGTATAGCGGCAGACCGCGTTGAGTCCGTTCAGACCCGACCAGCCGCCCAGGGCGGTTAGAGCGATGAGCGGAATGTAGATCAAACGTCCGGCGATCCTGGCCGTTGGAGTGGACTGAGACGCTCGGTGAAATTCCAGCAGAAAACAGTAGGATGCGGCCAGCAAGCAAAGGCGGAGAACCTCAACGGGTGCTGTGTCGTTTCGGTTCAGGGTGAAAAGGTCCAGCCAATTGGCGATTCCCTGCATGAGGCCGAACAACCCCAACCAGCCCCAGGCAAGTGAGCTTATGGGTGTCTCGCATGTAGAGGCCTTCAGCCGAAGAATCAGGCAGATTGCGGCCAGCAGGACAAAAGTCTGGCCGCATAAGAAGAACACGTAGTCCAGCCTGTCGTTGAAGAACTCGACGAGCATCCTTACGCCTCGACCGATTTCTTGCGTGCCTTGCCCATGCGACCATGCACGTGCTCCGTGCCGGTCGCGTGGCCCGGGCCCTAGGTGAGCATCGGGATCCTAGGCAGGGTGCCTTAACTGCTTTGGCGGATAATGGGATCCGTTACTTGGAGTCCTTCTGTATGCTCAGGTCCGATAGCCAAGGGTGATACGGCTTTCAGCCGCCCAAGGCTACAAGCCGAGAGGTAGAGGCTTGGTGGCTCCGGTCATCCGGCGGATGGATTCCGGATGCTCCCGGTTATCGCACTGCCGAGGGGCCAAGGCGTCACTTCCCTTGGTGCGAACCGAGACGATTGGCGAGAGGAGGGGTATGGAGGTGTTGCCAAAGGAGGTTCTCGGACGTTGGCACATTTCTGTGCTTCTCCTGAAAGTACCGACGAAAACCCCACTGGCCGCTGAAGGGTGTCAGCAGCTTGTTGTCGGACCCGAGAGGTCGAAGGGCGTCGCCGGCGCCGGGCCTGTTCTGGAGTTGACGTCCCACCGCGGTCGTGTGAAGCGGATCAGACGAGCGTCTTGAGCAGCCTGATTGCTGTTTTCACGTCGGCGATGCGAGTCTCTCCCGCCTCACGTTCGATAACCAGGGGCCCTTTGAAGCCGTAAGACTTCAGTTTGGCCACGATTTGCGGTATGTCGGCCTGCCCCGTTCCCAGCACAACCTCCGCTCCCCATTCCTTGCCGGGGGCCTCGGACCAGGTCGCATCCTTGGCGTGAACGTGCACGATGTAGTCCTTAAGGACGTCGATTGCCTCCGTCGGCTTACCCACACCGTAGAGAATCATGTTGGCCGGGTCGAAATTGACCCGGATGTTGGGTCGTCCCACCGCCTTGATGAAATCGACCAATGCATCAGGCGGTTCCTGACCGGTCTCCATGACCAGTGTGATGCCCAGTTCGCCAAGGGAGTCAGTGACCTTCTTGAGTCGGTCCACCATGGTCGCGTAGGCGGCGGACTGTTTGTCGTGCGGTACGAAACCGATGTGGGTCGCGAGCATCTTGGTGCCAAGCTTGGCCGTGATGTCGCGCACTCGCAGCGTCAGCTTGAACCGCTCGTCCCAATACGGATCGGGCAAGTAGCCGCCCGTCTTCGCGATCTGGGCAATGGAGGAGTAGTCTTCGCCTGCATACCCGATGCACGTGGCGCTGACCTCCATGCCGGCCCGCTCCACGGTCTCCAGAATATCGTCATCCTTGGATTCGTCGAGGATCGAGGTATCGAAGAAGCCGATCTGAATGAGCTTCAGTCCGAGTTCCTCCTTGGCAACCTTGCAGGTTGTGGCAAGATCCGGCTGTTTGAGCGACCAACTGCACACACCGATGTCGAAGGGTTTCATCGCCGTCTCCTCTCGATGACAGGACCGTCCATTCAGTGTCCCATCGCTCCAACGGTGGGACGCTGCTCAGCGGGATTCAGGAGCCAGGAGCCGGAATTCGAGGGCCCCCACACGAGGCCCATGGACTGTGCCCTTGTATTCCGCCTCGCGATTACGGCGGTTGGCGGCTTCTTGAGTTCCGGCGCTCAAGCGCCATGCCCCGTTCCGTCGCACGTGCGATCATTATAGAGGGGTTTGCTGCCGCCGCAACTGACCGCAGGCAGCCTCAATCTGGGAACCGCGACTGGGGCGTATGTGGGTGTTCACTCCGGCTTTGCGGAGTATTTGCGCGAATGCATGCGCTGCATCGCCGGTCGGACGGCGGTAAGGCAGCCCACTCACCGGATTGTAGCGAATCAGGTTGACGTTGCAGCGGATCCGCTTGGCGAGAGAAGCAAGCTGCTTAGCCTCGGCGGGCGAATCGTTCACGTCCGCGAGCAAGACATACTCGAGTGTCACTTCGCGGCCGGTGATGTCGAAGTAGTCTCGAGCCGCACTCACCAGTTCATCGATGGGTACGCGGTTCGCCCAGGGGACGAGTCCTCGTCGCAGGTCGTCGTTCGGGGCATGAAGTGAGATCGCCAACCCGATTTGCAGCCCTTCCCGTGCCAGCCTGCGGATCGGTGTCGGAAGGCCGGTAGTACTCAGGGTGATTCGCCGTGCCGCAATTCCCATTCCCCACTCGGCGTTCATCGTGCGAATCGCGGATATGACGGCGTCGTAGTTGGCCAGCGGTTCGCCGATGCCCATGATGACAACGTGGCTGATTCGTTCGTCGGAAGGGAGGTGTTGCCAGGCTTGCATCGCCTGCTCGACGATCTCGCCGCGTGTCAGATTTCGGACCAGGCCGCCGACGCCGCTAGCACAGAATACGCACCCGACCGGGCAGCCCACCTGCGTGCTGACGCATACCGTCCGCCGGTCCTCCTGAGGAATCATCACGCATTCGCTGGTCTGACCATCCGGCCAGCGGAGCAGCAGCTTGAACGTTCCGTCGTCCGCCTGCTGATGGCGATCGACCTGGGAGGTATAGATGGCCATCTGTTGCGCCAACTGTTCACGAGTCGCTTTGCGGAGGTTGGTCATGGCGTCGAACGAGAGCGTCCGTCTGCGATAGATCCACTCCAATACCTGGTCGGCGCGATACCGCTGATGCCCGACAGAGGCCAATCGCTCGGTCAGTTGAGCTTTGTCCAGGTTCAGTATGTGAACGCGTTCCTGGTGCAATCGTCCTTGCCCGATTGGACGGTATTTGTTTGTTCTGCGGTCCCTCTACGTGACGACTCGCGAAGAAGAATCCCTTCGACCGACTGGCCGCCTGATCCTCTCATGCCCATACGGTATCACTTCAGGCGGATGGTTTCGATGCCGAACGCATCGACGGCGATCTGGACGCGGCAACCGCTCAGGGGCAAGGGAGCGAGCGTCCGTTCAACGGAATCGCACCGCCAAGCCTGCTTCCATGCGGACAAGGCGTCGCATGCAAGTTCAAATCGCGCCGGGCGCCCCGCGACCTCCATGATTCGGAAGATATGTCCTGCCCCGTCCTCCGCGGGTTTGAAGGCCGTCAGCACAACGTTGGGCGAGCTGAGCATGCATATGGACCTTGTCCCAGGCAGCGCATGCCCTTCGGTTGGCACGGCAACCGGCATAGCGATCAACGGCTGGTTCGCGCCCCAACCGTGTTGCGTTCCCGCAACCGTCGATATCGCCTTGTCCGACGTGATGGAGTATCGAAACGCCATTCTTCCGCCCTGACCCGGCTTGTAGTTCGTCGGCCAGTAATTGTTCATGACATAGGCGAAGACGGAGCCGTTTTTCATCTCGAGCTTCTCGAGCCACTTACCCGTGTTAATGTCGCAGAGGGAAAACAGTGGGGTATCCACCGGCGACCAACTGAGGGCACATCGTTCGGTTTCGAGGATCACACTGTTTTGGGTGCAGAACCAATCGAGGCAGGCGCCGGGGAGCATGTCCTGATCGGGTCGAACCCAGGCCCCGCCGACTTCAATCCTGAACCTGGGCTTATCGGCGGCGAACGGAAAGGCGACGTACACACCCTCCAACTCATAGGTGAGGGTCTTGTTAAGAAGGACGGTGAGGTCTATCCGCTTCAGGTCCTCATAAAGGGTCACTTCAAGGCCGGCCTCGGGGAACATCTTGAGTTGGAAGCCCGATCGAACTGTCCGCTGGATCGGCCCTTGGGCGGTGGTCCGCCAGCTCGCTCGCTGGGGACGGTCGAAGTCAAACCTGGCCGGCTTGAGGTACTTCCAGTCAAGGGCCCGCGTCCCTTTGCCGCCCGAAGCGTAGATCACCTCGCCGAGTTTGTACGGGCTTGCCGAATCGACCCATTCAGCGCCGGTTGCCTTGTCCAGGATGCTCGAAATGCCACCGGAGCGATCGTCCAGGGTGATCTTGTAGAAACGGTTTTCGACGAAGCGCGGTGCCTCCGCCGGCTTGTGCGTCGAGGCCGGGGCTGCGGAAGAGCTGACAATGTCGTAGCGGCGATAACCCAAAGCCGGCACGCTTTCGGCCACGAATCGCACCGCTTGGGCGGAGTCGTCTTCCGAGATGATCTGGAATGGAATGAGGCGGCCCTTATCGTCCGCTATCGCCGCATTGCGGGGTATGGAGCTGCCGACGATGTCCGTGCGAATCCAACTGAGCGGATTGAAGACGAGAACGCCCTTGCCCCGTCCGGCGACCTTGTTGCCGAGGAGAGAGAGGGCCTCTTCGAGCAGTAACCGTGACTCTCGGTCGGCGTCGACGGCGAAGGCGGCCTTTGTCGCCCATTGCTTGACGATACTGTCATGTTCGGGGTTCAGATTCCACCGGCGTGCGCCCCAGGTGTGCTCGTCATAGAGCAGGATGTTCTCCCAGGTTCTGGCGATTCGTTCCTTCGGATAGACCGTGCCGGATGCAAGCAGAGACAGCGTGGACCAAAGGGCCTCGACGTCGGCAATTCGATGGTGATTGGCGCGGTTCAGGGCCGTCTCGTGTGCCGAACTGGCCGCTCCGTCCTCCCACCAACACCCGCCACATCCACGAATCGTCGGGATCTTGTCGGCGAACTTCCTCTCGATGTAGTCGAAGAACTCGCCGAATCCCGTCATGGTGATCTTGGGAGAGGCATATTTGTTGTTCCATGCGGTGACGGTTTCTGCGAGCGATGCGGCGATTTCTTGGTTGTCTCCGTAGCCGCCGTGGATCAGAACGGCGTCATAGGGATAATCCGCGCGTTGCTCCCAGCCGGCCAGCCACTTCGGTAGCTTCGCTTCGGCCGTCCGGATGTCTTTTGCCAATCCGGTGTGATGGACATCGACGTATCCGCCGGTGTACCACGTCAGGACCTTGCTGCCGTCAGGTCCTTCCCACCAGAACGGTGATCGCTTGTCCAAGCCTCCGCGAAGCATCGGCCCTCGGGTTCCGTTATTGTTCACGCCGATCGTGAGGTACCTGACGCCCGCTCGTCGGAGGACGGTGGGGAAAGACCATACGTAGGAGGGGGTGTCATTCTGTGTGCATGTTTCGAAGGGGATACCAAACCGTCGAGCCAGTTCGGCCGACGGGTACAACAAACGCGTCAATTCCTCGGCCGAACACAAACCGCTCAATATGTTCACATAGTTGGACTCAACCCCGATTCGGCGCTGCCGCGCCAAGTCCATCAGTCTGTTGAATTGATCCGAATGGCGATATCGCTCGTACATGAGTGCGGACCACGAACACTCCAGACGGAAACGGTAGTCCGGATACTTCTGGCACAAAGTGATGGCCAGATCGGTGTTGGCGTTGTGAATGGCCGAGATCTTGCTCTGGTGATCCGTATATCCAATGTCCGTGTGGACTGTCGGTGCAACGAAGACCTTCCAGGCTTTCTTAAGCGAGCCAATGGTGGGGACGTCGGTCGGCAATGATGCCCTCTGTTCGGCGAGGACTGTCTCGCACATCATCACCGTGAGAAGAGCCCTCCGCCCCATTGACGGCCTAAAGAACGTGTTCATGGTCGTTCCTCGGTGGAAAAAGCGTGGCCGCTCAGCATAGCAAGGCCGACAAGAAACCGCCAACCCATCGTGGACGCCGATGATTAGGCACCAGTCTGATTCCATTGATTACAGTACTATCCTGTCTTAGGTTATGCCTATGATACGATCCGATAGAGGTTGTTGGTGTTCAGGATATGCCCTATCATAACGTGGCCTTATGGATCATTCGTGAGGTCTATTCCTATGTTTGCCAGACTGCACAGCGTGGCGCTCTACGGCATCGAGGCCATTCCTTGTGAGGTGGAGGTCGACGTGGCCGAGCGAGGATTCTCCGGCACCACGATTGTCGGCCTGCCCGATACGGCCGTCAAGGAGAGTATCGAACGCGTGCACACTGCGTTGCTGAACTGCGGCTATCAGTTGCCCCGCCATCGGTCGACGATAAACCTTGCCCCGGGCGACGTGAAGAAGGAAGGTCCCGCGTTTGACCTTGCCATTGCGTTGGGCCTGATGTTGGCCGGCGGGCTGATCAGTTGTGAGTCTTGCGAGGACTGCCTGGTGGCCGGCGAACTGGCCCTGGACGGGCGGATCCGGCCGATTAAGGGTGCGCTCTCGATGGCGATGCTCGCGGCCAAACAGGGAAGACGCGGTCTGATGGTTCCTTACGAGAACGCGAATGAAGCGGCGGTAGTGGCCGACATCGATGTGATCCCGGTGGCGAATCTGGCCGAGGCCGTCGGTTACATGACCGGTCGGCTCGAATTGGAGCCGACGCGTGTGGACCTCGATCGGGTCTTTGCCGAACAGGGAGTCTACGACGTGGACTTTGCCGACGTTCGGGGTCAAGAACAGGCCAAGCGAGCTTTGACGATAGCTGCGGCAGGCGGGCACAATGTCCTGATGATCGGTCCGCCGGGATCCGGGAAGACCATGCTCTGCAAGCGGCTTCCCACGATTCTACCGCCGCTGACGCGGGCGGAATCGCTGGAAACGACGCAGATCTACAGTTCCGCCGGCATGCTGTCGCCCGGGCAGTCGCTGATGGCGAGGCGTCCCGTGCGATCACCGCATCACTCGGCCAGCGGGCCGGCACTGGTCGGCGGGGGAACGGTTCCGCAGGCGGGAGAGGTGTCGCTGTCACATCACGGTGTTCTGTTCCTCGACGAGTTGCCGGAATTCCCCCGCAGCATTTTGGAATCGTTGCGGCAGCCGCTTGAGGACGGCGTCGTGAACATTTCACGGGCGTACGGATCGGTGTCGTTTCCGGCGAAGTTCATGCTGGTGGCGGCGATGAACCCCTGTCCGTGCGGTTACTTCGGTGATTCGCGCAAACCGTGCAAGTGCAGCCCTCCGCAGATCGACAAGTATGTGGCCCGCATCAGCGGCCCGATGATCGACCGAATCGACATTCACATTGAGGTGCCCGCGGTGCCGTATCAGGAGCTGCGGAGCAGTCGCGACGGGACGAGCAGCGAAGACATGCGGGAACAAGTTGTCCGGGCAAGGGAGACTCAGCGGGTCCGCTACGGGGATGGGTCGACGCTTCTCAATGCCCGACTGGCCGGCCGGAGGCTCAAGCAATGGTGCCAACTGGACGAGGCGGGCGAGTCGACACTGCGGCAGGCCATTTCCGAACTGGGTCTGAGCGCCCGCGCCCACGACAAGGTTCTCCGCGTGGCCCGGACCATTGCCGACCTTGACGGTAAGGACCGAATCTCCGCCGAGCATCTGGCCGAGGCGATTCAGTACCGGCGGCTTGATCGGCGGCTTTAGGCGCCGATTCTCGGTCCCGCGGGATCAGGCGGGCCTGTTCCACCTGGGACGGTCGTCAGGGCCAAGACCGTGTGACTTCTGCCTACTGGCGGGCCATCCGCCGGAGATATGTGCCGACGGCGCCGGCGAAGTCCTCTTCGGCGCGTTCGGTGAACGGCGACACCTGCGGTTCGTACCCTCCGTCGACGTAGGCCTGGCGGGTGGGAAGATACAGGAGTGTCCCGTTGGTTATCCCGAAGTAGAACGTGTACGGAAAGGGAGACTCCCTGCGTATGGTCATCGCGATCTCGCAGAAGAGTTCCAGGGGCGCGGCCCAAAGGATCGTGTCCGCGTTGATCTTCAGGAAACGTACGGGGATGCGTACCCACTTCACGCCATCTTCGCTCGATCGGAGGTAGTCGGCCAGTTCGGCCGGCCATTCGATTCCGGGTCTCAGGGGTGTCTCGACGGTTGTGCCGTCCACGCACAACGTTACGTCCGAGGTCGTCGTGCGAATGGATCGATTCGCGTCCAAGATTCTGTCTCCCAACAGCGCCTTGAACTCGTCGATGTGGCTGCTTTCGAAATCAGGCCGCACACTGTGGATCGGCGCTACGTTGCCCTCCGCGCCGTTGACAAACAGCATGGGCGCCCCGAGCTTGCCCTCGACGTACTCGGCGACAATCCCGGGCGCATCGCCGCTGATCAGACGGTTGCGAGGACCCAGAACCGTTCCATGGATCGGGTAGTTGGCGATGAGCGCCAACAGCGAGCCGTCCGGACGCTCCAGCCGAATCAGACCGATCTGGCGATCCACCGGGCCCTTGGGGTTCACGCCCAAGACGCTCTTGCCCTCGGCGTTCCTTCCGCGTCGATTGACATTCGCCTCGGATGTGCCGGTGCCCACACCCAGTCGCGCCGGCTCCAACCGCCCTTGCACCTCCTTGATTCCCTCGATCAACCGATCCTGTAGCCATGCGGCGTACGTGGTGTTGGGTTCGTGGGAGTATCGGTCGCCCAGCACCTTCGTGAAGGCCTTTGCGAGGTGTGTCGGCCCGACCTCAGGGACCGAGTGCGAGTGCGTGGCCGCCCACCACACCTGCTCGGTCTTGATACCGGTTTGTTTCTCGATCTTGCGGCAGGTCGCATCGTAGAAGTCGGGTGATACCACGCACAGATCCGTTGAAACGAGGAAGAACCGCGTGCGTCCGTCGTCAAGAGCGACCATTCGGTGATAGATGCGATCGTGAATACCTTCGGACTGCCTTGGACCGTAGCCGTGCAGCCACTGGGGTTGGTCGGGGGTGATGTCCAGCTTCACACAGGCGGCTCGCAACCGGCCGGCTGATGCCTCCGCAACGCGATCCTCGGCAATGGCCAGGCCGGCGATGACCACGGGCAACACGGCGACGGTTGCGAAACGTCCACGCATGGCAGCCTCCGATAGGGGCGTGCCGAAACACAGACACGTTGTTGCGCGGCCTTCGGCGGACCTCAGTTTTTCGCCGTCACGCCTTGATGATCTCGATCTTACTCAGATCGGCCGTGCCCAGGCCGAGCTCCGCCGCGTGGGGGATATGGGTCGGTGCCGGCTTGATCGGGCCGACCTTCTTCTCCGTACGGGCCTTCAGAAGCATGTCCGCCCCGACGGCATCCAATGCGACGAAGTCCGTGCTGGCAAGCAAGGCCTTGGCGGGCCACGTCCAATGGGCGCCCCTGAACTGCGGTCCTTGGTCATATATGCCGAAGAGGGCGTCGCAAACGGCCAGCCGCGTCTTCTTCGCAATGGGCGGCAGGGCGTTCAGTTCGGCGATGGTGCTCAGGTTTGGATGTAGGTCGCCCGCGTTGGGGATCGAACCCGTGTGATTCTTCATCGCGCACGTTATGCCGGCGATGACATGATGCTTCAGTATGGGGATGTTAATGACGGCGTCCGCCTCACGGGTCAGGATTCGGGTCAGGCGGCTCTTGTAGGGTCCGACCTTTACCTCATCGTCCCATGCGGCGGATGCTTCAGCGAAGCGAATCTTAGGCAAGTCGTCAAAAGGCTTGATCGCGGCTGTTTCGAAGTCCTTCTTGTTGCGGTCGAAGACGATGACCTTCTCCTGGGCTACGCCGGCGTCCACCAAGCCACGGCAGACCGCCCAGATGACGTCCGGGCTGGTTGAGGCGCTGCGAAACAAGCCGTTGAACTTGATCGCCACGGTCTCCTTGGGCGAGACGAATGACCGCCAAGCCTCGTCGACGTTATCCTTCCCCGACAATGTCGTGACGAGGGCGTCCACGGCCTGCTTGACGTGCTTGCGGTCGATATTGCGACGATCGGCGAACTCCGCCCGTTCGGCCAAGGCGACGCGGCTTTTTCGGTCCTCGGCCGCAAGCAGCGTGGCTGTCCATGGGCCCGTTGCGCCCAACACCGCGGCTCGAATGAATGTTCTGCGGTCGATCGGATGGGTACGTTCTGTGGTGGTCACGGTGACTCGATCTCCTCGAACTCGCCTGGAAATAGCCAAAAAAATCCTGCATCTATTGTTATGAAACGGCGCGATCGTTTCAAGGCATCCCGGTACGGTACCGTTTCCGAAGACGCCGCGTCTTACGATTCGGCGATCAGGCCTTGGGCTTGAGTCGCCAGGTGAAGGCGAGAAGCACAACGGACATTACCGTACAACCGAGGATGACCCAGAAGACGATTTCCCAGGCCGTCTCAAGGCTGTAGGCGACCTTGAAACGGTCCAACATCCGACCAAACCCTTCCGCCTGGACCATTCGGCCGATGTACCCGAACAATCCGATGAATCCGGCCGCTGTTCCGATGGCCTTCTTTGACGTCAGGTCGAGCGCCTGGATCACGATGAGATTGATGACGGGATAGACAAAGAAGCCGATCACACACAGCATGGTCATGTCCAACCACAGGTGGCCCGCCGGCGTCATGAGAATGACGATGAAGGCGGCCAGAACGGGAACCATGCACAGCGTGGATACCAGACCGCGCCGCCCGCCGATCAGATCCGAGACCCAGCCCAGGAGGATTGTCGAAGGGATTCCTCCGAACTCCAGCACGAGCACGGCCACCCCTCCTCCGGCCAGTGTGGCATGCTTGACCTCGCGCAGGTAGGTCGGCCCCCAGTCCAACATGCAATAACGGGCGACGTACGTGAAGAAGTTGGCGAAGGCCAGGAGCCAGACGTACCTGTTGGTCAATACGTGATCGATGAAGAGCTCGCGGGTCGTCAGCTCTCGCTCGGAGACTTCGTGTGGCGCCTTTCCCTGAGGGTAATCGTTGTTGTACTCCTCGATGGGAGGCAGTCCGACGGATTGCGGCGTGTCGCACAGTCTCCAGAAGAGGTACCCCGCGCCAATGGCCGCCAGGATGCCGGGAACGAAGAAGGCGTATTGCCATCCTCCAAATCTTGAGGCGGCCCACGCGGCGACGGCGCCGGCGATGCCACCGCCCACATTGTGCGACGTGTTCCAGATGCTGAAGGTCAGGCCCCGTTCTCGCTCACTGAACCAATGGCCCATGGAACGACCGCACGGCGGCCACCCCATTCCCTGCACGAAGCCGTTGGTTGCCCAAAGGACCAGATGAACGTGGAAGTTGGCCATGCTGCCGAACGCGAAGTTGCAGAGAGCCGTCAGCAAGAGGCCGAAGGCCATAAACACGCGGGGGTTGCTTCGGTCGGAGACGGCTCCCATCAGGAACTTGCCGAGCCCATAACTAAGGGCCGTGATCGCGAGGATGCTTCCGATTTGGGAATGCTGGTAGTGTAGCGCTCCTTCAATATCCTTGGCCACCACGGAGAGGTTGTTTCTGACAAGGTAGAACGTGCCGTATCCGAGGAAGGTGGCCTCCATGACGCGCCAGCGGTACCTCGGATAGAGGTGCCGCACCCGGTCTTCGGGCAGGCGATCGATATGGGGGGCGGCGGCAAAGAACCTGCGAACGCGTGACACACCCATACTCGCCTTTCCGAGTCGCAGGCCGCTATCGGTATTCTGCGTCAAGCCAAGTATCGGCAACCGCGAGACGTCCTCACGGTGAAGGACTCGTTCGGGGGGATACTACCTGGATCGCGGTTTCGTGGCAACAGGCTGAAATCGCGCACGCGCTTTTCGAGAGCGTGTAGGAAAGAAAGGTATTCCGCGCAGCCACCCCGCAAATGCCTTGGTGCGAGCGACCATAAACGAGGGCTTGGAATGTGGGCTCTTCCGTGGCCGGCACGCAATACTTCGGATCGGCCGGTGACTACCCCTGTCGTAGGGAGGCGGGACATGGTAGCATTCTCAGAGGCATGCGGCATCCTGCCTGAACCGGTGCTGATTCAGGATCACTCAGTTCCATGCGCATCGCTGTCGTCATTGTCGTCCTAGCCGGTTTGGCGTTCGGGGGCTGGTACGGCTACCACTATTGGATCGCCGCACCGAAGCCGGTGGTATACGAAACGACCCGGGTGAAGAAGGGGTCCATCACGTCTGTCGTCTCGGCCACAGGGACACTCGAACCTCTGGTGAAGGTGCTGGTCGGAACGCAGGTCAGCGGCACGATCATGAAGTGGTATGCCGACTTCAACCAGAAGGTCAAGGCGGGCTTCGTACTGGCCGAGTTGGATCAGGATCGGTTCAAGGCGGTCGTGGAGCAGCGAAAGGCGGCTGTGGCGATTGCCCGGGCAAACATCGAAGAGGCCGGTGCGAGGCTTGCCAAGGCGTCGATGGACCGCGAACGAATCGAGCGTATGCACAGCAAGGAAGCCGCGACGGATTATGAGATACGGACCTCGCGGGCCGAGGAAGACGTGGCGCGGGGTGTCCTTCACGCGGCGGAGGCCCAGTTGAAGTCGGCGGAGGCCGACCTCCGGCAGGCGCAGGTGGAGCTGGATAAGACCGTCATCCGGTCGCCGATCGACGGCGTGGTCATTTCCCGCGACGTGGATGAGGGACAGACCGTGGCGGCGATGATGCAGGCTCCCACGCTTTTTACCATTGCCAATGACCTGACCAAGATGCGCGTCAATGCGGCCGTCAGCGAGGTGGACATCGGCAAGGTTCGCGAGAAGATGAAAGCGGCGTTTCGTGTGGATGCTTATCCCGAACGAACGTTCCACGGCGTGGTATCGCAGGTGCGCTTTGCCGAAAAGATCGAAGCCAACGTGGTGACGTATACCACGTTGATCACGGTGGAAAACCCGGAGCTGTTGTTGCGACCGGGAATGACGGCAAGGATCACCTTTGAGGTCGATCGGGCTGATGACGTGCTTGTTGTTCCGAATGCGGCGCTTCGGTATGTGCCGCAGTCCGGCGGCACGTGTCGGCAGGCCAGACAAGAGTTGGCGGAGAAGACCGCATCGAGTTCTCCTCATGTCTATCGGTTGATGGGAGACAAGCTGGACGAGGTGACGCTGAAGCTGGGGTTGAACGACGGCAAGAACACGGCCGTCGTCTCGGGCGACTTGCGAGAAGGAGATACCATCGTCACCGGCGAGGAGGGCACCCAGGCCAAACGAGGTTCGCGATGACCGCCTCGCTGATAGACATTCGGGAGGCGTGCAAGTCGTACTTCGTGGGCGAGGTCGAGGTGCCGGCGGTCCGCGGTGTGTCCTTGTCGTTGGAGTCGGGGGAGTTCCTGGCAATCACGGGGCCAAGCGGATCGGGGAAATCGACCTTCATGCACCTTATGGGGTGTCTCGATCGGCTCGATCGGGGGACATACTCGTTCGAGGGACGGCAGGTAGAGCATCTGTCGCGTCGTGAGCTTGCGACGCTTCGCAATCGCCGGATCGGGTTTGTTTTCCAGACGTTCAATTTGCTGCCCCGTTCGACGATTGTGTACAACGTTGCCCTGCCGCTGGCCTACCAGGGGGTGAGGCGTCGAGAGCGAAATCGTCGAGCGGCCGAGATGCTGGAACGTGTCGGCCTCAACGAGCGCTTGAAGCACCATCCCAATCAACTTTCCGGCGGGCAACAACAACGGGTGGCGATCGCCCGAGCGCTGATCACTCGACCCGCTGTCGTGCTGGCCGACGAGCCGACGGGCAATCTGGACACGAAGACCGGTCAGGAGATCATGGAGTTCCTCTGCCAACTCAATCGAAATGAAGGCCTGACGATCGCGCTGGTGACGCACGAGCAGGAGATCGCAGCATATGCGCATCGTACGACCATCTTTCGGGACGGCCTGATCGTACGCGACGCGGCCAATAAGCCACGGGCATAGCGGAGGCCGGAACGGCACCGTGCGTGGATGGCGGCGCTCTCTGATTATTCAGTGCCGGAGCTGTAGCCGATGAGTCCGTTTACACTTACCGCCGAGGCACTCAGCAGCCTCAGCAAGAACATCGGTCGGACGGTGTTGTCCGTTCTGGGCATCGTCATCGGCATTGCCTCCGTGATCGCCATGATGGCCGTTGGGACCGGAACGCAGAAGGCGGTCGAGGAGCAGATGGCCTCATTGGGCGACGACTGGATTGTCGTATGGTATTCGGGGATTAGGCGCGGCATCGTTCGCGGGAAAGGGGGGATACTGCCCAACATGGCACGGGATGACGCGCGGGCCGTGTTGGACGAGTGTTCCAAAGTCCGGGCGGTCTCGCTGATGCACGTATTCGGCGGCAAGCAGGTTGTGTCCGCCTACGGAAATCACAACGCGGTAATCCGTGGGGTCGATCTACCATACTGGGACATTCGCAAGGAAGAGGTCGTTCGCGGTCGGGGGATGGTCGCCGACGACCTCGGCATGCGCAG
The DNA here is from genome assembly GCA_964596165.1 of uncultured Planctomycetales bacterium. Taxonomy (GTDB): domain Bacteria; phylum Planctomycetota; class Phycisphaerae; order UBA1845; family JAFGLZ01; genus CAYUQT01. The sequence continues at coordinate 91,609 of CAZQTW010000013.1, read as the reverse complement.
AAAGATCTGCTGGATAGGGATGACGGTCGTAGAGAAGCTCTTCGGGACGATCGATCCGATCGGTCAGATGATTCGAGTGGACCGGCATCCGATTGAGGTCGTGGGGATACTCAAGCCCAAGGGTTCAGGATTCGGTGGTGACGACCTCGACGACACGATCCTGATGCCACTGGCGACTGTGGAATCACTGCTCGCCGGAAAGATGCCGCCTCACATGTTCTTCGCTGCGGTCAAGCGGGGACATACCATCGAGGCCGCGAGGGAACAGATTACGGAATTGTTGCGGGAACGACATTACATCGGTGAGAACGAAGAGGAGCCGTTTGGGATGTGGGATCGGTCGGAGATGGCCAAGATGAACAGCAAGATGACCGGGACGTTCAAGATGCTTCTGACGTTCATCGGGTCGATCTCATTGCTGGTTGGCGGCGTGGGGATCATGAATATCATGCTCGTGTCGGTCACGGAGCGAACTCGGGAGATTGGGGTTCGGATGGCCATCGGCGCGAAGGGAGCTCATATCCTGTCACAGTTCCTGTTCGAGGCCGTGGTCCTGTGCGCGATCGGCGGTGTGTTGGGCTTCGTACTGGGCTGGGTACTGGCGAGTTTCACGGCCTACTCGTTTATGGAAGACCTGACTGGCGGCATGGCGGTGGAGTGTGAGGTGTCATACACCATGGTGGCCGTGGCGATCGGCGTATCGGCAGCGGTGGGCATATTCTTTGGTTTCTATCCGGCCTGGCGCGCCAGCCGATTGAATCCGATCGACGCGCTCCGATACGAGTGAGGGATTTACGGGTACAAGTCGGCGGGGGGGACCTTGGTCAGATGGCACGGCAACGCGTCGGGGTGGCCGACATGCGGTCCGCTGAAATGCCGAGCCATCTCGAGCCCTGCGATGTGGAATGTCTTCCAAACCGAATGCCTTCGGAGAAACGTGGCACCGCATTGACATGGCCTCTGCGAGTCCCCAGGATGTATACAACCGCCGTGTCGGACGTGCGATGGCGCGTCTGTGATGGCCAAGGCGTCCGTGGTCGACTACGGTATCGGTAAGGGTCGTCGCGACACCTGGCAGCGAGCCGGAGTGGCCTATCTTCCCGGAGGGGCATGAACGTGAAAGGAGTCTGAAAAATGAGCAGAGCCGGCACAAAGAATCCCGGTGCGAGCGATTTTGCCGAGACACATCCGCGATTGGCGCAAGCCGCGCTCTCGTGCCCCCTGATCGATCATGCTCTCCGCCATCTGAAATACACGCAGGGTAAGCATTGGGAAGGGGCGACGGATTATGACCGATACGTAACCCTGGCACTGGCCGTGCGGGATTTCGCAGTCGAGAAGATGATCGCAACACAGTCTGCCTATGCGGAACAAAAGGTGAAACGGGTGTACTACATGTCCCTCGAGTTCCTCCTGGGCCGTCTGTTGCGAGCGAATCTGGTGAACCTGGGGCTCTACGAACAATGCCGCAAGACGGTGGCGACACTCGGGGGCGACCTGGAGAGTATCTGCAGAATGGAGCCCGATGCGGGGCTGGGAAACGGAGGCCTGGGTCGGCTTGCTGCCTGCTATATCGACTCGGCCGCCACGCTGCAGTATCCGGTATACGGCTATGGCATCCGCTATGAATACGGGATCTTCGAACAGCGAATCGAGAACGGTTGGCAGGTCGAGAAGCCCGAGTACTGGCTGAAGTTCGGATCGCCCTGGGAACTCGTAAGACCCGAGTTCGCCACACAGGTCCGAATGTTCGGGCGCGTCGAACACCGATACGGTTCAGACGGCCGGTATCGACCCGCATGGCGAGACTGCGAGACCGTTATCGGCGTGCCCTACGACGTTCCAATCGTCGGCTACGGTAACAACACGGTCAACATCCTGCGGCTGTGGTCTTCCTACGCTTCGGAGGAGTTGGACCTGGCGGTCTTCAACCGGGGTGGGTTTCTTGACGCGGTCGACGACAAGGTTCGAAGCGAGACCATTTCCAAGGTGCTCTACCCCGCGGACGAAACGGAGCAGGGACGGCAACTTCGCCTCGTTCAGCAGTACTTCTTTGTGGCTTGTACCTTGTCGGACGTATTCCGTCGCTACGAGAGAGAACACGAAACCCTTGATTCGCTGCCCGACAAGGTGGCCATCCAACTGAACGACACTCATCCGTCGCTGGCGATCGCCGAGATGATGCGAATTCTGGTCGATGAGCGCGAAGAACCGTGGGACCACGCGTGGGAGATGACGCGAGCCATCTTCGGCTATACGAACCATACGCTCATGCCCGAGGCGCTCGAGGTATGGCCGGTGGCGATGTTCGAGCATGTCTTGCCCAGGCACCTGGAAATCATTTACGAGATAAACCGTCGGTTCTTGGACACGGTGGAGCGACGCTGGCCACACGATGACGGTCGAAAACGCCGACTATCGCTGATTCAAGAGGACGCGCCTCGTTCGGTCCGAATGGCCCACCTCGCCATTGTGGGCAGTCATACGATAAACGGTGTGGCCGAGTTGCATAGCCGGCTCATTCGCACTGACCTTGTGCCCGAATTCGCGGAACTGTGGCCGGATCGATTCACCAATGTAACAAACGGCATTACCCCCCGCCGCTGGCTCCGATCGTGCAATCCGGACTTGGCCGATGCCGTTTCGCGACGAATCGGCGACGAGTGGGTGCGCGACCTCGACCGATTACGCGCGATAGCCGATTATGCGGACGATCCGGACTTCCAGCGAGAATTCCGAGAGATACGGAAAGTCAACAAGGAGCAGATGTCGGACAGGATTCATCGGCGAATAGGGCTCAGGTTGCCGATTGACTCCCTGTTTGATGTCCAGGTGAAGCGGATCCACGAGTACAAGCGGCAGTTGTTGAACCTCCTCCATGTGGTGATGCTGTACCACGAGCTACTGGACCGTCCCGGCTCTCGCGTTCCGCGTGTCGTCCTCATCGCCGGCAAGGCTGCTCCCTCCTATTACCGTGCCAAGGTCATCATCAAGCTGATCCACGACGTGGCCCGAACGATCAATTCCGATCCTCGCATCGGCAAGCAATTGCGTGTGGTGTTTGTCTCCAACTACCGGGTATCGCTGGCCGAACATATGGTCCCGGCCGCGGACCTTTCGGAGCAGATTTCGACCGCGGGAATGGAGGCCTCGGGTACCGGCAACATGAAGTTCGCGTTGAACGGGGCCCTGACCATCGGCACGTTAGACGGCGCAAATATCGAGATCCGTAAGGCAGTGGGCGAGGAAAACTTCTTCCTCTTTGGCCTTACGGCCGAACAGGTGGCTGAACGACGCTTCCGGTTTGATCCCTGGCAGATCTACCGATCAAACCCGTCCGTGCAGCGTGCGCTGGATGCGATCGCGAACGGTGAGTTCAATCCACGGGAACCGCATCTCTATCAGCAGGTGAAGGACTGGCTCACGCGCGACGGCGATTACTACATGATCCTGTCGGATATCGAATCGTATGCCGAAGCTCAGCGACGTGTTGAGGCTTTGTGGCGGAATCCCTCGGCTTGGACACGGGCATCGATCCTGAACATGTCGCGCGTCGGCTTCTTCTCGAGCGACCGTGCCGTGAAAGAGTACGCGCAACGGATCTGGAAGGTCGATGCGGTGCCTGTTCCTGAACCCGATGTCGGCTAGTCGTCAGGACAGGGTGTCACTTGCGGGGGCCACGAGGCTTGGGCTTTTTGGAGTCCGAGGGCTCATCCATGGGGATCTCGAGCTTCCAGATCGACAGCTTCCGGGTTGACGTGTCGATCTTGTAGCTGAAATTCCGAAGGAAGGTCTGTCCCAACAGAGGGACGGCGTTCTGCAGATCGTCGGGGAGAATCGCACAGAGGACGTTTTCGGCGGAGACCTTGCCGATACGAAGCGACGTGATCCGCGAGAGCTTTGCTTGCATGATCCTGCCGTCGGCAAGCTTGATTTGAACGGACCGGTCGGTTGCCGTGGTCTTTAGCCCCATGCCGTCGGCCATTGGGGCGGGAAGACTGACGAACGTAGCCCCTGTGTCGAGCACAAGGGACTTGCGGTGCTTGTCGTTGATCACGGTGTCGACCCAAAGCACGCCGTGCTGGCTTCGGAGCTCAATGCTCTCCGATGACACCGCCTTCTCGAGCTTCTCAAGGGCCCTTAGGGACTGTTGGAACGCGTTGGACGGCCCGATCGCGATCGTGCCCTCCGTCTTGCGGGACCGGTTTAAGGAAGCCAACGCCGATCTTACATCCGGATCGTCGGCGAGAGCGGCGTACTCCTTCATTGTCTCGTCGGCAAGATGCCGCAGGTCTAGAAGCTCCTGCAGGTACTGCTCACGGTCCTTGCCGATCGCTTCGGCGAGCGTTTCCGAGTTCTTCAGCAAGTCGCGGTACTCCGCGTCAAGCTCTCGCATGCGGTCGGTCAGCTCGTTGTATCTCAATACGAGGCGGTTGTAGTCATTACTGATTCCTCGTTCGGATTCGGCACGCTCCATCTCTGCCTTGGCGATACGGCGCTGCTCGATAAGGGTTGGCACCTCCCCCAGTTCGATTTCGTCTCGCCTGGCCTCCGTCTCACGGAGCTCCCGTGTCGAAGCCGCAACTCGCTTCATCGTGTTTCGCTTCTGAAGGGACGCGAGTTTCTTGTCGAAATCGCGCTCGGCCGGAAGGACATAGAGACGCGAACCTCGCTCGCGAAGGCCTTTGGATTGGAGCGTCTTCTCGGGCGAATCCGGCGCGGTTGAGCGGCTCGGCGATGCGCCGGACAGCACGGCGAGGATGCCGACAGCAATGGGCCGGCTGGCAAGCATGGTGCGTGTAGCGTACCACGACGGAACCATGGTGCAAAGCGACGCGCGCAAAGGGAGACCGAGCGATGGTCGATAGGCTAGGCCGGAGCAAGTCCCTGAAGGGCGGCAGCCGGTTCGATCTCGCCCGTGTTGCCTTTCACCGGGGACGGCCACCTCACTCGGACGATTCTCCGAGGGGCGGTCTTGACGGCGGTGGCAGCGACCATTCGCTGGGCGGTGTTTTGGCCCATCTTGACGGCGTAGTTGGTGCCGCGGTCCTCAGGATAGACCTGGGCCATGGAACAGGTCCAAATCCCAGGCAGCGGCGTCTCGGGCGGCAGGATGTGGGATTCGTTTCCCGCGAGTACGACGGGCTGAGCATGCGGGCTCTGCCAACTCAACGCCAGCTCCACCCAACTCTCCTCGAATGACGGGAACATGCGTTGAAGATGGACTTTCCAGCGGTCGAAGATCTGCGTGGTTCCCATGCCGCATGTCTCGTGAGTTTCGTCCCTGTATTTGGTCAGGTATACGATATGGCGTCCGTCGTAAGCTTCGGGCGACTGGAAATTCGTGTGTTCGATTATGCCGACAAAGGGGTAGCTCTGATCGTTGACATTGATCCAGTACGCGTCGGAGAGCGGGCGATTCAGGACCAGCACCAACGCGGTGACGCCGAGGTAGGGAATTGCCCGCGCCCGCCGGCGGTAGCTCTCGGGCAGATCGTCGAGCAGATCGAGTGTGACGGGAACCGGTGTCGTCAGGAGCACGCGATCGAACGTCTCACTGCCTTTATGGGTGTCCACTTCCCAAGCGCCGTTGACCCTTCGAATCTTTCGCACGGGGCTCCGAAGGCGAATATCGCCGCCGCCCTGGGCTATGGCCGCCGACATGGCGCGAGTCAGGCGTTGAAGACCGCCGTCGAGATAGAGTAGTTCTTCATGCCGGCGCCGAGACCTGGATTGGCCCCGTGTTCGAAGTTTGCTCCAGAACCAGACTGCACTGACGCGGTCGGCATAGTGTCCGAACTTGCCCTCGAAGAGCGGCCGCCAAACCGTGTCGTATACGGCGGCACTGGAGTGTTGGGTGATCCACTCATGTGCCGTCTGGCCCTCGAGCGGGCGATGATCGTTGATGCCCTTGGCGCGAAGCGCCATCCGTCCGAGCCGGATGCGATCCGGAAGCGAGAGCGGTTTGAACCGAAGCACATCGGCCGGCGAGCTCAACCGGTATATCTTGTTGGCGTAGAAGCTGCTCGTGGTGGTTTCCCGGCGTATCAAGTGACGCCGCAGTCCCAGATCGTCTATGAGATTTAGTACGTCGCAGTCGTGGTTGAACCAATGATGGTAGAACCTCTCGATCCAGGAATTGCCGAGCCGAAAGCAGCTCGCCAGGCCGCCGGCCATCGCCGCCGATTCAAAGAGCGTGCAGGGAATTCCCTGTCTCGCAAGTTCATAGCCGGCGGACAGGCCGGAGTATCCGGCGCCGATGATCGCTGTCCGTGTTTCAGACACAGGTCGTCCCCTGGGATATGGGGTCAGCACAACACCCGGCCGCAAGGCACTTGGAAAGCTCAGCCCTGCGGTATCTTCGGCTGTGCGAGGCTGTCGCTTAAGCTAGTTATCGCACCCTATGAATGAGGCGCTAATCCGGAGTGGGAATGGGGTATATAAAGGCGATTTGAGCGTTGACAAGGCGGTGGTGGCTTCTAAGATTGGACGCCGTTTTTTGGCTCCAACGTCTGTCCTGATCGAGGTTCGTGCGAATGGAAAAAGACCACGACAATCTCCGAGTGTTCTCAGGCTCGGCGAGTCCGGAGTTTACCGCGGCGATCTGCAAGTGCCTGGGGATTGAGACCGGTCGGTGTGAGAGCCGGCAATTCAGCGAGGGCAATACATTCGTTCGCGTCCTGGAAAATGTGCGAGGCCGGGATACGTACATCGTCCAAACCCTCAGCGCCCCGGTGAACGATCGGTTCATGGAACTGCTGTTCTATGTTGATGCATTGCGGCGAGCTTCAGCAGCTCATGTAACGGCCGTGATACCGTTTTTCAGCTATGCGAAGGGCGACAAGAAGGATGAACCCCGCGTGTCGATCCGTGCACGCGTATGTGCGGATTGCCTGGAGGCGGCGGGGGCGGATCGCGTGCTTACCATGGATCTTCACGCGCCGCAGATCCAAGGTTTTTTCCGCATCATGGTCGATCACCTGTATGCCCTCCCGGTGTTCGCGGACTATTTCCGCAGCCGTGTCGATAAGAACTGGGTCATCGTTGCCCCCGACGTGGGGTTCGGCGAACAGGCCCGGCGATGCGCGCGAGCACTCGGTATCGAGTACGTGGTGAGCGAGAAGACGCGAACGGCCCACAATGAGCAAGCCCAGGTGTTGCGGATCATCGGCGATGTCAAGGGGAAGACATGCCTGATCGTCGATGACTTCGCCACAAGCGGCGGTACCCTTATTGGGACGGCCGCCAAGCTTCTAGAAAACGGGGCCACGGAGGTCTTCGCGGCGGTTTCACATGGCGTGCTGCCGGGAGGGGCGGGTGCCAGGATTCAGAACAGCTCCATCAAGAAGCTGATCATCACCGACACGTTGGAGGGCCGCAGCGACCCGCTGCCTCCGAATGTCGAGGTCGTCTCGGTAGCGCCGTTGTTCGCCCGCGCCATCCACAACATTCACCACCGCACGAGCGTGAGCGAGTTGTTCTAGGCGCGGGACTACAACCGGACAGCCGGTCGTGGTCCGATCGAGTGGTGTCCGAGTCGACGACTACTCCGCTACGGCGACGGCGGCCGGCACCGGTTTCCTCAGACACTCCAAGACCTGTGACTTGGCGGAAGCCGGCACAAGGAGATATCGGACTGCTTCGTTGACCATGACGAGCAGGTCGCCGCCCCGTGAGGGGTGAGTCTCCTGGCGACCGAACACGTCACATACCGACACCCTGCCGGCCACATCCTTCAGAACGATGGGATAGAGCGACCATCCCGAGGGTCGCCAGATGAGGACTACCATGTGGCCCTCCGGCAGGTCAAAGCACAGGGCCCGGATCTGTTGCGGCAAATCCACCCATTCGGTAAGCAAGGCGGTGTTGAGTATTTCCGTCATGAAATCGAAGGCAACAAGACTCGGACGCGGGGCGTTGTCATACTCGTGGCATTGTGGGTCGACGGTTGGGCGTAAGATGTCCGGCGGACGATGCGACTCAACCCACCAAGCGGCTCGGTCGATCATAGCAAACTGTCGGATGGCGAAGGCGCGGATCAGCCGCGTGGCGTGGAGTACGGGGTCGGATACGTCCGGACCTTGACCGGCGGTGTCTGTGTCGTAGCCGTAGAGGTTGGGGATGTGAAGGTACGCGGTTGGACTCCGATTGCCTACCGCGACATCGAGGTACTGCTTGAAGGGATAGGCCTTTCGCCAGGTGCGGATCTGCTCGAGAGCGGGTTCGATGTCCTCAGGCAGATCCGTTTGCGGGAAGCGGATTGCGATGCTCTGAACCGACTTCGCCAACTCGCCCTTCATCGCTTGCTCCAACCGCTCAAACGGAACGGAACCGGGGATTCCGTGAGCCACGGCCACAACATCGACCTTCTGGACGGCTCGACGAATCTCGGCGGAGGCCTGGCCGGTCAGTTCCAGGTAGGTTGGGGTCGGCAAGTCTCGAGCGCCCGACTGATCCAAAATGCCGATTGCCTCGACCTTGTCTTTACTCACCTGGGCGAACTGGTAACAGACCTTTCGCCACGGATCACCGGGCGCAAGGGGGCTCTGGCCGTCGTCCCAGTTCAAGCCGGCCGCCACCTCAAGGTGTTGGTCGCGGGCCTTCTTGAGAAGCTCGCCGTACCAGGTCCAGTCGAGTTCGCCGGCGGGCGTCTCGCACCACGGGCGTGCCGCCCGAAGCCAGATCCAGCCGGCGCCCAGTTGGGTAATCCGGCGGGACATTCGTGGATTCTCTACCGTGACGCCAAAGTAATTGCCCGTGGGCACGGGGTCCGAGAGGTTAACGACCGCGAAGGCATATTCGCATGAAGAATGCGGTCTGCCTTCACCGATGCGCCCCGGCCAGGCGGTGGCCAGCACCTTGTAGTATCCGCGAGGCAGGTCTGCGAGCGTCAGTTTCTGTTCTTTGACCTGGCCGGCATCGATCCGAGGGGTGTAATCTCGCTGAGGCAAGGCCGGTCGGTCAAACGAATCGAGCACATCCACCGCAACCTGTCCTTCATATGCGCCGGATTGATAGTTGATCAAGCGAATCATGAGCTCCAGCGACTTGCCTTGCTGGACCATGTGCGATAGATCGGTCGGGTCGGAATCGCCGCCGACGATTCCGATCTCGACGGAGCTGGGTGCGTCGTATCGACTCTTCGGCTCGCCGGGCGTCAGGCTGACCGCGTCGAGCCATAGGAAGTTCTTCGCGTCTTTGGTGTAAGCGTCGTTGGGTCGGTCGCTCGGACGGATGGCTACGGACAATGCCGACCAGGGCAAATCGAATCGCGTCGTGATCGTCAAGGCCAAGCGGCGGAATTGATCAGTTACCGGGAAGTAGTCAAATCGAAATATCCCGGGGTATTCAACCACGCCGAGACGGAGCGTCACGCGCGTGTTGGAACGGGCGTACAACGAGACGACGTAGTCTTTCGACGGTTGCACTCGGACCCAGCCAAAGGCGACGCGAAACTCATCCTGGTCAAGTGGAATTCGAAGGGATCGCGTGCCCACGGCGGCTACCGACTCGTCGATGCTCCAGGCGATGGGGATGGCACGCAACTGAGTGCGACCGATGACACGACGGTCCCCGGAAACGCTGAAATTCCGCTGACCGACCTCAAAATCGCCGCCGTCGATCAGATTCGCACGAGCCCCACCTGTCCCGGCTACCCGAGCCTCGGTCAGGGGATCCAGATGCTCCACCAGGAGGTCATCTATGCCTACGGCCGGGCTTCCAGCGTCTTGCAGTACCATAAGCTTCGCGTCTTGGATACCCGTTGGAACGGCCACCTGCCCCTCGCAGGTCTCCCATCCCGGGGATGGGAAGGTCGGCACCTTCAATGCCGTGACTGTCTGCGGGCCCGGCCGCTGCCACTCGAACTGGACGCGAGGAACGCTGGAGGACGTCAATTTGCCGGGCCCTGTCTGAAGAAGCTTGAGCTGTATCCTGAGCGTGCGACCGGCCATCTCAATTGCGGAAAGGCGCCGGACCAGCCCATGCCGCCCCGCCTGCTGAGGGCCGGACATCAGCAGATACTTGCCCTGAATCGAGTCCTTCTTGACGGTGATGATCGGTTGGCCGACCACGTCCCAACCGGAAACCGCGCTGCCTTCGGCCGAGTCGAATGACTCCCAGAGGAGAGTAGATCCCAGTCCCGTCTGTCGAACAGTTGCCGGTGCAATCCCGTGACGTCGCGCAAGACTCTGGTCCATCCGACCGGCCCCCGGTCTCCAGTAACGGTCGTCAGGAGGAGGTCTATCTCCCTTGGCGGAATGCGCGAATCCCATTCCGGAAAAGGCCGTACCGAATGCCCCCGGTCTTGTGCTTGGCCGGGTTGTCGACCCTGGTTGGGGCTGGCTACAGCCCAACAGGGGCAAGAGAGCCACCAAGAGCAACTGAAGCCGTCTTTGCATCGTCCGAAGGTTCATGACCCTACCTAACCGGTTCCCAGTATGCGTTGATGTTCTATGTCATTCGCGAGGGATAAGCAACGGGGGCCAGGGGCATTTTGGTGTGAGCATGCGTTCTTCCCAGGGGGCTGTCGGGCGTTGAAATAGGCCAGTTGCAGGTCGTGCCGGTCACGGTGGTCTTGACTGAATCATCGGTATTCCTCCGGCGGAGAGGCTACACCGACCCGGCCACGGAGAAGCGACGGGTGTGTTCCACGACGGATGACGGGCGCTGGGTTCTAACCGGCTGCTCGTTCCGAGCGGCGTCCCGGTTCGTGCGGGTAGGTCATTTCCACCATGACGTGAGGCAGGAGAAGGCCGGCTCGACGCATCTTGCGGATATAGCGACGCGTGTGCTTCGTGTAGTAGAGTGCCAGACTGCCGCTGGGATCGACATGCAACAGGGGGCTCTTGTGGCCGTCGCGAAGGATTCCAAGGGCGCATTCGGCGGCTTCTCGCCGATAGTGATTGAGAAGCTCGTTGCTCAGCTCCCAGCGGGCAACATGGTCCCATACCCGAACCGTTCTGTACCACCACCGCTCGCTCTGGAGCCTGTGCATTCGGTTGAACAGGCGACGGTTCATTTCAAAGGGAAGTACGCCATGGTCGAGCTGCCGCGCCATCACGGCATCGTGGTCCGGAAAGGCGGTACGAACGGTCTGCCGAAGGCGGTTCCAGTAAGCGGTTTCAACGCCGGCGTCGGCTCGCAGTTCCCAGTAGATGTGGCCGACCGATCGAGTGGTTCCGGTGACGGTAACCTGGCGCGGGATGTACTTGTTATGGGCGACGGTATCGCATGCCAAGTGAGTGAGGTATCCGTAGGCAAACGCCTTATCGGCGGGAGTTTCGGCCGATTCGAGCAGCGCGAATCCCGTGCTCCAGTGATGGCAAAACTGCTTCACCTTGCTCAGACGTTTGGCGAAGATGACATCGGCTGCAATGTTGCCGTAGAGGAAATCCGTGGCGAATTTTGACAAAATGCCGGCAACGACCGGAGTCAACGCGTTGAGGTTAAGAAGCACGTCCGAGGCCAAGCGAACGTGCGTGGCTGGACCCCACGCCAGAACAGGCTCCGAGTCCAAGAGCATGTAGACGACGACACCAACAACGGTGGGCAGCAAACGAGCCAATCAGGCCCCTCCGCGTGCAACCCCCAGACGCAAGACCACATTAGTATGATAGCGATTCCGCAGAGAATCTCAAACCTGTCGGCAAGGCTTTTCTCGAGGCTACCCCAAGCCAAGTAATGTTGGATGGCGGAGGTTCGCAAGACGCCCCGCCGTCATTTACGACACTGTTTATCGCGCGTTCGCCATTCCGCTCATCCGAAGCCGGCGTTCGAGGGAATGGAGCTCATCCAACAGGGCGTGCGGCACGCCTTCGCCTAGTTGGCCAAAGAACGTACGGGCGCTGTCGACTTCCTGCCACCAATCGTCGCGGTTGACCTTCAGCAATTCCGTCACCACGCCTTCCGGCAGGTCAAGTCCTTCCAGGTCGATGCTCTCGGGCGTCGGCACGAATCCGATCGGCGTTTCCGTCGCCTCCGCTTCACCGCGGCAGCGGCTGAGGATCCACTCGAGTACCCGGAGATTCTCGCCGTAGCCCGGCCAGAGAAACTCTCCGGCCTCGTCCGTTCGGAACCAATTGACGTGGAAGATCTTGGGGGGCCTGCGGGCGCGCTGGCCCACCTCCAACCAGTGGCGGAAATAGTCGGCCATGTGGTAGCCGCAGAACGGGAGCATTGCCATTGGGTCGCGGCGAAGCTCGCCGAGCTTCCCGAATTGGGCCGCCGTCCGCTCGGACGCCATGGTGGCGCCTATGAATACGCCATGTTGCCAACTGTAAGCCTGATAGACGAGCGGCGCGAGACGGGCTCGACGACCGCCGAAAATAATCGCGGAAATCGGTACACCGTGGTGATGCTCGCTCCGGAAACTGTGCGACGGACACTGCTGGAGCGGTGCGGTGAAACGGGCGTTTGGGTGAGCTCCGACCACCGGCTTGCCGTCGGCGTCGAGCTGTCCGGGCTTCCACGGCTTGCCCTGCCAATCGAAGCCCTTCGCCGGTGGCGGACCGTCGCCGCCTTCCCACCACACCGTCTTTGCCTCCGTTAGCAACACGTTCGTGAAGATCGTGTTACGGCGAATAGTGGCAACGGCGTTCGGGTTCGTCATCGAGTTCGTGCCCGGCGCGACACCAAAGAGGCCCGCTTCGGGATTGACCGCCCAAAGCTGGCCGTCCGTGTCGATTCGCATCCACGCGATATCGTCGCCGACCGTCCAAATGCGGTAACCCTTGCGGGTCAATGACTCGGGCGGCACGAGCATCGCGAGGTTCGTCTTGCCGCACGCGCTGGGGAAGGCCGCGGCCACATAGTCGATGCGTCCTTCCGGAGTCTCGATGCCCATGATCAGCATGTGCTCGGCCAGCCAACCTTCCTTGCGGGCCTGCCAACTCGCCAATCGCAGCGCCATGCACTTCTTGCTGAGCAGCACGTTGCCGCCGTAACCCGATCCGACGCTCCAGATCGTGTTGTCTTCCGGAAAATGAAGGATCAGCCGGCGATCGACATTCAGGTCGGCCTTGCTATGCAGGCACCGGGTGAAGTCGCCATTATCGCCCAGGATCTCGAGTACGTCCTTGCCGCAACGCACCATGATCAGCATGTTCAAGACGACGTAGATGCTGTCGGTCAGCTCGACGCCGATCTTGGAAAACACCGAACCCACCGGTCCCAGGCTGAAAGGGATCACGTACATGGTACGGCCACGCATCGATTCCTTGAAAATCTCGCCGGCGCGACGGTAGCCCTCGTCCGGGCTCATCCAGTTGTTCGTGGGGCCGGCGTCGTCCTTTTCCTTCGTGCAGATATACGTCAGGTGCTCCGTGCGGGCCACGTCATTAATGGCTGTTCGATGGTAGTAGCAGCCCGGAAGCTTCTTCTGGTTGAGAGCCAGGATTTCGCCCGACGCGACCGCTTCGGCCCGTAAGGCGTCTCGCTGCGCGTCACTGCCGTCGATCCAGACGATCTTGTCCGGCTTACACATGGCCGCGCATTCGTCAATCCACTTCTTCAGTCCTTGATGGTTGGTCATGTCTACACCCAAAAACAGATACGCTCATCTGTCCGCCAAGGCCCCACGCGAGCCGGCCATTGGGTCATCTATGGCCCATCCATTGCGGTCGGCCTTCCGATTGCGCGGGGGCGGTCCAGACAAAAACAAGGCCCCCCACAAGTCCCAGGAGCCTCGCAGGCCCGTACAGGCCAGCACCGTATATTAGCGTCTTCGCCGCCGACTGCCAAACGGCCTTTTCAAGGCGTCTTCAGTTCCTCAGTTTGGCCCCAGGCCTCCAATTGCAGCACTCGGGCTTGGCCATCCAAAGGAGCGACATCGGATATGACGAGGCGGATCTTGTCCGTGCGTACCGGCCGGGCAAGTCTGTAGAGCCTGACCTTGACGGCCAGTCCACGGTTTTCAGTGACGACCACCTTCCAAGCGTTCATTTGCTCGTCCCAAACCTCAATGCAGTAATTGGCGATACCCCACTTTCCGGCTGTCTCCCTGCTGTTCTCGTGCTGGTAGGTTATGAGGACAAACTCACGGACGAATCGATTCCGTCCGAAGTCGACCTGAAGCCATTGCGGCAAGGGTTGGCCGTTCTTGCTGGCCCATCCGTGTCCAGCTCCCCATCCCTCGTCGTTTCGAATGCCGTCGATGACTCCCGCGGCCGGATACCGTCCGCCTTTGAAATCATCTTCGGATGAGGCCATCGCTTTGCTTCCGTGTGAGGCGAGTGCCCAATTGACCTGGTTGGGTTCGGGAGTCGGCAAGGGGTCACCGGGGGCCGGGCGATGCGGTGCCGCGGCAAGCAACCCGGACGGATCCTCCTTGAGAAAGCGAACCCGCTTCTCATGCTTCAATCGTTCCCTGAACAAATTCAGGATCCTGTCCTGCTCCCACGGTTGGAGCTCCGACCAACCACGGTCATCACCCCATCCGTTGCTGATGGCCACCGGCACACCGTAGGTCCTCACTGCCCATCGGGTCCATGGGAAGTTCGTCACCGGCTCCCAATTGCAGCTCCAGAGCGTGTTCCGCCAATTGGGGAATAGGCCGTAGGACCACGCGGCCGGGTGGCACCAGGTGTCCTGATACGTCCCATCCGCCACCATGGCGTAGCCGGGGATGTCCGTCATGCCCGGCACGCCGATGCAGTCGGAGGCAAGGAAGGCTTTATTCGGGTCGAATCGCTCCATGGTGGCCGTGAGTGACTTCACGAGTGCGAACATGGCGCGATCGCAGTAAGCGGGTGTGGGGTGCGTGGCGATCCAGCCGATGCGCATGTGGAAGGTTTCGTCCCAGACGACACCGTCAAGATGCTCTCCATACGTCGCGAGCAGGGCCCTCAGGTAGTCGTTGTACCATTTGTGGACGTCAGGGTGAGCCGGGTTTCTGAAGTAGGTTGTACCGAAGGTGTCGGGTCCGGTCCAACCTTCAATTCGTTCGCCCTTCGGGTTGCGGTAGGACCAATCATCACGGAACCCGGCGTAGCCGCTGTCGGCGTTCAGACCATCGGCGAAGTAGAGCAGGACTCGAAAGCCAAGATCCTTGGCCAGACGAAGTTGTCGCTTCAGCGTTGTCTGCGTGAACGTGACTTTGCGGGTTCGTTCGAACGCCACCCATTCGTCCTTCATCTTGCCTTTGGCCGCATCGAAGCAGTAACACCCCAGGGCGTCGTACCAGCCGTGGAAACACAGCGCCACGCGCGATTTCTCCTCTGGTTTGAGCCGGTCGGCAAGTGTCCTCACGTCGCGTTCCCAGCCTTGGCCACCGTCGCTCAAGAAGTCATAGCCGACCATGGCGATGTCGTGAAGCCATTTCGGACCCGGCGGCACGTCGGGAAGCATCAGCGTGAAATACGCATCAACGCCGTCTTCGAACCGATGGTGTTTCATGTTCCCGGAGGCCAGCCAGACGCCGAATGCCCGTACCTCAGTCCCTACCAGTGGTACGCGGCCACAGGCATATCGATAACGAATCGACCCCGTGGCGGCCGCCGAGTCCTTTGAGGACCCCCTTACGGAGAACAGGGCGCCGAACGTGGGATCCGTGCATAGCATGACGCGTTCATCGCCGACAGCCACCTGAACGAGGGGTAAAGCCAGCGGATCTGTCTTGTCGCCCACGAGGTTGCACAATCGGTACTCACCTTCGACCTCTGCCGTGGTTAGCGCCGCCGTCCTGCCTTGGCCGTTCTGAAGCGCAAAGGCAATCTCGGCAGAAGCGGGCTTCGAGGGAAGCAACAGAAATGGTCGTTCGATTTCCAGGTCGGTTGACAGGCATTGGGAGGGGGTGATCGAAAACACTTCGACAAGCGCGGTGCCTGTCGATGTCGAATTCAAGACGATCTCGCGCCGCACGTCGAGTGTTACACCGCACGGCCCCTGGGTTTTGTATAGCAGTATCAGTTGCGATGGGCTGGGCCGGCTGACGATCGGGTTCGTCAATGCATACTCGCTGGTGGGAGAAGACCGTATCACCGGTGATCGGAGTTGATCGCCTTGGTCCAGCCGGACAGTCAGCGAGGAAGTCTCCAAGACAACACCTCGCGAGTCATCCCATTTCAGTTCCGGACGGTTGGCTGCAGCGGATCCGGGCAGGATCGGGCTGCCAAGGGCGACTCCCAGGACGACGCAAACGCGAAGGTGGCGGCTGGATCGATCCACTACAAGGGTTCTCCTGGTCTCCATTGAGGCATAGGGTTGTCTACGACGGTCCGGGCCACACAACAGACACGGCTGATCGGCCGGAACATCGCAAAGATGTCGTCGTGGCGCACGCATTAAGGAGACAAAGTCGGATGGCCACCTTGTCACCCCCGTGCATGGACCGGTTCGTCCGCTTCGGGCCGAATCGATCCGGGTTCATGTCGGCGTTTCTACGGCTATATGTGCTCCGTGGCGATTCCGTACATCTGGGCATACGCTTGGAAGTCGCGGACATGGTCGCCGTAAATGAAGAGCTGATGGAAGCCCTTCGTGTCGCGTGTGTCCGCCGGGGCGTCGATGGCCAGTTCCACCGACGTGCGACACCCGCCTGCCGGCGGAGTGTCGAAGTTCCGCAGAACCTTGCCCTTGCCCAGCAAGATCTTGCCGGGACCGGAAAACTGCATGATTGTGACTTCCTGGTCGATCTTCCACAGAACCTGCAGAGAAACGCCGATGTTCGACTCGGAGTGGCTGCGGAGAATGAACGGCTCGGAGGACTTGTCGTAACCGTTCAACTTGGTTCCGCACACGCAGTGTGCCCCGATGAACGTGTTGCGAACGGTGTCGGGCACGGGATCCTGTTGAAAGCCCGGTTTGTTCAGAAGTTTGCAGCAGAGCATCATGGACATGACGGCATTGATGTCGGCCTCGCAAATTGCCGGTATGCCCACGTCAAGGAACTTGGCCCAAGCCATGCACGGCGGCGTCGGCAGCTTCTTTTCGAGGACGAGTCCGAGACAGTCCATACTGATGCCGTTGCAGCCTTCTTCTTTCAAGATCTTGCACGAGGCCACATAGTTGCGGGCGGCATTGATGATGTCTTCCTTGGAGGGCTCAACGATCTTCTGCGCCCTCTTGCTGTAGTCCTCCACGATGGACATTACTTCATCCGTCTTCCCGGTGGAATTGAACATGTCGGGAAAGCGTTGCCGCGGCAAGCGTCGGATCGTTAGGCCAAACGGCTCGAGAATCTCATCCTTGGTCTCGGTGCCCGCCAGAACGGCAAGCTTCAGATTTCGCACGTCGTGGGCGGTGCGGATCATCTTCATGCCGTAGCGCACGGGACCCAACTCGAAGTCGCTGGATGAGGCGAGGTAGACGCCCGGCAGTCGGGAGATCTGTTGGATGTGGCCGGTGAAACACACGCCCAACATGGCGAATATGATCGTGGGCGTGCCGCTCTTGGCGATCTTCTCGACCATCTGCCAGCGATCCATATGAAGCGGGAAAAGGATGACTCCCTTGGGCTTGGTTTCCTTGATTCTCGCGAGAAACCTATCGACGTCGGCGGGGTCATAGAGCGGCTCAGACTCGAAGCGTACCCGGACCTTCAGTTCCTTGCCGAACTTCTCGATCAGGCCTTTGCTCTTCTTGAGGAATGGCTCATACTGTGTTTGATCCCATGCCGTACCGGGCCAGCCAAGCCAGTACTTGTCCTTGGGGCGAAGATAGGCAACAACCACATCGGGCCATTGTTCCGGAGATTCCGAGGACGCGTCCTTCCCCGCCTCGGCGGCGGTCGCCTCTCTGAGCACGAATCCGCCAAGAGCTGTCGCGCCGGCGGCAGCCCCCAGAAGTTCTCTCCGAGACAACCCAAAACTGCCACACGAACACCGATTGTGATGACACATGGTCCAGACTCCACCGTCGCTGGGGCTCGCCAGACTTGGCGGCATTTCGTCAATCCCGCTCCCACGAGGGGTACGAAATCCCAATGCCGAGGGCGCTCATCATGCTATAGGTAGCCGGTCTCGGTGGGGGGCGTCAAGGTCAGTGACGGCGCGGATCGGGGGGGCTGCTGATCAGGGTGAGGCTGGTCTGGAGGAAGGCTCCGGCAGCCTGACGTCTTCCCAGCCATTCGTTCCGAAACGGATGTCTCGCTCGACAAACTCCCAGACGACCACCTTCTTGCCGGCCAGCAGGTCCGGTCGACGAGCAAGATCCTGCCTCACGAGCGTTGATGCCCCACCGTCTCCCACGAGAGAGGCCATCGGCTGGGCGAGTTCGTAGGCAAGGTGGGCAATCAATCCAGCCGAGCCGGGCTCGTCGCGCTCGTAGATCCGAAGAAAGCTATCACCCATGACGAGTATCGCGGCGTTGGGGTCGTCTTTGTATGCCTTTCCCGTGTCTGCTCGGACGACGCGCGTACACGCGGCATCTTCGAGGGGGTAGAGTCGATCAATCCGGGGATTGCCCAGCATCTTGAGGACGTCGCCCCGGCGGTTGACGGCCACGGGTTTGAGATCGTATTTGATCGTTCCTGGCGGTACCCATCCCAGTTCGCGGATTCTCTTGGCGATGACCTCGGCGGCCAGACGAACGCCGTGACCGGACCAGTGCGTGTCGCGGGCAAGATAGATGAGCCCTGAATCGTTTCCGGAATGCGCTTCGCGTGCGTCGGCAAACACCTCAAAGAGATCAACCACTTCGATCCCTGCCCCGCGCAATACTGAGATGACACAGGCCGAGTGCGTGCGGTGGCTCTTGTCACGCTTTCCGGCGCGGGAGCTCAGCATCTCGGGATAGACGCTCGGCTTGCCGGGTGCGGGGACCACCATCAGATGGATGCCCCGCTGGGCGAGCTGATCGCGAAAGGATACGATGGCCGCCGTAATGGGGGCCGTTCCGCTGCCGGGGCGGTCTTGCGGTTCGGGTTCCTCGATCAGGTAACGAACATCCGGCCGATAGAACCACCAGCCCTCGCGCCCGAGAATGGCCTTCTGGCCGGGATCGTGAAGCGCCACAAATCGCGCGTACTGCATCAGCGGGCGCGACTGCTTACAAAGCCAGGAACTGTTTTCGAGATTCTTTTCGAATAAACGCAAGTTCATGACGGTAGGCAGGCTGACAAACAGATCGGCGACCTGTGGCCGTTCGCCCTCGCGGTATTCAAGGATCGCCTGAACAACGCCAACCGCGGAAATGGAAAGGAGAAAGGCTGCGATCAAGACAATCTGCGGGAGCCGACCTCGCATCGCGACCACTCCTAGAACTGAAAGTACAGAAACGGGCTGAACGCTTGCGTGTACATCGCTGCCACCGCCGCGACGAACAAAGGAATCGCGACGATCAACTTGCCCCATGTCACTCGTTCCGACCAGTCGAACGCCTGCAACGGTGTGAACGCCAGCAGGACGCACAAGCCGATTTCAACGAAGTGCGCCCGGGTGTAGATCTCGGCACCGAGCAAGGCCGTCCCACCGATCAGGCCGTTCAGTCCGGCCATGGCGCCGAGGTAGTGGACACCGCCGGTGAAGCTGCTTGACCGGAAAAAGACCCATCCAACCAGGACGATGATGAACGTAAGCAGGACCCGCAGCGGCCGTGGCATGCTTGCATAAAGGCTTCGTTTGGCCGTCCACCGTTCGGCAATCAGGAAGGCTCCGTGGTAAGCGCCCCAGAAAACGAATGTCCATGCCGCTCCATGCCAGAGGCCGCACAGCAACATCACGATGGCCAGGTTGACGTAGGTCCGGAAACCGCCCTTTCGGTTGCCGCCGAGCGGAATGTACAGATACTCGCGGAAGAATGTGGAGAGCGAGATGTGCCAACGACGCCAGAAGTCAGTAATGCTGTCGGCCAGATAGGGGGCGTTGAAGTTTCGCGGAATCTCGAACCCGAGCATGCGTGCCAGGCCGATGGCCATGTCGCTGTATCCCGAGAAGTCGAAATAGAGTTGAAACGCGTAAGCAGACACCCCGACCCACGCATCCAGGATTCCAGGCGCATCCGCGCCGAAGACCGCATCGGCCACCTTCTGGATCTCATTCGCCAGCAGGATCTTCTTGGCGAACCCCAGCATGAAAAGGGCGACACCGGACGAAAAGCGATCCAGCGTGTACGTCCGACTCGCCAATTGGTCGGCGAGGGTGTTGTACCTCACGATCGGCCCCGCCATGATCTGCGGGAACATCGAGACAAACGTCGCAATGTCCCAGAATGAGCGCGCCGGAGGGCAGGCGCCGCGATAGACGTCGACCGGATAGGTCAGGCCGGCAAAGGTGTAGAACGATATACCGACAGGCAACAGCACCCGAACGACGGGAAGTGAATCCGCACCGAAAACGGCGAGAAGCCGGTTCAGGTTGTCCTCGAGGAACATGAAGTACTTGAAGAAACCGAGCAGCCCAAGACCAGCCACCACGGCACAGGCTAAGGCAATCGTTCGACGCCGGCTGCCCGCCGGGGCCGAGCCGATGGCCCGGCCACAGACGTACATGACCACGGTGTTGAACGCCATCAGCAGGAGAAACCGGGGTTCCCACCAGCCGTAGAAGACATAACTGGCGATGAGCAAAGGAATGTTGCGCCGCCAGGGCAGCGCATAGTACAGCACCAGCACCAGCGGTAGGAAATAGAAGAGGAATGCGTGGGAGGTAAAGAGCATTGTGCCTAGCTGCCCGTGCGGTTGGTCCACACGGCGAAGTAGATGGGGCCCTTGTGCTCGGCGTTGTACTTGTTGAGGATTGGGCCCATATAGCAGTCGTCGATGGGCACATCGAGGGCCATCCGGTGCGTCTCGCCGGCTTTGAATCGCTTCAGATTGCCGCCGATATCTTTCACCCGCTCGTCGGCCACGGCGCTGCGGAGCTTGCGGGGGTTATAGTGCCCCACGTAGATCGTGTCACCCTCGACCTTGCCGCGGTGCGTCTTCAGCACCCGATACTTCATGATGTATGCGTAGTCGTACAGGTCATTGGGTGGGAAGTCTGTCTCGTTCTCCTTCCAGAAGCGGATCTCTTCGAGTCTGGCGGTGACCTCAACGGTACCTTTTGTGGTGACGTTGGCATCGGCCCCGTCGTTCGCCGCGGACCTTTCGGATGCGGCAGCCTGAGTGCCGGCCGGCTGCGAGGTCACCGTTTGCTTCCGGCAGGAGAGACATGCCATCGTGCTCAGACAGCACACCGCCGGAACAAGGCGACGCAAAATGCGCCGGGCAACTTGATTTCCACGCATGATTCACTTCCCTCCGATTTCGGCGCAGGTCCAGTGCGGCTCCCAACCCATGGGCAGCCAGAGCACCGGTCCGTTCTTGGTGTTGGGGTGGAGCTTCCGCAGGGCCTTGCTCTCGCCCGTGATCATCGGCGTATCGGCGAACCGGACAATTCCCATCGGCGCCCCGGCCTTGTCGGCGCCGGACCCGTCCTTGGGTCCCGAGGTGAACATGACGTATTTGCCGTCTGGTGAGACGAGCGCCCCGTAGATGTGCCGTCCGTCCTCTCCGTAGACAAGCCGCTTGTTCTTGCCGTCGCCGTCGGCCATCCACATCTGAGTGTACCCGTAGTCGTTCTCTTGACCGGCGGGGCGGTGCGCGAAGATGATCCTCTTCGAGTCGGGGAACCAATCGGGCGTGCAGTTCTGATACGAGCTGACGGCATTGATTTCGCCGGTCTCGGCGTTCAGTCGGGCGACGGTCCACATCTCCCCGAGGAAATTGGAAACGCTGCAGAACCACTTGCCGTCCGGCGACCAGTAAAGCTGCTGATAACAGCCTTTCCTGTTCATCTTTCTCAGGAGCTTCTTGGTATCGAGATCGTAGATCTCAATACCCTTGAGGCTCAGACAGGCGATCTGTCTGCCATCGGGAGACCACGAGGCCCAGGGGAATTCGCCGTCATTGCCCTGAACAACGGGATTCGTGCCGTCCGAATTCGCCATGATCAGCCGGCCTTTGAACCCCCATTCGTCGTGGCTGATCTTCGCGGTCTTCGGCAACCGCCGATAGAGCATCTTCTTGCCGTCAGGGCTGAATCGTGGTGCGGCCTCGTTGGTTTCCGGCGTGTTCGTGATGTTGCGACTGTCTGATCCATCGGGCCGCATCAGGAAGATGTCCCAGTCGCCGGCCGCGCTGCGGGCGCTATAGGCAATCCAGCCCTTGTCATGCAGTTCGCCGGCCAGTGCGATCACCGCAGGGTCGGACGATTGTTCACCCTCCAAAGCCGCCGGATACGTCAGGAAAAGCGCAGTGGCCAGAAACAGTGTTCGCAATATCCTCATCGATGGGGGACTCCTTCTGGAATTATCACCTTGTCGCCAAAATCATGACTTCGCATTTTCCGTTTCCTCTGTCATGCTCTGACGGGTTACAAGATCGCTCTCTGTCTGTTGGCCAATCGGCTTGTCTACCGCTATCGAATGAATGCGGCCTGGTTTTGCCGTCATTTTGGAGGTTTCGATGCCCCCGTCATCCCTATTTCGCCTGTTTCTCGAAGATCTCTGTGTATGTCCAGTGGGGTTCCCACCCGTCGCCCAGCCGCAGAATCGGCCCGTCCTTGGTGTCTGGATGCAACCGGCGCAGGGCCTCACTCTTGCCCTCAATTGTCGGGGTGTCGGCCAGCCGCATCAAGGCCATCGGCGCCCCTTTCCATTCTGATAAACCTCCGTCGATTACCGACATGGACATTAAGACATACGCTCCATCCGGAGAAAGGGCCCCGCCATAGGTGTGCCGGCCGACCTGCCCGTAGACCAGACGGGGATTGGTTCCGTCGGCACCGGCCATCCACAATTGGGTCCAGCCATAGCCTTTCTGGCCGGGAGGATTGAACGAATAGATCACCCGCTTCGAATCGGGAAACCAGTCCGGGGTACAACTTCCGCCCCCCAGGGTGTTGATGGCGTTTACTTCACCCGTCTCGATGTTCATCCTCGCGACGGTCCAGTCTTTTCCCAAGTGGTTGGCGACACCGACGAACCATTCTCCGTCCGGCGACCAATACAACTGTTGGTAGAAACCCTTTCTCGGCATTTCTCGGACGACCTTCTTGGTGGCCAAGTCAACGATTTGGATGCCCTTCGGCCTCAAACAGGAGATCTGCTTGCCGTCGGGCGACCAGCAGGCCCAGGGGTATTCTCCTTTGTCGCCGTAGACCACGGGGTCCGTGCCGTCCGCATTGGAAATGACGAGCTGTCCCTGAAATCCCCACACGTCGTGGCTGATGATTGCCCCTCGCGGGAGCCGTCGGTACAGGAGCTTCTTGCCGTCGGGCGAGAATCGCGGTGCCACTTCGGTGTACTGCGGTGTGTTCGTGATGTTTCGTCGCGCCGATCCGTCCGGGCGCATGACGAACAAGTCCCAATCCTTGGTCTCCATGTAGGCGTCGTAGACGATCCACCCCTTTGTGCGGACCTCGCTGGCCAATTGCATGACGCCAGGGTCGTTTGGGGGTTGTTCCGCGTGTGAGGGCGAAGCGAGAATGAGGCTGGCTAACACCATCGATAGAGCACGACATTGGAAACGGGTATCGGGTATGAGGTATCGGGCGTTGGGTTCGGGGTAGCGAGCGAGCCAAGACCAACGTCCGGACCGGAGTCCCGAGTCCCGAGTCCCGATGTGGTCGTATCCGGACAAGACAGATACCTCCGGTACGGCTTGCGCAGCGATGTTGCAGGTTTGATGCCGCATCAATGGCACCTTATGTTGCGGATCTTTGGGAAGTATATCCACAAATGCCCCATATCGTCGTCTTCGCCAAAGAAGATCTGGCCGTCGCGACCGGTGACGGCGTCACCGAAAACGTACCCGTAGCGGCGCCGTTCGATGATCGAGACGGCCACACCCAGGTCGGCTACTTCGTTGCGATGGGGGTCGTAGCAGAACATCTTGGCCAGCTCCGCTCCGCAGAAGCCGAACAGGCGACCGTCCAGCGTGACGGCCATTGGCCCCACGGGGGCAAGCAGGGTACGGCCGAGTCTGGGGCCGAATCCCTGCTCTTCATTGAAAGGAAACAGGCTGCCCGCGTTGTCGGCCACATGGAGCAGGCCCGATTCATTGTTTCTCGCCCAGCTCAGGGGCGCGGTGCTCCAGTTGCCCCGGGGCAGCTTGACGGCCTTTCGCGTGAGCTTTCCGGTCTGGGGCTCGAGTCGCCATAGAGAATCGGCTTCATCCGGCCCAAACACATTTCCCTTTGATCCGAGCGCCAATCTTCCGGCCCCTTTGATCTGATCCAGCACCTGGAACCTAGAGGCCTCGACATCGACCGAGAACGCATGCCCTGTCGTTACGCCTATCATTCGAGTCTTCGAACTATCCATGACGGCATGCACGATCGGCTCGCCCTTGACGACCTCTCCGAGATCCTGGAAGGGCTGACGACCGAAGCCCCACTCTTGAATCAGGTCGAAGGGCAGGCCTTGGAGGCCGGCCGTGATGATCCGTCCGCCGCGCGGGCCATTCACACACGCCACGAACTTCCCCTTACCGCAGCCGATGGCGGCGCATCCGGTGGCCCCTTCGACGATGCCCATATCGAAGACCATGCCGGTCACACCGTGAAACATGCCTACGAAGAGATGCGTGAGCCTGCCGCTGGTCCCGCCGTAGACGATGCCCTCCGGAGTGATATCGAGGGCGGTAATGTGGCTCTCGTCCGCGACGATGGGGATGCTCGCGCCGGGAAAGCACATCGGGAAGGCGACCATCGTACCTTCCTTCATGAATGTCCCGTGGACAATCTCGTCGATCAGGGCCTTCGCCTCGGGGGAGTTCATATCGTATTTCTTCTTGGTGGCCATGCTGACCTCTTTCCCGGCATCGACACCGGGGCTTAGGCCCACGTTACGTTTCAGGAAACGGACATCCGGGTCGGCACCCGGATACGCGGGCGATCATTCGTCAACCCCACATTCGCATGGGCAAGTGCGAATCCTTCTTCCTTCGATCCGCCGGCATATGGACCTTGAAGATCCCTACCGGTCGCGGGCCTACGTGACCAAAGAAAAGATCGCCGTTGTGATCCGCAGCGCCGCGCGACACGTACTGTGCGTTCTGGTCGGGTCGTTCCAGGTAAGCCACCTCTTCTCGTTCGAGCGTCCTCGGATTCAACCGCCAAACGACGCCCTCCATCTCCCGCCCCGTCACGGTCTTCGGGCAGTACGCCGGATCGCGCCATCGCGATGCCACGTAGTACAGCATTCCGTCGCCGCCGAACGTCAACCCGCCACAATGATCGGTAAACGTGTCGATGGGCACGGTCAGGTCCCGTTTCTGAGTGGTGGGGCCAAGATCCTCCACGCGACCCCATTCGCCCTCGTTGGGCCAGATCCGCATCAGGTAGGGGTTGGCAATCCAGGTTCCGGCGTAGACGCACTCACCATCCGGCGATCCGACCACGTCGTAAAAGACGCTGTGCCAGCCCGTCTGGAACTCGGGGTTGTGCGGCAAGACGTACGGCGAGGTTTCCATCCGATCCTTGGCCGGATCATATCGGACCAAATGCCCATAATCATTCGTGGTCCATACTCGGTGCTTCTTGTCCAGGAAGAGGGCCTGCGCATTGATCGAGCCGATGCGCCCGACGTCGCGTCCCTTCCGTTTCCTGATGTCATAGATGATGAAATGATCGCGGGGGTAACTCAGGGCGTAGAGCAGGCCGCGATCCTCATCATGGAGCAGGCATCGGCACCCTTCCTTGGGGATCAGCGTATCCCACCAAAGCACCTCGTCGGTCTTGGTGTTGAAGGCTAACAGGGCGCTGCCGCGGAAACACCGCTTCGGATCGTGCCAGGACAGCCACGGCGAATAGGCCGGCTGATCGATCGGCGGTCCTGAGAGGTGCGTGGCCATATAGAGAACCCCGTCGGACATCGAAGGGGCAAAGCTGTAATGGACCTTGCACTGGGTCGCCCGGCCGGAGTCGCCCGGATCATCGACCTTCTCGTCGAGGGCAAACAGATAATCGAGCTTGTCCGTCTGCTCGTTGTAGCGGACAAGCTTGACGATGCCGCCGGGTATGCCTTCCGCGCACGCCGCTGCGTAGATGCGCCCGTCCGGGCCGACGGAGAGCGACCAGCAGGAGTCCGAATCGGGATGCTCGGTGAACTGATACCACGAGACCTTATAGCCTTTGGGTGCCTCAGCCGCCATGAGTCAAATCCTTGCGCCAAACTGTGACGGTGCTCATAGACGGATTCTTCATACACGGCGTAAGGACGTTCGTCAAACCGTCACGCGACCCGAATGGTCGTGCTCATCAGGTGGGTGGATGCCCATGATGACAGACCGATGTCGGTGACGCCGATTCGCTGACCGGATAGAATGTGCGTCGGCGTTGAGGGTGGCGCGGGTCGGTTCCGACAACACATCCGGTCTGTGGGTGGGCAGGGAGACATGAGACTGAAGAAGACCACGTGCGTGGCGAACACATTCAGGCCGTCTCGGTTGTGCTTTCCGTGTTGGACCGGCGCGTTCACTCTCATGGCGGTTGCGGCTTCCGCCGGGGGGCTACCCGCCCAAATTCAGCAGACGCCGCGAGCGACTGTCGCCACACAACCCGTGCCTCCGGACAGCTACCAACCTTCACCGGAGCACTTCCGCCTTTTCATCGATCGGTTAACGGATACAGCGGCCAAGACCGGCGATCTCACCGAACGCGAACGGGCGGAACTCCGCAAGAAGGTAGAAGACACGTGCACGAAGCTTCTCGCTCAGTCGCGACAACTCCGGATGGTTGCAGCGGCCATCGCATCTGAGCCGGCAGCCGAACAGGGCATTTGGCCGACGCGGCGCATGTGGGAAAAAGCCGTCGATGTGATGGTCGATGACGTGGCGCCCGGATACCAATTCGACTCGAACCAGTCAAGCCTGCTGAAAGACTGGCTTCGTCGAACAGCGGTGCCGAGGCTAGAGGCCATGAGAGGTACGGTCGAACCACTGGTTGGGGACATGATTGTCGAGTACTCTCGAGGGCAGGTACCGACCACGCAAAGAGTGGTCGATTTGTCCCAAAGACTGCTGCCGTTTTGGCATGAACTCGGCGCCACCTGGGATGAAGGGTACAAGTACATGCTGCCTCACCTTCGACCCGACCAGCGCACCCAGTGGCGCAAGGCCTATTTCGTCTTCAAGATAGGGTACGACATGGCCGAGGCCAAAATCCGAAGCCTCTCGCATGGTAATTATGATCCCCGCGAATTCTACAGCGAATTGCCGGGGCCTCACCGGGGCCCGACGGCGATCAAGGAGATGGCCCAAAAGGCGGGCATTAGCACCGAACCGCCTCCGGAGGCTCAGCGGACGATGATTGGCGAAATCGGCACAAGCCCGGGTCGTCGGGCGCCTTCATTCGTATCAGAGATCCCGGCACCGCAACCATCGTTACCGGTCATCGTATCCGCCGAGCGGACAGTGCCGCTCGACCAATGGCAAGGGTATCTGAAGGATTTCATCATTCGCCACAGGCTGGACGAAGGCCAGAAGACCTCGGCGACGGCCATCCTCAAAGAAACACGCGACCGCGCCTTCGAGTACCGCAAGAGCCGTGAGAGGGAATTCGTGCAGCTTGAGGAACTTCTCCGTGCGCCCGAGAACGCCTCCCGGGCCGACTTGCGGGTCGAGCTGGCTACGCTGGAGCAACCAATCCAAGAGCTGTTCGACGAGTTTCGCAGCCGCCTGGACCAACTCCTGACGGAGGAACAGCGACAGGCCGGCACCGGCGGCCGCTGACGCGAACCCAATCGCCGTGCATTTCTCGGCCTCCTGACCCAACGGGCGCCGTGTCGTAGGGGCGCACTCCTGTTCAGAGACGACCTGTAGCGGTACAGTGATACGACATCTCTGCAAAGGAGCAAGTCAGTCCATGCGGTCCGAGGTTTCATTGCGGAGTCCTTCTCGTCGTGACATGCTGAAGGCGGCGGCCGGGTTTGTGGCTTCTTCGGGAACTGCCGGTGCGGCTACCCGGCCTTCAACATCCGCGCCGACGAATCGGATCGAACTGCCGGAGGCACTCATCGTCGAGGCCTACCGAGAGGCGGCCTCACGGAACGTCTTGGCGGCTTTGAACCCAAGGGTGTTCTTTGGCTATTGGTCCGTCTGCGCCGACGGCAAAGACTTCGGCTATGGCAATACGTATCCGTCGCTCGATGGCCACCAAATGGCGGACGCGCTGTTGTGGCTGGGGAAGGTTGACGAGGTCAAGGCAAACTGGGACTACGTCCGGTCCTTTCAGCGCCCCAACGGCCACCTGCCGATTGCCATCCTGCCCGGAATGAAAGAGGTGGCCGGCACACCGGTGGATGCCAACGGCGGATTCTACACACACTGGGTCCCTGGAGATCCGCTTAGGGCCTTGGGCAGCACCACGTATGTTCAAAACGCCGATGTGCTCTTCCGATACACCCAGGATACCGCTTGGCTGAAGGGGCAGATGGCGTCGGTAAACCTGGCGGCGGACTTTCTGGTGGGGTTGACGACTCCCGACGGCTTGGTCGGCGGTGCGGGGTACTATGTCGAGCGCCCGACTCGGATCGAGTATGACGGTGTTACCCAGTGTCATGCCGTCGATGCGTTCCGGCGGGCGGCCGCGCTGAACCGCCGTGTGGATGACCGCAGGACCGCAACCAAGTATGAACGGCTTGCCGACCGGATAGCCGCGTGTTATAGGACCACCTTCTGGGTAAAGGATCACTTCGCCGAGTACGTCCATCCGCAGCGGGGGCTCATTGATCGCCACGGGCTGACGGATTCGAACTGGAGCGCCTTGGCGACGGGCGTGGCCAGTCCGGAACAGCGGGCAGCTCTCTGGCCTCTGCTTAGACGCGAAGAGAGGTTCTATTACGGCGGCATGCCGACAGGCATCGCAACAAGACCGGACAGCTATGAGCCTTGGGAGTTTACCCATTCCGACAAGCAGGATCTCGCCGCGATGGGCCGTGTATGGTACCTCGAGGCCTGGGCGCGCGCACGAATGGGCGACGGCGAGGGACTGATCGACGGCATCCGACGCGTCTGCAAG
Organism: uncultured Planctomycetales bacterium; assembly: GCA_964596165.1. Lineage (GTDB taxonomy): Bacteria > Planctomycetota > Phycisphaerae > UBA1845 > JAFGLZ01 > CAYUQT01. Next base: position 62,672 of record CAZQTW010000013.1, on the reverse strand, counting down.
GCGGGTCGTGAAGGGGGCTACTATTGGCGCGAACGTTACGGCACCGATGCCGGGGGAGCAAGCCGGCCATTTGGAGCGAACAAGTATTGCGAATACCCCGCCAACCTCATACGTATCATTCATCGATTCGTCTTGGGTGTCGACTCGCAACCGGACGGGACGTTGACGCTTGCGCCGACCGTACCGGCTGGGTACTGGGACGCCGGCTTTGGCCAGACACTCTCTTGGCGCGAGAAGGTGCTGACATACAGGATGCACAGAAGTGGGACCACGGGGAGCTACCGCGGGAAGGCCCCACAGCGTCTGAGCATCAGGCTGCCCGTGCAATCGCAAGGTACCTCTTTCCATTACGCTGTGAACGGTCGCTCCGGAGGGGTAGTCAGAGGAGGCGATCGCATCGTGATCGTCTTACCCGCTGCCCAAGAACCGTGTCACTTCGAACTGTTGCAGGAACGGTTGTGATCCTCGTGCCGTGAGATCCGTCAAGCGGGGTCGCAGCGGTCTGAGTCAGTATCTGCCGTGCTGTTCCACGAGGTCGCGCATGATCCGGATGCGATCCTCGGCCGCGCCGGGGGGGACCTGGTCTCCGGCGGCGGCGATCAGGCGGGGGCTGCGCCGCTTCAAATCGACCCAATCGATGACGGCCTTCTTGAACGCCTCGACCGGCACATCCGGTAGCCACAGATTAGGCGCCACGCCGCCTGAAAGGATGAACGCGGGTCCGGCCTCATCTCGGCATTCTTGGGGCGTTAGATCGCCCATGGGTGTCGGCGTTGTGGCGTCAGAGCAGTCGGCACCGGTGTCGCGAATCATTGAGATCGCCCCGCGCAACCGCCCGTCGATGTGGACGGCCACGTACTTGCCCGCCGCGTGGAGGCGGCGAATCGCCTCGGTATAGTAGGCCTTTGACCATTCGTTGAAGAAATGCGGGGGCTGAATGTCGCTGGAGAAGTTGTCCCCGAGGATGACGATTTCGGCCGGGCTGGTGGCTAGCAGATCGATACAGGTGAGGTTGTTGGCGTTGATCTGATCGATAACCGTTCGGACGGTCAGTGGCCAATCGCAGATGGCGTACATCGTTCGCTCGATGCCCATCCAAAGGTTGAGCAGTTGTCCCATGGCGCTGTAGCCCGCGGACGCATAGACCACGCCGATCTCGCCGACGTACTCCACCCACGCTTGGTAACGGTCCCACAACGGCGCGTAAGTCCGATTTGCGAGCGCATGGCCCAATACGCGTAGGTCTTGCTCCGTCTTGACGCCCCAATCCGAAATCGCCCAGGCGTAGTTGTCGGGTTCCCACCTTCGCTTACGGGCGACGGCGCCGATGGGCGTTTCGAGTGTCCAGGTGATCGCCGATCCGTCCGAAGCCCTTGTGACGGCGACCTTGACATCGGACGGATAGCTCACCGAGTAGATCGAGGCCAGATTGGGCAGGTAGAAACCAACGCCGTGCGCCTTGTGATAGTCAATCAACTCATACTCAGGCTTGTCGTACGATCGGCTCAGATCCCAGGGCATACGGTGTCTGTGATAGAACCAATGCGACAGATCGAGCATGAATGGGACCACGTCGTGCGTCCGCCCTTGGTAGACGCTCAGAATTCGGTCGCGCGGGGTCATGGTCGTACGCGCATGTTCCTACCGTGATGTAATGCGTGCCCATCGGATGTCGGTCAGGTCCGTCTGGGGCCCTGCGTAGTAGACCACCAGGATATCCTGGTCGGGCAAGACGGCCGTCGTCGGCAGGCCCACCGAGAACCTCCCCATTTCCGCCCAGGCGTCCTGCATCGTCTGTTTGTTCCACGTTTGCGAGGCGAGAGTCCCTTCGAAGATGACTATTTCGCTCTCCTTCGGCCAGGTACGGCCGCCATCGTGACTCGCCCGCATCTTGATGAGGGGAGCACCGGTGCGATCGACGTAGACCATTCCGAGCCGGCCGTCGGGCAACGGCACGGGCGGTGCGGGCTGGCCGGGAACCCCTGTATCCCAGATCGCGGACCACGTTCGGCCGTTGTCCGTGGATTCGCGAGCATGGATGTTCAGGTATGCCGCCGCCTGGCGGTCGAACGTCCAGAACAAATCGAGAATCCGTCCGTCGGGCAGTACGGCCGGTCGTTGGTCCCAGTAGAACAATCGGTTTGCGGGGTCGTGAGACACAATCGAGTGCTCGGGCCAGGTCCTGCCGTTGTCGCCGGAGTACATGAGCACCGACATGTGCCGCCACACCGAGCGGTCGTCATAGTGTTTGTTGGTCTCAAATTGGCAGGCCAAATCGCCGTTCTTCAGAACGAGCACCGGTCCTGTGGTGGGGGTCGGCACACAAAACGGACGGGTGTCCATCAACTCAGGCTCGGACCACGTTGCCCCGCCGTCCGGTGATCTGGCGAAGAAGATCCGCGAATCCAGCAAACCTTCCGTCTCTTCATTGAAATACGGAAGGGATGGATCGGATGCGTCAACCCAGAGTAAGGTGCCCAGCATGGTCTGACCGCCCAGTGGTGTGAGGGCGATGCCCCGGAACTGCCCCGACCGGCCCCAGATGGTCGGCGGTGAGAAGGGTTCGATCGGATGCGACCACGTCGTGCCGCCATCATCGGACCATGTGATCAGCGCGTGTTGTTCGCCGGTCGAGGCCTTTGTCGGAGCGGCGCGAAATCCGCAAACCCACCGTCCCGTCGGCAGGACGCATATCTGCGGGAATGCGCAACTCTGCCGGGCCGTGCCGCGCTGCCCTGCGCTTACGATTCCTCCAGCGGCGACTCGCATTGAAGCCAACCTCCCCGCGGGTTTGGACTGTTCGATCTACCTTGCCTTCGGGACAACAGGCTGCGTCCATGCCATCTCGGTCTCGCCTTCGATCTGGTAAAAGGCCTTCCTCTTGGAGGAGATGACCTTCGCCCGGACGTACATCTCGTTGCCCGCGAGCGTGTAAGCCGGCGAGGTCCCCGGAACTTCGGCGAATACCTTGCCGACGTCCTTGCTATACCGTTGGGTTCCGTTGATCGGTCTACCGTCCTTACCTTTGCCTGTGACCGGCTCAGTTTGGGTGTCGTAGCCTTTGCAGGTCCCGATGAACTGGGTCTTGTAAGTCACACCGGGTTCGGGATGAATCTGAATCCGCAGTCGCCGGCCGTCGAACCGGACGTCGCTCAGTTGCACGCCGGTTGACGAGTAGAAGTCACCCTCCTTCATGGCCTTGACGAGGGAATCGGGATCCAGACGTTCCGCACGAACCATGACCCAGCCCTTACCGGGATTCGCCCGGCCGGGTCCGAACGACTGGTAGTCGTGTGCATCGTCTGTGGCCACACCGTAGAGCAGCGGTCCACTTCCGTCCGTTAGCCTCAACGTCAGCACGATATCCCAGATCCGATCGGTTGAGGCATGCAGCCCGTCGCCGTAATTGCGGCACGAGTCGATGCCGTTGTACACCTCGAAGAACCTGACGTTTCGAGCCTGGGCGATGTGCTCGGCCGTCATCATCATGCCAAAGTTCGGGTGGTTGAGTTGGATGTGAACGGGTTGACCGGTCTGACCCTCGTGGTCGATGGCAATCCGAACATTCTTTTCGACGGCCTCCGGCATCGTGCTGCCTTTCTGTGGCGGCAACAGTTCGCGCACGTTGACCGCGGTGGTGTGCACTGGATCGCCCTGAAAGCTGGACGTGATTTCTTCCCCCTGGATCAGACAGAAGCGGCCCGGTTGGTCGAAGAGCGGTCCGAACTCGTCCAGTGTTCCCAGGCGGACCAGGATCTTGCCGTCTTCGGAGCGTTCGTCGAGCCACGTCTGTCCGAATCGATGCCGAAACTGAACGAGAGCCGGAAGACCGCCGCGTTGCTTCTCTGCCTCGATCCACTTCGATTGCCTCGGCACGACATTGTGGTCCGTCAGGGCCAGGAAGTGGTACCCGTGCCGCTTGTACCAGTCGACGACCATTTCCGGATAGTGGTTTCCGTCGCTCCAATAGGTATGCGTATGCAGGTTGCCCTTCCACCAGTGCGTCGCGGCTGTTGCGGGGGTTTGTGTCTGTATCCGCTCCTTAGGAACGGCCGTGCATCCGGCCGGCAGGATCGACCACGGCAATACGGTGATGACCAGAAGCGTTGAGGTCCGGCGGTGCAATCCGTGCATGAGAAGCTCTCCAGGCTGACACCGGTTTCCCAATCTCAAACAGAGGCGTCGTAACTGTAGCGAGACCGCTATAGAATGAAAAGGCGGAACGTAAGACTAATCTCAATTCTCGGAGGTTTTACATGACGCAGCGTGGAAACGGAGATGGACGCAATGCTTGCTGGAACAAGCCCGGTGACTTGAACGGGCAGTGCCGGCGTCTGCGCGTGGTCTTTGTATGGTCTGCCATGCTTTCCTGCCATCTCTCGGTCAGCGTGGCCGCAGTCGGTGAAAGCGGGCGAAAGGGCGTCAGTCTCTACGTCTCCAAACTCGGCGACAACTCCGACGGCTCCAGTTGGCAAAGGGCGTTTCATACGATTCAGAAGGCCCTGCTGGCCATCCCGGATGACAAGGGTGGGCACAGAGTGATCGTGCGACCGGACACCTACATGGAGGCGAATCTGTATCCTTCTTACAAAGGGGCGGCCGGTGCCTACAACGAGTTGGTGGGTGATTTCGACGGCAAGCTGGGCTCGGGTACGACCGGCTGGGTCGTGATCGACTCGGGGGATCCCACAAAGGGGTTCAAGAGCTACGACTGGTGGAGCACGATACGGGCCTACGCCAAGGGTTGGTCGGCCGAACACAAGGACGAAACCTTTTCCAGCATCGTGTGGGACCGGTGGATCCTCCGACGGCTCTATTCGACGGGGAGTGATGCGGGCATCTTCTTCGACGGGACAAACAAGGTCGAACCGTTCACCGTCATCGTCGAAGAGTGCGTGAGCATCGGCCGGGCGTTCGGCGGTGGCGTCGCCAGCGTTCTGTCTCGAACCGAGGAACCCATGGCCTTTCGTCGCTGCCACCTCTGGTCGCTGGATGAGTGGGGCGACACGGCTGGCGGCTACGTGCGGGTCGAGAACCCAACGATGCCGAATCGGCCGGACATCTATTTCGAAGATTGCGCGCTCGTCAGCCCGCAGTGTTCGCTGAAGGGCGGGAACTTCGGCTTCAAGACGTCGATGTGGGTTTCCGTGAAACGTTGCAAGCTGGTGACGCTGAACTTTTCGCAGCCGGCGGGCACACCCACGGATGGCATCGTCCAGAGCGTCGAGCACGGCAAGTACCTCAAGGTCGATTTCGAGGACTGCGTGCTGATGGGTTACCGAGTCTTCGGCGTCAAGGTCAACAAGGCGACTGCTAAGGACATCCAGTACCAAACGAAGGGATGTTGCCTGGCCTATGTGCAGTTCACGCAAGAGGTGCCCAAGGGGTTTCTTCGGATCGGCCACTGGCCGGTCGAGGTTTTCAGCACGATCATCCCCCCCGAACCGCGACGGTTTCCAATCGAACTGAAGAACGAGCAGCTTGTCCGCAAGGACATGTGCGAACTCTCACCGGTCATCTGGCAGGGCAAGTTGTGCCACCTCGAGTGTGTCCGGCCGGCCACAGGTGGCACGACCAAGGATTACTACCTCGTGATCAAGGACGCCACAACCGATCAGGAACTGTCGCGGTTCGCCGAAGGCTACGGCCTGGCATGCGCGCTCGTGCACGAAGGCAAGCTCCACGCGTTTGCGTCGCGGTTCGACAATAACGACTGGAACGATGTGACGCTGTTCAGGTCGGCGGACCTAAAGCAATGGGACAAGAGAGTAGTCATCACACAGGAGAAGGAGCACCTCTTCAACAGCTCCGTTTGCCGGGGTCCAGACGGCTTCGCGATGGCCTACGAATCCAACGATCCGGCCTATCCGGCCTTCACGATCAAGTTCGCCACGTCGAAGGACCTGGAGAACTGGACGAAGATGCCGGGGGCGGTCTTCGGCGCCAATCGTTACACAGCTTGTCCCTGTATACGGTTTGTAGACGGCCACTTCTATATGATGTACTTGGAACATCGCGCGCCGCGATGGTTCTTCCAGACCTACATCGCGAGGTCGAAGGATCTCAAGACGTGGTGGCTCAGCGCGTCGAATCCGGTCTTGTCACCCGATGACATGGACGAGGGCATCAATACGTCCGATCCCGAGGTTATTGAATTCGGCGACAAGACATACGTTTATTATGCCGTCGGCGATCAACGAACCTGGATGAACATCAAGCGGGCCGAATACGCGGGCTCAATGAAGGGGTTCTTCGATGGGTGGTTCGCCGTACCGGCGATAGAGGATACCGGTGCGAACGCGGGGAAATCGGGAGCCGGCAAATCGGGAACAGACAACAAGTGAATCGCCGCGGGTTGACCCGTTGAGAAAGGGCGATTCGGGGCTGTGATGCGGCATTCGGTGCGTAGGTATGCGGGGGATCTTGCCGGTGCGGCTCATGAAAGGGCGAAAGGGTGAGCGATCACAACTGTAGGACACGACGTGAGTTTCTCCGAGAGGCGGCCGGTGCGGCGGCGACAGCGACAGCGCTCGCGACGGTTGGGCTTGGTGAAACAAGAGCACCGGCCAAGCCGATGCCGTGGCCCATTTCGTGCCGGGATGCGTTGGTCCGCGACATCGGTGAACCGGACATCTGGTCCGCGATGCGGGCCGTGGGGCTGGACGGGCTGGAGGTCACCGTCGAATTGGATGGGAAGCTGCCTCTTCTGTACGGGGCGGGCAAGACGTACTCGATCACCGGTATCGACGGGCAGAGGGACCTTGTTCGCGAGCTACGAACACAGCACAGGCAAATCTGCGCGTTCTGCCTACACAACCGGTTTGATGAGCGTCCGGACGCGGAGGTCGAGGCGACGATCAAGACCGCGCGCGCCGCGGCACTCATGGGCATACCGGCGGTGCGACTGGACATTGTCCCTCGGAAGGTCATGGATCAGACGGCGTTTCTGGACTTGGCGATCGGCGTCGGACGGAGAATCACGGAAGCGACCAAAGACCTTCCCGTGCGATTTGGCGTGGAAAATCACGGCCCCACAACCAACAAGCCGGAGTTCCTGAGGCGATTGTTTGAGGGAGTGGGGTCCGAGCGGTTCGGGCTGACGCTCGATGTGGGCAACTTCTACTGGTTCGGCCACCCGTTGTCCGAGGTCTATCGGATCTGCGAGGAATTCGCCCCGTGGGTCTGCCACGTGCATTGCAAGAGCATTCGGTATCCGCGCGAGGATCGGGAACGGCAGCGCGACATGGGCTGGAAGTACGATCAGTGCCGGTGTCCGCTGTACGAAGGGGATATCGACTATGCACGCGTGGCGGCGGTCCTTCGCAAGAAGGGCTTTCACGGAGACCTGTGCATCGACGACGAATCACTCGGCAAGTTCGACAAGGATAAGCGACGCGAGGTCCTCAGACACGATATTGAATTCTTGCGGCGGGTGGCGGAGCCGAGGTAAGCCGTATGATGAGGCCACGGGACCGTCGCCATTTCGTCACCATCGGGCCTGTCGCCTTCGCGTGGGTGCATGGAGCAGTTCTGTCCTTCGGCTGACGTGAACCTGTCGTGATGAGGCGAGAGACGAGCCGTCGCGCACGACAGGTCGTGACGTGTAGAACGTATCGGCCTACTTGCCTTGGGCAACGGCCGCCAACGACGGGGGATAGAAGTGGTATCGCGGCGAAGTCAGCGGTTCGTCAAATCGGAAACGCAATTGCGTCACCATGCCGTCTTCCATGGCGGCGATCTCCGCCGTGAAGGCCCTGGCTCGGAACTGCCGACCGACGGTCAGCTTGTAGTTGGGTTCGAGAAGCATCTTGTGGAATCGGCTCTCGAACAACAGGGGCGAATGAGCAGTCGCCGTCAGTGTGTGCTCGTCCACGCGATGGAATGTCGCGCCGGCGCCTTTGATTGTCAGATAGGCAATTGAAACATGGGGTAAACCGGTGACGTATTCCAGCCGATCCCCTGCGAACAGGACCTCCACCGGCGTTCGTGATTCGCCTATCACAAGAACGTCACCGTCACGCATGGACCGACCACCCGACGCGATGTAATCGCGCAGCCACCCTTGCGCCTGTTTCTCCATGGCTGAACCCATGAAGATGCTCGCCACGATACAGAGGATGCTCACCAGGCCGTTCGCCGTGAGCAGCCAGTGCCGCAAGAAGTTTGGGGCCGGCGAAGCCCCGTCGTCTCGCGGGAGAAGCAGTTCGGTCAACAGATAGGCCCACCCCACGGTAGCCAGGCTGAGGGCTCGGGGTTCCGGAACCGTCAACAGTGCCAGGCAGACAAACATGCCGGACCAGAGCATGAAGAACGCCAAACCGACGTTCCTTGAGAGAGCCCTAAACAGATACCACAGCACCGGCAAGGCGAGCAGCCCGCCGATCACTGCCAAGAGGTTTCCCGGCCAGAGCTTCTCACTTTCGGAGAGTATGTTGACCGGGAACCCCGTCGTCCAGACACACAGGTATAGGCCCAACGATCTCGGAAACAGCAAGCCAAAAAACGAAATCGTCTCGCCCCAGTTCCTCGAAAGCGAAGCGACTAGGGGGCGCGTTGTCAGGTAGAAGACCAGGTACGCGCCAAGCACGGCCACCAGGACCACGACAAGCCAGGTCCGGAAGTTGCCGCCACGCACGGGCCAACCACGCCATCTCGCAAGGATCTCATGACCGAGGAACACCGCGACAAGCGGCACAGCGGCCTCCTTCGATAGAAGGGCAAACGCGTAGGCGACCGCGGCAATACAGCCCAACCTCCACTCCGGCCTTGTACCAGCAGACCAGTACGCCCATGCGGCCAGACTCGTTCCGATCACCACGAACAAGTCGGCGCGATTGCACACAAAAGCCACCGGCGCCGCGAGCGTCTGAGAGATGCCGAACAGAAGTGTGGCCGCACCGGCGAATGTGTCGTCCCCGCTTACGGTTCGATACAACTTTTGGACACACAGCAGAGCCGCGATGAACCAGCAGAAACTAACCAGTCGGTGGGCCACCGGGTTACGGCCAAACATCACCACGTCGGCATAAAAGGCCAGTTCCGCCAATGGGCGGAAGAAGGACACGCGAATCCCCGTCCATACCCACCAAGGACACGTGCCGCGATTGGCCATCTCCTGAACTTCGGCCTCGTTCGGTGCCCATGCATACAAGGACAGCGTCGGTCGTTCCCCTCGCTGATACCGCTCGGCCTTCAATATCAGGTTCAAGTCGTCAAGCTGAAAGGGTGCGGCCAGAGTCCCGACATACAGGAGCAACGGAGCGCCCAGCCACACCCATCGCCGCCGCGCGGCACGGGCAAGAAGGTCAAACGATTTCGGCCAGATTGCCATGCCGGCCGATCTTAGGGGAACCCAACGAGAAATGCAAAACGAGGGTGAGCGGTGGATCAGTCCGATGGCGGTGTACCGGATCCTTTTCGCCGTCCTTTCGCTACGGACCCCTCTGGAACGTCCAAATCGCCTGATGTGATGTCGGCATTCCTGAGTAGTCACGGCGTGAGCGACAGGGAGTCGCGGATCTCGCGAAGGCATTTCCTCGGCGCGGAGGGCGGCGTCAACGGGATCAGCCGGTGACGCATTGCGTCGTGAGCTCCGAGCTCTTGCGACCCGCCTACGCTGCGGACGAACCGGATGCCCCTGCCGCCGGGGCGAACTTCGCGTATGATACCGATGGCGGGATTTCAGAAACCTCGGAGAGAGGACAATGCCCTTTCGTATCGGTTGGTTCTTGTGTTCTGCCGTCGTGGTGTTCCATGAGGCCGGCCGGTTATTGGCCGAGGATGTCTCGACGCCGCCGGCCGGCGTTCGCTCGGATAACCCGAAGCCGACGAGCCTCTCCGTATTGTTCGGAACAGCGATGGAGAATACGGGTTCGATGAAGGAAATGTTGGGGGACTGCTTTCCTTGGAGCATTCCTTCCGTCAAGTTCGACGCCCAAAAGGGACAGTACATACGCTAAGAACGGGAGAGCACAAGATGGAGTCTGCTTGCGGCATAGGGCTAATGCGTCTGTTGGTTGTTGGGTTGATGGGCATGTCGGCCTTGCGGTCGGAGGCCTCGGCTCCGGTCGAGGGTGGGCGAAAGGGGAGTACGATCTACGTCTCCAAACTCGGCGATAACACCGACGGTAAGTCGTGGAAGACGGCATTCAAGACGATACAGGCCGCCTTGTCGGCCGTGCCGGACGACAAAGGCGGGCACAGGATAGTCATTCGGCCCGACCACTATATGGAGGCGCTTCTGAATCCGGCCCACAAAGGGGCTCCGGGCGCCTACAACGTGCTTGTGGCCGACTTTGACGGGAGCAACGGCTCCGGTGCGACCGGCTACGCGATCATCGACTCGGGTGACCCTCAGAAAGGCCACAAGAGCATCGACTGGTGGGGCACGGGCAAATGTGATCCCAACTTCTCATGCATCGGCTGGGATCGCTGGCTCTACCGGCATCTCTACACCTGCGGCGCCGAAGGGGCCGGATGGGATCTGACATGTGAGAAGGGCGCGCCGTTCTCCGTCGTCGTTGAGGATTGCTTCGCCGTCGGTCGCTTCTCGGGGTACTGCATTGGGGCGTTTACGGGGCGGCCGAACGAGCCGGTGATCTTCCGCCGCACGCATTCGTGGGCCCTCGACTGGTGGGGCGACGCGGCCGGTATGTACATCCGTGCGGAGAACAAGAAGATGCCCGACTGTCCCGACGTCGTGCTGGAGGACTGCACGTTGGTGGGCCCCGATAACGCCCTCCAGGCCGGCAATCCCGGCTTCGATGGATACTCCCACGTCGACCTGAAGAACTGCCGGCTGGTATCGTTGAACTTCTCCCAGCCGCACGGCCAACCCTCGACGGGCGTCATTTACAGCACGCTCAAGGGAGAGCACCTCAAGGTCGATCTCGAAGACTGCTTTCTGATGGGCTGCAAGGTGTTCGGCGCGGGCGGACGCCAGTTCGGCATGACGGAACAGCGACCCGACGGCGGGCCAATACCCTACACAACGAAAGGCATCTGCAAGGCCTACGTCCAGTTCCAGCAGGAGGTCCCCAAGGGATTCGTGCGCGTCGGTGAGTGGCCGGTAGAGGTTTTCAGCTCCATCATGCCCCCCCAACTTGCCGCTCTGGCCGGCGCTGGTCGGTCGGCCTGCATCGGCAGGCCCGAACTGACCAAAATCCCCCTGGCGATGGGACCGGCCATGGAAAACACGCCGGTCGTCTACAAAGGACGCCCGCTCATCGTCATGAATCACCGCGACGATACAAAGAACAACACCGACCACTACACCAAGAGCATGTACCTCTACATCAAGGACCTCTGCACCGGCAATGAGATCGGACGGTTCGCCGAGGGACATTCGTTTGCTAATGCCTTCGTCAATGGCGACGAACTGCACGTGTTCGCCAGCGAGGGCACCAATCGCGACTGGTTCAAGAGCATCTACCACTTTACCACAACCGACCTGAAGAACTGGAAGCGGGAACCGGCCATACCCCTGGAAGGCGACGAGCACCTGTTCAACTGTTCGGTGTGCCGTGACGACCAGGGCTACCTGATGGCCTACGAGTCGAACAAGCCTGTGATGTTCTGCTTCAAGTTCGCTCGCTCGAAGGACCTCTCGAAGTGGGAGAAGGTGCCGGGGCTGATCTTCACCGGGATCAACAATGAGTACAGCGCCTGTCCGGTGATCCGCTACTTCGCACCCTACTACTACGTGATCTACCTGCACGCCGCCATTCCGGGGCACAACGGCTGGGTCTCCTTCCTTGCAAGGTCACAAGATTTGGCGCGTTGGGAGCTGAGCCCGTACAACCCGATCCTGGAGGCAGGTGTCGGCGAAGGCGTCAACAACTCCGACGTCGACCTGTTCGAGTGGCAGGGCAAGACCTATTTCTTCTACGCCACCGGCGACCAACAGACCTGGGGCACGGTGCGTGTCGCGATATACCCAGGTCCGATGAAGCAGTTTTACGAGGGTTGCTTCCCGACCGGCGTGCCGATGCTGAACGCGTCGGCGCGGCGATAGCATCGACGGAATGCCCCAGACGCAACGCGAATGGCGGGGTACGCACCGGCAAGCGCCTGCCGAGCCATCCAACTCGCGCTTGTGCTTGACAGTCTTAAGCTGGTGGAAGGACAATACTCGGCGCTCCGAGTCTGGCAAGGCCTGATTGTCTGGTGCGTGGTCACTTTGCGAGGGCCTGTCCATGGTCACCTTATTCGCCGTGTGCGCTGCGGTGGGTGGGACGATTTTTGTCTGCCAGTTCATCATGTCGCTGTTGGGTTTGGCGGAGGCCGGCCAGGATGTCGCCGGGAGCGTCGGCGCGGAGTGTTTTGACTCCGATGCCGGCGGCGTGTCGGCCGATCACGGGCACGACGGCAGCGCCGTCGATCACGGTACGGCTACCCATTCGCACCACCAGGGTCCTCAGGTCCATGTCCACGGGTCATCGTGGTTCTTCGGCGTCCTGACGTTCAGGACGGTCGTCGCGGCAATAACCTTCTTCGGCTTGGCGGGGCTAGCATGTAATGCCGGCAAGGTACACGCCATCACGGGGCTGGGCATCGCCGTCGTGGCGGGTGTCGCGGCCATGTTTGTGGTCCATGGACTGATGAAGGGCATGAGCAACCTTCGGTCGGAAGGAACCGTCCATATTCAACAGGCCGTGGGCACGTCCGGAGAGGTCTATCTCAGGATCCCCGGCCGGCGATCGGGCGTCGGAAAGGTCACGGTCAACGTGCAGAACCGCACCATGGAGTATCAGGCGGTGACGACAGGTGAAGCGTTGCCGACCGGAGCCCGGGTGGTCGTTACGGGTGTCGTGGATTCGGATACGGTCGAAGTGCAGCCGCAGTCGAATTAGCGCCTGGCAGGAAAAGTGGGGAGCATCATTTATGTTCGACACGAGACTTCTCGCGCAGATTGAGCCCGGCACCGTCTTCTGGTTGGGCGTGATCGTTGTCTTTGTCGCGATTTTGTTCTTCAGCTTTGTTACGCTGTTGACCCGTCGATACAAACGGTGCCCGAGCAACCGTGTTCTGGTCATTTACGGCAAGGTCACTCGCGGCGAGACGGCCAAGTGCATTCACGGCGGCGCGGCATTCGTATGGCCGCTGATCCAGAACTACTCGTATCTGAGCCTGGAGCCGATTCAGATCGAGATCCCTTTGAAAAGCGCCCTGTCCATGGAGAACATTCGGGTAAACGTACCGAGCGTATTCACCGTGGCGATCGGCACACAGCCGGAGGTGATGCAGAACGCGGCCATTCGCCTGCTCGGATTGGACACGGATTCGGTCAAGCAACAAGCCCAGGACATCATCTTCGGCCAACTCCGGCAAGTCATCGCCTCGATGCGGATTGATGAGATCAACCGCGACCGCGAGAAATTCCTGGAGAATATTCAGAAATCGCTGGAGCCCGAGCTGCGCAAGATCGGCTTGGTGCTGATCAACGTCAACATTACGGACATCACGGACGACTCGGGATACATCGAGGCGATCGGGCGCAAGGCGGCGTCGCAGGCGATTCAGCAGGCTCGGGGCGATGTGGCCGATCAAGAGAAGATGGGCGAGATTCGTGTGGCCGAAGCCGACCGCGAAAAGGCGATCCAAGTGGCGAACGCCCGCAAGCTCCGCGAGATCGGAACGCGTGAGGCGCAGCGGGATCAGGCCGTCCGTGTCGCCGAATTGGACAAAGAACAAGTGGTGGGTGAGCAGACGGCCGCCATGCAGCGCGAGGCCCAAGTCAAGGATGCCGAGCGGACCAAGCGTATCGCGGTGGCCGAGGCCAACGCCAAGGCGGTTACGGGTGAGAACGAGGCCCAAGCGCAGATCGCCGCATCCCAGGCGGCGCTGCAGGTTAAGCAGGCCGAGGCCTATCAGCTCGGCGAGACCCGCAAGCGCGAGGCGGAGGCCGCCGTTCTCGAAGCGCAGAACCGTGCGATGGCCAGGGCCGCCCTGGCCGAGGCCGAACGCGTCGAGGCCGAGAAGCGAGCCGCTCTGGAGGCGGTGGCCAAGGCCGAGAAGGCCAAGATCGTCGTACAAGCCGAGGCCGAGGCCGAGAAACGCCGCCTCGAAGCCCAAGGCGAGGCCAGTGCCATCTTTGCCAGGCTCGAGGCCGAGGCGAAGGGACAGTACGAAATCCTGGCCAAGAAGGGCGAGGGCCTGAAGCGAATCATCGATGCTTGCGGCGGTTCACAACAGGCCTTCCAGATGATGATGCTGGAACACCTCGACGAGTTGGCCAACACCGCCGCCAAGGCCATCTCGAACATCAAGTTCGATAAGGTCATCGTCTGGGAAGGCGGCGGATCTAACGGAAGCTCCAATACCGCCAGCTTTCTCCATAATATGGCCCGCACGTTGCCGCCGATGCTCCAGGTCATGAAGGATGTCGCCGGAATCGAGCTGCCGGAGACGCTGGTCAAACTGGCCACCGACGGACAAAAGGATGTCGGACCGGCACAGGCAGCGGCAGAAACGGCTCCATCGGGACCCAAGACGAAGCCATCCGACTCGTCGCCGAAGGGATGAAGCGTCCCTGTTTTGGGCAGCGGCCCCAAGTCGACGCATCACTCTCCACTGCCAGACCGAAGCGCGCTGCCCCATGTGCGGTACGACATTTCGCGACTGAGCACCGATTTGCCGTATGCTAGCTATTAAGGACCGTATTAGGGGTAATACAGATGGATGAACGCTTCTCACCGCATTAGAAAGCCATGCGGAAACGCCTCCTCTCATTTCCTATTTCGAGGGTTGGGCTTCACGGAAGCCCTGAAGCTGAGCGCTCGTCGGAATCTGCTCTATGCGGCTCTTCAGCTCCTCGAACAGCTCGTTGACGGGCGCATTGAGGTCTGCAAGCTCCTTGTTGGCGGTCGCCAATGCATCCGGCGCGGCGCCGCTGGATTGAAGCTCACGTATGCGGGCCTGAAGACGGACATAGTCGTCGCGATGCGCCTCGCGGTGCCGGCTTGCTCGCTCTTTGCAGTCCTTCAGGATGGCGCGGGCCTGCGTCGCCTGACTTTCATCCAGTCTGCACTGCCTGACGAAATTGCTTACCCACGCATCCCAAGCCTGTTCCGGATCAAAGACAACCCGCTCCACGGAAACCGACGGGCCGGATGTCGGCGTTCTACCCGACGTGTCTCCGAATCGCATGGGGCCGGCCGGTGAGCGGACCGCTCCGGGTGGGGGCGGAGGCGGCGGAGTCACCGTGGGCTGTCCCGGCGTACCGGTCCTGAACCGATTCGATGGCATATTCGACGCCACATGATCCGAGCGCCTCGGCATTGGACGGGTGGTGGGAGGGCGTTGAGTAACCCAGTCTTTCTCCGCGTCGAATCCACCCTTGCTCCACCGATTGAGTCGCTGTTCATACTGGTCGAAGTCCACCTTCATCATCCGCAGGTCGATCTCGTGTGTCTTCTTCTGCTCCGGCGTAAGGATCTGACTCCACTCCTCGTTGCCTTCGAGAATCTGCTTTTTGGCGTCTTCGTAGATGGGCAGTGCCCGCTCGGCCCACGACCGGATCGCCTCGGCGGTAGGGGCCTTGCCGGCGGCGCGCATCGCCAAGGCCTCGCTGAAAAGCTGTCGAACTTGCCTCTCATGCTTGTCCAGCAACTGATTGACCCGGCGGGCCATAAGCTGCCGGGTGAAGACCGTCTGCTCGTCATTCAACTTGTACCGCTGAACAATCTGCTTGGCCGCTTGGTCGACCATCGATTCGACGTTCCACAGCCCCAGTCCGCCCTTCTCAGACTTGTCTTGGGCATCGGCGCCCAGCGCCGTCGCACCAAGCATGATCGTTACCCACACCGTCCTCACGCAATGCAACATGGTCTTGACCCCAGGCAGAGTAGTCTCACCTCAACTGTTAAATCATTATACAACGGCAGCGACAAAGGATGCATTGGATTGCCTGTAACTTCATATGCGATAAAGCTTTGTGTGCCGCAGCCTGGAACCGGCAGCGTACGACACAAACACACAATACGCTCGCAAGACTCACACGGTGGCGCCTTCCAGCCTTGGGCGAGAGGTCAGCGCAATCCGCTCCACCCCAGAGACTCTTTCAGCCATTCTATCGGCCAGAACAGCGTCCGAAACCACTTGGCGAGCCGGTACCAGCGAAATCGCCTCGCAATTTGCTGCATTTGGGCATTGTTGGGGTCGACGGCCAGGGCCCGCCGGATCATGCGGCGAGCCTCACTCCAACGGCCCAGATGAAGGTAGGCCAAGGCCAGTTTGTGCATGGCCATCACGTAGTCCGGCTGAAGCTCCAACGCCCGCAGGCAATGGCCAATGCCTTCACCAAACTTGTGACGGAGGAAACAGCACACGCCGAGGTTGTGATGTGGCCCGGGCAGAGTCGGCTCCAACTCCGTCAGGCGTTTGAAGAAGGCAGCGGCGTGAGTCGGTCGGCTGGTCTCCAAGAGGCAGTTGCCCATCGACATGAGGGCGTGTCGGCTGTCCGGATTGCGTTGCAGTGCTTGACTCAGGTGGTAGCGCGCGTCGGCGTATCGCCCGAGGCGAAGATACGCTTCGCCCAACGACTGTTGAATTTCCGGACTATCGTCATCGAGCGAGGCCGCTGTCTGAAGTGCGTCCAGTGCGGCCTGGAGATCTCCCTGAGTCAGGGCGATCTGCCCGAGGGCCAAATAGGCCTCGGTATTCTCAGGGTCCAGTTCGACGATCTGGCGATATTTCTCCGCGGCCGCCGGGACCTCACCCATTTCCGACAGCAGATGCGCCAGATCGGACAACAGATCGACGTCTCCAGGTCCCTCGCGGAGTTCCGCCAGGTAGTAAGTCTTGGCTTCCGAGAAGACCCCCTTGGCGCGGTAAGCCTCGGCGATTCGAGCTCGCGCTCCCAAGTAGTGGGGATCCATCTGAAGAACCTTTTTCCAACACCAAATCGCCCGATCCCAGAGCTGGCGATCAAACAGCGAAATCCCGATGTTGTAGTAGCAGCTCGGGCACTCGTCCGTGAGTTGCTGAGCCAAGTAGAACATCTCTTCCGCCTTATCGTGCTGTCCGATTTCGGTGTAGGCGATGATGCGATTGCAGTAGGCGGGCTCGTAATCCGGAAACTCGCGGGCGCACTGTTCCAGGATCTCCAGCGCCTTTGCATACCGGCCAGTCCGCATGAGGCCCACGCCCAGAGCCGTCATGGCCTCCCGGTCATGGGGGTCGAGCTCGAGCGCCTGTTCATAGGCCTTCACCGCATCCTCGAATCGTTCCATCTGATCGAGGATGTACCCTTTGTTGCAGTACCAACCGGCGTTTTGGGGGTTGATCTCGATGGCGGCGCTGATTTCCTCAAGGGCCTCGAGCCACCGCTGAGACTCGTAGAATCGGTGCGCCCGTTCGACGCGCTGCTCAGCCTCGAACCAGTCGTTCATGGCCAGTTATTTCCCCCAGCCACAGACATCACTGTGCGTCGCACCCGGCAAGAGGCACCGAGGAGCAAGGCTATGCTGCGGACGACCCCAGTCCGGTTCGGACCTGCGCCGTTGATTCGCCAAGCTTCGTGTCCTCTCAATCCTGACCGCACCTATTATTGTACTAGCCTGCAATGCGCCCTACAAGTCTGTCGCGACGCGTTCCGGCCGCTCAGAGAATCGCGGCATCGGTTCGGGTGGTGTTGCGTGGTCAGCCGTGGGGCAGAAGAAGGATACCGGCGCCTTTTGTTGCGCGTGCGACGTTCTCGGCGGGCGTGTCGAATCGCAGTGGGCCCGGTTGCGCCATGGAGAGAGGGCACGATACAGATCATTCCGTGGGCGGCGGGAGAAGACAGGCGTTGGGGCGCCCCCGTCTTCGGGCTGTGCACGACGTGCCGCCAGAACCACCGGACACATTGAGACGACTAGAACCGGGTGAAGCCGATCGCCGCCCTTGCACACACCGTGCTCTCTCGTGGAGTCCTGCATCTTGATCGCCATTGCCAATCCATGCGCCGCCGCAGGCTTGCACACACCGTGCTCTCTCGTGGAGTCCTGCATTACGGGTGTGTACCTCCTGTGTTTCATGATGGGTGGTCCGCAAACGGGCGACGCGGTGTTATGTGTCTGTCGGCGTTGCTGGCCTGTTCTCGATCTTTCATGTCGCCAATTGCAACACTTTGCAACAAAATGCAACACTTTTGGGGGGTGTTGCATCGGACGCATGGCGGCGGCAATTTGTTTATTGTCAGGATCTTACCGTATTTTTCGGCTGCGTTCTCGGTGTTCACGTGTTGCACGCCTTCCGTCGGGCTCTGGCATTAGGGCCCCTATGAATAGAATGCGCTAGGTGTTCAATCGAATTACCGACGTGATTGAACGGCTGCGGTGAAGGCATACGCACCGGCTATCCATTCACGAAGGCGGGTTGCTCCCCTCACGTTCCCGACATACAGTGCGTTTCGATCAGACGATCGCCGGACGATCGCCGCAGGCGAACCACGGAGGAGATGACCATGGCATACAAGGGCGTCCTTGACGACATCCGAACCTGCGTCGCTTTGAAGCGACCGACGCGAATTCCCGTCTTCGCGATCAGCGAGGAGTTCGACGTGAAGGTGTTTGGCGGCACCTATGAAGCGTACTGCCAGGACGCGGGCAACATGGCGACGTGTCAGATCGCGGCGATCGAGCGTTTTGACTACGACTGGTGCTGGCTTCAGGTGGATGACTGTATCGAATTTGAGGTCCTCGGTGTAGGGACGCAGGGCGGCGGGAACATCGTGCGGGCGACATGCAATTACCTTCCGGCGACGAGGGAGACCCTGAGGGGCCTGCGGATGCCGGACCCCCGGAAGGACGGCCGCATGCCGATCTTGCTCGAGGCGATTTCCAGGATCAAGGCGCATTTCGGCGACACGGTATGCGTAACGGGTCGGACGGCCGCGCCGTTCTCGTCGGTCGGTCTTCTGTACGGCATGGAGCAATTGATGCTGATGCCGTTCGACAATCCGGGATTGCTTCGGGAGACGTTGGACTTCTTCGTCGAATTGCAGACACGGTTCGGCCTCGCTCAGATAGAGGCCGGCGCCGATGCCATTTGGTTCGGCGACTGCAACGCGTCCTCCCACCTGATCTCGCCGCAAGCGTACGAAGCGTATGCTTTCGAACCGGCCCGTCGCGTATCGGAGGCCTACCAGAAGGCGGGAGGGCTCGTGTTCTATCATGCCAGTGAGGAAGGCAAGTCGCTTCCGATCATGACTCGCCTCGGTGTGAGCGCGCTGTCGTGCGGTCCGGGCATCGACGTCAAGGACGCTTTGGCGGTTACGCAGGGTAACGTGTGCTTCATGGGGAACCTCGATCCGATCAAGGTCCTGCAAAACGGCACACCGGAGCAGGTTCGGCGCGAGACGATCCGGATCCTGGAGGCCGGCAAGGCGGCGGGGGGCTTCATCTTCAACTCCGGCGAGATGATTCCGCGCGATACGCCCGAGGAAAACATGCGGATGATGATGGCGACAGCGAGGGACTGTGCGAGGTGCTGAACCTCGCACGGACCGCCACGTCGGTGTTCGCGGCTGTTGTCAGGCGGCGTCTTTCCTCCGTGCACCGGGTCGGATCAGCATCCAGCCGAGCGCCGTCAATACCAGTATTACGGGTGAGGCCGGCGCAAGGCAGGGCAGACCGTCTTCGGTTACCCCCGCAACGACGGATGTTCTGACGGTTGCGCTTGCCGAGGCCGTCTGGGATCCGGCATCCGTGACGGTGACGGCGTACTGGGTGTCTTGGGTCGGCGCAACGGTGATCGCTGCGGTTGTTTCGCCTGTGCTCCACAGGTACGTGTAAGGTGGGGTTCCGCCGGATGCCGTTGCGGTCACCGTGCTGCTCTGACCGGCCAGCACGACATTGGGTTCAGCCTGAACGGCGACCACCAAGGCCGGCGGATTCCCCGTGAGCGTGATGCTGTTCTGGCCTGTCGCGCCGAGAGCGTCGGTCACGGTGACCGTGTAGGTCGTTATCCCGACGGGGACAACGACGAACATGGGCCAGACCAGGCCGGTGTTCCAGACGTAGCGGTAGGGCGCGACTCCGCCGGAGGCCACGGCGAAAACGCGGACGCTGCCTTGCGCATAGGCGGGCTCGTGGTTGGGGTCAATCGGAACGGCCGTGATGGTGATGGGCAGGCCGGTTCCTCCCTCCGGTCCCGTACCGTCCACTCCCGTGTAGTTCTGATTGGGGACCGACGCCAAGACATTGGCGTAGGTGCGATTGACGGGGGCGAAGGTGTACCCCGTCTTTGTCGGGGTGATGGTGCCGGACCAGCCGATGCGAACAGGGACTCTGTAGTAGCCGTCCGTATCGGTAATATCCCATCCGCCGTCCTTGTCCTCGGTCACGAGTACGTTGTCGATGCCGACACCGGACGAGGTGAGGATGTATCCGGATATGGCCAAGGGTTCGACGACTCTGACACGGAACGTCATGGTCTCCGCACTGGCACTGATATTTTCAATGCCGAATCCGAGAGGGTCTTCTTCGTAACCCAGGCTGTTGGGCTTGGTCAGATCGTTGAACTCGGTCGCATTTCCCAGGCGGAAATAGTCTGAGTCTTCACCGGTGTTATCGCCTCGTTCGAGGTGCTGAACGGGATTGGGGCCGGGGCCGGCCTCCTCAAGGTCCACCATGTAGTGGTTCTGGTCATCATTGTTCGGTTGATTGGAGTCGACGTGCCAAATCAGGATGCCTCGAGTACTTCCTGGAATGGCGGCGTCGAAGCCATAGCCCTGACGGTTCTCGATGAGGAAGTATTCGTTGGGGGGTAGGGACCCCTGGATTTTGTAGATCAGGGGATTGGTTTCGACCCGCCCGAGCGAGTAGGTACCGGCGACCGAAATGAGGGTGGGCTCGACCCAGCCCAAGAGGACCTTACAGTATGCGCTCGGATGTGATGGGCGTTCGCCATCGGTGCCGTTCCAGGATCCGCCGGCCATCAAACAGAACCGGCCCGCACCCTCGCTGTCGTAATCGTAGTCATAGAGGTCGGGGAGCCCGAAGACGTGGCCCATTTCGTGGCAGATTACCCCGATGCGTGTCATGGCGCCCGATCCGTCTCGACTAGCCGGCGTGGTGCAGTAGGTTTGGAGCACGACGCCGTCGAGTGTAAGCGGCGTTCCCATTTCCCACATATGTGACCAGATTGCGTTGGGGTCCGTGCCAATTTCCTCGCCTACTCCGGCGTGGATTATGGTCAGTCCATCCACGTAGCCGTCGCCGTCGCCGTCCATCTGGCTGAAGTCGAAGCCCCTTTCCTCCAGCTTAAGCAGGGCGTCGCGGACCATCGCTTGCGGCATCACGTCGTCGCCCCAGGCGTCGTTCTGGCCGTAGAAGGCATAGTCATGATCCAGTGTGACCGGTTCGACGACGGTCGATTCCACGGTCAGAGCCCCATAGGTCACCTCGGTGTAGAAGTCCTTGACGGAACCCACGGCTCCGTCCGCCGAGTAACCGACCGCATTGAACAGATCGTCGTATGCCTGTCGCGTTTGAGAAACCGTCAGGTCTGTGAAATTGACCAGGATCACCAGATTCTTGCACGTGCCCAGCGGCGAGGGATGGTACGTGTGTGCTCTTGCAGCCGCTTTGGCGGCGCGACGTGTTTTGAGCGACCTGCGAAGTGTATCGGCCTCTTTTGTCGACGCTTCCGGTTGGGGCTGGTCCCGTCCCACTGCCCATGACGTTGGCTTAGCCTCTTTGCCGTCCCAAGAGGCGTAGACCCACTGTCTTGTGAGTGTATCAAGGACGACCAGTCGGCCGGCGGCATCCTCGTACCAGTGCGCGTGCTCGTCTCCTCGGAGAACCAGGGTGATCGATTCCCCGCCGGGTTGCCGGACGGCGATCGTTCCCGGCCTTGCGGGCACGGCCCAGGCTGAATCTATCCACGCGCAGACCGTTAGCACGAAGACACAGGCAATCGCGCCACCGTGGGCGAAGGGGGCCGCGTGGAGGGGGCGCCGGCGACTGGGGATTCTTGGAGAAGAGATCATGTGAACGATCATGTTCGCTTCCTCATGCATAAGGGAGTCACGCGGCGCAGTCCGGCAATTCGAGGGGGACCCTATGGATCACAGGCCGTACCGATGGGTCCGGCGCGGACGCGCGGCGCACTCCCGACAGAAACCATCGTTCTTTTCGGCACTTGGAGGACTTGGGTGCATGTTGGCCGGGCGATTTCGCGGGGGTTTGGGCGTGGGCACGAGGGCGAGTCCCTGAACGACAGGGGGCCCCATTGCGGAAGTCCTATAAGAAAGGGCGATGTGAGTCGAGGCCGTGTCGGGTACTTGCGTCCGATATTCCGAAAGCGGACCCCATCGAGATGCGCCAGTCGTGCCCTGCGATCGGTTGAGGTGTGCGCCGACTGGCGTACAATGCTTCCACCGGTTCGGTGGATGTCCCTTGTGACGTTGCTGGTGGTGAATCAACCCTTTGCGGAAATGGTTGCGGCCGCGCGACACGTGCGCGAGCAGATGTACTCGCGAAGATGTCATGGTTCGAGGCGGTAGAAATCGGGCTGCGCCCGTGGGCGTAGACAGGTGTGGTACGCACTGGAGTGAGTAATAGATGATGCATGACCTGGCCTCAACGGCGATGGCGTTGCTTATTGCGGGTGCTCCGACCCTTGCCGACTCCTCGGTGCTCAGAGAATGCCGCTCGTTCCGGCTGACCTATGACGCACACACGGGTCGGCTCAACTGCGCGGGACCGGATGGGACGCCCGTCATCGCGGGACTTGGCACGCTCATCGAGTTGCGGCAGGGGGCTTGGAGCGGGACCTTCTCGACGCCCGTGCCGAAAGACAGTCCCCTTCGAAGGGAACCGTTCAACGACCATTTGGGCAAGGGTGAGGTCGTTCACCTGCCGGCCTGGTCGGATGCCGGCGGCAAGGTAGCGATCCAGACGTCGGTGAAACTCTATGACGGCGAGCCGTTTCTGGTTGTCGTCTCAAAGGCAACGGTGACCGGCAAAGAACCGATCCAGATCGTGAGGTTTGCGCCGCTTGATGCCAGCGGAGGCCTCACGCTGGACACCGATCCGAGGAATGTGTGGTTCATCGAGAACGGGAACACGATGGTCTTCGACTTTTACGTGCGGCGACTGAGAGCGACTATTCCCGTTGCGAGCAACGGCAACGCCCTGTTCTACGCCCCGAAGACCGATCGAGGCCTGGTCGTCGGCTTTCTCTCTCACCGCATCGGCGCCACCGGGATCGTCACCGAGGTGGAAGCCGGTGACACATCCAGGGTGAAGACCTTGCGAGCACAATCCCTATACAACCCGCCGAAGCCGTTGGGCCCGGGCCAGACTCTGGAATGCGAGGCCGGCGTCTATGTCGAGTTGACAAAGGGACAGCCCCTGGGGGCGGCCGAGCGGTGGGCCCGCTCCGTGGCCAAGGTGTGCGGGAACAAGCCCGGGTCGCACGGCAGCCTGGTCAAGTGGAATCCCTGGTCGGCCCGTTACAGCCATGGCATGACCGAACAGAACATGACGGAGGAGATGGATGCGGCCGCCGCCAAGCTCTTACCGTATGGAATGAACTACTTCCATTTGGACTCCGGCTGGCAGAAGGGCTGGGGCGACTGGGAGGCCAACGAGCGGTTTCCGCACGGAATGAAGTCGATTGTCGACCGGATGCACAAGCTGGGCTTTAAGGCGAGCACATGGATTGCGCCGTTTGCGGTCGACAAGACCTCGACGATCGCCCAGCAACACCCGGACTGGCTCTTGGTCAAGAGCGGGCTTGGACAGCGGATCGTCGATGAGAATAGGGAAGCGCTGGACCTGTCGAAACCCCGGGTGCGGGATTGGCTACGTCAACTGTTCAAGAAGCTGGCCGACGAATGGGGCTATGACTGCTTCAAGATCGACTTCATTTACTATCCGCTTGCCTGTGGCAACTTCTCGGACACGACCAAGACCTATTTTGAGTCCTATCGCGAGGCGCTTGCGGCCATCCGTGAGGGTGTCGGAACCGGCCGATCGCTCCTGTTTATCGGGGTTCCGCTCGTGCTCCATTCCGGGCACGCCGATTTCATGAGGATAGGCTTGGACAACAAGGCGACGTGGGACAAGGCGATCGGGGTGCAAGGCCAAGGCCTGCGGACGTGCGTGCGGACGCTGTCGCGGCGGTACTACCTCAACGGCAATCTGTGGGTGAACCATCCGGATGTGCTTTTTACGGGCGATCCGGATACCGCCGCCCGCTGGGGCGCCGCCCCAATCCAGCTCGATGAGGCGAGGGCGTGGAACGCGCTGGTGGGATTGACCGGGGGCGTCATCTGCATCGGCGATTCGATCGCCAAGCTGGACGGAGCGCGCTTGGACATGATTCGGCGAATCATTCCACCGGTTCAACGATCGGCGCGGCCGTTGGATCTGTTCGAGCGCAACTTTCCCGAGCTATGGAACCTCACGATCGAGCGGGACTTTGAATCCTGGAATGTCGTCGGTGTCTTCCATTGGGGTGAGAACGATCAGTGGGGTCAGGCGATACCTGACCGGCGGCGAGGTCATCGCGTCAACTTCGCCGATCTGGGGTTGTTGTCCGACACGGACTATGTTGTCCATGAGTTCTGGACCGACACGCATGTTGGGGTGAAGCGAGGCGGCTTTGATGTCGAGTTGGAGCCGCACAGTTGCCGGGTGTTCGCGGTTCGTCGGGCGAGAGACGTTCCGCAAATCGTCGGCATGAACCGGCACATCACGCAAGGCGATGTCGAGGTGGAGTCCGTGAGGTGGGACGCGCCGTCCAAGACGTTGACCTGCACGCAGAAGGCGGTGGGGGGTTGGCCTTATGTTGTGACGCTGCGGGTTCCGAACGGATTCACGCCGGTGGAGAGGGTCAAGCTCGACGGCGTCCGGGAAGGCCTCCGCGCTCAATTGAAGCCGGTTGCGGGGTCGGAGGGGTTCTGGGTCTTGTCGTTTGCGGCGACGAAGACGCAGGATAGACTGACCTGGTCGGTTGCGTTCAGACACGAGATCGCGCGTGCGCGATGAGGAAGGTGCCCCATGGCATGTGAACCCGAACAGACGGTGAGGCTTGAGACGTCGCGCACAGCCGGTCGGACTTTTTCCATGCTCATTTTGGGGGCGTTGTCGCTTTCGATCGGTTGGGGCATACGCGGTAACTTCGGACACGAGTACGGGGCGATGATTCCCGGCGCGCTGGCGGCCATTGCCGTCGTCTTGGCCTCGGGTCGCGAGGACTGGTATCGCCGAATCGCCTATTTCGGTTTCTTGGGGGCGCTCGGCTGGTCGTTCGGCGGATCGATTTCCTACATGCAGGTCATCGGCTATACCCACTCGGGTCATCTCGGCTCGGTGATCTACGGCTTCGCGTGCCTGTTTGTCATCGGCTTGGCAGGGGGGGCTATCGGGGGCGCGGGCACCGCGTTGCCGGCATGTATCAGTCGCAAGGGACTGACGGAGTTGATTGCGCCGATCGCGACGGTGTTTCTTGTCTGGGCCTGTCAGGACATGGTGGTGGCCTATTACGGGTATGACGAGGGTTCGCACCGCCACGAGACGCCGCTGTATTGGTTCGATACCGACTGGGTGGCCGCTTCACTGGGTGTTGTGGTGGGGATTGTGGTTCTGGGGGTTCGAGGGCGGTCATGCATGGGGACGTCGATTGTCCTGTATTCGTCGAGCGGATGGTGGGTCGGCTTTGGGATCTTCCTCGGGCTGAACGCGATCTCCACACGTTATTTGGGCTTTGAGTTCAGGATGACGCCGCCGCGTGGGGATAGTTGGGCCGGAATGCTCGGCATGACGGGCGGCGTATTCCTGTTTTGTGTTCGGAGGGGGCTGGGGCCGGCCGCACTGGGCACGCTGGTCTCGGGATTCATCGGCGGCTTTGGTTTCGCCATGGCGACGCTGATCAAACTGCTTCTGATGAGGTACCTCCTTGTCCCGTATCCGCCGGGGCAGGGCTACGAAGCGAACTATCATAGCATCCTCGAACAGACGTACGGGTTCATCAACGGCATCGGGATTGCCGTAACCATGATGCTGTTGGCCTCCCGGGCGCCGGCGCTTGCCGAAGATGTGGTTCCGGCGACGGGACGGACGTGCCCAACGACCTCGTCATGCGGCGTTCGTTGCGTGTTGAAGGCGATTCTGTCGGTGGTTTCGCTGGTGGTGTATGTCGGCGCGATGGCGGTTGTGGCCGTCACCTGGATGAAGCTGCTCCTTCTGGTTCAGGAAGTCGCCCGGGCGAACATCCGCACCGACTATGTAAGACTTTCACCCGTGTGCTGGTGGCTGGTCAGCGCCGTGGGCTTGGCGATGGGGAGCGGCCGACTGATCTCCCGCGTCGGGCTGCTGGGCGGCGAGGTCGCGCACCGGAAGATGACCGAGGTTTTCGCGGTGGTATTCATTCTCTTGGGCGTGACGTACGTGAATGTTGTCAAGAATGTGGCGACGTATGTCGAGCACAAGCCGCCGGCGATTCCGGAGATGATGTATGGCCTGTCTTCGTTCCATTGGTTCAACATCGGCTACGGCCTGCTGGCGGCGGTGGTGATCGTTCTGCTGATCGCGCATGTGTGTCGCGGCGTCCCGCTGGTTCCTTCGACATGGCTCGGCAAGGGGCAGTTGCTTTACATCGTGTTTCTCTGGTGGATGGTCATCGCGAACCTGATGCGGGCTATTCCGCCCTTTCACCCTCAACGGTTGATCACCGAGGGGGTCATCCACGTGAACGCGGTGCTATGCACGTTGCTGATCGTGTTGCTGACGCGGGCGGTCCGAAAGCCGCCGGCCTTGCCGCCCACTTCATATGGTTCTCTGCTGAAACGCGCGACGGTGGTCGGGCTGATCGGGTTGGTCGTGTCGGTCGCCGCGCAGAGCGCGATTACGCGGATCGCCTATGGCAGATCGAAGGCGCCCCATTCCGGTTTGCACGTGCGATTCGGCCCGGACGCGACGGCCAAGGGCAAGCCGGCGGCCGGTCAACCGCACCCGTAGGGAGCCTCATCGGATGAACACCACGACACGGCGACCGAACGGGAGCCGCATGAAGGATGGTCCCGCGTGTGCGCTTCCCTAGGGTTGCGGCCTTGAGCGGGCGAGGGGGGTGCGGGCCGGTGCGGCCTTGTTGGGTTCGTTCGGACTATCGTAGATGTCATTCACCGTGGCCCAGCAGCCGGCGATGTCCTGTTTGCCGACGTTGTCGGCCATATTCGTAGCCCAGGATACCCAGGAGGCATACCAGACGATTCCCTGCTTGACGGCGGCGTGCCAAGCGGCCTTGGCGCGGGTCACGCGCTGCATGGTTTGAACGTACTCGTCCTTGGAGACACACGCCCTGATTCTCTCCGGGACGGTCGCTCCGGGGGAGGCCGGGACCGCGAGGAGCTTCTGATAGAAGGGTATCCAGGCGAGGGCTGTCTGCTTAAGCGGCTCGATGGCCGCTTGTTTGAGCTTGGGGCTGTCGTAGTCGATCCACCGCCTGCTGGAGCGGGCGCTCGACACGATATGCTCGAACTGTTTGCGCGCGAGTTGTTCGAGATCGGCATCGGGTATGTCACGGCAATTGGGGTGCTGCAGGACGTAGTCGAGGGTGACCTGTCGCAGGGCGACGTAACGATCGAGCGTTTTTTCCGGCCCCATCTCTTTGACCAGGTCCTGGACATCCGTGGAGAAGCGTCCAACACGGCGCATTCTGTTGACGAACTGAGACTCATACCACCTGATGAATTCGTGAACAAGCGGCGTCTGTGCGGGTTGGCTTTGCGATTCCGTCCTCTGAGTGGTGGTGGGGGACCGTGTGAGCGGCTCCGGTCGATCGGGCACGAGAACGACGTAGAGTACGACGGCGAGTGTTCCGAGTACGATGGCGGCGATCATCGTTCGACGCTTATGCCGCATCGCTCGCCCTCCTGCCGACGGGTGTTGTCGTGTCCACAAGTATAACACGGCATCTGGAATGCAACAGCGGGCAGGACGGGGAGAGGCCCCCTTGCGTTCTCGACCACCGAGCGGTGCCTTGCGAATGGACGGGAGCCGCTCCCGGTTTGGGCGAGGAGACAACGTGCCTGTCTAATTAAGAGGAAAGCTGATACCATGGCTCATGGCGAGGCCATCCGGTTGTGTTGATCATGAGTGGCGGGAGTCCGTGCATCGCCTGGGTCGAACCGGGCCGTTGTGCCGTGGGGGCATAGGAGGAGTCTGCCCATGTTGTTGGACGCCCCACCGGACCTTTGGAAGGGATGCGAGCCCGGCGGGGATTCTCCGGAAAGCGAACGGATCGGCCGGATGCGTCACCGGTACCAGACGGGTCCCGCCTTCATCTCCGTCGAACGCGCGAAGTACTACACCGAAAGTTGGATGGACACCGAAGGGAAGGGCATCGCGCTGCCGGTTCGTGTGGCGCTGGCGATGAAGAACGTCTACGAGAAGATGACGCACTACGTGGATCCCGACGACAGGATTGCCGGTTATTGGACCGAACAATTCCTGGGTGTTCCCATCGACATCGAGCGCGGCGTCTTCAACTCGGTACTGGAGTCTGAGCTGACCAAGGGCTCGATGATCCGGTTCCGGCTCGGGTCGATGCTGCAGGGGCTGACATACGTGGTTCGCAAGCGCCTTCTGCTCGACTTCATCCGAAACCAGCGGATGGTGCGGCGGAGCGGCGAGTCGCCGCTGAACCTGGATCTCCGGACCATGTCCGAGCGGTCGATCAATCCGTACCAGATTCGGGACGCCGACCGGGCGTTGCTTCTGGGGACCCTTCTGCCTTTCTGGAAGGGGAAGACGACCGTCGACCGCGTTCAGGCTGCCCTGACGGACTCGGGTTTATACTCGAAAGACATGCACGATTTCGTGGCGGCGATTCCGGGGAACACTTCGCGCCAGGTTGTCATGGTCAGCGCGGCGGCCAGCATCGCGAGCTATCAGGGTCATGTGATCCTGGATTACGGGCCGGTCCTCGAGCAGGGGCTTCTGGAGATGCACTCCCGGGTGCGGAAGATGCTTGCGTCGGTTGTGGGGCAGGGGGCCGAGCGAGACTTCCTCGAGTCCGTGGCGATTGCGCTCGAGGGGATTCTTGTTTTTTCCCGCAGGCTTGTTGAGAGGCTCCAAGCCGCGGCAAAGGAGGCGTCGGATCCCGCTCGGCGAGAGGTATTGGACGAGCTGGTGGCCGTCTGCGGGCGGGCTCCGTTGTATCCCGCGAGGACGTTTCGTGAGGCGGTGCAGGCCCTTTGGACCGTGAAGACCGCCGTCGAGCTGGCTCATCCGGTGAACCTGCACTGTTTCGGCCGTCTCGACCAGATTTTGTGGCCCTATTATGAGCGGGATATCGGGCTCGGAACGATTGATGCGGATCAGGCTTGCGAGCTGCTCGAGGAACTGTTGCTCAAGATCATGTCGCAGAACGTCCGGCCCGAATCGAATATCCTTTCGAAGTTTTACCATCGGTACCTCGGCTCATCGCCGGTCACGCTGGGTGGCGTGTCACGAGAGGGCGCGGACTGCACGAATGGTCTCACCTACCTCTTTCTGGAGGCCGCCCACAGGTCGAAGGCTGTGACCAACGTATCCATCAGGGTCCATCGGAACGCGCCGGATGCGTTGCTCGATCGGGTGGCCACGTACCTTGCGCGGGGGACCTCCAGTTTCTCGTTGTTCAACGACGAACGGAGTATCGAGGCGATGAGGCGCCGGGGCTTCTCGGAGGCGGACGCGCGAGATTACGCGGTCATGGGGTGCGTGGAGACCACGTGCCCCGGCAAGACGGGGAGCATGAGCGCCAACGCGTTGCAATTGGCGAAGGTCCTCGACATGACCCTGCGGAACGGCGACGTAAGGACGCTTGCCGGACCGCTGAGAAACGAGGGACTCCGGACGGGGCAAGCGGATTCGTTCGCGGAGTTTG
Source organism: uncultured Planctomycetales bacterium (assembly GCA_964596165.1). GTDB lineage: Bacteria > Planctomycetota > Phycisphaerae > UBA1845 > JAFGLZ01 > CAYUQT01. Next base: position 32,810 of record CAZQTW010000013.1, on the reverse strand, counting down.
ACGAATTGGTTCAGGCCTTTATTCGACAGGGCAAACACCAGATCGAGAAGATCGTGAAGGCTTCGAACTTGCGCGACCGGATCTTTGCCGAACATCTTCCGGCGCCTTGCATCTCAGCCTTTATCGACGGGTGTCTGGAGAAGCGAAAGGACGTGACCGAAGGCGGCGGCCGCTACGCTTTATCCGGCATCTCGATGATCAACTCGATTGCGAACGCGATCGATTCGCTGCACGTCATTCGCACGCTGGTGTTCGAGGAGCGGAAGTACACGCTGTCGCAGCTCATCGAGGCAATGGATCACAACTACGTGGGATACGAGGCGATTCATCGAGCGGTGCGTCGGGTGCAGGGCAAATGGGGCAATGGGGATCCGGCGACGGATGGGCTGGCCCGGGCGGTGATGAAGGAGCTTTTCGAGGAGACCTATCGGTACCGCAATGCTCGGGGCGGTCCGTTTGTGGTCTACGTGATCAGCATGACGACTCATACGATCGACGGGCGGCTGTCGATCGCGTCTCCGGACGGGCGCAGGGCGGCGACTCCGTACGCGGCGAGCTGCAATCCGTACAATGTCGAGCGGTCGGGCGTGACCGCCGTCTTACGATCCGTGGCGGGGCTGCCGTTCGAGGATGTGATGGGGTGTGCGGTCAACGTGCGGTTCCATCCGAGCGCGATCGGACAGAATGCGGAAACGAGGGCGAAATGGGCGTCACTGGTCCGGACGTATTTCCGGATGGGCGGGGCCCAGATGCAGCCGACCGTGGCGAGCGCCGAGGTGCTTCGCGCGGCCCGCATGAATCCGGAGGGCTACCGGGACCTGATCGTCAAGGTCGGGGGCTACAGCACATACTTCGTCGATTTGGGCCGTGCGATTCAGGATGAGATCATCGCGCGGACCGAACACATGTGAGATGACGGAGCTTCGAGATTCGGGTTGGCCCCCGAACACGGGCGACCATGACAGGCACGATCTTCGACATACAACGGTACGCGATCTACGACGGGCCGGGGATTCGCACCGCGGTCTACTTCAAGGGGTGTCCGCTACGCTGCGTGTGGTGCCATAACCCGGAATCGCAGTCGGCGCGTCCGGAGATGGGCTACCGGCCGGACCGCTGTACGGTGTGCGCGACCTGCGTGAAGGCCTGCCCAAGCGGCGCGCTGACGATCGGCAATGGGCGCATCGGCGGTGATCGGCCGCGGGTGAGGCGGGAGCAGACTCGCTGCACGACGTGTGGCGTCTGTTCCGAGATGTGCCCTCAGGATGCGATGGAGACGATCGGCCACGAGATTTCCGCAGAGGAGATCGTCAAGCAGGTTTTGAGCGACAAACCGTTCTATGACGATTCCGATGGGGGCGTGACGATTACGGGGGGTGAGCCCACCGCCCAGAGCGGGTTCCTGATCGAGCTCCTGGAACTGCTCCAAGGCAAGGGCATTCATACGGCCGTGGAAACGTGCGGATATTTCGCCGAAGATTTGGTTGAGCCGCTTACTCGGCGAGTGGACCTCTTTCTGTACGACGTGAAGCACGTGGATTCGCCCAGGCATCGCGAGGGGACCGGCGTTGATCCCGGGCAGATACTGGCCAACTTTCGCCGGATCCTGGGGTGTGTCGGAGCGGCGCGTGTCATTCCGCGTATTCCGGTGATACCCGGGTTCAACGCGGAACCGCGGGATGTCGATGCGATTGGCGCATTTCTTCGAGCGGCAGGTTACGCGGGTCCCGTCCATCTCTTGCCCTTTCATTGCTGGGCCAAGTACAAATACGAACGGCTCGGACGGGAAGGGGCTTTTGCGGATCGCGGCAAGGTCGAAGAAGCCAGACTCGTCGAGATCGAGGAGGGGCTATCCGCGGTTGGGCTGACCCCTGTCTGTCAGCGGTGACGGGCAGATGCCGTCTGGGGTATCTCGAGAGAGCAGACCAAGATGAAGGCACTGGTTACCGGCGCGGACGGCCTCCTGGGAAGCAACCTGGTTCGAGAACTCCTAGCCGCCGGGCATTCCGTGCGGTGTCTTGTCTATCCTGCGAGCCGATTACCCACGCTTAGCGGCCTGTCCGTGGAGAAGGTGGAGGGCGATCTCTGTGACGATCATTTCTCGCTTCCGGATGCCATGGCGGGGTGCGATGTCGTCTTTCACTGTGCGGCGATTACGGATCTCTGGGCCGACGCGGACCGGATCTGGAGGGTGAACGTCGATGGGACGCGTCGGGTCCTGGATGCATGTCTGGCGGCTGACGTCAGGCGGTTGGTCTTCGTTGGGTCGGCGTCATGCTTTGAGCCCGGCTCCCTCTCCGCGCCGGGAGATGAGACGGGTGCTTTCCCTCGGGCGTATCGCGGGACTGCGTACGTGGAATCCAAGCATCGAGCCACGGAGCTCGTGCGCGAGTATGTGCGTCTGAAGGGATTGGATGCCGTGATCGTGGCCCCGACATTCCTGCTGGGTCCCTACGACTCGCGGCCGAGTGGGGGTGAGCTTGTCCGACAGTTCATTCAACGGCGCATGCCATTCACACCGGCGGGGGGACGTTGTTTCGCTTATGCCCCGGACGTGGCGAGGGCGATGGTCTCGGCCATGGAGCGGGGCAAGAGGGGCGAGACGTACATTCTGGGCGGACACAATCTGTCCTACCACGATTTTTTTTCGCGAGTAGCGAAGGTGGCGGGGCTCAACTCGCCGAGGTGGACGCTGCCCAAGGCCGTCGTTCTTACGGCAGGGGCGCTGGCGTCGTTGTTCGGAACCCTGGTGAGGAGAAGGCCGAGGTTCAACTGGTCCGTGGCCCGTTTTTCTCTTCTCGGCGCGTACTACAGTTCCGGTAAGGCGACAGATGAGCTCGGAATGTTTCAGAGGCCGGTGGAAAACGGGATTGAGGACTCGATTCGGTCGCTCAGCAGTTACGGTCATCTCCGATTGGAGGGGGACTACTTCAAGGGGAAGGTGGTACTCATCACGGGAGCAAGCCGGGGTGTTGGGTTCGCGACGGCGCGGGCGTTGGTGTTGCGTGGCGCCCGAGTGGTAATCACGGCGCGCGGCGCCTCTCGACTTCAGGACACACGAAATCGCATCGAGCGGCTGGGGGGCGACGTGGAGGCGGTCACGGGCGATGTTGGCAATCTCTCGGATGCCCAAGCGATGGTACAAGCGGCCATTGACCGTTTTGGGCGTTTGGACATCGTCATCAACAACGCCGGTGTGTCAATGCGGGGGCACTTTGCGGAGCTTCGCCCCGATGTGTGCGGCCAAATCATCGCGACGAATCTCGTCGGGTGCGTGAACATTTCGCATGCTGCAATTGGTCACTTGATGAAGTCGCGTGGTCAGCTCGTCTTCATCTCCAGTATCGCCGGCCTGTTTGGTCTGCCCGGGGCGTCCGTGTACTGCGCCACCAAGAAGGCGCTGACGGGGCTCGCGGAATCGCTCCGCATTGAGCTCATCCCGCAAGGGGTCCACGTGGGCGTTGTCTATTTGGGCTACACCGAGCACGACCCAGAGAAGCGGATCATCGCGGCGGACGGTTCTCTCGTGCCGCCAGGGCGTCCGGCACATCATAGCCAGGCCCATGCGGCGAATCTTATCGTGAAGATGCTGAGGAAGCGTAAGAGGCAGCTCATCATGACACCGGCGGGCATATTGGGTTGGCTTGCCTATCGGCTTTCGCCCGGCTTCGTCGAGCGGATGATTTTGAAGGCCCAGGCGTCACAATGGGGTGTCTTTAGGAGGTTTTCCTAGACGGACAAACGAGGTTTTTCTACTATTACTCAAGACCAAGCTCTAAACATCCGCCGGATAAGCATACTCTCCAGGAACAACTATGTTTCAATAGGGAAAAGCCTTTACATACCCATATGGATTGCTACAATAGTGCTAAAGCTGGCTGAAAAGTAGAGAACTCACACTTGAGCGTCGTGTTATTGCTACGAGTGGCGTCAAAACCTCTTGAGTGGGAGTATCGGGCACGGAGGAGTGGGCGACCGGTGAGGGGTCGGTTACGAGAAGGACCGATACATTTCCGCACAAGAGCGGGCTCCTAGATCCTTTTAAATGTGGCCACGGATGGGTTTGCATTCTGCTTGGTTCAAGGGCAGAGGGCACGGCTTGTGTTCCCAATCCCAAGGGAACTTGTGACCCGTCGGTCGCGCGGAATCTCAAACGGGTTCTTGTGATCGGAGTCTTCGCACGTGGTCGTCCGTTCGGGCCAAGATCGGGTGGTCGATGGAAGGGGGTCTACGTGTTCCTTCCGTAGGGGATGGGAGTCACACCTGCAGGAGATCAGCGATGGGGCGTGTGAAGGACAGGAAGGCTCGTCATTTAAGTAGGGGCAAGCGCGGTCTGCTGTTTGAGGCGTTGGAGCCGCGACGTTTGCTCGATGCCGCCGGACATGGCTTGTTTGAGCGAGAGGTGTCTCCGGTCTCTTCTTATGACGTCAGCCCTGTTGCGGCCGACCTCAACCGGGATGGGGCAATGGACTTCGTGACGGTGGGTGGAACCACCGGGGACTACTATGCCGCCGTCCTACTCGGTCGAGGGGACGGGACGTTCGAGCCCCAGACCACGTGGGCGGTCGGGCGATTCCCGAGCGATTTGGCGGTCGGGGACGTCAACGGCGACGGCATTCCAGATCTGGTCGTGAGCAACAAGGGGCTTGTCGGCGAAGGCATTGAAGACACCGTATCGGTTCTGATTGGAAACGGCGACGGGACATTTCGAACCCAGGTGAAGTACACCACCGGCGGGCGTCCCGACCGGGTGTCCATTGCCGACATGAACAAGGATGGGCTCGCGGATTTGGTGACGGTCAATCGCGAAGGGCCGGTTGGAATGCCGCGGAACGTTTCGATCCTGTTCGGCCTGGGCGGCGGGGCATTCGGGTCTCGACAGGACTATGCGCTGAGCGTTTTTCCCGAACAGTTGGTGGTTGCCGACCTCAACAACGACGGGTGGAAGGACGTTGCGGCATGTGGGAACCAAGACAGCCAGTCGTTGGTCGTGGTTCGAATGGGCGGGGCCGGCGGGGTATTGGGGTCCGAATCAAGCTATTCGGCGTCCTATGCGGCGCAGGAACTGGGCGTTGGGGATTTGAACGGGGACGGCAAGCTCGACCTGATCACCAGTAGCTGGAATCCCAGCGGCGGGACCGGCTTCACCGGCCTGAGTGTGTTCGTGGGTCGTGGTGACGGGACATTCAATGCTCGCACCGACTTTGCGACCGATTGGCAGCTTAGCGCGCTCACGATGGCCGACGTCAACGGGGATGGCCGCCCGGATGCACTGGCGGTGTACTATCAAGGCAACGTGATTTCCGTGTCGCTTGGGACGGCGGGCGGTAGCTTTGGTCCGGCGACGGAGTACATGCCCGGTCCGGAATGCTCGCAGATTGCCGTCGCCGATTTCAACGGCGATGGGAAAGCGGACATTGCCCTGTCGGATCGGTATGCGGTCAGCATCATTCCCGGTAACGGGGACGGGACATTTCAGAGTCCGCCGGCCTACGGGCGTGGGACTGTTCTGGCCACGGGCGATCTCAACGGCGATCACCTCGCGGACCTCGTGACGACCGTACCGGACGGCAGGGGGATCCGCGTTCGGTTCGGTCTGGGCGACGGGCGTTTTGGGGCTCCCACTGCTTACGCGACGGGGGGCGAATTGGTGTCGGCGGCAATCGCGGATTTCAACCGTGACGGGGCCGCCGACATCGTGGCCGCATCGAGCGGGCAGACCTATCTGCTCATCAACCAGGGCAACGGAACGTTCGTGGCTCAGGCGCCGTATTCGGGCGGGTCGTATGTTCCGATTCAGGTGGGGGATTTCAATTCCGATACGCGGCCGGACGTGATGCTCATCGGCGATGACGTCCTGGTTCGGTTCGGTCAGGCCAATGGGACGCTTGGGGCGCCCGTCAACGTACTGCCTGAAACCTACAACGAGACTCTGGGGAGTGTTGCTGTTGCGGACTTCACCGGCGACGGGATCCAGGACATTGCAGCGGTCGGGGCGTTGGGTTACCGGGTATTCCCGGGTCGAGCTGCCGGCACGTTCGGCCAGCCGATTCGGACGGCGTTCCTGGGTGATTGGGTAACGAAGGGGTGGTCGAGGGCTGCCGCCGGCGATGTCAACGGTGACGGCAAGCAGGACCTGGTGGTTGAGGTCGAGACAGGCAGCCAGCATGATACGGACCTGTTTGTGGTTTTGGGCAACGGCAACGGGACGTTTACGGTACCGCAGCGTTACGAGGACCAGGTCGAGTCATTCGTTCTGCGCGATGTGAACGGCGACGGACGCACGGACGTAATCACCGGCAAAGGCCCGGTGTTTCTGGGCCGGGCCGACGGCACGCTGGTGAAGTCGTTAAGTTCCTGGCAGCCGTCCTTCGTTGATCTCGGACCGCAGAACCTGGCCGACCTGAACAACGACGGGCGGCCGGATTTCGTTGGGAACGTGGATCTCGCGGTGGTCTCGTTGTTGGGCGACGGACGCGGTGGATTCGGCTGGCCCATCGGAAGCGGACCTCGATATCCGGTCGGTCCGGATCCCAAGGACGTTGCCGTGGCGGATCTGAATGGCGATGGGCATCTGGACGTGATAACCGCCAACCAAGGGCGCAGTCCCGAGGCCCACAAAGACGCGGGATTCTTCACCGTGACGGTTCGCCTGGGTGAGGGCAACGGGCGTTTTGGGCCGGCGGTGAACTACTTCGTGAATGGCAGTCCGAGGGCCGTGACCGTTGCCGACCTAAACGGAGACGGGGCGCCGGAGATCGTGACGGCCAACGAGGACTTCCACACCGTCTCGGTCCTCCGGAATCTCGGGGATGGCACGTTCGCTCCGTACCAAGCGTACGACGTGATGGGCCGCCCCATTGATGTGGCGGTCGCGGACGTCAATAACGATGGGCGGCCGGACCTGCTTGCGGTAACCGACCGCGACCTTGGTTGCGACCTGTTGTCGGTGCGGCTCGGTATTGGCGGGGGGTTCTTCGGGGAGGAGCGCGTCTATCGCATCGGATCGGGGCCCACGGGCCTCGACGTGGGGGACTTCAATCGCGACGGGAAGTTGGATGTCGTCACCGCCGCTCAGCAGGATAACGCCGTGACGGTCCTCTTTGGTGACGGGCAAGGCTCGTTCGCCGCGCCGACCGCCTTGGGCGTGGGCGGATCCCCGAACTCCGTGGCTGTCGGCGACCTCAACGGCGACGGGGCGCCGGACATTGTGGCCGGTGCGCCGGCCTCGGTCCTGATCAACACCGGCAACGGTACGTTTCTGCCGTACGTTGCTTACGGTATTCGGCTGACTGACAACGCGATGCGACTGGCGGACATCAACGGCGACGGCGTCCGAGATATTGTGGCGGGGACGGTGCTCGGGCCGGCGATTCTTCTTGGCAAGGGCGATGGGAGCTTCAGGCCGCAGGTTGTGTTCGCGGCGCCCAGTCCGGTGGTCTACCATGAGTGGGAGGCGTTGGCGATTGGCGACGTGAATGAGGATGGTCGGCCGGACTTAGTGACCGTTCCCGCCGTGTACGACGACAGCTTCCGCGTGTTTCTGCAGAGGCCGGGTGTCCTCGGATCGGGCCCCGGAGCGACGGGCGTGTCGGGCAGTCCGGCGGCGATTCCGTCGCCGATTCCACTCACGGTGACGGACGATCAGCACCCGCTGCAGAATCAGACGCGGATAGACGTGACCGGGACGATCCGCTCCAACGCGAACTGGTCGGGCTTGGTGGTCGTCGAGGGTCCGACGGCGATTGCGGCCGGGGTGACGGTCACCATTGCGCCGGGGACGATTGTGAAGTTCAAGCCGCATCCGACGCAATGGGGGACCTTCGAGCTGGGCAAACTGAACGTTTACGGCACGCTCAATGCCCAAGGCACGGTGGCGTTACCGATCGTGTTCACCTCATTCGCGGACGACACGGCGGGCGGCGACACGAACCAGGACGGTTCGCTGACGCGTCCGGCCACGGATGACTGGGACGGGATCAACTTTGTGAACGGCACCGTGAACAGTGTCATCCGGCACGTCGAGATTCGGTACGCGGACGTCGGGATCGGGGGCTGGCTCAGCAGTCCGTCGACGGCGCCGGTCATTTCGGACACGCTGATTACCTCGGCCGACAGCGGCCTTTCGCTTCACGCACCGTATGTGAACATCTCTCGTCTGACGGTATTGAATACGCGCGGCGTGGCGGTCAGTTTCGAGACGGACTTGGAGCCGAGTACCCCCAGTGTGTTGAGTGACATCACGGTGAGCGGTGCCGGTTGGGGCGGCATCGCGATTGCGTCGCGAGGGGAGGTTCGTCTCGGGAACGCCCACATCAGCGGCGTGGTCAACGGTTATCCGTTGAATTTCAGCGGCGCCTCCAACCTGGTTTACCTGACCGGCCTCCAGATTGACGGGGCAAGCTGTGGTCTCGGCAAGACGGTTTACGCCAGCGGCGGCATTGTCCGGAACGTGACGCTCACTCCCGACTTCGTTTGGGTCGTCGACGGCTGGGTTGAACAGGGCACCACGCTGACGATTCTTCCCGGAACCGTGGTCAAGACGTCCGGTTTGATCGTTCGGGGGGCGCTGAACGCTCGAGGCACCGTCGAGCGGCCGATCACGATCACCGCGATCTACGACGATACCGTCGGCGGGGACACGGGGCAGGACGGCTGGGGCGACGATCCGCGGAGTTTTGGGCATTCGATGAGCGTCAAATTGGTCGGCGCGGGCGCCAGCGGCAGCGTGCTGGAGAACGTTGTGATCCGATGCGGCGGCAAGTACGTGGGAGGGACCGCTGAGGCGGCGCTTCGGATTGACAACGCCTCACCGACGATATCGGACGTGACGATTCAGAACTCATACTATGCCGCGTTGGAGGTTCTGAACGGGGCTGCCCCGTCGATTCGGAACGTCACTCTTGATCATGTGATGGCGGCGGAAGGCAGATATGGCGGTTACGGCTTTTACGCCCAAGCAAACGCCGGTGATTTCACCCTCCAGGGGGCTACGTTCAACCGTGTAGAGAACTGGCCGGTCTACTTGGCAAACGCGTCGCACTGGGTTCGGCTGTCCGGTCTTGCGATTAACGCGGGGACGTGCGACCGGGGCGCGGCCGGGTTCGTGAATGGGGGCACGATGACCGGCGACGGCTCACCGCAGGGCGATATGGTTTGGCAGATCGGCGCCATCACCATCGCGGGCGGAACGCATGTGACGATGGGTCCGGGAACGATCCTGAAGGGCGAATCCCTGACGGTGAACGGGACGCTGGACGTTGTGGGTAGTTCGGCCAAGCCGGTCATCTTCACCAGCATCAGGGACGACACGGCCGGCGGGGATACGAATCTTGACGGCAATGCGTCTGTTCCGGCGAGCGGCAGCGGGCTGCGCCTGCGCGTCAACGCGAGCGGGCACGCGACGGTCGAGCGCGGTCAATTCCGCTACGGGCCGGACGCCGCGGTCCAGATAGAAGGGGGGCAGGCACATCTCATTCGGACCGAGATTCGAAGCGCCGCGGGGCGCGCCGTGGTCGTCAACGGCGGCCAGTTGGAAGTGAACGGTTGCACGATTCTTCAGCCGTCGACCGCGGGGGTCTACATCACCGGCCAGTCGCAGGTGGAGGTGGCGAACACGCTCATCGTTCTGGCGAGCGGTGCGGACGGCGTTCAGGGGTTGGGGTCCGATCCGGCAAAGCCGGCCGGCATCGGGCTGGTCAATAACACGATCGTCGGCGGGGCCCACGGGGTCGGTCTGGACGGGGGATTCAATCTGGTTCGGGTCATCAACAACGTCATCGCGTTCAACAGCACGGTCGGCATAGGCCTCTACCACGGCGCCACGGCCGGGAGCGATGTGCGCTGTAACGACCTATACAATCCCGGTGCGACGCAAGGCAACTACGCAAACATGCACAACTACACCGGGGAGAACGGGAACATCTCCGTCGATCCGAAATTCCGGGATCGCGCCGGTGGCGATTATCGACTGGCGGCGATGTCGCCTTGCATCGACGCCGCGTACGGCAACGCGGCACCGATCGTCGACCGGATCGGGGCGCCGCGGTTCGACGACTGGGGCGTTCCTAACAGCGGGCAGGGTCAACCGAACTACGCCGATATGGGTTCGGACGAGCGTATCGAGGACTCCACGTCGCCGGTCGACCTGATCGTGGTTGAAGGCTCCATCGTGGGTCCGATCTCAGCCTCTTTCGGTCAGACCGTGACGGTTCAGTGGACGGTTCGGAACGTCGGCACCGCCCCGGCCGTCGGGCCCTGGCACGACCGGATCTATCTGGCCACCGGTTCTGATGCCCTCGAGCCCGGTACACTGGCGGGAGAAGTCCTTGTCGGTCAAGGTGTCACGCTGCAGCCGGGCCAGACACTGGCCTGCACGGCCCCCATCAACGTGCCCGCCGTCGTGCTCGGCAGCCACTACTGGCAAATCCAGACCAACTACCGGTTGGAGGTTCCCGAAGGGGTCAATCGGACGAACAACCTTCGGACGGACGGTGATGCGGTTCGTGTGACCCTGCCGGAATTGACGCTCGGCCACACGGTGCAAGAGACCTTCGAACAGGGGGGCGACGCGCACTACTGGTTCATTCGTGTGGCCGGCAACCAACAGGTGCTGTTGACCCTGGACGATTTGAACGACCTCGGCGGCAACGAGGTCTATGTCGGATTGAACGGGATACCGACCCGGAGCGAGTATCAGTATAGATTCCAGGACCGGGCGGGCGCCGATCAGCGGATGCAGTTTTCCTCTCCGTTCCCGGCGATCGCCTACATCATGGTCTACGGGCGAACCGTGCCCGACGCGCCGGGGCAGTTCCGCCTTACGGCCGAAGCGCCTGGGTTCAAGGTGGAGCGGATGACGCCGGATTCCGGGGGCGATGTTGGGAACGTGACCGCCCTCATCGAAGGGCAGGGATTCGGTGCGAACGATTGGGTCTGCCTGGTAAGGCCGGATGGCGAGGAGGTTTGGGCAACGCAGGTCTATCCGGTCGACGGGTCGCGCATGTACGCCACGTTCAATCTGGTGGGCCAGCCGCTGGGCTTCTATGACGTGCTGGTTCAGAAGCCGGACGGTACTGAGACGCTGAAGGAGGATTTCTTCCAGGTGCGCACCGGCAAGGGCCCGGTTTTGGAGGCGAATCTGATCGTGCCGGAGAACATCCGTCGGGGGGATTTCTTCCCGATCACGATCACCTGGGCCAATACGGGCGACGTGGACATGGTCGCTCCGATCATCAATCTCATCGGCCCGGACGGCATCACGTATACCCGCTGGGGCGAGAACGATCAGGTGAGCGATGTGCAGTTCGTCGCGTCCAGTTCAACCGGTCCGGCGGGTGTTCTCCAGCCCGGCGACCGCGAGGAAATCACCATCTATGGTCTGGCAAGCCTGTGGAGCAGCGGGTACGCCTACACGCTTCAGACCATCGTCTTCAACCGGGAGGATCCCTACGAGGTCAAGATGGATCCGGGCGTCCTGCGGGGATGCTTCAGCTCGGACATTCTGGACATGACCGGCGCTGAGATGGAGCCGGTGTGGGAAGTCTTCGAGGCGTCGTTGGGGGAGACCCAGGATGAGGTCATTGAGAATCTGGCAAGCCGGGTGACGGCCATGAACGCGGGCCCTGATGAATGGCCGCTGGTCCGCGACTTGCTGCTCGATTTGTTGTGTGACGCCGAGGCCAAGGGAGGCGGGCTGCTGGACTCCACGTTGCCTTACGTCGTGACTCGCCGAGCCGTCGTGGGCGCCGACCATTCGCTCCGGGGGATCGATCTGATCTTCAGTGAGGACATGGATCCGTCGACGATCGGGACCAACGACGTCGTTCTGACGAACCCATTGGGGCAGGTAATCACACCGGTGGCGGTGGTTGCTCGGTCGGGGCAGGTCTTTCGTATCTCCTTTGCCGCACAAAGCACGCCCGGCGTGTACACGCTGGCGTTCGGACCCCACGCCGCCGACACCGCGGGGTTGGCGTTGGATCAGAATCGGTCCGGCGTCGGGGGTCAGGCCGAGAGCGATGTCTACCAAACGGTGGTGGAGGTCTCGGCGCCTCCGGCGCCACTGCAGGCTCGCGCCGCCGGTCCGGGGGGAGACGGGGAAGTCCGAACCTCCTGGCCGAGGGACTTGTACGTCGTGAATATTTCGGAGACCGGCAAGCGGGAACGCCAACCCGGCCTGCCGATGTTCGTCGTCACGTTCAGCAAGCCCGTGAATATGGACACGTTCGGCGCCCAAGACATTGCCATTGGTCGAAGGAACACCAAGTACGACCCGGTGCAAATACTCACGGGCGTCACTGTGGGGGGATTGACGCCCCTCAATGCGGACTGCACGCAGTTCCAGGTGAGCCTGCGTGAACCCGACGGACCGCTGAGCTGCGTTGATATTCCGGGGTTTTACACCGTCCGCATCGGTACGGACATCATGGCCAAGGACGGCACCCTGTTTGATCAGGACCGCAACGCGGTGAACGGGCAGACCTGCTATGAACCGCTCGACATCTTCGAGATCATCGATACGCAGGGTCCGACCGTGACGGGGTTTGAGCTACCGGAGGGTTGGGGCCGAGTCACTCGACCGCCCGTGAGTCAGGTGGACATCATCTTCAACGAACCGATCCAGAATTTCCCGGCCAGTGCAGTGACGGTGGAATACGACAACAACGGGACATGGGAAGTACTCCCCCTCATCGGGGCGCCGCAACCCATCAACGATTCCGGGGGGCCGTACCCCAAGAGCGGGCAGCGGAATCAGTGGCGAGTTACCTTCGCTCCGAAAGACGAAGAAGGCACCTACCGTGTGACCGTAGGGCCAGGCGTCACGGATTACTATGGTCGGTGTCCCGTGCCCTTGGGGCTTTGGGATCGAACGCGGAATGAGATGGATCAGGACCAGGACGGGAAGAACGGTGAGACGAACGGCGACGATACCTGGCACGCCCTCTTTGAGGCCGTGCGGCCTTCAGGCGAGGTTTACGGGCGGATCCAATACACCGGTGATTGGGCCACGCTGTTCAACTACAACATGCATATCTCGGTCCAACTCTGGGAAATGGACGGAGACACGATCGATCTGGGAACCGATAGGATTCCGGGAGAGACGGACGACTTCATCAGCGACTGGAACCTGTACACGAACGGCGCGAAGATGAGGCCGGAGGACTTGGTGCGTGAGCTGTACCGGCGAGGCGTTGTGACGGCGGATGGGCGGTTTCGATTTGAAAGGGCCGCCGACGGTGAAGCGATTGACTTCGTCGATCTCGACGACGGCAATGATCAGGGCCTGCCGCCCGAACAACAGCACATCCCCGAGTTCTATATCGTCGTGGTCGCCAAGAATGAATACGGGTTTGTTCTGGAGAACGGTACGCTTCAGGACACGCCGCCCGACACGGCCATCTGCATGCCGCTCTATCCCGACCGAGTACCCGAAGGCAAGGACCAGCAATGGGGCCGGCTGGTCTTCCTGGTCAGTCCCATCATGCGGCCGAGTTCGGTTACGGATGACGAGCTCGATTTTGGGACGATCCCGATTGATGAGAACCAGACCGCGTTCGGCCTGGCGCAGTGGCTGTACCAGGGCGGCAACTGGCTGCACGACGCCTTGGGGCAGACCGCGGAACAGCGGCCGAGGGGGCGCGAGGCGGTGATCTATTCGACACCGACGGTGAATCACGTTGATTTCGTCGAAGGGGCGGACTACATCCAGGCCGACGAGGGAGCGACCGACCCGTTCGAGATCTTGAGGCAATACGGCCACGCGATTGACTTCTGGGCGAAGGGTTACTCGCCTGCGGATATCAACAATGTGTATGGAATCCTGATTCCGAGCACGAACAGCCAGACGGCGTGGTACGAGGCATGGGCGACCTACTTCGCCGCTCGGGTCCTCGAGCAGCGGGTAGACCTTTGGCCCTTCATGAGTGCTGAAAGCCGCAACCGCTCCAGCCAAGGCCAGTGGGAGTACAACAATTTCTGGATGGCCTGGGATGCCTATAGTGACCGACTCCAGCGAGATGCCTGGCTCGATCTAGCGACCCTGCAGGGCCAGTTCGTTTACAACGGTGCAACCAACTACGTCGCTAACCACGGCGATGTTGTGATGGGCGCCTGCTTGAGCATCTACTGGGACCTTGGCGACGTGGTGGTCGTCGGCGAGACCGGCGACGATTACGTCAATGGCGGTATAGCGGCAATCATCGCCGGCCTGGCGGAGGATTGGTATCCCGGCGTACCGCTGACCAACGCGATGAAAGCGGTCTACATCGATCACGGCATCATCACCACTCAGAATGGCCAATCTGTTGGTGACGACGATATGGAGAGCGACTATACTCTTGATCGGGCGGAAGACAGATCCGGTTACCTGCAAGGATTCCTCACAGAGCCGTTAGTGTGGAAAAACAAGATGATGGTGGAGGATCAGCCGGGCTACGGAGACCGGAACTGGTGGATCGTCTTGGGAAAGGCTTTCGCGTCGTCCGGCCAGAAGAAGGACATCTCCGTCAGACTCAAGTTCGACCCCGCTTTCGGGGATCTCGACATGGCGGTCGACGCGTTCCACATGCAGGAGGGGCATGTCTTCCAACAGGCCGCTGTGTGGTGGGGCGGCGGTTCCATTGGCTATGTTGTCAGCCTGGAGGCTGCCAAGAACTACACGCTGAGCGTTGACGTGGCCGGCCACGGGGCGCTGACCCAGCCGAGAGGAGAGACCGTCACCTATATGGGTGACATGCACCCGAGTTACAGTCTCTCGATCAACCCGACGCCGGATCCGATTCCCTTGAAGGACGTCACCATTCACAGCCGGGTCATTGTGCCGGTGGTGACGTCGTGGGATCCGAATGAGAAATCCGGCCCGGCGGGAGTGGGCGCGAACCACTACGTGACGCCGGGCAACTTCATGCCCTACACGATCTACTTCGAGAACGACCCCGAACTGGCGACCGCCCCGGCCCGCACGGTGAGGATTGTCGACCAGTTGGACGCCGACTTGGACTGGAACACGTTCGAGTGGGGCGTGATCCAATTCGGCGAGCGAACGATCACGATTCCCGACCCGACGATGCTCCACTTCGAGACCGACACGACGGTTTCGTACGACACCTATCCGGTGCACGTCGTAGCGGACTTCAATCCCCAGACCGGTCGGGTGACGTGGGAGCTGCAAAGCCGCGATCCGCAGACGGGCGAGCCGCCGCGGAATCCGATGGCCGGCTTCCTGCCGCCGAATGACGACACGGGCCACGGCGAGGGGTTCGTGACCTACTCGGTTCGCGCCCGATCGAATCTGAGGACCGGGACGCAGATCCGCAACGTTGCCGAGATCACGTTCGACGCGGGGCCGACGTTCACCACCAACCAAGTCGATCCCCACGATCCGACTCAGGGCACCGACCCGGGGAAGGAGTGCCTGAACACGATCGATGCCGGAAGGCCGTCCAGCCAGGTTGCGGCCTTACCGGCGACGATGGGGACGAGCAGCTTCCTGGTGACGTGGTCCGGCCAGGATGATGCCGGCGGGTCGGGGATTGTCGGTTATGACATCTACGTTTCGACGGACAACGGCCCGTTTGTTCTGTGGAAGGACAACACGGCGCAGACTCAGGCCACGTTTACGGGTCAGAACGGGCACACGTATGCCTTCTACAGCACCGCCCAGGATGCCGTCGGCCACGTTGAGCAGGCTCCTGCCACGCCCGACGCACAAACCCAGGTCCGCATTCAGGCGAGAGTTGTTTCGTGGCAGGTGGCCGGCGGGCTGACACAACGGTCGGATGTCAGGGCACTCCAAATCGGGTTCAGCGATGACGTGCAGGTCGATGCGGGCGACATGACGCTGATCAATCTGGGCGTGAACGCGGACGTCGATGCGGATGCGTTCGTGGCGATCGAGCCCGGCATGCTGCACTTCGATCCTTCGACGCACGTGCTGACGGTCTCGTTTGGCCGGTCGCTCGCCGATGGGTGGTATGAGTTCAGACTGAATCCGGCGGGCATTACGGGTCCCGGCGGCCTGCAGCTCAGTTCGGACGGAACGGGTCCGTATCGGTTCCACCGGTTGCTGGGCGATCTATCGGCCGATCAGGTGGTGAACGTCCAAGACGTCGCTCGACTGAGGCAGTCGATGGGTACCGTATACAACGCCAACTCGGACGTCAATGGCGATGGGCGGATCGACGGTGCGGATGTTGAGGCCATCACGGGTCATCTGGGCGCGACGGTTGTCGCGCCGCTCCGGATGCGCGGCGATTTGACGGGCGACGGCGCGGTTAACGTTCTGGACGTTGCGCGTCTGAGGCGCGCGAACGCCGGCATACCGGGTTCGGATGGGGATGTGAACGGCGACGGTCGGGTGAACGCCGCCGATGCCGACCAACTCATGCGGGCGCTCGGTGTGTGTGTGGCACCGTCTGCGGGGGCTTCCGGCAAGCCGATTCATATAGCGGCGGGTCAGGTTGCCGGCGCGACCGGACGAACGGTGCTTAGCAGCGGCTCGTATTCCCTTATAAGGAACGTAACGTCGAATGCCCATTTGCCCGGAATCCAAGCCCAGGTGCGTGGCACGCAAGAATGGATGGGCTTTGAGGACATCATCAGGAGGATGAATGAGCCGCATGTGGGCTCGTGGAGCATGAGGGACTCGAGCGAACTTGTCCTCGACGGCACCGCCGACTTCGGCGGGGATCCTGAAGCGGGCTTGTCGGATTCGACGATCACGGAGTCGGCCTACTCGGATGGCGGGCGAGGCGGAGAGGATCTCATGAGTCCCGTGTCGCGTTCGGGCGGTGAGCCCCTGTCGTTGAAGGCCTGGCGCGATGCCCTCTTGCCGAGTCGCTACGAGGAGGTGCTCGTAGGTCTTGAGGGCTGAAATGGGGTGTGATGTCGACACCGCGGGTGAAGCGGTGCGACCGTAATCGCGGAGAAAGGATCGGAGACGATGATTCGCGAAACCGTGATGCATCGATGGTGTGTGTGGGTTTTCGCCGTGGGAGTAGTCACCGGGAGCAAAGGGGTCTTGGCAACACCCACCGTTACGATCGCGGCGGAGCCCAATCCGGTGACCCAGGGGAATGGGACCCTTCTGACGATCCGTCTCAGTCCCGAGACGGCGATCTTCGGCTACACGCTTCAGCTTCATGCGACACGGCAGGACGGATCTGTCGGAACGGTCGCCTTCGACCCGGCCGGGTCGGATTTCGGCGGGGGACAGGCGTTGATTCCGGACAGTCTGCGCGACGGGGGATTCACGTCATTGACGCTGATGGGAAACGATCTTCTGTGCAGCACGAATACGAACAACCTGAGCACCGTGACGCCCGTTGTCGGCACCAACGACGTCCTGCTCCGCGCGAGCCTGGTGGCTTCAGCCGATGCGGTCGGCCGATGGGTGATCGGCGTCGTCAGGCCTCCGAGCGTCCTGGGCGACCCGACCGGCAACGAGATTCCCGCGACGTGGGAAACAGCCACCGTTGAGGTCGTGGCTCCCACTCCCACACCTGCTCCTCGACCGTCGGCCTGCTGCGGCGCGGCGGGCCCGCTGGAACTCCCCTTTGCCGTGCTTGCGATGAGTCTATATCTGCTGCGAATGGTGCGAGGCTCCGTGGTGAGATCCAGACGGCGTTGATGGCGGGGGGCCTGCGTTCTTGTCGAGCCGAATCGAGCCGGCCAGGGGGCTTGGCTCGTCCGTCCTCGAAGAGGCCGGGGCTGAGCGGATGGTGCGGCCCACTCGCCGCAATGTGAATCAGGGCGTGTCAGGGTTTCTTTTGCGAAGGTGCTCCATGTGGAAGTGGGGCGCCACGGGGCTTGAGTTCCTTGACCTTGAGGTTGCGGAACTCGATGCGGAAGCCCTCGCCCTCGACGCCCACCCGGCCTTTCGGATTGCCGCAGTCGTTGACTTCACACGTGACGGCCCCGTTGACCCACAAGCTCAGCACACTGCCGCGTGCCGTAATCTCGATCGTGTTCCATTCGCCCGCGGGCTTTACACGACCGTTCTTCACAACCTTGTCGGTGCTGAAGAACTTTCTTTTCCCATCCGTGCCCGGTGTCTCTCCGAACAGGTACCCTCCGGTGGCGTCGCCGATTTGAGCTTGGTGCCACACGGAGCCGTCTTTGTTGTTTCGCACGTAGATGCCACTGTTGTAGCCGGTCTTGCCTTCGACCTTGGTGTAGCGGAATTCGACGTGAAAGATCGCGTCTGCGAACTCGCGGTCACACAGCAGCATGTCGTGTCCGCCGTCCCCTTCGCAGATCAGGACCTTGCCGGATTTCTCGACGTGCCACTGCTGCTTGCCAAGCGGATCGCCGGGTGGAACAGGCACGCGGGACCAGCCTTTGAGGTCGGCGGGCGGCATCAGGTCCAGCCATCCCTTCGGATTCAACTCGAGCGCGCTCTTCGACGGCTCCGCGGCAGCACGGTTTCCTGTGGCCATGACGGTCAGGAGTATCGCCACAAGGCCGCAACGGCCCCATGGACGACCGAAGATGTTTTGTGAAGCGTTCATGCCTTATGTCTAACCGTCGAATGCGGCGAGGTCAACCCTCAACGGGAATTGGTTTTCGCGCTGCCCGGCTCGCGGAGGATCGGCCATTCCGTGATGTCCGAAATTGTCCGGCATGGTGATGGGGCCGTTGGCACTCCGGCGGTCCGTTCCGTAGGATCATGGCGTTCACGGTCCGACTCGACGGCTTGGGCCCGAGGGTGAACAGGTCGACGGTGAGCAAGTGAAAGGGACAGTCGTGAGACGAGGTGTGTGCTTATCCTGCGCAACGGTCCTATGGGTGACAACGGCGTTGTCCGCTCCGCCGGACAATCTGGACCGCTACATCGCTCAGAAGGACAAGAGCTATCGGTGGCGGATCATTGATCGGGGGGTCGTCTCGTCGGAGGTGGTTTATGAGGAGATGATCCTGACCAGCCAGACCTGGCGCGGCATGGACTGGCATCACCGCGTCAAGATCTACCGGCCGCCGGCAACCACCGGCGCCCGCCACGCGTTCTTGTACATCACCGGCGGAGATTGGGACGACGCCAAGGAAAAGGCACGGGCGGAGCGGCTCAGTCGGGAGCTTGAAGCGAACCGATTTGAGAACGGCGGGTTCGGCAGGAATATCGGTCCGTCCAAGTCGGATGAGGTGTTGCTGGCCACGCATCTCGTTTCGACGCTCAAGGTGCCGTTTGCGATTCTCGAGAACGTTCCGCTTCAGCCGATCTTCGGCGGCAAGGTGGAGGATTTTGCCGTCGCCTTCACGTTCAACAAGTACCTGGAGACGGGCGAATACGACTGGCCGTTGCTGTTGCCCATGACGAAGAGCGCCGTGAGGGCCATGGACGCCCTTCAGGAACTTGCCCAGCGGGAATGGAAGACCCGGCTCAGGGGATTCGTGGTCTGCGGCGGCAGCAAACGAGGCTGGACCACCTGGCTGACCGCCGCCTCGGACAAGCGGGTCGTCGCCTGTGCCCCGGCGGTCATCGACGTGCTCAACATGCCCGCGCAGATGAAGCACCAACGGGAGATGCTGGGCCATTACAGTCTGATGATCATCCCCTACACGATGCTGGGCATGCAGAATACGATGGAGACGGCGCTAGGAAAGGACTTGCTTGGCATCGTCGATCCCTACAACTACCGCGAGCGAGTGGCAATGCCCAAGATGATCATCCTCGGCACGAACGATCCCTTCTGGACCGTGGACTCGCTTAACCTCTACTGGGACGACCTGGTGGGCGAGAAGTACATCCTCTACATTCCCAACAAGGGGCATGCGGCGATCGACATCCCCCGTCTGAAGGCCAACACCACCGCGCTGATGGCCCTGGCGAGCGGCAAGGTGAGGTTTCCCCGGATGACGTGGGAACATCAGTCCACCGACACAGGCGTGACCTTGAAGATCAAGGTCACCAAGCCCCCCGAGCGGGTATGGGCGTTTCAGGCGGATAGACCCAACCGCGACTTCGGTCCGGCTCGATGGCGACATGAAGCGATGCGGAAACGGGATGGCGACTGGTTCCATGAGTTGCCTACGCCCGAGAAGGGTTACACCGCACTTTATGGCGAGGCGTTGTTCGACTTGGGCAAGGGTTTGTCCGTCTACCTGTGTACCCAGATTCGCGTCGTGGGGGCTGTGTCGGAAACCACCCCCACTACGACCAGCGCCGGCGCGACTTCACCGAAGGGGCAGTAAGAGACTCACGCGCCGTGGCAGCGCGGTGCGGGGCGTTGGCTTGCGTCGCCGGGTACATAGGGACAATGCGATGCGCCGGGGGTATGCTTTGTGATCCGTCCGGCCATCCGGTTCATACACTCGTGGGCACGTTCGTAGCGTTGCTCCCGGTGGGTTCGGTGGCCCGCCGCGTGCACCTCGAGATTGCCTTCTTCGTCGTCCTGACTCATGCCGTCGATGCTCATCAGGCGGATGTGTGACGAGCGGCGCCGTCGACCTGCGGTTTCGCCGGCCATGAAGCCTGCCCGACGACGTCGTCGGTAGCGGTGGTTGCGGCTCCCATCGCGCCGAGGCGGGCGTGGACGGCCTGCGCCTGCGCCATGATTTCCTGGACGATGTCCCTCGCGGGCATGACCTTCTTGACGAGGCCGATGGCCTGGGAGCAGGAGACGGTGCCGGCCTCGAGGTCGCCGGTCCGGTACATCCTTCGGGCGGATTCGCCCGAGACGTACGGGAGGATGTCGTCCAGCTCGCAACCCTTTGCCTCCAACTCGATCGTTTTCTTGGCCGGGCCGTTGAGCCAGACGCGATGGGCGAAGTTGACGCTTCTCATGATGATGTCGGTGTCGAGCTCGGTTGCCTCGCAGAGGGCCTTCTTCACGTTTGGGTGGAGGGGGCACTCCTCGGCCAGCAGGAAGCGGGAACCCATGATGGCGGCCTCGGCGCCCAGCGCGAGGACGGCGACGAGGCTGCGGCCGTCCACCACGCCGCCGCCGCCGATGACCGGAATGGAGACCGCCTCTACGGTGGAGGGGACGAGGACCATGGTTGTGACGTTCAAGTTGCCGGTGGCGCCGCCGTTCTCGTATCCGACGACGGTGACGGCGTCGGCGCCCATTCCGGCGACCTTCTTGGCGTAACGCACGCCGACGCACTTGTGGATCCAGATCATCCCGCGTTCTTTGAAGAGTCCGACGAGGTCCGCGGGCGCCGCGAAGCCGGAGGTCTCGACAATCCGAACGCCCTCATCGGCGAGGGTATCCAGGAACGCCTTGTTGTCCGGCGGTGCGAGCATCGGGAACAGGTTGATGTTCACCGCAAACGGCCTGTCGGTCAGGTCGCGGGTCTTGCGAATCTCGTCGCGGAGCGCATCGGTCGTCTTGAAGATCGCCGAAGCGATGATTCCCAGTGCCCCCGCGTTGGAAATCGCCGCCACGAACGGCGCGGTGGAAAGGTCCATCATGGTTCCGCCAAGGATGGGGCAGGGGATGTTGAGCATCTCGGTTACACGTGTCTTGAACACGGCGGTTCTCCCGGGTGCCTCGGTGATTGCCGCCATGCTACACGCCCGCATCCTCGATTTCCATACGCGTGTACCGGCCGCGGAGACGGGTGTCGGCGCGCCTGGCCGTACATCGCGAGAATTCCGTCCCCAATGACCGCACGGTCCTTGTTCCGGTATTCGCGGCGTTGGTCTTCGAGGTCGTTGCAGCCGACGAGGCCCGGGTGCATCAGGTCGCGGTGGTAGTCGTTGTCCCATCGGGCATCGCCGTCCTGTTCGGCCAGCACCATCTCGTCAAAGCCGACGTCGAGATACGTCGGCGTGAAGTGCATCTTGCCCACGGCCGTGGTCTTGTAGCGGGCAGCCCGAAGAGCGCGCGGGAATGTCGCAATTTCGGGCGCCAGCGTGCTGCGGTTCGTCGATTCCTGGTGCTCGCGTACGTACCGGCCGGAAAGCAGCGAATACCGCGACGGCGTGCACACGGGGGACGGACAGAAGCTGTTTGGGTAACCAACGCTGTCGGCGGCCAGGGCGTCAATGTGTGGGGTTCGGATATCGCGGTTGCCGCGCGCGCCCAGGTTGTCGATTCGTTGTTCATCGGTGCGCACTACCAGGATACTGGGTCTTGGCTTGGCTTTCGGCCCCCGAGGTGTTCGAATCGTGTCTTCTGCCCGAGCACTTCGCAATTGTGCGATATGTCCGGATGTCGTGAGGACCTGTCGCGGTCGGCGAGCCAACGTGGCGAGCGGCGGTAGGCCAATCTAACGGGATGGATAGGAGAATGACGATGACGTGTCGGCCAAGCGTTCTTGTGGGGGTGCATGAAGGTACTGACTTGGGGCGAGTTCCTCACGCCGGTCGGTTCCCACGTTTCAGACTGGGGGATGGGACAACCAGGACAGCTGCATGAACTGCGGGCTCTTGGGGTGGGGGGTACGTGCTTTCGACGGGTAAGACCCTGCAACGGAAAAACGTTCATGCGATCCAGTCTTCAGTCGCGGACTCACGGAGCTCCCGCGCAGCAATCTTGGTGGTGCGGGGACCCCGCATTGTCGTGCACTATTTGAGCCGTCTCGGTCCGTGTTGCGCCCCCACGGTTATGGAGTGGAATGCGTGCTCATCCACGCACGTAGTATGCTACAATCAGATTCACTGGCGTGCATAGGGGGCACTATCATGACGTATCGCGGCCACGTGAAGAACGGTGTGGTGGTGGTTTTGGATGAACCCGCAAGACTACCCGAGGGTGCATCCGTGCGGGTAGAGCCGGTGGTCGAGGAGGAGGTCTTTGAAAGCCTCCGGAAGGGGCTCCTGCAGTTTGCCGGGACCGTTAGGGGTATGCCAGCGGACATGGCGAGCAACCACGATCGTTACCTTCACGGAGCCCCTCGCAAATGACGACATGGTTCGCTGATAGCTTCTTCTTTGCCCTGTTGGACTAAGACGATGAGGCCCACCGGGCCGCCGTGGATGTCTCGCGATCTCTCAAGGCAAAAATAGTAACAACACCATGGGTCTAGACGGAACAGGCCGACGGCCTGGCGGAGCCCTCCCGCCGGACGGAGGTCGTTGCCTTGGTGAAGTTCCTTCGTTCGCATCCGCGAGTGACGATCTTGCCTTTGGAGCAATCCCTGTTCGATGAGGGGTTCGAGTTGTATTCGAACCGCCAGGACAAAGACTGGACACTGACGGACTGCATCTCATTTGCCGCCATGGCGCGCCACGGCATCAGGGAGGCGCTCACGGGCGATCATCACTTCGAACCAGCGGGCTTCGTAGCGCTGCTGGAGTAAGGGTGTCGTAGTATCCGGACCACCTTTCCCGGCGGTGAGAGAATCATGCAGGTGTCGAGAATCCCGTCCCCGCTGACCGCACGGGACGTACCGCTCTTTCGGGGGAGGATCCGCCGGCCGTGGAGGCGGTCTGCAAATAAACATGGGGGGCACGCAACAGCTCTGGGGCACCGCGCGGCCTGCGGGGATCTGCTTGCCCAAAGGCGCGCACGGAAGAGGCGCACATCGGGGCACCCTTCGCCCGTTCAGACCGACGGCATTCAAGCCTGCGGATGGGGTGTTCGTCGGCGACCGGGCCGCCGACCGTGCCGTCCGGGTCAACACACACCAAAGCGGACGGTCAAGTAAAGGTTGCGGATGCCCAGGTGCCGTAGCGGGACGGTGACCGTGTGTCCGTGTCGGGTACCCGGCGGATAGCGAACATCCACGGGAAACTCTCCCGTCGCGCGGCCGGTGCCGCCGCATTGCCAGCACTCATACGGTCCGACCCCCCCGTAGCCGCCACACCGAGGGCACTGACACCGTGCGGGTACCATGACCCGGATCTGCCCGCCCACCAAGGCTTCCTCCCGAGACAACGGCACATCGACGGTCAGACTTTCCGGTCGCTCCGACTTGGGTCTCGCGGTTTCGACGAAATTGCTCCACAACCTTTCGAAAACCTCTTCAAAGGAGGGGAAGAACGATTGGAAAGACTCGGTAAGAGAGACCTCACGGACATCGAAGGGCGGCCCCAGGGGTTCGATGGGCTCCACCGGTCGTCGCATTCGTTCCATCCGCTCGGCTCTCGCGCCGCGCAGGGACATGCCGGCCGACCTGGGTGCAATCTGCATGTCGTAACGTGTCCTCTGCACAGGATCGCTCAGAACGGCGTAGGCCTCCTGGATTTCCAAGAACGGACCCGGATCGTCGCCGTAATGGTCGGGGTGAAACTGAAGTGCCTTCTGGCGATAGGCCTGTTTGATCTCTTCCGGGCTGGCCCCGGAACTTACGCCGAGGATGAGGTAGTAATTCCTTGCCATGGTTTTACCTGGAGAATCACTTGCTGCCGATGAGTTGGCTTGTTCCCAAGATTCGGTTCCGGAGGCACACCCTGCCGCTGCCCCTCGGGGCCGATGTATCCATCGTTGCCTCCGAGGGGCCGGCACCCGGCATGACTCTGAAACCTCGGTTTGCCCGAGCGCCCGCGTCAATTGGTCTTGACCGCGATTCGTTTCGGCTTGGCGTCCTGCCGCTTCTGGAGGGTCACGGTCAAGATTCCGTTCTTAAAGCTGGCGTCGACCTTGTTGGCGTCGATTGAGCTGGGCAGTTGTATGCTCCGATGGAAGCTGCCGAAGCGTCGCTCGACGTAGTGATAGTTGCGCTTCCTGTCTTCCTTCTCCTGCTTTTTTTCGCCGCGGATGGTCAGTAGGTTGTCACTGACGCTGATATCCACGTCTTTGGGGTCGACGCCGGGCAATTCCGCCGTGACCGTCACCTCGCCTTCCGATTCCGCCAGATTCATCCTCAGACCCAGGGCCGAGCCTGAAGGAAATGCGTCGGCCAAGCCCGTACCCCAGGGGTCCCGCCAGAACCGGTCAAACAGATGATCCATTTCATCGCGAAAACGGGCCAGCGGGTGTTCTTCGACCGCTGCGCCACCCTTGTCCTCGCGTTTGTTTCGCCAGGGTATGAGTTTCATGCGTACAACCTCCCTTCTGACGACTCCGATTGCCGTTGCGTCATCGCCCGATCAGGCGTCACGATGTCTTGACGGTGATCTTCTTGGGCTTGCTGGCCTCGCTCTTGGGCAAATGGAGCTCCATCACACCTTCTTTCAACCGTGCTTCGATCTTGTCGGGATCGACGCCTTCGCCAAGACGGAAGGACCGATAGAAGTCACCCACGCCGTATTCGCACAGCAGGTAACTCGTGTTGTCCTCATCCTGCCGGGGTTCAACCTTGCCGTGCATCGTCAGGACACCCTGCTCGTATTGGATGTCGATGGCGTCGGCCGTGACGCCCGGCATGTCCGCCAGAACGAGGAATTCGTCGGCGGTCTCGATGATGTCCACGTTGGGTGTGTAGGTCCTTCGGTCGCGGGTTCTCTCAACCCGGGCGATCTTCTCTTCTTCCTTCTTGGTTGTCATAGCGGTACTCATTGCTCAACCTCCTTCCATCGGATGTCATCCGGTTTCGTCCTCAGACCGGTCTCAGCTCGTCTTGACCGAGATCTTCTTGGGCTTGGCCTCGTCCGCCTTCGGCAACGTGATGGTCAGCACACCGTCCTTCAAGGACGCCTGGACCTTATCGGCGTTGACCTCGACGGGGAGCGCCACGATGCGTGCGAACTCACCCGTGCCCCGCTCTCTGCGGTGATACGACACGTCGTCGCCCTCTCTCGGTTTGCGGGTTCCTTTGATGGTCAATTCGTTGCCGACGGCGTAGACCTCGATGTCGTTCTGGCTCACGCCGGGGATCTCGGCTTCCGCGTACAGGCAGTCGCCGTCCTCCCAGATGTTGAGCGCGGGAAAGCCCGTGGGGCGCTCGAACCATCCGTCGGCGAAGCGCGGGCCAAACCCCTGGAAGATCCGATCCATCTCTCTCCTGAGTTCGTTTAACGCTGCAAACGGGTTCATTGTTCTCGCAAGCATTGGTACACCTCCCGGTTACCCAGATCATGCCACCAGTTACACATCGTTTTCCGGGCTCTCCGCCGAGCCCGGGTTGGTCGTGGCCGGGTGCGTCTAACCTCCGCCTTGGGTGACTCTTCCTCGACGAGTTTCAGTGCTCGCGCGACCCCATGATCCACGACCGTGTGGCCGCGCAGACGAACGGGCCCGTCGAGGCTCAGTGCTCGAAGCGGGACGTCGAGGCCGCTATGCGTCGCTGGTGGGTTCGGGAAGATCCGGCTCACCGCAAGGTCCGCGGTGGCACTGATAATCTGCGACGCGTCAAAACCGATGCCGAAAAAGTCTTACAGGCCCGGTCACTTTGCCGCTCTTTCGAGACGTCCAGCTTCCGTACCCGGCTTCTTTGGCCGTTTCAACGTGCCGTCTGAGTCTTAAGCAAGCTGCGTGCCAGAACCATCCCGTGGAGGACAGGGCGACATCACCTTGCAGAAGAAAGAGTTACAAACACGTCCCAGGATGCCTCAGACTATCCACGATTCCAATGGGCTGTCAGTTTTACCGAGGTCTGTCACGTTGACCGTCTTGGTGAGGAGCCTCGTCGCTTCATTCCGATCGTGGCCGGTCCGCGCCGGGTGGGCACGACGAGGTTCGTGCGCCCGAGCCGGAATCACCCGCGGCAGGGCCTGTCCAGGGGCTGGACCTCTCGCTCGAAGTACGTATGGAAGCATCGTGGTAGCCGGCGATAGTCGGCGCCCTCTACGGCATCGGACAAGCTCCGGGAGTTGTGCGTGTTCCAGAATAGGACGGTCTTATCGCGCAGCGTCCCGTTTTCGGCGTCCGCGACGAGAGCGGCAAGAGCCTTTCCCGTGTAGGTTCCCTCCAAGTGGATTCCTTCGGACGCTTCCAGACGCTTCAGAGCCTTCGTCCCCGCCTCGGTGAAAAGGGCGTACGCTTGTCCGAACTGGTCGTGTCGTATCGGCACCTCGTCTTCGGAGAGCGAATGCCGTGGAAACGAAGGATCGGCTGCGCAGAGTAGGGCGTTGGTATCGTCGAAAAGACGGGTGAATTTGCGCGTGTTGGTGAAGTTCTCGCCGAGGACTCGGACCGGAACGATTTGTGTCTTGAGATTCGCGGCCTTAAGCCCCAACATCAACCCCGCCGCTGTCCCCATCGTTGCCGTTGCGACGTAAATCCGGTCCGGCTCCGGCAGCAGGCCGTCGGCGATCTGCCGGCTCAATTCGAACGCGGCGTTCACGAAGCCAATCGTGCCCAGGGGTGACGATCCGCCCAGGGGGATGATCTGCGGGAACCGGCCGTGTTTCAGTCGGTGCCGGAGGAGCTGGTAGACCGTGGCGAGCCTGATGGTCACCGCGTTTCGATGCTGGTGAAGCTCGGCCCCATAGTGATAGCCGGCCAGGAGATTGCGGCCGACGTACCGGGCGTTGGGCTGGGGCATCAGCATCGAGATGCTCCGCAGGCCCAGTTGGTGTGCGCAGACGGCGGTGGCCAGGGCATGGTTCGATCCCGCACTGCCGAAGGTCAGGACCTCGCCGACGCCGGCCTGAAGGGCGCGGCCCATGAGGAACTCCAGCTTCCGCGCCTTGTTGCCGCCGTAGGTCCGGGAGCTGAGGTCGTCGCGCTTGATGTAGAGATGATCCAGACCGAGATCCGCTCCCAATCGATCAAGCCTTTCCACCGGTGTCGGAAGATCGGCCAGAGAGACGTACGGAATCCGATCCTGCAACGAGCGGTACCTCTCGAATAGTGGGATCACGGGCAATGGCCTTTCATCTCTTCGACACGTTGCCGCTTCGCCTCCGGGGCGGTCGGTCACCCAACGGGACGAAGCTGTCCTGACCCAAACGCCGCAAGAACGGTGCCGGTCCGAACCGATTTACGGGTTCAAAAACGGGGACAGGCACTTTGCCAAAATGCGGTTTCGGCGTCGTAGAGGGCGGTTGGCTCGGAGCCCGTACTCGTTCTTGAACCCTGCCGATTCACGTTATACCTCGGCGTCGCTTCCTTTCCAGTGCCGATTTGTATCCGGCGATACTCAGCCTTGCCACGGCTGCGGCCAGTGCCCTGACGACCCGGTTCTGGACGACCGGTCGCCTGTAGAAGCGGGAAAACGTTCTGAGCCTTCGGGCGTCCTTCGGCGAGATTTCGGGAAGGGCCTCGACCTAGGCGGGATCGATCGGTTTCGGGAAGAACCGCTTGCGATTCTCTTTGGATGCGGCCCACTTGAGCAGGAGGTTGGCATGAGCACGCGGAAGTCTCCGCGTGTTTCCGCAACCCTCTAATCCAACCCCCTGTGCCCAGCGTTCTGATCGTCAAGAACTGGAGTTTGCAGCCGATAGGTTGGCTCTGTGGCGGGTCTTCGTCCGTGGGACCTATACCATGCTGTTGTCCGAGCACACGCTGCGCGAACTTGCGGGTGCCCCCGAACGCGTGCGTGGACGGCTGCACGAAGTACCGGATCCGTACAGGATCGTTCTGACCGACTCAGATGAAGCTGACGCGTTGGCGGAGGCATATCTTTCACACGGGATTGTCGGGCCGGGCAGCAGGGCTGATTGCCTCCACGTGGCCCTCGCCACCGTCGCAGCGGCAGACGTGCTCGTTAGCTGGAACTTCAAACACATCGTGAACGTTGGTAAAATACGATTGTTCGGCGCTGTGAATCTCGAACGGGGTTATCGCCCGATCGACATTAGGTCGCCCAAGGAGGTCTTGCCCGATGAACAAGACGTTTGACGCCGTTCAGTGGATGCGGCAACGCCGAGCGCAGATCGACGATGAGGATCGCGACCTGAGTTGGGACCAGAAGCGGCTCAAGACGCGCCAGGTCATCAAGCAGGATCCGCTGCTGGCCTCACTCAGCGGAAGGGTCCTGTCACCTGGGATGTTGCATCCCTTGGCTGTGAAGGAACCATGACGCGCCGCCTTCCCGGTCCTCGATTGCAGACTTCGAATCCCATACCGTCCGACTCGGTATCTCATCTCGCAGCTGACGGCCAGGTGGTGTGGGTCAGATCTGACATAGGTCTGTGCCGTATGCCCGTGAGTTTCCTAAGGAATTCAGCGGTTTCTGGGCTGTAGATCCCAGCGTTATGCAGAAAGGGGGCACAGTTCGGCCTGGGCATGGCAGTAGAACTCGGGCCCGCAGGTGAGGCATTCGGGATGGGGACAGCAGTAGGCTGAAACCTGTGAGGTGTAGGCAACGTACGGCCTTACGACGCCCCCAGGCGTCCTTCCAGGATGCCGGCAACCGAAAGGTCTTCGTCGAGATCCGGCCAATGAATTCCTGTGACATCGCAGATCAATTCCACGTTGGCCAACGCCGCCGGAGGCGCGTCTTTCAGTCGCCGGTTCTTGGACACCGGAAACCGAACTTCTCGTTCATCCTCAAGGCGCAGGCAAACCCAGGTACCCTCAACCCAGACTCGAGTGGCTTTTTCCAACTCAAGTGCCAAACGCTTCATGCCATTTCTCCCTTATGTGGCTGATGTTCTCGGCGATGAGGGCCTCAACCCTTGCCAACTCGCCCGTTCTGAGACCCCGTGCATAGTCCAACTCAAGGGGTTCAATCCAGAACTTGGCGAAGCCTCGCCCGGCGAACGTGGATATGCATGGGCTCATGCCCTTCGTTTGCATAGAAGAAGAAAACATACCCTTCGCACCTGAAGACTTCGGGCATGATCGGGACCTCGGCACGACCTCGACTGTAACAGGTAACGGCAACCAACTGCTACGTCTTAGACGTGGCGATTCGTATCCTCACCGGCTAATTCGACTACTACCGCAGATCACGGACGCTTCTCTCGCCGGACCGGAACGTTCCTGAACCATGGGACGTCGAGCCTATCGAGAAGGGGAAGGTTGTTGCCATTCCACACGTGGGGGGCCTGCACCACCGATACACCCGCGCGGCTTGAATACGCTCGCCTACGCAGTGCAGATTCACTCGAATTCCAAGTCGTTCTCCCCGGGCTGCCGTGCAGACTGCTGCCTAGATCATGATGTCGGCGGCGATGAGCAGAATGCGTTGCACGCGCCCAGGTGGACCAGCGGTTCCGCCAGGATTGAATCGCTTCGGATGAGGTTTTCGGTAGGCACAGGTACCATTTTACAGGCATGGGGGCACACTACTGATACGCGCTGGCGGCCTGAATCTGTCGAGCAACTCGGTACTGATTGGGCGCAGTGCGAGGGCCGTCTTGCCCTGCGCACCCCAGTGAGCAGGGCTGAGGTTGTGATCTCAATCAAGCCGTCGGTACCCTGCAGCCGGTTGGATCACGCGCGGCGAAGTGGATTATGAGCCCGGCCAGTATTGAATCGCTGCGGATGCGGTCTTCGGGAAGGACACGCGGACTCTCAACGGTCTCAGAAGCGAACCTCCTTCCCCGTTACAGGTTGTGGTATCCTGGTAACACCATGGCCCGATTCGTTCACCAGGAAAGCGAGAGCGTCGAGCTCAAGGAACGATGGAACGACGGCGCCCCTGAAGCTCTCGCTGCGTTTGCCAACCACAAGGGCGGCACGGTTTACGTGGGGATCGCCGATGATGGCCGGCCGGTCGGGTGCAGCGTTTCCGACGATGAACAACAATGCATCATCAATCAGGTCGTCCAGACGCTCGGGTTGCGTCCCCGCGTTCGGGTCGAAAAGCGTGGTCGAACAAACGTGCTCGTCCTCCAGGTCGATCCGACAACGATACCCACACCTTGTCGCGGTCGGTACTTGACGCGCGTCGGTACCACCAACCGCGACATGACGCCGGATCAGGTTGGCCGGCGGCTCATGGAGCAACTCGGCGAGTCGTGGGACGGCTTGCCCAGCAGAGTCACTCTCAGGGGCCTCAACAACGCGGCGTTTCGCCGCTTTGCCCGGATTGCCCAAGGACGTCTTCCAAGGCTCAGCCCGAAGGATCCCCCGAAGCGGGCCCTGGAGAATCTGGACCTCGTGTCGGACAGCTTCCTCACCAAAGGGGCGGTGCTCCTCTTCGGCAAGCGGCCTCGGCAGGCGTGTTCCTCGGCCCGCCTCCAAATCGGACGGTTCAAAGGCGAGGTCATTCTCGACAACCGCTTCCTGGACGGCACTCTTTGGGAACAGCTCGAGGCCACGATGGATGCGCTCCGCGGCTACCTGCAAGTCAGACAGGAGATCCGTTCCACCGCTCCGACGGTCGAAGGCCTTCAGCGCCACGACATCTGGGAGTATCCGCTCGACGCCCTTCGCGAGGCGATCATCAATGCACTGATTCATCGAGATTACACGGCGTCCGGGCACATCCAGGTGCGGGTCGAAGAGGATTCCATCCGGATCTGGAGCCCGGGCGAGTTGCCTCCGGGCATGACGCTCGCCAAGCTGCTTAGGGAACCACACGGCTCCCGGCCCCGGAATCCGTTCCTGGCAGAGACGTTCTTCTTTGCCGGGTTGATCGAAAGCTGGGGCACCGGCATCGGCCGCATGCGTCGGCTTTGCCGCGAACAGGGGCTTCCCGAACCGGATTTCCGAGAGGATGTCGGCGGTTTTCTCGTGGTCTTCTCAAAGGACCTGTTGAGCGAGGATCGGCTGCGAGCGCTTGGGCTGAGCGATCGTCTAGTCGCCGCCGTCAATTACGTCAAAGAGCATGGGAGTATCGGCAACCAGGAGTACCGTGCCATTGCGGGGGTCAAGGAGCGGATGGCTAGCCTCGACCTGAAGGAACTCGTCGATCGTGGCATTCTGGTACGCCTCCGCAAGACGGGACGCGGGACACGGTATGCCGCAACAAAGGCGCAAAACCCGCAATGAACCCGCAATAATCGGGCAGAACGCGCAGCTCATGCCCGCCGATTGAGGAGCAGCAGACCGATCAGTACACAGGGAGCATCTTCGTGGCGAAGCGTAAGTCAACGCGTGATGAACAGCGGGAGCATCGCATCGAGATGGAGATCGTGGTCGACGCCTATGGTGCGGAAGAGCGGGCGATGGGTTGGTACTACGACCTCGACGATAAGCTCCGATTCCCGTTCACCGCAACCTGCATCGCCAAGCGTGCGATCTCCGGTCTCTCCCGAAAACTCCGTCCTCGTTGATGGTACAGGACTTACGTGACTCCCGGTTCGAAGGTGCATCGGCTACCATCCACCCGCACGAAGCTAGAACCTGGAGGACGAAATGGGCGTCGTCAAGATGATGTTGTGCTTGCTCCGAGGTTTGGTGTTCGGTCGTGTGACCATCGCGGCGGAAAACCTGGCCCTCTGCCGGCAACTGGTCGTTCTCCAAAGATCAACGAAGCGTCCTCGTCCCCCATGAACCTGTGAGAAGACGGCGAAAGCTAGGATCTCGGTCATGCTGTGGGTGTCTAGGAGCCGCTTGCGTCACGCGCGGCGGGGTCGACCAGCGGTTCTCAAGACGATTAGAGGGCTTCGGAGGAGGTTTTTGATAGCCACAGGGGACAGATTGGGGGGGCGCAGTTCGCGAAAAAACCATGTCCTGAGAAACAAAAAGGCGCTGGAACAACTTGGTGCAACGTTTTGAACTAAAATGACTTGTGTCACGCGCCGCGGAGGACTCGAACCTCCAACCTTCGGTTCCGTAGACCGATGCTCTATCCAATTGAGCTAGCGGCGCTTGCACGAATAGGCCCTTTGCCAGGTACGTGCCGGACACCCTCACGCTGCCAAACGACGAGAAGGCCTACGCCGAATCGTATTCTAGCGACACTGTCCCTCGGGTCAAGGGCGCCACGTCCAGGCATCGGGAATGGGGTGACGCTTGTTGACCACAGCGAGCGGGCCGCGGAAGATGGGAAAACGCGTAGAAGGGGAACAGTCTTCGATGATCGTCGGAGTCCTTTCGGATAGCCACGGGCATGCGGACGTTGTACGGGCGGCGGTTCGGGTCTTGCGCGATGTCAGGGGGCACCCAAAACCGGCCAGTGATGGGCACCTGAAAACCGGCCATCTT